>NZ_BONC01000080.1 GCF_016862515.1 Asanoa iriomotensis
TCCACGAGACACCCCCTAACCCGGTTCGACACCGCCCGCGGCCAGGCGCCGCGGGCGGTGTCGTGCGCTCACCAGACGGTCAGCAGCAGGTGGTTGACGGCCAGCGCCGTGAGGGCCTGTGCCACGAGCCACGGCCGCCGGGTGGCGGACGGCAGGAGGGCCGCGCCGGCCGGCAGCCAGACGAGGAACGGCAGCCAGATCCGCTCGACCTCGGCCTTGCTCATGCCGGACAGGTCGGCGACGAGCATGGCGACCAGCGCCGCCAGCGGCAGCAGCGCCCACGGCGGTGGACGCCGGACCAGCAGCCGCCGGGACACCGCGACCATCGCCGGCCCCGCGGACAGCGTCGCGCACGCCAGGTTCGCCCACACCCAGTAGGCGTAGGGCCGATCCTGTGCGATGCCCTGCCCGTACCGGATGACCAGGGCTTGATAGCCGTCCCACCACCAGAAACCGGCCGCGGTGAACGCCGCCACGACCAGCCCGGCGCCGGCCGCGAGCCAGCCCAGCGCCGCGAACCGCCCGGTGGCGACCAGCACCGCGAGCACGAGCGGCGCGACCAGCACGAGCCCGTAGGACAGGTAGCACGCGAACCCGAGCAGCACCCCGGCGGAAACCCAGCGCGCCCGGCCGACAGGGCTGGCCAGCAGGGCCAGCCCGACCGCGGTGACGCCCGCGAACAACGCGTCCGCAGAGACACCCAGCCACACGGCCGCGGGCGTGAGCACCAGGAACGGCACGGCCGCCCGGGCCGCTTCCTCCGAGCCGAGGTGCCGGATCGTCACCGGCACCGCGACGGCGGTCAGCGCGCCGACCGCGACGCAGAGCAGCGCCGCCCAGGCGCCGCCCCCGAGGCCGATCCGGTCGAGGCCGACGAACACCAGCAGCGCGCCGGGTGGGTGACCCGCGACGTGGGTGGTCCACGAGTCCGGCTGGAAGTCGACGATCCGGCCGGTGAACCCGCGCAGCATCGCCGGCACGTCGGTCACGCCGGGCACCTCGTGCAGGTACTCGTGAACCGTCGTGAGCCGCTCGGTCAGGCCGCGGTGCAGGCCGTCGACCAGGGCCAGCCCGAGCGTCCACAGCAGAGCGCCGAGGTAGCCCGCGACCAGCAGCCGGCGCCAGCTCAGCCGGGCGGCCAGCGCGGGGCCGTGCCAGATCACGCCGGCCGCGACCAGCAGGGCGACCGGTGTGCCGGGGCCGGTGTGCGGCAGCCACCGCGCGAACAGCGGCGCGGCGAGGCGCACGTCGTGCACCCCGGTCACGCTCGGCACCAGATAGGCGACCACCGCCGCCGCGACGACCAGGAGCGCGGCGGCGCCCGCGGCAACCAGGTCGGCTCTGCGGGTGGTGCGCGCCGCGGTCGCCGTCGCCATCGTCAGTCCCGCAGCGGCGCGTGCGCGAACTCGGCGAGGCCGTCGGCCAGCCCGACCCGCGCCCGGAAGCCGAGCTCGTCGGCCGCTCGCCGGGGCGATGCGACCACGTGCCGCACGTCGCCGGCCCGGTAGCCGCCGACCACCTCCGGTGCCGGCCCGGCGGTCGCCGCGGCGAGCGCGACGGCCAGCTCCCCGACGGTGGTCGGCACGCCCGAGGCGACGTTGTAGACCCGGAAGCCGGGCTCGCCGTCCACCGCGGACAGCGCCGCGAGGTTGGCGGCGGCGACGTCGTCGACGTGCACGAAGTCGCGCCGCTGCCCGCCGTCCTCGAACACCCGCGGCGCGCGGCCGGCGGCCAGGGCCGAGCGGAAGATGGCCGCGACGCCGCTGTACGGGGTGTCTCGCGGCATGCCCGGCCCGTACACGTTGTGGTAGCGGAGCCCGATAGCCGCGGCGCCGGTCTGCCGCGCCCAGACCGAGGTCAGGTGCTCCTGCGCCAGCTTCGTCACCGCGTACGCGCTGCGTGGCTCCGTCGGCGCGTCCTCGTCGACCAGGCCCGGCACCAGCGCGGCACCGCACACCGGGCACGGCGGTTCGAAGCGCCCGGCGGCCAGGTCGGCCGGGCGGCGCGCGGCGGGCCGGACGGTGCCGTGGTCGGCGCACGCGTAGGCGCCCTCCCCGTAGACCACCATCGAGCTGGCCAGCACCAGCCGCCCGACTCCCGCCCGCGCCAGCGCGGCGAGCAGCACGGCGGTGCCGAGGTCGTTGCAGGCCACATACTCCGGCAGGTCATCGAGGTCGACGCCCAGCCCGACCATGGCCGCCTGGTGCACCACGGCGTCGACGCCCCGGACGGCGGCCGCCACCGCGGCCGGGTCCCGCAGGTCGGCCGCGACCAGCGGGGCACCCGCCACGGTCTCGGGCAGTGGTCCGCGGTGGGCCGCCGGGTGGCCGGCGTCCAGCACGCGCACGTCGTGCCCGGCCGCGAGCAGTGCGGCGGTGACGTGCGATCCGATGAAACCGGCGCCGCCGGTGACGAGAACCTTCTGCACGATTTGGACGGTAGAGGATGTTACGACGTGTTGCCGGGAGCAACATCCGTAATGTCGGTAGGTTCTGCCTTCATGACGGACGTCGTGCTGCCCTGTCTCGACGAGGCTGCCGCCCTGCCCTGGCTGCTGTCCCGGATGCCGTCCGGCTACCGGCCGATCGTCGCCGACAACGGCTCGACGGACGGCTCGCCGGAGATCGCGGCAGCGCACGGCGCGACCGTCGTGCGGGTCGCCGAGCGCGGCTTCGGTGCCGCGGTCCACGCCGGGCTGCTGGCCGCCGACCCGGTCGACGGGGTCGTCTGCGTGATGGACGCCGACGGCTCCTTCGACCCGGCGCAGCTCCCCCGCGTCGCCGACCCGGTCCGCGCGGGCGAGGCCCGGCTCGTCCTGGGCCGGCGCCGGCCGACCACCCGGGGCGCCTGGCCGTGGCACGCGCGGCTGGCCAACACGGCGCTGGCCCACCTGCTGCGCCGCACCACCGGCTTTCCCTTGCACGACCTCGGCCCGATGCGGGCCGCCCGGCGGGCCGACCTGCTCTCCCTCGGCCTGCGCGACCGGCGGTTCGGCTACCCGCTGGAGATGGTCGTCGGCGCCGCCCGGGCGGGCTGGTCCGTGTCCGAGGTCGACGTGGACTACGCGCCGCGGGCGGCCGGCACCCGCTCGAAGGTGACCGGCACTGTCCGCGGCACCGTCCGCGCGGTGCTCGACATGTCCCGGGTGCTCGCCCGATGAGCGCGACCCAGCTTCTGGTGTTCGCGAAGGCGCCGGTGCCCGGCCGGGTGAAGACCCGGCTCTGCCCGCCCTGCTCGCCCGACCAGGCGGCGCTGGTGGCCGCGGCGGCGCTGGCCGACACGCTCGCCGCGGCGGACGCCGCTCCCGTCGCCGTCCGCACGCTCGTGCTCGACGGCGCCCACTGCGCGCCGCCGGCCTGGCGGACCGTGCGGCAACGCGGCAATGGTCTGGCCGAACGCCTGGCGAACGGTTATCTCGACAGCGCCATGCCGGGTCACCACGCGCTGCTGATCGGGATGGACACACCGCAGGTGACCCCGGGCCTGCTGGGCACGGCGGTCCGGGCGCTGGCGACCGCGGACGCGGTGCTCGGCCTGGCCGAGGACGGCGGGTGGTGGGCGCTCGGGCTGCGCGACCCGGCCGACGCCGCCGCCCTGCGCCGCGTGCCGATGTCCACACCGGACACCGGCCGATCGACGCTGGCCGCGCTGCGCCGGCGCGGGCTGCGGGTCGCGGCCCTGCCCGTGCTGTCCGATGTGGATACGGTCGCCGACGCGCACCGCGTGGTGGCCGCGTGCGCGCCCGGCAGCGCGTTCGCCGCCGCGGTCGCCGCGCACGTCCCGGTGGCGGTGGCCGGCCGGTGACCGGGCTGCGGCAGGGACCGTTCGCGCCGGGCGCGTTCCCGTCGCGCCTGCGCTCGCCGTGGCTGACCAGCCGGCTCGGAGTCGCACTGGCGGTGGCGTTCACGATCTGCTTCGGCACGGGACTGCTCGACCACCTGATCCAGCACCCGCCCGGCTGGTTCAGCTGGCCGACCGACCCGGTCTGGCTGTTCCGGGTGACGCAGGGCCTGCACGTGGCGACCGGGCTCGCGATCATCCCGCTGCTCGGCGTCAAGCTCTGGTCCGTCTACCCGAAGCTGTTCACCTGGCCGGCGCTGCGCGGCCTGCCGCACGCCCTGGAACGGCTCAGCATCCTGGTCCTGGTCGCGGCCGCGCTCTTCCAGATCGTCACGGGCGTGCTCAACATCGCGCTCTGGTACACGCCGATGCACTTCTACTTCCCCAGCGCCCACTACTGGACGGCGTGGCTGGCCATCGGCGCGATCGTCACCCACATCGGCGTCAAGCTGCCGGTGATCCGGGAGGGGCTGTGGCGCTCGCGCGGGGACGGCCGGGGCGGTGGCGGCGGGCTGTCCCGACGCGGCCTGCTGGCCGCGACCTTCGGCGCCGCCGGGGTGATCACCCTGGCCACGCTGGGCCAGACCGTCGCCGCGCTGGTGCCGGTCTCACTGCTCGCGCCGCGCCGCCCGCGCGTGGGCCCGCAGGAGCTGCCGGTGAACCGCAGCGCCACGGCCGCCGGCGTGCTGACGCTCGCGGTAGATCCCGCATACAAGCTAATGATTCTCGGTCCGTCGGGAAGCAGGAGTTTCACCGTCGCCGAGTTGGCGAGCATGCCCCAGCACACCGAGTCGCTGCCGATCACCTGCGTCGAGGGTTGGAGCGCCGACGCCGTGTGGACCGGGGTGCGCCTGAACGACCTGATCGCGCTGGTCGCACCGCCCGGCCGCTACGAGGTCGAGGCCGAGTCGCTGGAACGGGTGGGCATCTACCGGATCACCGTCGTCGACCCACCGCACGCCGCGGACCCACGCACCCTGGTCGCCCTCCAGCTGCGCGGCGAGCCCCTCGACATCGACCACGGCTACCCGGCCCGCCTGATCTCGCCCAACCGACCGGGCGTGCTCCAGACCAAGTGGCTGTCCCGCCTCACCGTCCGGCCCGCACCGTGAGGTGGGTGCGTGGCGGGCTCGTGGTCGCCGGGCTTGGGCTGATGGCCTACGCGGTCTACGGCGCGGCCGGTGACCCGGAAACCGACGCCTGGGGCCAGCTCGCCTTCCTCGCCGCCGTGGTGGTCGCGCACGACCTGTTCTTCGCCCCGATCGTCATCCTGCTCGGTTTCGTCCTCGGCTGGACCCTCCCCGCGCCCGCTCGCGCCCCGGTCCGGGTGGCCGGGCTGATCAGCGTCGCCCTGACGCTGATGGCGTTGCCGTTCGTGCTCGGCTTCGGCCGCACGCCGGACCTGCCGTCGGCGCTGCCCCTGAACTACACCCGCGGCCTGCTGGTCTTCCTCGGCGTCGTCTGGGGCGTCGCGCTGCTCTGGGCCGTGGCCGCACTGCTAGGCGCGCGGTGGCGGTCACGCGGCTGACGGCGTCACCGCCACCTTGAGCCAACCCGGGCTGCGCCGGTCGAACTCGTGGTAGCCGGTCAGCACGTCCGTGAGCGGCTCGTGCTGCGTCAGCATCCGGCGGGTGTCGACCGCACCCTGCTCCACCATGGACAACAGCCGCGGGATGTAGCGCGGATGGTTGCCATTGCCCATGTTGATTTTGAGGTTCTTGTTGAACGCCGTGCCGATCGGGAAGAACCGGTCGGACGGCGGGTACACGCCGACGATGCCGAGCGTCCCCGCCTTGGCGAGACTGTCCACCGCCCACTGACCGGCCTGGATCGACGCGTCGCCCGGCGTCCAGTTGCCGTCGTGCGCGTTGGTCACCGGTGCGATCGCGCGCAGCTCCTCGAGGTGCTCGGCGTCGTGCGCACGCGCGTCGGCCGCCGCGGGGCCGGCCTTGGCGCTCTCGCCGTCGACGCCGACCGCGTCGATCGCGCGGTCCGGGCCGATGCCCAGGGTCAGCTCCAGCAACGCCTCGACCGGGTCCTCCTCGTCGAAGTTGACGATCTCGGCGCCGAGCTCGCGGGCCCGCTCCAGCCGGTCGGCGTGATGGTCGACCGCGATCACCCGCGCGGCACCGCGCCCGAACGCCGACAGGATCGCGAACTGGCCCACCGGGCCGCAGCCGAACACGGTCACCACGTCGCCGTCGGAGACGTTGGCGATCACCGCGCCGAAGTAGCCGCTCGGGAAGACGTCGGCGAGGGCGATCGCCTGGTCGTCGGAGACCGAGTCGGGCAGCGTGAACATGTTGGTGTGCGCGCACGGCACCCGCACGTACTCGGCCTGGGTGCCGTCGAACGAGCCGCTGTCCGCGGTCGCGCCGTAGAACGCCGTGCCCGCGCGCCGGCCGGCCGGGTTGATCTCGTCGCACTGCGCGAAGTACCCGGCCCGGCAGTACACGCACGAGCCGCAGCCCAGGACCGCGGAGAGCACCACGCGCTCACCCGGACGGTGGTTGCGCACCCCTTGGCCGACCTCCTCGACCACGCCGACCGCCTCGTGCCCGAGGATCGTCCCCGGCCGCACGCCCGGCGCCGTGCCACGGACGAAATGCAGGTCCGTGCCGCAGATCGCCGCCTCGGTGACCCGTACGATCGCATCGCTCGGTGTCTCGAGCTTGGGTTCTGCCACGTTGTCCAAACGGATGTCACCAACGCCGTGGAACACGACGGCTTTCATCGTCGACCGCCTCCCGGTTCGAGTCGGCCAGACACGTCGACGACCGACGGGATGGGCCGAGCGCGCCTGGACCCGTCTGACTCCACCCTTCCACGACTGCCGCGCCGCTTCCGGTGTTTAGGCTGTAAGGAACGCCCCCGGTTTGCCGCCCCACACAGTCGAGCCGGAGGAAAGCAGCCCATGCCGACCTATCTGGAAACCGAGAACAAGACCACGACCGCCGCCGACGGCATCACGTACGCCTATCGCGAGGCCGGCGAGTCCGACGTGCCGCTCGTCCTGCTGCAGCATTTCCGCGGGAACCTCGACGACTGGGACCCGGCGCTCGTCGACGCGCTGACGGCGCACCGCAAGGTGATCACGGTCGACTACGCCGGCGTCGGCTCCAGCACCGGCAGCACCGCGGACAACATCGACCAGATGGCCCGCGAGATCACGTCGTTCCTCACCGCGCTCGGGCTCGAGCGGATCGACCTGCTGGGCTACTCGATCGGTAGCTTCGTCGCGCAGCGGATCGCGCTCGAGCGGCCCGCGCTCGTGCGCCGCCTGGTGCTGGCGTCAACCGCTCCCGAGGGCGCGGAGGGCATGTTCGGCTGGGCGCCCGAGGTGGTGTCGGCCGTCGGCACCAAGGAGGGCAGCCCCGAGGGCTACCTGTCGGTGTTCTTCAGCGACAGCGACAACAGCCGGGCCGCCGGCCAGCAGACCTTGCAGCGCATCTACACCCGCAAGGCCGGCCGGGACGACCCGGTCGACTGGGAGACCCTGGTCGCGCAGTACGAGGCCGTGGTGCGCTGGGGCAACCCGGACCACGCCGCCCTGCAGCGGCTCAGCGCGATCGACATCCCGGTCTTCGTCGCCAACGGCGACAGCGATCCGATGATCCTCCCGCGCTACAGCCACCTGGTGGCCGGGCTGCTGCCGCACGCGGACATCAAGATCTATCCCGATGCCGCGCACGGCTTCCTGTTCCAGCACTTCCGCGAGTTCGCCGACGACGTCGACGATTTCCTGGAGGTCACTCCCACCAGCCCAGCGTGACCCCGTCCGGGTCGTAGCGGCGGCGGACCTGGCCGAGCCGCTCGCGGATGTCGTCGGGCCAGCACGAGTCGACCCGCTGCCGCGTGATCGGCTGGCTCACCAGGTTGATGTTGTTGACCGGCGAGATCCACGGCGCCGCGACGCTGTCCCAGCGCGCGGCCTCGGCCGGCGCGGCCGTGTCGAACAGCTCCGGCTGGCCGGAGATGAACGCGGTCACGTAGTCGTTCTCACGGCCGCCGACCGCCGAACCGCCCGGCACGTCCTGCCGGGTGGCGCCGCCGAGGTGGCGCATCTCGCTGGCGAAGAACGGCGAGTCCGCGCCCACCACGTCGAGGAACGCGGTGGCGAGGCCCTGGTCGACCCGCGCGAGCATGTTGCCGTGCACGTAGTACGGGATCGGGTCGGGCGGGTCGTTGTGGATCGTGCCGAGTTGCGTGGCCGGCAGCTCACCCAGCATGTCCGCGTAGATCGGTGCGGCGGCGCGCAACGGCGCCGCGAGGCGCTCGCCCTCGGCCGGGTCGCCGGGGAACGCGAACCGCACGCCGAGCAGCCGCCGGCCGCGCATCCGCTCCGGCACGTTCGGCAGCGGCGGGTACGTCACGGCCTGCACGCTGGTGGTCACCCGGGAATCGGCACCGTCGGTCCAGTCGATCCAGGACCGCAGCATCCGCTCGATGTGTGGAGTGTCCACGAAGAACGATCCACCGTAGACGGACGTCAGCTCGACGAGGCGCACCCGCATCTCGGTCACGACGCCGAGCCCGAACTTGCCTCCGCGCAACGCCCAGAACAGGTCGGGGTTCTCCTCGGCGGTCGCCTCGACCACCTCGCCCTCGCCGGTGACCACGGTGAAGCCGGTAGCGTAGTCGGAGCTGAAGCCGTAGTTGCGGGCCAGCGGGCCGACCCCACCGCCGAGCAGGTAGCCGGCCGCGCCGACATCCGGTGACGACCCGGTGATGGGCGCCAGGCCGTGCGGCGCCGCCGCCTGGACCACGGACCTCCAGCGCACCCCGGCGCCGATCGTGGCGATCCGGGCCTCCGGGTGGATGTCCAGCTTGTCGAACCCGCTGGTGTTCAGCAACAGGCCGGAGTGGATGGGCGCCTCGGCGCCGTGCCCGGCGCCCTGCACCGCGATCCGCATGCCGGTGGTCCGGGCGAACCGGACGGCCTCGACGACGTCGCGGACCGACGTCGCGCGCGCCGCGAGGTCGGGCTCCGGCGAGAAGGCCAGGTTGAAGCCGGCCACCGCGTCGGCGAAGCCGTCGTCGCCGCGCTCGTAAACCGCTCCGCCGATCCGCTCGGCGAGGATTGAGGTCATGGAACTCTCTCTCCTTTCGGGTGTTACGCGTCGCTCCGTGGCGGCCCCAACAGGGCCAGCTCGGTCACGTCGAGCGACGCCTGCAGCTCGCGCATGACGATGTCGTCGATCTCGCGGCGGTCGCGCATCGCGGTCACCGCCAGGCGCTCGTGCTCCAGCACACCGAGTCGCAGCCGGCGCTCCAGCTGCTCGGCGCCGGTCAGCTCGGAATGGCCGTCGCCGCGGCGCGCCTCGTCGGCCGCGGCCTCGTAGTCGGCCCGGACGCGGTCGGTCAGGTAGGCGGGCGCGTGCAGCGAGCGGGCCACCGCCGGCAGGGCGGCCAGACCGGCCTCGGCCGCCCGGACCCGGGCGTGCCGGGCCTCGTCGATCCGGGCCCGGTCGCTTGACAAGCCCGCCCAGCGGACCACCATCGGCAGCGTCAGACCCTGCACCAGGATAGTCGTCAGGATCACCACCGAGGTCACGAAGACGATCAGGTCGCGATCCGGGTACGCGGACCCGTCCGGCAGCACGGACGGCACCGCCAGCGCGGCCGCCAGCGAGACCGCGCCGCGGAAGCCGGCCCAGCCGTACGCGGTGCGCACCTTCCAGTTGAGCCGCCGGGTCCGCTGGATCGCGCGCCGGTCGAACACGCGGATCACCCCGGCCATGAGATGGATCCAGACCAGCCGGGTCAGGATCACCACGGCCGCCGCGGCGAACGCGATGGCGACCGCGCGGCCCATCTGGTCGTTCTCGATGCGCCGCGCGGCGGCGGGGATCTGGAGGCCGACGAGGACGAAGAGGCTGCCGTTGACGACGAAGGTGGTGATGTTCCAGAAGGCGAACGCCTGCACCCGGGACCGGGCGCTGATCACGCGCGGTCCCACGTACGAGAACAGGAGCCCGACCACCACGACGGCGACCACGCCGCTCGCGTGGATCAGCTCCCCCACGAAGAACGCGGCGAACGGGGTGATCACCGACAGGCCGCCCTCGCGCAGCGGGTCGTCGATCCGCCGCCGGATCCGGATGAGAATGCCGCCGGTGGCCAGGCCGGCGATCACCCCGCCGACCACCGACCAGACCAGGTCGCCGGTGATGTGCAGCAGGCTCGGGGCCGAACCGTCGGTCAGCATGCCCAGCGCGACCGCGAACAGCACGAGCGCGGTGCCGTCGTTGATCAGGCTCTCCGCGCGCAGCGTGGTGAGGTTGCGCCGGGGCATCCGCTTGGCCAGGCCGGCCACCGCCGCGGCGTCGGTCGGTGCCAGCACCGCGCCGAGGATCCAGGCGGCCGCGGCGGCGACCCCGATCGCCTGCAGCGAGTACGACAGGACGACCATGGTTACGATGACCAGCCCGATCGCGGACAGCAGGATGACCCGGATGTTCGCGCGGATCTCGCGCAGGCTGGTGTTGAGGCTCTCCCAGTAGAGGATCCCGGGCAGGAAGATCAGCAGCACCGCCGACGCCGGCAGCCGGATGTCCGAGAGCTGGGGAATGAGGGCCAGAATGCCGCCCATGATGATCAGCAGCACGGGTGGGGCGACGCTGTAGCGGCGGCCGATGGTGGTGCCGACGATGACCGTCGCGCCCAGCGTGACGATCACGAGCAACCCTGCCAACACCGCTTCTCCCCCCGTTGGAGCGGCCTAGCCACATCCAGAATGCCGCGAACCGGGCGCTCACAAAATGTGATCTCGCACAGGTCCGGTCCGACGGCTCAGTGCGGACCGGACCTCAACGGAGGTGGGGGTGGATTAACCGAAGGGAGAGCCAGGCGGTGGCGACGCCCACGATCACGCCGATCACCGTGTCCGCGAGGCGCAGGATCGGCTGCTGCCACGGGTCCAACGGGGAGATCGTCGCCACCACCAGCACCACGGCCGTCGTGATGGCGGCGGTCGTCGCGTCGCCCCGCCGGCCGATCAGCAGCCCCACCAGGCTCGACACGCCGATCAGCAGTGCGAACGCCCACAGGTGGAACGGCAGGAACACGAGGTAGACGAGGCAGATCACGAAGCTGATCAGCGTGGCGGACATCCGGGACAGGCCCGCCGTGAGGCTCTCGCGGAACGTGGCCCGGCTCACGAAGATGGTGGCCAGCGCCGCCCACATGCCGCCGAGCAGGTCGCTGTCGCGGCTGTCCACGTACAGGCGGGTCAGCACGTCGCTGACGAGCCAGAAGGTCAGCGCGCAGGACAGGCCGAGCACCGTGCTCTCGACCACGGCCACCCGCACCTGCGTGGGTGTGGGCGCCGGCATGCCCGCAGGCTACCGCCGGGATTCCTTACGAGGTCAGGGTTTCCGGAATCTCGACGTCTACTGTGGTCTGCTCGCGCAGCGCGGTGCTGACCGTGCAGTACTTCTCGTGCACCCGCTCGGCGACCGCGCGGAACACCGGCTCGGCCTCCGCGTCGTCGGGCGGCAGCGTCACGTCGTACGTCATCGTGATGGGTCCGAGCTTGTTGGGCTTGACCTTCTCCGACTCGAGCACCGCCGCGAGCCGGGCCAGCCGGTGGTGGCGCTGCGCCGTCAGCGGCTCGACGGTCACGATGTTGCACCCGCCGAGCGCGGCCAGCAGCAGCTCGACCGGCGTGAAGTCGGTGCCGTCCGCGGTGCCGAACCGGATCTCGGCGCCGCGCCCGTTGCGGGCGACGTATCCCCCGTCGTCGGTCCGCTCGACCTCTACGTGGTAACCCATCGCGTGATCATGTCACCCGTGCGCGCGACCCCGGCCGCCCGGGCCGGTCTTCTTGCGCGGCTTGACGGTCACCTCGACCGGGCTGCCCTCGAAGCCGAACTCCTCGCGCAGCTTGCGCTCGACGAAGCGCTGGTAGCCGGCGTCGAGCGGGCCCGTGGTGAACAGCACGAAACGCGGCGGCCGGGTGCCCGCCTGGGTGGCGAACAGCACACGCGGTGCCCGCCCGCCACGGACCGGGTGCGGCGTCTCCTGCACGAGCGCGGTCAGCCACTGGTTGAGCTGGCCGGTCGGCACCCGGGTCTCCCAGGACGCGAGCGCCCGGCGCAGCGCCGGGGCCAGCTTGTCGACCGCGCGGCCGGTCTTGGCCGAGATGTTGACCCGGATGGCCCACGGGATCCGCTTGAGCTCGCGGTCGATCTCGCGCTCGAGGTGGTAGCGGCGGTCGTCGTCGACGAGGTCCCACTTGTTGAACGCGATGACCAGCGCCCGGCCGGCCTCGACCACCATCGTCAGGATCCGCTGGTCCTGCTCGCTGATCGGCTCGGCCGCGTCGAGCAGCACCACCGCGACCTCGGCCGCCTCGATCGCGCCCGCGGTGCGCAGGGACGCGTAATATTCGGTGCCGCTCGCGTGGCTGACCCGCTTGCGCAGGCCGGCGGTGTCGACGAGCTGCCAGGTCTCGCCGCCGATGCCGACCAGCGAGTCGACCGGGTCGACGGTGGTGCCCGCGACCGAGTCGACGACCGCGCGCTCCTCCTTGGCCAGCTTGTTGAGCAGCGAGGACTTGCCGACGTTGGGCCGGCCGACCAGGGCCACGCGGCGCGGGCCGCGCGGTGCGTCGTCGTCGATCCGCGGCGCCGGCTCGGGCATCGCGTCGAGGATCAGGTCGAGCAGGTCGCCGGAGCCCCGGCCGTGCAGCGCGGAGACCGTCTGCGGCTCGCCGAGGCCGAGCGACCAGAGCGAGACGGCCTCCATCTCGATCGCGTTGTTGTCGGCCTTGTTGGCGACCAGGATCACCGGCTTGTTGCTGCGCCGCAGCATCTTGACCGCGGCCTCGTCGACGTCGGTGGCGCCGACCGTCGCGTCGACCACGAACAGCACCACGTCGGCGGTCTGCACGGCAATCTCGGCCTGCGCCGCGATGGCCTTGGCCCGGTCGCGGGCGTCGGGCTCCCAACCGCCGGTGTCGACGACCGTGAACTGCCGGCCGTTCCACTGCGCGTCGTAGGGCACCCGGTCGCGGGTCACGCCCGGGGTGTCCTCCACGACGGCCTGCCGCCGGCCGATGATCCGGTTGACCAATGTGGACTTGCCCACGTTGGGCCGGCCCACGACGGCCACCACGGGCACCGGGCCGGTGTCGTCCGTCGCGAGGTCCACATCAGACAGTTCAGGGGACGTCATGCCGTCACCATCGCGCGCAACCGGGCGACGACCTCGTCGATGCCCATCGCGGTGGTGTCGAGCTCCACCGCGTCGGCCGCCTGCCGCAACGGGTCGGCGGCGCGGGTGGAGTCGAGCGTGTCGCGGCGGGTCAGGTCGGCGTGGGTGTCGTCGAGGGACGCCGCGTTCTCCAGCGACCGGCGCCGGGCCCGGGCGTCGGCGGACGCGGTCAGGTAGACCTTGAGGTCGGCGTCGGGCGCCACCACGGCGCCGATGTCGCGGCCCTCGACCACGATCCGGCCGGCCGTCTCGATCACCGCGCGCTGCTGCGCGACCAGGAGCTGGCGCACCGCGGGCACGGCGGCGACCGCGCTCACGGCGGCGGTCACCTCGGGGCCGCGGATCTCGACGTCGACGTCGACGCCGTCGGCCCGCACGTGCGGCGCCGCCGGGTCGGTGCCGATCGCCAGGTCAAGCTCGCCGGCCACCTTCGCGATGCCCTCGGCGTCGGTGAGATCCACGCCATAGCGCAGCACCGCCCACGTCACCGCGCGGTACATCGCGCCGGTGTCCAGGTACTGCGCACTCAGCGCGGTCGCCAACCGCCGGGAAACGGTGGATTTGCCGGAACCCGACGGTCCGTCCACGGCCACCACGCACCGACCGTTCGCCAACTCGTCTGCCACCGTTCCTCCTCGCGCCGTCAGCACCTATTCTGCCTGGTCGGCAGAATCACTCGGCGACGGCCTTGAACAGCGCCGCGACCTCGGCGTTCGTGAGGCGCCTGGTGCGCCCGGGCTTGAGGTCGCCGAGCCGGATCGGGCCGATGGCGGTGCGGACCAGCCGGTTGACCGGGTGCCCGACGGCGTCCATCATCCGCCGAACGATCCGGTTGCGGCCCTCGTGGATCACGATCTCGATCTGCGCGGACCGGGCGAACGCGTCGACGAGCCGGAACTTGTCGACCTTGGCCAGGCCGTCCTCCAGCTCGACGCCGGCCTGGAGCTGCCGGCCGACCGACCGGGGCAGGGGCCCGGGAATCTCCAGCACGTAGGTCTTCGGCACCCCGTACGAGGGATGCATGAGCTTGTGCGCCAGCGACCCGTCGTTGGTCAGCAGCAGCAGTCCCTCGGAGTCGGTGTCGAGCCGCCCGACGTGGTAGACCCGCTGGTCGACCCGGTCGAGGAACTCGGCGAGCGCGGTGCGCCCCTTCTCGTCGGCCATCGTCGAGACGACACCGCGAGGCTTGTTGAAGGCGAGGTAGACCAGATTCTGGTCGACGATCACCCGCTGCCCGTCGACGTAGATCTCCGCGGTGTCCGCGTCGACCTTGTCACCGAGCTGGGCGACCTTGCCGTCGACCTTGACCCGGCCACGGAAGATCAGATCCTCACAGGCCCGTCGGGACCCCACACCGGCGCTGGCCAGCACCTTCTGCAGGCGCTCAGCGTTCGCCATCTGCCACCTCGTCGACATCGTCCGGAAGGAACGGCGCCAGGTCCGGGAGCTGGTCGACAGAGTCGAGCCCGAGCTTCTCCAGGAACAGCGTCGTCGTCCGGTAAAGGTACGCGCCCGTCTCCGGCTCCGTGCCGGCCTCCTCGATCAGCCCGCGGGACGTGAGGGTGCGCACCACGCCGTCGCAGTTCACGCCGCGGATCGCGGAGATCCGGCCACGGGTGACCGGCTGCTTGTAAGCGATCACCGCGAGCGTCTCCAGCGCCGCCTGGGTGAGCCGGACCGACTGCCCGTCGAGCACGAACCGCTCGACGTAGGCGGCGTACTGCGGCCGGGTGTAGAGCCGCCACCCACCGGCGATGCGCCGCAACTCGAACCCGTGCCCGGCGCTGGTGTAGCCGGCCGAGATCGTTTCCAGAGCCGCCGCCACCCGATCGGTCGGCTGCTCCAGGATCTGCGCCAGCACGATGTCCTGCACGGGCTCGTCGACGACGAGCAGGATCGCTTCGAGCGCACCGCGCAGCTCATCGTCATCGACAAGACCCAACGCCGCGGCTGGTTCCGGTTGATCGGCGGCAACCATGGGTCGCGCATCCTCATCGGATACGCGCGACGGAGCGGGAACGGCAACCTCGGTCGCGCTGCCGTCCTGGGCGGCCTCCCCGGTCCCGGGATCGGCCTCCTGCGCAAGATCAACCAACACGCTGTCCGGCGGCGCCGCATCGGCAACACCCTCGGGCTCCAGCTCCTCCGGCGCGCCGTCGTCCTCGACCTCGCCGACCGCCTCGTCCGCCTGGACGGTATCGGCTTCGACCGCTAGCCCAGGCTCGACCACCGACTCAGGCTCAACCACCGACTCGGGCTCGACCACCGGCTCAGGCTCGACCACCGACTCGGGCTCGACCGCCAGCTCAGGCTCGACCGCCAGCTCAGGCTCAACCGCCAGCTCAGGCTCAACCGCCAGCTCAGGCTCAACCGCCGACTCAGGCTCGACCGCCGACTCGGGTTCGACCGCCGACTCGGGCTCGGCTGGTCCGTCGGACTCCGGGGAGGGGGTGTGCTCGCCCTGCGGCTCGGCGTCCGCGATGCGCTCATCGCTCGCCGGCTCCGCGGCCTGCTCGCCCTCCGAGGTCGGCTTGTTGTTCGGCTCCGAATATTTCGACGCCGAACGTTCTTGGGATCGGGCGCGGTCCCACGGGGGCACCCAGGCCGCGGCCTGTTCCGCCAGGGACGACTCGCGGCCCGGGTCGGCGCCGCTGCGCTCGCTCACTGCTTCTGCTCCTCGGGTTCATCGGCCGCGGGCACGTCGGCCGCCGCCGCGTCATCGGTGGCGGGTTCATCGACTGCGGCTGGTCCGTAGGCCGCAGGTTCGCCGGCCGCCGCTCCATCGGTGGCGGGTTCAACGGCCGCGCCAGGTCCGTGGGCCGCAGGTTCGCCGGCCGCCGCTCCATCGGTGGCGGGTTCAACGGCCGCGGCGGCGTCGAAGGCCGCGGGTTCGCCGGCCGCTTCATCGGTGGCGGGTCCATCGGCTGCGGCAGCTTCTGAGGCTGCGGGTTTGTCGGCGGCCTCGGCCGGGGTGCCGGCGTACTCGTCGACCTTCAGCTCGCCCACCGCGTCGCCGCCGGTCCAGCGGACCGTCAGTTCGCCCAGGGCCTGTACCTGTTCGAAGCCCACCAGGTTCTCGCGGTAGAGCTCCAGAAGCGCCAGGAAGCGCGCCACGACCTCGAGCGTGCTCTGGCAGTCGATCGTCAGCACCTGGAACGTCGCCGTGCCGGAGCGGCGGATTCGATCCCGCAGGATGATCGCGTGCTCGCGGACGCTGACCTTCACGTCGTGGATGTGCGCGATCGACACCATCTGCGCCATCGTCGGCTTGGGTGTCATGGCCTTGATCGCGAGCTTCAGCAGCCGCGCGGGCCCGATGCCGAGGACCAACTCGGGCAGCGCCTCCGCGTACCGCGGCTCCAGCGAGACCGCCCGCGGATAGCGCCGGGCGCCCTCCACCTCGAGCCGCTGGATGTGCGCGGCCGCCTCCTTGAACGCCTTGTATTGCAGCAGCCGGGCGAACAGCAGGTCGCGCGCCTCAAGGAGGGCGAGATCCTCTTCGTTCTCCACCGACGCCGCCGGCAGCAGCCGGGCCGCCTTGAGGTCGAGCAGCGTGGCCGCGACGACCAGGAACTCGCTGGCCTCGTCGAGCGGCCAGTCGTCGCCCATCGCCCGGATGTACGCGATGAACTCGTCGGTGACCGTGCTCAGCGCGACCTCGGTCACGTCGAGCTTGTGCTTGCCGATCAGCGTGAGCAGCAGGTCGAACGGCCCGGTGAAGTTGGCCAGCCGCACGGTGAACCCGGTCGCGGGCGCCGCGTCGGTCGTCAGTGCGTCGGCGGGCACCGACCCTTCGACGACGACGGCGGACGCTTCGGCCGCATCGGGTTCACTCACCGTTCGACCGTAGTCCACCGCCGGAACGGCGACGTTCACGCCCACACCTCATGCACCTTGACTCCCTCCCCTCACCCGAAGGTGGCGGATTCCCGCGGCTGGGACGAGTTCACGCCACTAGCCGTTCGGGCGGTTGACGCTTCACAGGCCGCCCAACGGCAGGGCCTCCACGTCCGGTCACGACCAGCCCGGCCGCGAGAATGTTCTTGGCCGCGTTCACATCCGCGTTGTCCGCATGCCCGCATGCGACACACACGAAGACCGCTTGGCTCTTGCGGTTCTCCGTGGCTACATGGCCACACGAGTTGCAGGTCTGCGAAGTGAACGCCGAGTTGACCTTGACGACGGCGGCGCCGTGGCGGCGCGCCGCGTGTTCGAGAGCTAATAGGAATCCGCCCCACCCCTTGTCCAGGATGGCGCGGTTGAGGCCAGCTTTCTGTCGCACGCCACGCCCCGGCGCGTCGACGGTGCCTTTCGCGCTAGCCGTCAAGTTCTTCACCCGGAGGTCTTCCACAGCGATTAGTCCGAAGGACCGGGCAAGCCGGTTAGCGATCTGCGCGGCGAAATCGGTCCGCCGGAATCGGATACGCGCGTTCAGTCGGGTCAACTCGGCCCTGAGGGCGTCGCGGCGCTTCGACCACCGGGTGCGTCCGTGGGTCCGCAGGGACCGGGATAGCCGCTGCTGGATACGGCGCAGCCTGCTTCGCTCGCCTGGCGTTGCGAACCGCATGTCGTAGAGGTCGCCATCAGAGGTGGCCAGCGCCACTGCCACACCGCGGTCAACACCAACTGGTCGCAGGCCGTTGGGCGCGACTTCGCTGACACCGTCCTCGACGCAGAACGAGATGTACCAGCGTCCGGCCTGCCGACCGACGGTGGCGTTGCGGACCGTGCCGCCGATTGGGCGGGTCCAGCGAAACCGCACCCATCCGAGCTTCGGCAGCTTTGCCCGCCCCCACCGACGATTCAGCCGTTCGACCTTTATTTGGTTCGGATCAGGGAACCGGAACGATGGCTGTGTCTTGGCCTTGGAGCGCCAGTGTACGTTCCACGTGCCGTGGGTCTTGCACGCCTTCTCCAAGTCACGCAGCGTCTGTTGGAGGATGTGCGATGGAGCCTCGGCAAGCCAACCGCAGTCGGGGTCCTTCTTCGCCGCCGCCATCTGCCGAGACTGCTCGTTGTAGTTGATCCACGCTCCCCTGGTGCGGTACCGCCGCCGCTGCTCCAACGCCGTGTTCCACACCGCACGACAAATCGCGCCATATCGTTCGGCTTTGTCCGTCTGTTCTGGCGCTAGCGCGAGCAGGTAGCGACGACCAACCAGCATCGTTCCGCCTCCTGCCGATCGTCGTGGAGCACCCGCCAAGTGCGACCGATGTTTCGATCACCGCTCCGCTTGCGCGGCGATGACCTCTCGGGCTAGCTGACGGTAGTTGCGGGCTCCGGACGAGGCCGGGTCGAGCGTGGTGATCGGCGCACCGGCCACCGTCGACTCGGGGAACTTCACCGTCTTGGTGATCACGGTCTGGTAGACCTTGTCGCCGAACGCCTCGACCACCCGCTGGAGCACCTGGCGGCAGTGGGTGGTGCGGCTGTCGTACATGGTCGCCAGGATGCCTTCGAGCTCGAGGTCGAAGTTGAGCCGCTCGCGCACCTTGTCGATGGTGTCGAGCAGCAGCGCCACGCCGCGCAGGCTGAAGAACTCGCACTCCAGCGGGATCAGCACGCCGTGTGCGACGGTCAGCGCGTTGATCGCCAGCAGGCCGAGCGACGGCTGGCAGTCGATCAGGATGTAGTCGTATTCCTTGCGCACGGACCGCAGCACGCGGGCCAACGCCATCTCGCGGGCGACCTCGTTGACGAGCTGGATCTCGGCGGCCGACAGGTCGATGTTGGCGGGCAGCAGGTGCAGCCCCGCGACGTCGGTCTTGATCAGCACGTCTTCGGCGGTCACGTCGTCCTGCATCAGCAGGTTGTAGACGGACAGGTCGAGGTTGTGCGGGTTGACGCCGAGGCCGACGGAGAGCGCGCCCTGCGGGTCGAAGTCGACGAGCAGCACGCGGCGGCCGTATTCGGCGAGCGCCGCGCCCAGGTTGATGGTCGACGTGGTCTTGCCGACGCCGCCCTTCTGGTTGGCCAGCGCGATGATCCGGGCCGGACCGTGCCGGTCGGCCGGCATCGGCTCGGGGATCGGCTTGCGCATCGTGTAGGCCGCCGGGTCGGCGGGCCCGAGCTCGGCGCCGAGGTCGAGCGCGGACTGCTGCTCGCGGAGCTGCGAGGTCCATGCCTCGGCACGGTCACCGTTGCCAGCCATGTCCCTGCCTACCCCCTCCCGACGTACGTCCCGCGCCGGAGCCCCGACTGTACGCCACGTCCCACCGGCCCCGGGTGCACCATATCGGCGTGTCGACACGCCAAGAAGCGCGTGTCAGCTATGTGCCCGCGGATGAGCGGTGGCGTAGACCTCACGCAGCCGTTCCACCGTGACCAACGTGTATACCTGCGTCGTGGTCACGGACGCGTGCCCGAGCAGTTCCTGAACCACCCGAACGTCGGCACCGCCGTCGAGCAGATGCGTCGCGTACGAGTGCCGCAACGTGTGCGGCGAGACCGCCCGGGACCCGTCGACCGGCAGCCCCGCCACGCCGGCGGCCTTGCGCAGGATGGCCCACGCGCTCTGCCGGGACAACGGCCCGCCACGGGCGTTGAGGAACACGGCCGGACTCCCCCGACCCCCGGCGACCAGCCCGGGCCGCGACCGCACCAGGTACGCCTCCAGCGCCGCGCGCGCGTACCCGCCGACGGGAACGATCCGGGTCCGGCCGCCTTTGCCGTGCAAGGTGGCCGACCCGCCGGTCAGGTCGAGATCGTCGATCGCCGCCCCGACCGCCTCGGAGATCCGCGCGCCGGTTCCGTAGAGAAACTCCAGCAATGCCCGGTCGCGCAGGTCCAACGGACCGTCGCCGCCGACCGACTCCAGCAGCCGCAGCACCTCGTCGACCTCGAGCGCCTTCGGCAGGCGCCGGGGCAGGCTCGGCGGTTTCACGTCGCGGCTCGCGTCGTCGGCGACCAGGCCCTCGCGCACCGCGAACCGGTGCAGACCGCGCACCGCGGAGGTGGCCCGGGCCGCGGACGCCGCCGACAACGGCGGGTGGTCCGCGTCGCCGTCGCGCAGCGCGGCGACGTGCCCGGCGATCTCCGCGGCCGTCGTCGCGGCGAGGTCGGTCACGCCGCGCGCCGCCAGGGTCACGAGATAACGATCGAGATCCCGCCGGTACGACGCGAGCGTGTTGCCGGACAGGCCGCGCTCGACGGTGAGGTGGTCGAGGTAGCCCCGCACCGCGCGCCGCAGCGCCGGTGACGGTTGTGGACCGTCACCGGCGCCGGACGTCACGGTCGCCGTCAGGCCAGCGCCTCGGCCAGCGAGAGGTGCTTCATGCCGTGCGCCTCCGCGACCGGCCCGTAGGTGACCTGGCCGTCGTAGGTGTTCAGGCCGAGGGCCAGCGCCGGGTCGCGGCGCAGCGCGTCACGCCAGCCGCGGTTGGCCAACTCCAGCGCGTACGGCAGCGTCACGTTGGTCAGCGCGTAGGTGCTGGTGTGCGGCACCGCGCCGGGCATGTTGGCCACGCAGTAGAACATCGACTCGTGGACCTTGTAGGTCGGGTCCGCGTGCGTGGTCGGGCGCGAGTCCTCGAAGCAGCCGCCCTGGTCGATCGAGATGTCGACCAGCACGCTGCCGGGCTTCATCCGGCTGACCAGCTCGTTGGAGATCAGCGTCGGGGCCTTCGCGCCGGGCACCAGCACCGCGCCGATCACCATGTCGGCGTCGAGCACGGCCCGCTCGACCTCGTACGCGTTGGACGCGACGGTCTGCAGGTGGCCCTGGTAGATCGCGTCGGCCTGGCGCAGCTTGTTGATGTTGCGGTCGAGCAGCAGCACCTCGGCCTGCATGCCGAGCGCTATCGCGGCCGCGTTCATGCCCGAGACGCCGGCGCCGATCACGACGACCTTGGCCGCGTACACGCCGGAGACGCCGCCCATCAGGATGCCGCGACCGCCGCCCTGTCGCATCAGGGTGTACGCGCCGACCTGCGGCGCGAGCCGGCCGGCGACCTCGGACATCGGGGCGAGCAGCGGGAGAGCGTGGTCGGCCGTCTCGACGGTCTCGTACGCGATGCCGGTGACCTTGCGGTCGAGCAGCGCGTCGGTGCACTCCTTGGAGGCGGCCAGGTGCAGGTAGGTGAAGAGCACCTGACCCGCGCGCATCCGGTGGTGCTCCTCGGCGATCGGCTCCTTGACCTTGAGCACCAGGTCGGCCGTGCCCCAGACCTCGTCGGGCCCGGGCAGGATCGTGGCACCGGCGGCGGCGAACTCGTCATCGGTGATCGACGAGCCGAGACCGGCACCGGACTCGACGAAGACCTCGTGACCCGCGCGGGCGAACTCGTGCACGCCTGCCGGCGTGATCGCCACGCGGTACTCGTGGTTCTTCACCTCGCGTGGGATTCCGACCTTCACATTGACACCTTCTCTCCCGCGTGCGCCCGGTCACCGTTGACTGGGTCGCCTTCCCGCGTCGGCGGCGAGTCTAGGGTGCCCTGATCACGGGCACGAACCCGCCGGCCACGGACGCGCCTTCAGTATTGCCCGCCGGCTCGCGCCCGCAACACGCAGGCGAGACCCGGCTAGCGCTCCAGCGGGGTGTCCGCGGAGCGCAGCGGGCGCCAGCCGTCGTCGCGGGCGCGGGCCGCGGCCAGCACGCCCGCGGCCGCGGCCGCGTTGGTGATCTCGCCCTGGAAGACCATCGCCACCGCTTCGTCCAGTGGCACCCACTCGACCGTGAGCTCCGCCTCCTCGTCGGCGCGCGCGAACCGGTCGGCGTGCGGCACCGACGACAGACCGCGGGCCAGGAAGATCCTGATCAGCTCGTCGGAGAAGCCCGGCGACGTGTGCAGGTCCAGCAACAGGTCGAGGCGCTCGCAGCGCAGGTCGGCCTCCTCGGCCAGCTCGCGGCGGGCGGTGTCGGGCGCCGGCTCGCCGGCCACGTCGACCAGACCCGCCGGCAGCTCCCACATGACCTTGGCGATCGGGTGCCGGTACTGCCTGACCAGCAGCACCCGGCCGTCGTCGCCGAGCGGGACCACGCCGACGGCACCGACGTGCCGCGCGTAGTCGCGCTCGGCCTGGCCGCCGCCGGGCATGGTGACCCGGTCGGTGACCACGCTGAAGACCTTGCCCTGGAACCGCTCGACCCGGTCGAGCACCGCGTACGCGTGTGCGCCGGTCACGACGCGGCCGTCGCGCCGGCCCGCCCGTTGCCGGCCATCTCGGGCTCGGCGGTGAGCTGGTCGACCGGAAGCTGGTCGGCCAAGGAGTAGTTGACCGCCGCCTTGACGAACGCCGCGAACAGCGGGTGCGGGCGGGTCGGCCGGCTCTTCAGCTCCGGGTGCGCCTGCGTCGCCACGAAGAACGGGTGGAGCTCCCGGTCCAGCTCGACGAACTCGACGAGGCGGCCGTCCGGCGAGGTGCCGCTGATCTGCAGGCCGGCCTTGGTGAGCGCGTCGCGGTACGCGTTGTTCACCTCGTACCGGTGGCGGTGCCGTTCGGAGACCTCGGTGGTGCCGTAGGCCTCGGCGACCAGCGAGCCCGGGGTCAGCTTCGCCGGGTAGGCGCCCAGCCGCATCGTGCCGCCCAGGTCGCCCTTGCCGGCGACGATCTGCTCCTGGTCGGCCATCGTCGCGATCACGGGGTGGCCGGCGGTGTCGTCGAACTCCAGCGAGTTGGCGTCGGCGAGGCCGGACAGGTTGCGGGCCACGTCGATGGTCATGCACTGCAGCCCGAGGCACAGGCCCAGGGTCGGGATGCCGTTCTCGCGGGCGAAGTGCGCCGCGCCGATCTTGCCTTCGATGCCGCGCACGCCGAAGCCGCCGGGGATCACGATCCCGTCGACGCCGGCCAGCGCGGCCGCCGCGCCCTGCGGGGTCTTGCAGTCGTCGCTGGGGACCCAGCGGATCTGCACGCGGGCGGTGTGGTGGAAGCCGGCCGCGCGGATCGCCTCGGACACCGACAGGTAGGCGTCCGGCAGGTCCACGTACTTGCCGACCAGGGCGACCGTCACCGTGTGCCGCGGGTGGTGCACCCGCTCCAGCAGGTCGTCCCACTTGGCCCAGTCGACGTCGCGGAAGGACAGGCCCAGGCGGCGCACGACGTACGCGTCGAGGCCCTCGCGGTGCAGCACCTTCGGGATGTCGTAGATGCTCGGCGCGTCCGGCGCGGCGATGACCGCCTCGCGGTCGACGTCGCAGTAGAGCGACAGCTTGTGCTTGAGCTTGTCGGGGATCTCCCGGTCGGAGCGGCAGACCAGCGCGTCGGGCTGGATACCGATGTTGCGCAGCGCGGCGACGGAGTGCTGGGTCGGCTTGGTCTTCAGCTCGCCCGACGGCGCGAGGTAGGGCACCAGCGAGACGTGCAGGTAGAAGCAGTTGTCCCGGCCCACCTCGTGGCGGACCTGGCGGATCGCCTCGAGGAACGGCAGCGACTCGATGTCGCCGACCGTGCCGCCCACCTCGGTGATCACGACGTCGGGGGTACGGCCCTCGTCGTCGGGGTCGCCCATCGCCCGGATGCGGGCCTTGATCTCGTTGGTGATGTGCGGGATCACCTGGACGGTGTCGCCGAGGTATTCGCCGCGCCGCTCCTTGGCGATCACGTCCGAGTAGATCTGGCCGGTGGTGACGTTGGCCTTCCCGGACAGGTCGCGGTCGAGGAAGCGCTCGTAGTGGCCGACATCGAGGTCCGTCTCGGCACCGTCCTCGGTGACGAACACCTCACCGTGCTGGAACGGGTTCATCGTGCCGGGGTCGACGTTGAGGTAGGGGTCCAGCTTCTGCATGACGACCCGCAGGCCGCGCGCGCTCAGCAGATTGCCGAGGCTGGAGGCGGTGAGGCCCTTACCGAGAGAGGAGGCGACACCCCCGGTGACGAAGATGTGCTTGGTCAGCCGTCCTGAAGGGGCCAAGGCCTGCTCCCGTGGTCGTTTGTCAAGGTCGAGATCATGCGATCCACGGGATTCCACGGTAACACGTCCTCGTGGTCACGCCGCGCCGACACCCTTGGCGACCTCGGGCTCCGCGTCCGGGGTCGCCTCCGGGGTCGTCTCCGGCGCTGTCGGCCGGGTGAAGTCGCTCGCGTGGTTGAGCACCCGCAGGGCGGTCAGGGCCGCCATCGGCACCGCCACCGCCGCGGCCGCGCCGGCCAACTCCAGGCCCGTGCCGCCGAGCACGCCGCCGAGCAGCACGGCGACGCCGATGCCGACCGCGCCGGCCCGGATCGCCGGATAGAGCCCGTACGCCCGGCGCAGCCCACCCCAGTGCCGCAGGAGCACCAGCCAGAGCAGGGCGGCACCGACCAGCGCCAGCAGCGTCAGCGGGCTGTTGGCCAGCGCGTCGAAGCTGGCTTTGCTGGTGCGCTGCAGCGTGGTGCCGCCGGTGCCGTCGCCGAGCGCGGACACGAACCGGCCCAGGCTGCCCCGCTCGGCCTCGGGCCGGCGGGTCTCGATCCAGGCGAAAACCGCGGTCACCGCGACACCGGCCACCGAGGCGCCGGCCAGCCGGCCGAGCGTGAGCCAGCCGCCGGTGCTCAGCGCCGTGGCGATGCACACACCGGCGGTCAGGGCCACCGCGCCGATCGGGTCGGCGCCGAGATAGGGGCTGCCGACCAGGAAGATGCCCAGCCCGCCGATCAGCACGACCACGAGCGGCCGCCACGAGCGGGCGAAGCGCTGGGCGAGCGCGCCGGCGCCGAGCAGGACACCGGTGACGAACACCCCCAGACCGACGGTGCCGACGCCCGCGTACCGGTTGTCCTCCAGCACCGAGTAGCCGGCCACGCCGTTGAGCTGCAGCCGCGCGCCGGTCATCAGGTCGACGCCGACCACCACCGCGGCCACCGTGACCACCATCGCCAGCGGGCCTAGGGTGTGCCGGAAGGCCGGCGCGAACCGGACCACGGTGGTCCCGACGGCCAGCACGAAGGCCATCACCGCGGCGAACAGCCAGCCGGGCTGGCCGCCCCGCCACCAGGGGACGAGGTCGGCGACCAGGGCGGCGGGTATCGCCAGCGCGGCGGCGACCAGCAGGACCTCCACCGTGTCGCTGATCGGCTTGCGGACGGGCTCGTGGTCGTCGCCGGCGTGCCGGCGCGCCCGCCGCAACAGCGGCACCACGGCCACCGCCAGCACCAACTGCACCACGGCGAGGATGCCGAAGAACCAGGTCGCGACGCTGCGCTGGGCGCCAGCCTCGCGGTCGGCGTCGGCCGGGAAGGTCACCGCGTCGGGCAGCTTCTCGGGCCGGCCCGGGACCGAGGTCGCCGGTTGGCCGACGAACAGCCGCTCGGGGCGGGGGCGGTTGAGCGCGAGGAGCGCGGTCGGCGCCAGGTCGACGAGCTGGACGTAGCCGTCCCGACCGGTGCTGGGCGAGGTGAGCCAGCCGCCTTCCCAGCCCGGCCCGTCGGCGATCGCCACGTGCAGCCGGCTCGACTGGTCGGTGTCGGCCAGGCCCGCGACCAGCACCAGCGACCGGTCGGGGCGGGCGGCGAGCACCCGGGCCAGCGTGGCGTCGGCCCGCGCGGCGGCGGTCGCCCGCACAGCGGGGTCGTCGCCGCTGACGGTGCCGAGGTCGACCATGCTGAGGATGCACCGGCTGAGCAGCTGCCCGGGGTTCGCGGGCAGCTCGGGCTCGTAGTTGTCGACGCGCCCGTAGGGCCGCGCCGCGGCGACGGCCGCACCGGGCCCGATCGCCGAGGTGCAGCGCACCGACTGCGGCAGCGCGCCGGGCACCGCGCCCCAGGTCAGGGACTCGTTGTAGGCCACGGCCTGCCGGTCGAGGTCGGGCAGGAACGCGCCGATGCCGTCGGGGCGCTGCACGTCAACGGACAGCGGCGGGCAGCCGTCGGTGACCGCGGTGGAGCGCCGCCAACCGGCGTAGTTGCCCGCGCCCAGGGTCAGCCACCCGTCGACGGGGCAGGTCGGCTTGAGCGCCGAGCGCACCGACAACGAGCCGATCGAGCCGCGCTCGGCCAGCCGCCACAGGTTGGGCGTGCCCTGCTCGGTGACGTCGTCCCAGCGCAGCCCCGGGATGCCCACCACGACCACGTAGTCGGCGGAGCGCCTGGTCTCCGCGGTGGCCGGCCGGATCGACAGGGCGGCCAGGCCGCCGGCCAGGGTCAGGACCACGAGGAGGTACGGGGTGAGCCGGCGGATCATGTCGGCGCTAGCTCCGCGTAGATCGCCTCGAGCTGGGCGACCGTGGCCTCCTCGGTCGGCCAGGTCTTGGCACGCTGGAGGCCCCGCGCCCGGTATTCGGCGCGCTTCGCCTCGTCGCCCAACAGCTCCCGGACCGCTTCCGCCACGGCCGCGACGTTACCGGGTGGCACCAGCACCGCGGCGTCCCCGACCAGGTCGGGCAGCCCGCCGACGGCGGTCGCGACCAGCGGGACGCCGGCCCGCAGCGCCTCCTGCGCGAACAGCTGCCGGGCCTCCCAGTCGCTGGTGACCACGGCCACGTCGGCGGCCTCCAGCAGGTCGGCGACGTCGCCGCGGTGGCCGAGCAGGGTGACCGGCGCGTGCTCCGAGGAGATCAACGCGGCCAGCGGCAGGTAGGCGGGGCCGGAGCCGGCGACCAGCACGGCGGGCATGGGCTGGAGGTCGCGCCACGTCGCGGCGGCCTCGACGAGCACGTCGTAGCGCTTCTGCGGGTGCAGCCGGCCGACCGAGAGCACCACGGGCTGGTCGCGGTGCAGGCCGAACTCGGCGCGGACCGCGGCCCGGCCCCGGCGGGGCTCGGGCAGCTCGGGCGCGGCGACGGGGGCGAGCCGGGCGTCGCGGGCGCCGAGCGCGCGGGCCCGGTCGACGAGGTCCTCGGAGGCGCCGAGGCAGACGGTGGCGTTGCGGGCCACCACCCGCTCGGCGAACCGGGACGCGTAGCCCCGCAGCCGCCGGGCCAGCACCGCGTTGTGCCAGGTGACCACGACCGGCTGGCGCGGCTTGGCGAGCACGGCGACCAGCCCGGCGCGCAGACCGTGCGCGTGCACGACGTCGACGTCGTCGGCCAGGGCCGCGCGCAGGGCGCCGATCGCCCGGCGGTCGTTGAGCGTCGGGTTGGCGGGGATCTCGACCGGGACGAACCGGGCGGCGCCGGCGGCGGTGAAGTGGAACTGGGTCTCGGTGGCGGCCGGGCCGGCGACGGTCACGGTGGCGCCGCCCGCGCTCAGCCCGCGGACGAGCGAGGTGACGTGCTGGCCCACGCCGCCGGTGCTGGAGGCCAGCACGAGGCAGACGGCACCGGTCCACCGGTGCCCCCGGTCGGCGTCGGTCACGCCACCCACTCCCTCCCCCGTGCGACCCGGCGCGCCCCAGGTCGTGCGGCGATGCTATCGGGACGTCGGCCGCCACCGGTGCTGATAAAGCGGGTCCGACCCGTTCACTGTCAGTCTTCGGTCATTCGTACGCAGCCCGCCGTTCATTGTCGGTGATGCCCTCCGCCGGGTACGACGTGGACCCTCAACCGGCCGCCCGGCGGCCCAGGCGGCGGCGGATCGCGGCGGCCGCCGGGCGCACGTCATGGCGGTCCAGCGGGTACGCGACCGCCGCGAACACCAGCACCACCACGATGCCGGCGACGACGCCGTGCCAGAGCGCGGCCGGCTTGCCGGCCGTGGTGCCGCCGCTGAGCGCGTCGGCCACCGCCCAGCCGGCGAACGCCGCCGCGGCGCCCGCGGTCAGGCCGACCAGCAGCGCCCGGCCGAAGCCGGCCAGCGCGGCGCCGCCGGCCCGCCGGTGCACGGCCAGGACGAGCAGCGCGCCGAGCACCAGCATGCCGACCGAGTTGGCCAGGGTCAGCGCCAGGAGGCGGCGGTCGGTGGCCAGGCCGCCGGCGAGCACCACGGCGGCCACGGCGACCGTCGCCCAGCCGATCGCGGTCGCGACGGCGGCGGGGCGGGGCAGGCCGCGGGCGTAGAGGGCGCGGGTCAGGATGGCGAACAGGCCATACCCGATCAGGCCCGGCGCGAACCCGGCGACCGCGCCGCCGAGGCCGGCCAGCGCGAAGAAGCCGGCGACCGGCTCGGCGACCGCGAACAGGGCGGCGGCGCCGAGGCAGCTCAGCAGCAGCACACCGCGGGTGGCGGGGGCGAGCCGCGCCTGGTAGCCCGCGTGGTCGCCGGTGCTGTGCGCGGTGGCCAGCGCCGGGTAGACGGCCGTCGCCACCGGCACCGCCAGGATCGCCCAGGGCAGCAGGTAGACCGCCTGGGCCACGGTGAACACCACCGCCGTGCCGTCCGGCACCTCATTGGCCAGCCGCAGTGTGACTACGACCGCGACCTGCTGCAGGCCGACCGTGACCACACCGGCACCGGCCAGGCGCAGCGCGTGCCGGCCCGCGCCGTCCGGGAACCGCCACGTCGGGCGCAGCCGCAGGCCGAGGCCGCGGACCGGGATGACCAGGCAGAGCGAGAGCACGACGACGCCGAGCGTGGTGCCGACGGCGAGGATGAGCTGGCCGCCGGCGCCGACACCGGGCACGTCGGCCCGGACGCCCTCGACGGCCGCGAACAGGCCGTACGTCGCGGCGACCACCACGCTGGACAGCAGCGGCGCGAGCACCGGCCAGGCGAACCGGTGGCGGGCCTGCAGCACGCCGGTCAGCACGATGCCGACTCCGTACAGGGGTAGCTGCGGTGCGAAGATCCGCAGCATCAGCACGCCCGCGTCGCGCGCGGACGCCGGCAGGTCGCCGGCGAGGCCGTCGATGATCGGACCGGCCAGCAGGGCGACCACGACCGCGAGCGGCACGAGCGCCGACAGGGTCCAGGTGAGCAGCGCGGCGACGGTGCCGGCCTCGGCGCGCCGGTCGCCGCCCGCGACCGCGCCCGCCAGCAGCGGCACCACCAGCGCGGCGAGCGCGCCGCCCGCGACGATCTCGAAGATGATGTTGGGTACGTAGTTGGCGGTGACGTAGGCGCTGCCGAGCAGCGTCGATCCGACGAGCCAGCCGAGCACCGCGGTGCGCCCGAAGCCGGCGATCCGGCTCAGCACCGTGAGCCCGCCGATCAGGCCCGCCGACCGCGCGACGCGCGGGGCGACCACCGGCGGGGGGACGGTGGTGCTGCTGGGAGGGGTGGACACGCTCACGTCGTCAGGGGCGCCGTCCGAGCGCGTCCAACTCGCGCAGCCCCGGCGTCTGCTGGATGACCTGGGTGAAGCTGACCCGCTCGCTGGCCGCGGTGAGGCCCGCCAGCCCGGCGAGCAGCGCGGCCCGCCCGACCCGGCCGGTGCGGGCGGCCAGTGCGACGCCGAGCAGCGCGCCGAACGCGTTGGCGCCGGCGTCGCCGAGCATGACCCGCTCGTCGAGGTCGTCGGGTAGGAGGGCCGTGGCGGCGCCGACCGGGCCGGCGACCAGCCCGCCCGCGGGCCCGGCGGCCAGCGGACCCGCGACGATGGTGCCGGCCTTGATCGCCCGGCCGGGGCGCAGGTCGAGCAGGTTGAACAGGTTGGCCGTGCCGGCGATCACGCCGGCGCCGAGGGCGACGTCGACGGCGGTGCCCACCCGGCCGCGCCGCGGGCGGTCGGCGGCGAGCAGCGCGCTGGCGGCGAGTGCGGCGGCGCCGACGCCGGCGATCTTGACGAGCCCGCTGGTAACCCGGCCTTCGCGGAGCGCGCCGAGGTGGCCCTTGAAGCCCTTGGCCTTGTGCTCCGGGCGGCCGCCGACCACGTCGTCGTAGAAGCCGACCGCGCCGGAACCCAGGCCTGCCACCAGTGCCGCGCCGGCCTCGGGCAGGCTGCGGGCGCCGGCGGCCGCGCTGGTCGCGGCGCCGACCGCGAGCGCCGGGCCGGCGGCCAGCGTGACCGTGCGGCCCCGGAAGTTGGTGCGGTCGAGTTGGGTCGAGCCGGGCCACGAGCGGATGACCCGCAGCGCGCCCCGCGCCGTCAGCGCGCCGGCGGTGGAGAGGACGACGTTCTTGATCCTCATTGCGGCTGCTGCGGCATCATCGAGGCGGACCCGGCACCCAGGCCGTATTGCCCGGCCTTGCCCTGGCTGACCATCTCGGCCGTGGCCAGCGCGGTGACCACCTGGCCCTGGGTGGTGTTCGCGTTGTCGACCGTGCTGATCGTCTTGACCAGCGCGCCGTCGCCCCGGACCGCGGCGACCACGTTGCCGTCGCTGGCACCGTTGCCGGCCACCACGACCGAGCCCTGCTTGTCGAACTGGCTGACCATGGTCACCACGGCCTGGTCCTTCTGCGCCGACTCCTTGTCGACGTACGGCAGGCCGGTGACGATCACCACGGCCTCGGCCGGCTCGGTCACCTTGTCCTTGCCGGCGTCGGCGTAGCTGATGTATTTCGCCTTCTCGTACGCCGTGAGCAGCGCGGTGATGTCCGCGGCGGCGGGCGGGGTGCCCTGCGTGCGGTCGAGGACCGCGCTGGCCAGCAGGGCGCTCGCCGTCTCCACGCCGTCGCTGTTGCTCGGGAGCCCGGTCACCGGGATCGACGCCTGCGCCGCCGAGGCGGCCAGGTAGAGCAGCTCCTGGGAGTTCGCCGGCGCGAAGAACGAGTCCTGCATCTCGATCCGGCCGGTGATCGTCGCGCCGGCCGTGGTCAGCATCGTGCGGACCTGGTCGGCGTGCTCGCGACCGCTCGGCAGGGTGACCATCAGAACCTTGCGGCCGGTCAGCCGGCCCGGGAGGACGACCTGCGCCATCTCGGCGGCGAAGTCCTCCTCGCGCTTGACCTCTTCCTGAAGGCTGGAGACCGAGTCCCGTAGCTGGGTGTTGTCCTTTTTCAGCTCGGAGACACGCTGGTTGAGCGAGTCGGCGACCGGGCCGTTGAGCGCCGCGGTGCCGACGACCAGCCCGATGGCGAGTGCCAGGAACACCGCGGTGAGTGACACCACGTGGTACCGGAAATTGATCACGCTGTTTGCCTTCTGATTCGGTCGGGAACGCCCCGTCCTAGCTGAAGAGCTGTCCCAGTTGGAAGACCAAATTGTTCCACCACTCGGAAAGCACGCCGAGGTAGGCCTTGCCCACGGTGGAGACGGCCACCGCCGAAGCCATGGCAGAAACGGCGCTGAGCACCAGTAACAGCAACGACGAGCCAGAAATGCTCTGCCGGTAGAGGCGGCTGACGCCCTTGGCGTCGACCACCTTGCCACCGACCTTGAGGCGGGTGAGGAACGTCGATGCCATTCCGCCGCGCCCCTTGTCGAGGAACTCGACCAAGTTGTTGTGCGTGCCCACCGCGACGATGAGCGTGGCGCCCTTCTCGTCGGCCAGCAGCATCGCGACGTCTTCGCTGGTCGCGGCGGCCGGGAAGGTCAGGGCGGAGAGTCCGAGCTGGTGCACCCGGGCCAGGCCCGGAGCGCGCCCGTCGGGATAGGCGTGCACGATCACCTCGGCGCCGCAGCGCAGCACGTCGTCGGTGACGGAGTCCATGTCGCCGATGATCATGTCGGGCGTGTAGCCCGCCTCGACCAGCGCGTCGGCGCCGCCGTCGACACCGATCAGGACCGGCTTGAACTCCCGGATGTACGGGCGGAGCACGTCGAGGTCGTCCTTGTATTCGTAGCCCCGCACCACGATCAGGCAATGACGCCCGGCGATGCTGGTCTCGACCTCGGGGACACCGACGCCGTCGAGCAGGAGGTCGCGCTCCTGCTTGAGGTATTCCATCGTGTTGGCGGCGAACGCCTCGAGCTGCACCGACAGGCCCTCGCGGGCGTCCGACATCGCCTTGGCGACCGTTTCGGTGTCCTGCCTGGCCCCGTGCGCGATCGGCTCGCCGCCGACGTACACGGTGTTGCCGTCGATCCGCACCGCGTCGCCCTCGCGGAGCTGCTGGAAGACGCTCTCCCCCAGGTCGTCGACGAGCGGGATGCCGGCCTTGACCAGCACCTCCGGGCCGAGGTTGGGGTAGCGACCGGAGATGGAGGGCTTGGCGTTGAGCACCGCGGTGACGCCGACCGCGACGAGCGAGTCGGCGGCCACCCGGTCGAGGTCGACGTGGTCGATGACGGCGACATCGCCCGGGCGCAGTCGACCGACCAGACGCTTGGTCCGGCGGTCGAGGCGCGCGGTGCCGGTGATTGTGCCCGGTTCGGCGCTCCGGGTCCGGCGCAAGGTGGGTAGACGCATCGTGACCATCCTGGCATGTCCGGCGAACGAATTGCGGTCGCGACATGCCTGAGCAGGGGTGCTAGCTGTGGCACGCGAATGACCGACGCGTACGTGCCAGGTCTCAGCGAACCATGCGGACGCCACCCACTGCGGTGGCGCCCGTCACACCTTGCCCTCCCGCGGCCGGTTGCACCCACCCGGAGTGTGCGTCTAGCTGCGCCTCTCGCGGGCGGCCACGGCGAGCAATTCTTCCGCGTGGGCGATACCCAGATCGGAATCTGGCAAACCCGCGAGCATGCGGGCCAGCTCGCGGGCGCGCTCGGTGTCTTCGACGACGCGCACGCCGCTGGTGGTCACGGCGCCGCCGGTGTCCTTGGCGACCACCAGGTGCCGGTCGGCGAACGCGGCCACCTGCGGCAGGTGGGTCACCACCAGCACCTGGTGGGTGCGGGCCAGGCGGGCCAGCCGGCGGCCGATCTCGACCGCGGCCCGGCCGCCGACCCCGGCGTCGACCTCGTCGAAGACCAGCGTGGGCGGGCCGCCGGCACCGGCGAAGACCACCTCGATCGCGAGCATCACGCGGGACAGCTCGCCGCCGGAGGCGCCCTTCTGCAGCGGCAGGCTCGGCGCGCCGGGGTGGGCGTGCAGGCGCAGCTCGACGTCGTCGGCGCCGTCGGCGGTCGTCGCGGCGGCGGGCAGCACCGCGACCTCCACCCGGGAGTGCGGCATGGCCAGCCCCGCCAACTCGACGCTGACCAGGTCGGCGAACCGGCCGGCGGCCTCCTTGCGGGCGGCGGTCACCCGGACGGCCAGCGCGGCCACCTCGTCCTCGAGCCGCGCACGCTCGCGGTCGAGCTCGTCGAGCAGGTCGTCGGAGGTGTCGAGCTCACCGAGCCGGCCGCGGGCGCGGTCGGCCCAGGCGATCACCCCGTCGACGTCGTCGGCGTATTTGCGCGTCAGCGCGCGCAGCTCGGCGCGGCGCTCGTAGATCGTCTGGAGGCGGGCCGGGTCGGCGTCGAGGCTGTCGAGGTAGGAGGACAGCTCGGCGGTCACGTCACCGATCAGCGTGGCCGCCTCGTCGAGCCGGGCCGCGAGGTCGCCCAGCTTGGCGTCGACGCCCGCCTGGCCCTCCAGGGAGCGTTTGGCGGCGCCGAGCAG
>NZ_BONC01000081.1 GCF_016862515.1 Asanoa iriomotensis
CCCGCCGCAGCCCGGTCAGGACTTCGAGACGGACCCTAGCTCTTGGCCGGCTGGCGGTTGAGGCCGTAGGTGAGCGCGTCGACCAGGGCCCGCCAGCTCGCCTCGACCACGTTCTCGTGCACGCCCACCGTCGTCCAGTCACGGCCCGCGCCGTCGTTGGTCTCGACCAGCACGCGGGTGACCGCGCCGGAGCCGTGCGAGCCCTCGAGGATGCGCACCTTGTAGTCGCCGAGCACGAACCTCGTCAGCTCCGGGTAGTGCTTCGACAGCGCCAGCCGGAGCGCCTCGTCGAGGGCGTTCACCGGGCCGTTGCCCTCGGCTGTGGCGATGACCCGCTCGCCGCGCACCCGGACCTTGGCGGTCGCCTCGGAGACCACCGCCCCGTCCTCGCGGTGCTCGACCAGCACGCGGTAGGACTCCAGCGCGAACGGCCGCGGCACCTCGCCCAGCTCGCCACGGACCAGCAACTCGAAGCTGGCGTCGGCGGCCTCGAACGACCAGCCGCCCGCCTCGAGGTCCTTGACCCGCTGGGTGACCCGGGACAGCTCGGTCGGATGGCCGGCCAGATCGATGCCGAGCTCGCGGCTCTTGAGCTCGATGCTGGCCCGGCCGGCCATCTCGGTGACCAGGATCCGCATGTCGTTGCCGACGACCGAGGGCTCGACGTGGTTGTAGAGCAGGGGATCCACTTTGATCGCGCTCGCGTGCAGGCCCGCCTTGTGTGCGAACGCCGCAGCTCCCACGTACGCCTGATGGGTGTCGGGTGCGATGTTGGCGATCTCGGCGATCGAGTGGGACACCCGCATCGCCTGTTCCAGGCAGCCGTCCGGTAGGACGGGCAGGCCCAGCTTGAGTTGGAGGTTCGCGACCACGGCGAACAGGTCGGCGTTGCCGGGGCGTTCGCCGTAGCCGTTGGCGGTGCACTGGAAGTGCTCCACGCCGGCCTCGACCGCGGCGACCGTGTTGGCGACCGCGCACGAGGTGTCGTTCTGGCAGTGGATGCCGAGCTGGTCGGCGGTGACGCCGAGCCGCGCGGTCAGGTCGGCGATCGCCGCCGTGATCCGGGACGGCAGCATCCCGCCGTTGGTGTCGCACATGACCACGCGTTCCGCGCCGCCCTCGAACGCGGCGGCCACCACCGACGCGGTGTAGGCGGGGTCGAAGCGGTAGCCGTCGAAGAAGTGCTCGCAGTCGAGGAACACCCGGCGGTCGTTCTTGACGAAGTGGGCCACGGTCTCGCGGACCATCGCCAGGTTCTCGTCTCCGGTGGTGCGCAGGGCCCGCTCCACGTGCCGGAGGTCGGACTTCGCGACCAGGCACACGGCCGGCGTCTCCGCGTCGAGCAGGGCGCGCACCTGCGCGTCCTCGCCGACCCCGACGCCGGCCTTGCGGGTCGCGCCGAACGCGACGAGCTGGGCGTGCTTGAGGTCGAGCTCCGTGCGGGCGCGCTTGAAGAACTCGGTGTCCTTGGGCATCGCGCCGGGCCAGCCGCCCTCGATGAAACCCACGCCGAACTCGTCGAGCAGGCGGGCGACGGCGAGCTTGTCGACCACCGAGTAGCTGATCCCCTCGCGCTGTGCCCCGTCGCGCAGCGTGGTGTCGTACACCTGGTAGGAGGGCATGTTCCTGTCGTCCTTTCGAAGGCGGTGGGGCCTGGCGCCGCAACAAAAAGACCCCCCGCGAATGCGGGAGGTCTGCGCGCTCGGCGGTGTCGGGTGCCGGCGCGCTAGCTGCCAATAATGAGGGCGAGCTGCGTCACGCTCCGTACTTTGCCATGGCCGGGCCGTGACGCCAACTACCTGACCACATGTCGGGATCACCCATTGGTGGGTTTCACACCCCCTGCGCCGGGTAGGAAGTTCTGCGACCAGCTACGACAGTCGATACAAGGAGTGAGGTTCCATGGCGATGAACGCCTACGATCCGTGGACGTTCCGTGACGAGGCCGGCGTGACCGGCTCCGACCTGGTCGGCTACAAGGTCGAGGCGACCGACGGCGGCATCGGCAAGATCGACAGCGCCAGCAACGAGGTGGCCGCCAGCTATCTGGTGGTGGACACCGGCGTGTGGATCTTCGGCAAGAAGGTGATGCTGCCCGCCGGCGTTGTCAACCGCGTCGACCACGAGGACCGGAAGGTCTTCGTCGACCGGAGCAAGGACCAGATCAAGGACGCTCCGGAGTACGAAGCGGACAGCCACGCCGACGAGGTCTACCGGGCCAAGCTCGGTGACTACTACGGCGGTACCCCCCGTATGTAGCTCGGTCTCACGGCACACCGGCGCCCGCGGGTCTCTCCGGCGGGCGCCGGTGCGTGTCCATAATGGATTTGCGCGGTCGGCTACCGTGGCACGCATGGAGCCCAACCGGTCCGTCGCCCTGGACGGCGTCTTCAACTTCCGCGACATCGGCGGTTACGCGGGCCACGAGGGCCGCACCGTGCGGTGGCGGCGCGTGTTCCGCTCCGACTCGGTGCACCGCGTCTTACCGGCCGAGCTGCCCGCCCTGGGTGTGCGCACCGTGATCGACCTCCGCCGCCCGCACGAGCTGGAGCGCGACGGCCGGGTGGCCGACTTCCCCGGCCTGTCCTACCGGCACATCCACCCGGAGCACCCGGAGTGGGAGGTGGCGGACGCCGGCGGCGAGCCGACCCGGTTCATCGCCGACCGCTACCGGGAGCTGGCCGAGTTGGGCACGGCGGGCATCGCCACCGCCCTCAAGGTGATCGCCGACCCGGTCGCGGCGCCGCTGGTCGTGCACTGCGTGGCGGGCAAGGACCGCACGGGCGTGGTCTGCGCGCTGACCCTGTCGCTGCTCGGCGTGAGCGACGAGGACGTGGCGGCCGACTACGCGCTGAGCACGGCGGCGTCGGAGCGTTTCTCGGCCTGGCTGCGGGAGTCGCTGCCGGCGCTCGAGGTGCCGCCGCTGCCGTTCATGGTGTCGCCCGCGGCGGCGATGCTGCTGTTCCTGGCCGAGCTGCGCGAGCGGCACGGCTCGGTCGAGGGCTACGCCAAGTTCGCGGGCCTGACGACGGAGGACCTGTCGGCCCTGCGGTCGCACCTGCTGGAGCCGTGACGCCGGCCGTCCATGATGGACGGCCGGCGCTTCCGTCACTTCTTGAGCGGCTCCAGGCAGAGCACGTCGCCGTCGCGGCCCTTCTTGCCCATCCAGAGCGACGCCTCGGCCGTCGGGTAGGCGGTGCAGCTGTTCTGCGAGGCGTCGAAGTCCGCCTCCTTGACGTTCTCGACCTTGCCGGCGACCTTCCAACTGGCGGTCGGGTCGTCGCAGCCGACGGTCTTCATGTCATCGGCGGACGCGGCCTCGATGAGGCAGTCGCCGGTCGCGGCCGTGGCCGGGTCACCGGACAGGAACTTCCAGGCGACGCCGGCGACGACCACGACGATCGGGACGGCCACACGCAGGAGGATCTTGCCGATGTTCTTGCCCTTGGCCGGCTTGGCCGGCTCAGGGGCAGGAGCGTCGGCGGGCGGAGCGAAGGAACCGCCGGCTTGCGGGGCGGCGGAAGGGGTGGCCTGGTCGGACACGGGTATTCCTTTCGATGGATTGCCGACCGGGAACGCTAGACCATCTCCGGCCCGCCCGTGACCCCGAACGGTCATCCGTTCGGCGCCACCACCCACCCGAACGACCATGCTGGTTTCGGGCTAATCGCCGAGCGGCTCCGCGACCGACCATTTCGGACGGTGTGATGTCATGCACTCGGCTCTGACCGCGACCCTCGGCGGAGGCCGCGTTCCGGCGGGAGCGACGGTCGTGCCCACGACGGACCCGGGACAGCCGGCAACGACGACGACGGCGCGCCGGGAACATCCCGACGCGCCGACGCGGAGAATCTGCTTGCTAGAAGACCTTTTCGACCCAGCCGTAGGGGTCGGCGGCGCGGCCGCGCTGGATGTCGACGAGCTGCTTGCGGATGCCCATCGTCGTCTCACCCGAGCCGCCGTCGCCCATCCTGAACGAGCCGCCCTCGAACCGGACCTCGCCGATCGGCGTGATGACCGCGGCGGTGCCACACGCGAACGCCTCGCGGATGCGGCCACGCTCGGCGTCGGCCTGCCACTCGTCGAACGCTACCGGGCGCTCGATGACCGCACGGCCGGCGTCGGTGGCCAGGCGCATGACGGCGTCGCGGGTGATGCCCGGCAGGATCGTGCCGAGCGGCGGCGTGACCAGCGTGCCGTCGTCGTACACGAAGAAGATGTTCATGCCGCCGAGCTCGTCGATCCAGCGCTGCTCGACCGCGTCGAGGAAGACCACCTGGTCGCAGCCGTTGGCGGCGGCCTCCTGTTGCGGCAACAGCGAGGCGGCGTAGTTGCCGCCGCACTTCGCGGCGCCCGTGCCGCCCGGCGCGGCCCGCGTGTAGTTGGGGCTCACCCAGACCTTGACGGGCTTGATGCCGTGCTTGAAGTAGGAGCCGACCGGCGACGCGATCACCACATAGAGGTATTCCATCGCGGGCCGGACACCCAGGAAGACCTCGCTGGCGAACATGAACGGGCGCAGGTAGAGGCTGGACTCGTCGTCCTGCGGGATCCATTCGCGATCGATGGTGATCAGCTGGCGCAGCGACTCGACGAACGCGCCCTCGGGCAGGTGCGGCATGGCGAGCCGGGTGGCCGAGGTGGTGAACCGGGCGGCGTTGGCGTCGGGCCGGAACATGGTCACCGTGCCGTCGGCGTTGCGGTAGGCCTTGAGGCCCTCGAAGATCTCCTGCGCGTAGTGCAGGACCGCGCTGGCCGGGTCCATCTGGATCGGGGCGCGGGCCTCGACGCGGGCCTCGTACCAGCCCTTTCCGTCGGCGTAACGGGCCGTGACCATGTGGTCGGTGAAAACCCGACCGAACCCGGGGTCGACCATGAGCGCGGCGCGCTCGGCGGCGGGTACCGGCTGGGGATTCGGGCGAATCTCGAAGTCGAGCTTGTCACCACCGCTCATCGCGTTGGACCTCCAGATAAGCCGGCGCGCCACGCCGGCAACGCTGAATAAGGCTGCGAAAGAAACTTACCCCGAACGGTCGTTCAAGGGCGAGAGGGCGCCGGGCGGCGGACGGGTTCAGCCGATCGCGGCCGCGGCGAGCCGATCTCCGACCCCGGCGGTGCGCAGCGGAGCGCCGGACGTGCGCCCGGCCAGCTCGGCGGCGACCGCCTCGGCTACTCGGTGTGCGGCGTCGGCGTGCCCGAGGTGGTCGAGCAGCAGCGACACGGAGAGCACGGCGGCGGCCGGGTCGGCCAGGCCCTTGCCGGCGATGTCGGGCGCGGAGCCGTGCACCGGCTCGAACATCGAGGGGTGCGCGCGCTCGGGGTTGATGCAGCCGCTCGCGGCCATGCCGATGCCACCGGTCACGGCGGCGGCGATGTCGGTGAGGATGTCACCGAAGAGGTTGTCGGTGACGACGACGTCGTAGCGCTGCGGCTGGGTCACGAGGAACATCGCGGCCGCGTCGACGTGCTGGTATTCGGTGGTCACGTCGGGGTGCCCGGCGGCCACCGCGTCGAAGGTGCGCGACCACAACGAGCCCGCGTGGGTGAGCACGTTGGTCTTGTGCACCAGCGTCACCTTGCGCCGCGGGCGACGCTCGGCGCGCGCGAACGCGTCGCGGATGACCCGCTCGACGCCGTGGCGGGTGTTGAGGCTCTCCTCGGTCGCGATCTCGGCAGGCGTGCCCCGGTGTAGGCCGCCGCCGGCGCCGGCGTAGAGACCCTCGGTGCCCTCGCGCACCACGATCATGTCGATCTCGCCGGGCTTGACCCCGGCCAGCGGGCTGACGACGCCCGGGAACAGCCGCGAGGGGCGCAGGTTGACGTATTGGTCGAAGACGAAGCGGAGCTTGAGCAGCAGGCCGCGCTCGAGCACGCCCGGCGGCACGGTCGGGTCGCCGACGGCGCCGAGCAGGATCGCGTCGTGCCCGCGCAGCTCCTCGATCACCGAGTCGGGCAGCACCTCGCCGGTGCGGTGGTAACGCGCGGCGCCGAGGTCGTATTCGGTCGCCTCGACCCCGGGGAGCACCGCGTCGAGCACCTTGCGCGCCTGGCCGATCACCTCGGGACCGATGCCGTCGCCGGCGACCACCGCGATCCGCGCCACTGACTGCTCCTTCGTCGGGGAATGCACTAACAAACGTTAAGCTATCGTCCCGCCAACCGGTATGCGGCTCCCACGATGCGGAATCGGGCAGAGTTACCCAGGAAACTCTCAGCCGGTGCTCATGCCACCGTCACCCGCAAATCTTAGGTTTAGGCCAGTCTCAGCTGGAAGGGGGCCAGATGCGCCCAGACCTGCGCCTCGGTGGCGGGCCAGCCAGCACCTCCGCTCACTCCGCCGCCGCCAACGGCGGCCTCGTCGCGCACCACTCGGTGCAGACCTCGACCGCGGGCTTCACGTTGACCATGGTGAGCCCGCCCTCGATGAGTCGCCGCGCGCTGGCCGCCACGATCGCCGACGCGGTCGGCGAGCTACGCGCGATCGACGTGGCCTACAGCCCACTGCGCGAGTCGAGCCTGGTCGCGCGCCTGCGCCGGGGCGAGATCGCGCCCGACGCCTACGCACCCCTCGCCGACCTGATCGCCCGCTGCGACGCCATGCGCGCGGCGACGGACGGTTGGTTCGACGCCTGGTCGGCACCCGGCGGCTTCGACCCGAGCGCGCTCGTCAAGGGCTGGGCCATGGAACGAGCCGCCGCCCGGGTCCGGGCCGCCGGCATCAACGACTACGCGGTCGCGAGTGGCGGTGACCTGACGGTACGCGGCAACGCACCGCACGGCGGCCCGTGGCGGGTCGCGGTGCACCACCCGTACGAGGGTCGCCGCAAGCCGGTCCTGCTCGAGCTGACGTCGGGCGCGATCGGCACGAGCGGCGTGACGGGCCGGGCGGGTCACGTGATCGACCCACACCGCGCCAGTCCGGTCGACGAGCTCCGCGCGGCCACGGTGATGGGCCCTGACCTGGCCGTGGCCGACGCGTACGCGACGGCGTTGTATGCGGCCGGCGACGCGGGCCTGGCCTGGTTCCCGACACCCGACGGCTACACCGCGAGCCTGCTACCGAGTCCAACCGCGACACGCGGTGCGTGAGTGACCCTTGCGCACGCTTGCGTCGAATCGATAGCGTGTTCGAGCAGTTACGCAGTGAGGTTTCCGGCGCGGAACGGTCTTCGGGTGACCACTTCGGCGTCTTCGCTCGTAGCCACCCACCGTGGTGCGCAAGCCAGCGCACGCGAACGTTGATCAGCTCCCCAACCGCCATTGCCGAGGCGATTGGGGAGCTGATCGCATTTCAGCGCCTTCAGCCGACGCTCGGCGCGTGGGAACCGTCAACTGTTGGTCAACGGCGATGCGACCCATGTAGAACCGCCCTCAATCCGCAGCGAAAGCGCACCGCGAGACGAGAAGCTCTGGCGACACGAATGGCGAGACGGTAAAGCGCAAACCGTCGCGACGACCGCATGCGGGACGGCGCCTGGACACGTGAGGGAGCGTAGGGGCGCGGTCGTGTTCCGCGACGCCGGGCCGCCGAGCGAAGCAAGGGCGGCCCGGCGTCGCGGAACACGACCTCCTCGGCGCCCCGAAGCGACCGAACCATATGGCACAGTGTCGCAGTGAGTTTCGATTTGGTGGTCTGGGCTATGGAGCCGGGCGCCTCGGCAGATGATGTTGGCGCGGCGTTTGAGCTGTGTCGGCAGGGCGAGCATGTCGCCGGTAGGCCGCATCCGCGAATCGCGGACTTCTATGCCGCGATTACGGCCGCGTACCCGGACCGGCGCACGGACGGTTCGCCTTGGGCGGCTACGCCTCTGCACGTGGCTACGGATCACGTCGAGATGAAGCTCGACGAGGACTGCCCGGACGAGGTGCTGCTGGCCGTGGAGGAGCTCGCCGGCAAGCACGGGCTGATGTTGTTCGACCCGCAGGGCGGCACCGTCTACCCGCCGGGAGCGATGACCTCCTGACAACATGAAAAAACGGGACGGGCGGCACGCGGCCGCCCGTCCCGTTTTCATGCCCTTATTCGGTGCGCAGGTCGACCGCGCTCGCCGAACCGGCGCCGATCGCGGTCTGTGCCGCGGCGAGCAGCTCGGCGTCGACCGCGTTGTCGACGGTCAGCGTCATCAGCGCCTCGCCGCCGGCCTCGCGCCGGGCCACCTGCATGGCGGCGATGTTGACGCCGGCCTCGCCGAGGATCGAGCCGATCGCGCCGACCACGCCGGGCCGGTCCGCGTACCGGAAGAACAGCAGGATGCCGTCGGCGGCGAGCTCGAGCGCGAAACCGTCCACTTCGGTCAGCTTGGCGACCTCGCGGCTGCCGGAGATGGTGACGGTGCCGGAGACGCTGACCGTGCGGCCGTCGGGCAGGGCGCCGCGGACCGTGACGTTCGTCGGGTGCTCGGCGGTGTCGGCCATGGTGACGAGGTCGACCTCGACGCCACGGTCGGCCGCGATGTGCGGCGCGTTGACGTAGGTGACCTGCTCCTCGACCACGGAGGCGAACAGGCCCTTGGTGGCGGCCAGCTTGAGCACCGACACCTCGTTGCTGATGATCTCGCCGCTGACCTCGACGGTCACGCTGGCGGCGACGCCGCCGGCGACCGCGGTGAAGGCCCGGCCGAGCTTCTCGGCGAGCGGCAGCAGCGGGCGCACGTCCTCGGCGACCACGCCGCCGGCCTGCACGTTGACGGCGTCCGGCACGAACTCGCCCTGCAGCGCCAGCTTGACGGAGCGCGCGACGGCGAGGCCGGCCTTGTCCTGCGCCTCGGCGGTGGACGCGCCGAGGTGCGGGGTGGCGACCACGTTGTCGAACGCGAAGAGCGGCGACGAGGTGCACGGCTCCTTCGCGTAGACGTCGATGCCGGCGCCGCCGACCCGGCCCTCGGCGATCGCGTCGGCGAGCGCCTGCTCGTCGATCAGCCCGCCGCGCGCGGCGTTGATGATCCGCACGCCGGGCTTGACGAGCGCCAGCTCCTTCTCACTGATCAGGCCGACGGTCTCGGGCGTCTTCGGCAGGTGGATGGAGATGAAGTCGCTCTCCCGTAGCAACTCCTCCAGACCCACGAGGCGCACGCCGAGCTGTGCGGCCCGGGCCGGCTGCACGTAGGGGTCGTAGGCGATCAGCCGCGTGCCGAACGCGGCGATCCGCTGTGCGAACAGCACGCCGATGCGCCCGAGGCCGACCACGCCGACGGTCTTGCCCTGGATCTCCACGCCGGTGTACTTGGACCGCTTCCACTCCCCCGCCTTGAGCGCGGTGCTCGCGCTCGCCGTGTTGCGCGCGACCGCGAGCAGCAGGGCGACCGCCTGCTCGGCCGCGGACACGATGTTGGAGGTCGGCGCGTTGACCACCATGACGCCGCGCGCGGTGGCGGCGGGCACCTCGACGTTGTCGAGGCCGACGCCGGCGCGGGCGACCACCTTGAGCCGCGGCGCGGCCGCGATGGCGGCGGCGTCGATCTGGGTGGCGCTGCGGACGATCACCGCATCGGCTTCGGCGAGGGCGGGCAGCAGCGCCTCGCGGTCGGAGCCGTCGACGTGACGGACGTCGAAGTCGTGCGCGAGCACGTCAATCGCGGCAGGGGCCAGTTCTTCGGCGATAAGAACGACGGGAGTCATAGGTCCTCGTAAATTAGGGAAGGGGCGCCGGCAGCGGCTGCCTACCACTGAAATGGTAGGCGCCGGGCCGGCGCCCCAGGTTCTCCTTAAGGCGTGTTTGGGCTCACAACGGGAGCTTTCGCCCCGCAGGGGCGCTAGCCAGCGCGGCCCACGTGGCCAGAGTCACGCGGTCTCCGTGATCGGGCGGTCCACCCAGCTCATCATTCCGCGCAGCTTGCGGCCGGTCTCCTCGATCGGGTGAGCCGCGCCTTCCTGACGCCACTTGGTGAAGTTGGGCCGCCCGTTGTCGTCCTCGGCGATCCATTCGCGCGCGAACTCGCCGGACTGCACCTCGGCGAGGATGCGCTTCATCTCCTCCTTGACGCGGGCGTCGACGACGCGCGGGCCACGCGAGTAGTCGCCGTACTCGGCGGTGTCCGAGACGCTGTACCGCATGCGGGCGATGCCGCCCTCGTACATCAGGTCGACGATGAGCTTCAGCTCGTGCAGGCACTCGAAGTAGGCGATCTCCGGTGCGTAGCCGGCCTCGGTGAGAACCTCGAAACCGGTCTGCACCAACGCGGATGCGCCTCCACAGAGGACGGCCTGCTCGCCGAACAGGTCGGTCTCGGTCTCCTCCTTGAAGGTGGTCTTGATGCCGCCGGCGCGCAGGCCGCCGATCCCCTTCGCGTACGAGAGGGCGAGCGCGAGCGCGTTGCCGGTCGCGTCCTGGTCGACGGCGACGAGCACCGGAACGCCCTTGCCGTCCACGTACTGGCGGCGCACCAGGTGGCCCGGGCCCTTGGGCGCGACCATCGCGACGTCCACGTTGGCCGGTGGCGTGATGAAGCCGTACCGGATGTTGAAGCCGTGGCCGAAGAACAGCGCCTTGCCCGCGGTCAGGTTCGGCTCGATCGCCTCGGCGTAGAGCTTGCGCTGCGCGGTGTCGGGCGCGAGCACCATGATGACGTCGGCCTCGGCGGACGCGGCCGCCGGCGTCTCCACCCGCAGCCCCTGCTCCTGCGCCTTCTCGCGGCTCTTCGAGCCCTCCGGCAGGCCGATCACGACGTCGACACCGGAGTCGCGCAGCGACAGTGCGTGCGCGTGCCCCTGGCTGCCGTACCCGAGGACCGCGACCTTCTTGCCCTGGATGATCGACAGGTCGGCGTTGTCGTCGTAGAAAACCTCTGCGGTCATGATTCCCTCTCGCGTGTTGCTTGTCAGGCTTTGTCAGGCGGCGCGGAGCGCCGGGCCGGTCGTGATGGAACGGGAGCCGCGACCGATCGCGACCATCCCGGACTGGACCATTTCCTTGATCCCGTACGGCTCGAGGTCGCGCAGGAGCGCGTCCAGCTTGTCCGCTGTGCCGGTCGCCTCGATAGTCAACGTGTCCGGAGCCACGTCGATGACGCGCGCGCGGAACAGGTTCACCGTCTCGAGCACCTGGGACCGGATCGCGCGGTCGGCGCGCACCTTGACCAGGACGAGCTCGCGCTGCACCGACTGCACCGGGTCCAGCTCGACGATCTTGAGCACGTTGACCAGCTTGTTGAGCTGCTTGGTGACCTGCTCGAGCGGCGACTCGTCGGCGTTGACCACGATCGTGATGCGGGAGATCTCGGCGTGCTCGGTCTCACCGACCGCCAGCGAGTCGATGTTGAAGCCGCGGCGGGAGAACAGCCCCGACACCCGGGCCAGGACACCGGGCTTGTTTTCCACGAGCACCGACAGTGTGTGCTTGGACATCACAACTCATCCTCGTCGAAGGCCGGGCGGACGCCGCGGGCGAACATGATCTCGTCGTTGCTGGTGCCGGCGGCCACCATCGGCCACACCATCGCGTCTTTCCCGACCACGAAGTCGATGACCACGGGCGCGTCGTTGATCGCCATCGCGGCCTCGATCGTCTTGTCGACGTCTTCCTTGGTCTCGCAGCGCAGCCCGACGCAACCCAGCGCCTCCGCCAGCTTCACGAAGTCCGGGATCCGGTGCTTGTGCGTGCCCAGGTCGGTGTTGGAGTAACGCTCGCCGTAGAACAGCGTCTGCCACTGGCGCACCATGCCGAGGTTGCCGTTGTTGATCACGGCGACCTTGATCGGGATGCGCTCCAGCGCGCAGGTGGCCAGCTCCTGGTTGGTCATCTGGAAGCAGCCGTCGCCGTCGATCGCCCAGACCGTCGTGTCGGGCTGGCCGACCTTGGCGCCCATGGCCGCCGGGACCGCGTAGCCCATCGTGCCGGCGCCGCCGGAGTTGAGCCACGTGTGCGGCTTCTCGTAGCTGATGAACTGCGACGCCCACATCTGGTGCTGGCCGACGCCGGCGCAGTAGATCGCGTCGGGGCCGGCGAGCTTGCCGATCCGCTCGATCACGTACTGCGGCGCGAGCGTGCCGTCGGACGGCTCGTCGTAGCCGAGCGGATAGCGCTGGCGCAGGTCGTCGAGCTGTGCCCACCAGGCGGTGCGGTCGCCGGCGCGGCCGGCCGCCTGCTCCGCGGCGATCGCGCCGAGCAGTTCCTCGATCACGTACTTGGCGTCGCCGACGATCGGGACGTCCGCCGCCCGGTTCTTGCCGATCTCGGCGGGGTCGATGTCGGCGTGGACGATCGCGGCGTCGGGCGCGAACGAGTCGAGCTTGCCGGTCACCCGGTCGTCGAACCGGGCGCCGAGCGCGACCAGCAGGTCGGCCTTCTGCAGGGCGTAGACCGCCGCGACCGAGCCGTGCATGCCGGGCATGCCCAGGTGCTGTTGGTGCGAGTCGGGGAAGGCGCCGCGGGCCATCAGCGTGGTGACGACCGGGATGCCGGTCAGCTCGGCGAGCTTGCGCAGCGCCTCGGTGGCGCCGGCCTTGAGGACGCCGCCGCCGACGTAGAGCACCGGGCGCTTGGCACCGGTCATCAGCCGGGCGGCCTCGCGGATCTGCTTGCCGTGCGGATGCAGCGTCGGCCGGTAGCCGGGCAGGTCGAGGGTGGGCGGCCAGCTGAACGTCGTCTGCGCCTGGAGCACGTCCTTGGGCACGTCGACCAGGACCGGCCCCGGGCGCCCGGTGCTCGCCAGGTGGAACGCCTCGGCCAGCACCCGCGGGATCTCCTCGGCGTTCTGCACGAGGAAGTTGTGCTTGGTGATCGGCAGCGTGATGCCCTGGATGTCGGCTTCCTGGAACGCGTCGGTCCCGATGGCCGGGCGGGCCACCTGGCCGGTGATCGCGACAACCGCGACCGAGTCCATGTACGCGTCGGCGATCGGCGTGACCAGGTTGGTGGCGCCGGGGCCGGAGGTCGCGATGCAGACGCCGACCTTGCCCGTCGCCTGGGCGTAGCCGGTGGCCGCGTGCCCCGCGCCCTGCTCGTGGCGGACGAGGATGTGGCGGACGGACGAGTCGTAGATCGGGTCGTACGCGGGGAGGATCGCTCCACCGGGGATGCCGAACGCGACCTCGACGCCGAGGGACTCGAGCGCCTTGACGAGCGACTGCGCGCCGGTGACCTTGGCCGGGCCCGGCGGGGTCGGCACGGGGTGGCGCTCGGCGGCCCGCTCCGGCTGGTGGTGACCGGCCTGGGCGGCGACCGTCGCGGGGGTGGCGTGGATCCGGTGGGCGATGGTCTCGGGAGTGGGTCTGGTCATGGCGGGTGCCTTCGCTCGGTGCTGCGCTCGTGTGGTGTTGGCGATCTGTGGTGACCCCCGGGAGAGTCACGTGCGTCCGGGCACAAAAATGGCCCTCGTGCAGATGCACGGGGCCAGCGCACTCTCTGGGAACGAGAGTGCGCTCAGGTAAGTACTCGAGACGACCAGCGTGGCGACATGGGGCTAACTCTGACGTATCTCGCGGGATGAGTCAACTGATCCCACATCATGGGCAGGGGGTGTCGCGGGTGCACGCTGCGCGGGCGGCGCGAGCTCCCCACACGCAGGGCGATCAGCGATCTTGTCGGTGCGTACGCCGGTGGCCGGTGCCTTGGTCTTGATCTTGTTCTTGTCCGGGCGGGTGGCCGCGTCGAGCATCGCCTCCAGGTGCTCGGCCGGCACGCCCCAGCCGAAGAGCTGGCCCTGGCCGAAGCGACAGCCGGCGTCGATGACGGCGGCCTGCTCGCGCGGGTTGGTGACGCCCTCGGCGATCACCTCGAGGCCGAGCCGGTGGCCGAGGCGGACCACGATGTCGACCAGCGGGCCGCCCTGGGGGCGCGCTTTCAGCCCGTCGACGCCGCCGGCGAGCGTGACCAGCGGCGCGAAGCCGTGGTCGACGTCCGGCTCGGACTCGCGGACGAGGCTGTGGTCGATCTTGAGGATGTCGATCGGCAGCCGGCGGAGCTGGCCGAGCGACGAGTAGCCGGTGCCGAAGTCGTCGAGCGCGATGCGCACGCCGAGCGCGCGCAACGCCCGTAGCCGTTTGATCAGCTCGTCGAGGTCGATGGCGACCGCCTGCTCGGTCACCTCCAGCACCAGCCGTTGCGGCGGCACGCGGTGCGCGCGGAGCGCTTCGGCCACCTGGTCGACGTAGATGGGCGCGTGCAACTCCCGCGGCGAGACGTTGACGCTGACCCAGACGTCGTGGCCGTCGGCCAGCCAGCGGGAGAGTTGGTGGCAGGCCTGGTGGAGGACCCACGCGCCGAGCTTGGCGATCATGCCGCATTCTTCGGCGATCGGGATGAACTCGTCGGGGCGGACGGCGCCCAGGTCGGGGTGGTGCCAGCGGAGCAGCGCCTCGGCGCCGACCGGGCGGACCGACGGCATGATCACCACGGGCTGGAACGCGAGGTGCAGCTCGCCCCGGTCGATCGCGCCGCGCATCTCGTGCTCGAGCGTGGTGCGGCGGCGCAGCAGCTGGTCGTAGGAGGCGTGGTAGCGCTCGACCCGGTTCTTGCCGCGCTGCTTGGCGTAGCGCAGTGCGAGGTCGGCGTGCTGGAGCAGCGTGGTGTCGTCGTCGGCGGTGTCGGCGCCCGCGACGCCGATGCTGACGCTGAGGAAGACCCGGCCGGACTTCTGCTCGTAGGGCTTGTTGAGCACGCCCAGCAGCCGCTCGGCGGCACCCTGCGCCTCGTGCGGCTTGGCCCACATCAGCACCGCGAACTCGTCGCCGCCGAGCCGGGCGGCCACGTCGCCGGGGCGCAGGTTCATCCGGAGCCGCTGGCCGACCTCGACCAGCACGTCGTCGCCGACGTCGTGGCCGCGCATGTCGTTGACGTTCTTGAAGCCGTCGAGGTCGAGGCCGAGCAGCACGCACGGCTTGCCGGGCTCGACCTCGTCGGCCAGCGCGCGGAGCAGGCCGCGGCGGTTGGCGAGGCCGGTGAGCGGGTCGGTGTGCGCCAGCTCCTTGAAGTGCGCCTCGCGGTCCTGCAGGCGGATCGCGTAGTTGCGGACGTCGCGCAGCGCCACGAACTGGCGCACGACCAGGGCGAAGCCCTCCAGGCTGCCGAGCGCGATGCCCATCGCGGTGAACTCGCCGCCGCCGATCACGTGGACCATGCCCGAGATCGCCATCCCGAGCATCGGGACGAACGCGTAGGTGGTGCCGCGGCGGATCACGTCGAGCTCGGCGATCGCCTCGGTGTCGACGCCGCGGCCGGCGAACGCGACCACCATGAGCGCGATCGGCATCACCACGCCGCTGAGGGTGGCCAGGCCCGGGCCGGCCTGGCAGAGCCCCGCGGTGAGCCCGACGCCGCAGGTGGCGACCGAGACCGCGCCGCAGCCCATGAAGAGCAGTCGGAGCCGCGAGCCCGCGCCGCGCATCGTGACGATCGCGACGATGCCGACCGCGAGCGCCGCCGCGCCGGCGGCGACGTAGATGCCGACGCACGGGCTCGTCGTCGACCGGCCGAAGATCTCCCACGGCGGCGAGGTCAGCACCCACCCCACGAACCACAGTGAGAACGCGATGACCAGCGCGTCGAGCAGGTGGCGGCCGGCGATCCGCCGGGTGCCGGCGGCCCAGGGCAGCCGGAGGAGGCCGGCGCAGAGGATGGCGGTGCTGATCGCGCTGCCGATGCCGATGCCGATCGCGAAGTTGGTGCGGGCGGGCTGGTGGTGGCTCCAGCCCTCGGCGAACGTGAGCACACCGACCAGGGCGATCGCGGTGGTCAGCGCGGCGAGCGCGCTGCCGATCGCGAGCAGGAGGTGGGCCTGGCGCGCGGCGCCGACCCGAGCGCGTGCGGAGGACACCAGCAGGACCGTGACGACCGCGGCCGCCAAGGTGCCTGCGGCGGCGGCCAGCGCGGCACCGGTCCCGAAGTGCACACCACAACTGTGCCGGATCGAAACTGCGCATGGGGGACTGTGTGTGCGACGCGTGATGTCCTGACTACAGGCGCACATTACGGCATATGGTGCAAATCACGGGCGTGGTTGTCCCGTCTGGTGGACGCAGGGCGTACCTGACGCACGCTCGTCCGGTTTTGTGATGCAAGACTTGACAACATGCCCGAGCTGCGTTCCAGGACTTCCACACACGGACGGACCATGGCCGGCGCGCGCGCCCTCTGGCGGGCCACCGGCATGACCGACGACGACTTCGGCAAACCGATCGTCGCGATCGCCAACAGCTTCACGCAGTTCGTACCCGGGCACGTGCACCTTCGCAACATGGGCGCGCTGGTCGCCGAGGCGGTCACCGAGGCGGGCGGCGTCGGGCGCGAGTTCAACACGATCGCGGTCGACGACGGCATCGCGATGGGCCACGGCGGCATGCTCTACTCGCTGCCCAGCCGGGAGCTGATCGCGGACGCCGTGGAGTACATGGTCAACGCGCACACCGCCGACGCGCTGGTCTGCATCTCCAACTGCGACAAGATCACGCCGGGCATGCTGCTGGCCGCGCTGCGCCTCAACATCCCCACCGTGTTCGTCTCCGGCGGGCCGATGGAGGCCGGCAAGACCGTCGCCGTCGACGGCGTCGTGCGCGGCAAGCTCGACCTGATCGACGCGATGATCGCCGCGTCCAACGACGCGGTGACCGACGCCGAGCTCAACGAGATCGAACGGTCCGCCTGTCCGACGTGCGGTTCCTGTTCCGGCATGTTCACCGCCAACTCGATGAACTGCCTGACCGAGGCGATCGGGCTGGCGCTGCCCGGCAACGGCTCGACGCTCGCCACGCACTCGGCGCGGCGGCAGCTGTTCCTCGACGCGGGGCGGACCGTGGTCGACCTGGCGCGGCGGTACTACGACGACGACGACTCGTCGGTGTTGCCGCGCAGCATCGCCACGCGGCCGGCGTTCGAGAACGCGGTGGCGCTGGACGTGGCGATGGGTGGGTCGACCAACACCGTGCTGCACCTGCTGGCCGCGGCCCGCGAGGCCGAGCTGGACTTCGGCGTCAAGGACATCGACGCGATCTCGCGGCGGGTGCCGTGCCTGGCGAAGGTGGCGCCCAACACGCAGAAGTACCACATGGAGGACGTGCACCGGGCCGGCGGGATTCCGGCGATCCTGGGTGAGCTGGCGCGGGGCGGGGCGCTGGACACGTCGGTGCACTCGGTGCACTCGCCGTCGTTGTCGTCGTGGCTTTCCGAGTGGGACATCCGTTCCGGGTCCGCTTCCCCTGCCGCCGTTTCGCTGTTCCACGCGGCTCCCGGTGGGGTGCGGACGACCGAGCCGTTCTCGACGTCGAACCGGTGGTCCACGTTGGACACCGACGCCGCCGACGGGTGCATCCGGGACTTCGCGCACGCGTACACCGTCGATGGTGGTCTGGCGATACTGCACGGCAACCTGGCGCCGGAGGGCGCCGTGGTGAAGACCGCGGGTGTCGACGAGGAGCTGTGGCGGTTCAGCGGGCCGGCGAAGGTGTTCGAGTCCCAGGAGGCGGCGGTCGACGGCATCCTGGCCAAGGAGATCCAGCCGGGTGACGTCGTGGTGATCCGCTACGAAGGACCGCGCGGTGGGCCGGGCATGCAGGAGATGCTGTACCCGACGTCGTTCCTGAAGGGGCGCGGGCTGGGGAAGGCGTGCGCGCTGATCACCGACGGGCGGTTCTCCGGTGGGACGTCCGGGCTGTCGATAGGGCACGTGTCGCCGGAGGCCGCGGGCGGTGGGTTGATCGCTCTGGTCGAGGAGGGCGACGAGATCGTGATCGACATTCCGGCGCGGTCGTTGACCTTGAACGTTTCTGACGAGGTGTTGTCGGCGCGGCGGGTCGCTCAAGAGAAGCGGGAGAAGCCTTACACGCCTGTCGACCGCGAGCGGCCGGTGTCGGCGGCGTTGCGGGCCTATGCGTCCATGGCTACCTCGGCCAGTGACGGCGCTTACCGGAAGGTGCCGGAGTAGTCGTCGTTCACGCAGCGGAGCACCGGCTTGTCTGTCGGTGCTCCGATCGTGAAGGTCACTGATTCGCCCGGGAAGAGGGTCAGTAGGGCGTCGTCGGGATCCGTGCGGTCCGGGTAGAGGGTCAGGTCGCGCAGGAAGGTGCGGGCCGTGACGGTCAGCTTGGTTCCGTCGAGCTTTGTGTCGTACTCCGCTTTGGGGTAGGCCATGTCCTTGTCCTCGGCGTAGAACCACCAGGCGCGTTCGCCGTCCGCCTCTGCCCACAGCACCTCTGTGTGCGGGTCGTCGGGTGTGGCGATGGCGTGTGTTATCTCGGTTTTGCTGTGGGGCGCCACTTTTACGTGACTGGTTTGTTGTGCTTTCGTTTCGCCGTCCAGTGTGGACCTTCTGGTGACGACGGTCGTTTGCCAGGGGGTGCCGGTGTCGTTGACGAGGACGGCCTTCTCGTGGTTCAGGGTCAGCAGGCGGTCCGCGTACGCCCTTCGTAGGGCGTACCACATGGGTTTGCGGCGGCCGGCGCCGTCGATCGCGCTCCATGAGGTGACCGGCCAGCAGTCGTTGAGTTGCCAGACGATGGTGCCCATGCAGTACGGGCGGAGGGCGCGGAAGTGCTCGACTCCCAGCTGGATGGCGCGGGCCTGGTTGACCTGGGTCAGGTAGTGCCAGTCCGCCGTGTGGTGTGTTCTCTTGAAGTGCGCGTCCAGTCCACGTTGGAGCTTCTGCTGGCCGTCGGCCGCCTTCTGGTGGTGGAGCATACCGGGTGAGTCTTCGGTCAGCGGGTCGTCGGTGATCGACTCTTTGATCGTGGCCCAGGAGGGTGGGGCCTGGTAGCCGAACTCGGCGACGAACCTGGGCCGGTGGTCGCGGTAGTGTGTGTAGTCCTTCTGGTTCCAGACGTCCCAGATGTGCATCGTGCCGTGGGCCGGGTCGTTGGGGTGCCGGTCGTCGGTGCCGGACCAGGGGCTGCCGGGCCAGTACGGTCTCGTGGGGTCGAGGTCTTCGACGATGGCTGGAAGAGTCCGGTGGTAGTAGCCCGCGCCCCAGGTCTTGTCGTCGAGCTTGTCGCGCCAGCCCCAGTCCGCGTGGCCCCAGATGTTCTCGTTGTTGCCGCACCACCAGATCAGGCTCGGGTGGCTGGCCAGGCGCACCACCTGCTCGGCCGCCTCGGCGGCTACTTCGGTGGCGAAGGGTTCCTCCTCGGGGTAGGCGGCGCAGGCGAAGAGGAAGTCCTGCGTGACCATGAGGCCGTACGCGTCGGCCAAGTCGTAGAAGTCCTCCGACTCGTAGCGGCCGCCGCCCCAGACGCGCAGCAGGTTGACGTTGGCGCCGGTGGCCTGTTGGAGGCGCTGGTCGAGGCGCTCTCTGGTGATCCGGGACGGGAAGACGTCGTCGGGGATCCAGTTGACGCCGCGCACGAAGATCGGTTGGTCGTTGACCGTCACGGTGAACGGGGTGCCGTCCGCGTCGGGCGTGGTGCCGATGCGGACGTCGCGGAACCCGATCTTGCGGTGCCAGGTGTCGAGGGTCGTGCCGGTGTTGTCGGCGAGCGTGACCTCGAGGTCGTAGCGGGGCTGGTCGCCGTATCCGCGGGGCCACCAGCGTCTCGGCTCGGGGATCTCGAGCGTCAGGTGTGCGGTGTCGCCGGCGGTGGTCGCGCTGGTGGTGTGCTTCCCGACGGTCGCGGTGAGTGTGAGGGGGCCGTCGGTGGCGCGGGCGATGTCGGCGTGCACCTCGACTCGGCCCGTGTCGCCGTCGACCGTCACCAGTGGACGGACGCGGTCGAGCCGGGCGGTGTGCCAGAGGTGGAGGTCGACCGGCTGCCAGACGCCGGCGGTGACAAGGTTTGGGCCCCAGTCCCAGCCGAAGTTGCAGGCCATCTTGCGGATGAAGTTGAACGGTTCAGGGTAGGCGTTGGGTCGGTCGCCGAGGGTGCGTTGCCAGTGCTCGGCGTAGTCGCGCGCCGGGTGGAAGGTGATCCGCAGTTCGTTGGTGCCAGGCTGCAGGCCGTCGCGGACGTCGAAGCGGTAGGACCTGTGCATGTTGGCGGTGCTGCCGAGCGGGACGCCGTTGAGCTCCAGGTCGGCGATGGTGTCGAGGCCTTCGCAGACGAGGTCGACCCGGTCGTGCCCGCCTGGGCCCCGCCAGTCGAAGCGCGCGGTGTAAGTCCAGGTTGTTCTTCCGACCCACTGGAGCAGGGTCTCGTTGCGGTCGTGGAACGGTTCAGGAATCAGCCCGGCGGCGAGGAGGTCGGTGTGCACGCAACCGGGCACGGCAGCGGGAATCGCTCCGGCGGCGGCCACATTCTCGGGGACCTCGTTGCCGGCCGCGGGCGCGAACGTCCAGCCGGCATTGAGCGTTTTCCGCATGGGCCCTCGACTCTCCGCCGATGCGATCTGCTGAACCGGATAAGTTGAATTGACGGTACGATGGTCGCGGGAATGCTGTCAACGGCGGTGGTAGCTTGCCCTCGGCAACCATTTCTCCGTCGGGAGGCAGGGGTGAAGCGGCCGACGATCGCCGACATCGCGCGGCGGGCGGGCGTCTCGAAGGGCGCGGTGTCATATGCCCTCAACGGCCAACGCGGCGTGTCGGAGGCAACCCGCCGCCGCATCCTGGCGATCGCCGACGAGATCGGCTGGAACCCACACAGCGCGGCCCGCGCCCTCTCGGGCGCCGCGGCGGACACCATCGGCCTGGCGTTGCGCCGCCCGGCCCGGGTCCTCGGCTTCGAGCCGTTCTACATGGAGCTCATCAGCGGTGTGGAGGCGGAGCTGTCGGACCGCGCGTACGCCCTGATGCTGCAGATCGTGGCCGACGCGGACGCGGAGGTCGACGTCTACCGCCGCTGGTGGGGCGAACGCCGGGTCGACGGGGTCCTGATCTGCGACCTACGGGTGTCGGACCCACGCATCCCGGTGGTCACGGACCTACACCTGCCAGCGGTGGTGGTCGGCGGCCCGGAAGGCGTGGGCGACGTCCCGCACGTCTGGAACGACGACGCCGCGGCCCTGATCGAGACGGTGGAGTATCTGGCGGCGTTGGGCCACCGCCGCATCGCGCGGGTGGCGGGCCTGCCGGATCTGTGGCACACGCGGGTGCGGGCAGGGGCGTTCAAGGAGGCGTGCGGACGCCTGGGCGTGAAGTGGTCGCAGACGATCGGCACCGACTATTCGGGGGAAGAAGGCGCGCAGGCCACCCGCCGGCTGCTGAGCGGCGAGACCCGCCCGACCGCGGTGATCTACGACAACGACGTGATGGCGGTGGCGGGCCTGGGGGTGGCCCAGGAGATGGGGCTGACCGTTCCGGGAGATCTGTCCATAGTGGCTTTCGACGACTCACCGCTGTGCCGGCTGGTGCATCCGTCGTTGACGGCTCTGGCCCGTGACATCCCCGCCTACGGCGCGCTGGCGGCACGCCAACTCCTGGCCGCTATTGGGGGGCAGTCGGTCGGCTCGGTCCAGGACGCGACCGCACGTCTGGTCCCCCGCGCCAGCACCGCCAAGCCACGCCCCGTCGACTAGGGACACCACCCCCTCTCCGGACTCCGCGACGCCCACACCTGCCAACCGCACCGCCGCGGCCTTCGGCCATGGCCGGGCATCGGACGCCCGAGCCCACTCGGACCCCACCGACCGCGACGGTGTGTGCACTGAACCGCTTTGCTCTTGGCCGGCCAGGTCGGCACCAAGCCCGTCCTGGTCGGTTCGGTTGTGGACGTTGATCGGTAGGTCGTGTCTCGGACCCAGACGAAACTAGCTACTTAACCGGTTCATTCCAGCGGGTGTGCAAATGAGGGACCGCGGCCAGGAGATTGCGGGTGTATTCGTGCTGTGGGCGGGCGAATACCTCATCCGTCGGGCCGGACTCGACGACTTCGCCCGCGCGAAGGATGACCGTGCGGTCGCTGATGTAGGTGCCCAGCGCCAGGTCGTGCGTGACGAACAGGACGCCCAGGCCCTTGGTCTTCAGGTCGCCGAGCAGGTTGAGCACGTCGATCCGGGTCGAGGCGTCGAGCATGCTGATGATCTCGTCGGCCACCAGCAGACGGATGTCCAACAGCAGCGCCCGGGCGATCAGCATGCGCTGGAGTTGCCCGCCGCTGAGTTGGTGCGGGTACTTGTCCAGCACGTCAGCGGGCTCGAGCCGGACGCCTTCGAGTGCGGCCTCGACCCGCCGGCGCCACTTGATGGCCGGCACCGATGGAAAGAAGCCGTCGCGGACCAGTGCGAAGACGCGGTCCGCCTTGAACACCGGGTTGAACGTGCTGAACGGATCCTGGAACACACCCTGCACCTGCCGGTGATAGCCGCGCAGGGCCCGACCCCGCAGCCCTCCGACCGGCACGTCGTCGAACGTGATGCTCCCCCGGGTCGGCGACGCCAACCCGAGGACCATCCGCCCGATCGTGGTCTTGCCGCTGCCGCTCTCCCCGATCAGCGAGACCACCTCGCCGGCCCGGACCTCCATCGACACATCCCGAACGGCCGTCAATTCTCGGGTGCCGAACGCACCCAACCGATAGGTCTTCCACACCCCGTCAAGCCGCAGCATCACGATCCTCCCCTTCGACCCAACGGCCCAAGGTCACTCCCGGCGGCCATGGCCTGGAACCCGACGCCCGCCGCCAGCCTGACCGGCTCGCCCCGCTCGTCGGTGCTCTCGACGGCGCCCAGCACGATCCCGACTTCCGGCAGGCCACCTGCTGGTTTTCGACCACCTCAACGGACGGCAGCATCACGATCTCCCCCGTCGACCCGACGACCCGAGGTCACACCCTCCGGCCATGGCCTGGAACCCGACGCCCGCCGCCCGCCCGTCACGACCCGGCCTTCCAGCAGGCCACCTCAACGAACGACAGCATCACGATCTCCCCCGTCGACCCGACGACCCAAGGTCGCACCCTCCGGCCATGGCCTGGAACCCGACGCTCGCCGACCGCCCGTCACGAACCCGCCTTCCAGCAGGCCACCTGGTGGTTTTCGGCCACCTCTACGAACGGTGGTTGTTCGGCGCATTTGTCGAAGGCCAGTGGGCACCGGGCGCGGAAGCGGCAGCCTTGCGGTGGGTTGCGTAGGCCCGGTGGGCGGCCGGGTATACCGGTTAACCTGCGGTCGCCGAAGCGGGCGCCGACCTCGGGCAGCGCGCCGATCAGCAGTTGGGTGTAGGGATGAAGCGGTTCCGTTACGACCACATCGGAGGGTGCTTTCTCGGCCAGGCGGCCCGCGTACATGACCATGATCGTGTCGGCGATCTGGTAGACCAGCGAGATGTCGTGGGTGACCACCAACATGCTGCGGACGTAGCCGCGGTCGCGGAACTCGACCAGTGTCTCGGCCACCGCCCGCTGTGTCGAGACGTCCAGCGCCGACGTCACCTCGTCCGCCACCAACAAGGCCGGGTCGCGCAGCGTGGACAGCACCAGGACCACGCGCTGCTTCATCCCGCCCGACAGCTCGATCGGGTAGTTCTCCAGGACTCGCTCCGGCAGTCCCACCAGGGCCAGCCGGCGGGTCAGCTCCGGCAGAGTTGCCGCGTAGGAGATGCCGTGTGCCGCCAGTAGGTCAGCGACCAGGCGGCCGATTCGGCGGGTCGGGTTGAGTGCGCTCATCGCGTACTGCGGGATGAGCGAGACTGACGTGAAGCGGAACCGGTCCATCGCGCGGTCGTCGGCGATCGGCAGGTTCTCGCCGTCGAGGGTCACCGTGCCGCCGACGTGTTTCATCCGGTTGTCCAGGCGGATCAGGCTCTTGCCCAATGTGGACTTGCCGCAGCCCGACTCGCCGACCACGCCCATGATCTCGCCGGCCGCGACCGAGAACGAGACACCGTCGAGTGCCCGGACGTCGCCGCGGAGCGTTCGGTAATGCACGCGTAGGTCGGAAACCTGGAGCGTCACCTCACATCTCCCGCAGCTTGGGGTTGAAGACCTCGTCCAGCCCGACGTTCATCACGTACAGCGCGCCTACGATCGCCGTTATCGCCGCCCCCGGCGGGACGAACCACCACCACAGTCCTAGATGGAGCGCGCTCCAGTGGACCGCGCTGTTCATCATCAGGCCGAGCGACACCACGTCCGTCGGCCCCAGGCCGATGAAGTCGAGCGTCGCCGCCATCAGCACCGCGCCGCCGAACAGCAGGATGAATGTCATGAACAGGTAGGAGCTCATGTTCGGCGCGATCTCCCGGCGGATCACCGCGAGCGGCCGCATCCCGCTTAACCGGGCCAGGTCGACGAACTCCCTTGACCGCAGCGAGAAGGTCTGCGCCCGCACCGCGCGCGCCACCCACGGCCACGAGAACAGGCCGATGAACAGCGCCTGCATGGGCACCGAGGTGATGCCGACGTACGCGTGCAGGATGATCAGCACCGCCAGCGCCGGCAGGACCAGCACGATGTTGGTCAGCATGTTGAGCAGCTCGTCGACCAGACCACCGCGGTAGCCGGCGACGAAGCCGATCGTCATGCCGATCAGGCCGGCCAGGCCACCGCCCAGCAGGCCCACCACGAACGTCGACCGGATCCCGTTGGCGAACTGCAGGAACACGTCCTGCCCGAAGGTGGTCGTGCCGAACCAGAAGTCCGCCGACGGCGGCGACGAGGGCGGGCCCACGTACTCGTTGGGGCCGTGGTCCGTGAAGAACGGCGCGACCAGGCCGAGCACGAGGAACGCGAGGATCACGACCGTGCCGCCGACCACCTTCCGGTTTCGCAGCGCGAAATGGAGCACATCGCGGCGGCGCGGACCGGCCACCGGCGTAACCGGTTCAGCGGGCGCCGGCGCACCGGTTGCCGAAACGTGTTCGGTGGTGTCGGTCATGTCGCCCCCTGCATGCCGGTCCGGGTGCGCGGGTCCACCAGGACGTACACGATGTCGATCAGGAAGTTGGCGGCCAGCACGCCGATCACGATGAACAGGAAGACCCCCTGCAGGAGGAAGAAGTCCTGGTTCTGGATGGCCTGCAGGATGAGGTGGCCGAGGCCCGGGTACGCGAAGACGATCTCGGTCACCAGCGCGCCGGCCACCAGGACGCCGAGTTGCAGCGCGAGGCCGGTCAGCTGCGGCAGCAACGCGTTGCGGAACGCGTACCGCCGGATCAGCCGGCGTGGTGCGCCAAGCGCGGCCAGATAGTTCGCGTAGTCGGCCTCCAGCTCGTAGATGATCAGGTTGCGCATCCCGATCGCCCAGCCGCCGAACGCCACCAGGAACAGCGAGAGGAACGGCAGGAACCAGTGCTGGGCAAGGCTTCCGACGAACGCCCACGACCATTCCGGCCGCATCTCGAAGCTGTAGCCGCCGGCGACCGGGAACAGCCCGGCCACGATGCCGAGACCCCAGGCGAGCAGGATCCCCAACCACATGTACGGCGTGGCGGTCAGCGCGTACGACACCGGCAGCGCGGTGTTGTCGAGCCACTTTCGGCGAGCCGCCAGAGCGCCCACCTTGTTGCCGGCCCACCAGCTCAACAGGATCGACGGCAGCAGCAGCGCGAGCGTGTAAGGCACCGCGTCGACGATGACGTCCGCCACCGGCGCCGGAAACAACCACACGCTCACGCCGAGGTTGCCCTGGAACAGCTCAACCCAGTATTTCAGATATTGCTTCCACAATGGAACGTCGAGCCCGAACACGTTCTCGTAGTAGGCCCGCATGGGCGCGATGGCCTCCGGGTTCGAGACCGACGTGCGGGTCAACATGCGCAGGACCGGATCCCCCGGCATGAACCGGGGGATCAACCAGTTCAGCGTCACCGCGACCACGAAGGTCAGGGCATAGATGGCGAGCTTGCGGCCGAAGTACCGCCTCATCAGCCGACCGGCTTCAGTTGGGTCAGCATCTTGATGCTGCCCATCTCCCACAGGTTGTTCCAGGTCGTCGGCAGGTCCTTGGGTGCGTCACCGGCCGACGACGGCCAGTTGGTCCAATGTGTCGTGTTGTACTGCGCCCACAGGCCGTTGTACCAGAGCGGGATCATCGGCAGCTCGGTCAGGTGGATCCGCTCCAGCTCGGCCATCGTCGTCTTGAACTCCGGCGCGTCCTGCGGCGTGCGGGCCAGCTTCTGCACGAGGTCCCACGCCGCCTTGTTCTCGTAGCGCGCGAAGTTGGCGGCGAACTGCTGCGGCTGGATCGGGAGCTGGAAGACGTAGTTGTAGTACTGCCACGGCGTGTTCGACAACCCGGCCCAGTTGTTGAGCAACAGGTCGAACGTGCCGGCGGTACGGGCGTCGTCGAGCGCGCCGGCGTCGGGGAACTCGGGCACCACGTTGATCCCGGCGGCCTGCGCACTGGCGCTGATCACCCGGGCCGCCTCCATCCAGTCGGTCCAGCCGGCCGGCACGATCAGCGACAGCTTGACCGGTTTACCGTCCTTGCCCTCGACGAACCCGTCCCGGTTGGTGTCCTGGTAGCCGGCGTCCGCCAGCGTCTTCTTGGCCTTGGCCGTGTCGAACCCGAAGCCGCTCTGGCTCACCACGGACTGGTCGACGAACTGGTCCCAGACGGGCAGCAGACCGGTCGGGTTGGCGGCGCGGACGATATTGCCGTACACACCCTCGACGATCTTCTTCGTGTCGATCGAGCCGGCCAGCGCCCGCCGGAACGCGACGTCGTTCATCGGCGCCTTGGTGGTGTTGGGAATCAGCATCGCCGTGTTGGCCGACAGCATGTACGGCGGCTCGGGGAAGTACGTCTTGATCTTGAAGTCGCCCTTGACCAGGTTGGCGATGCCCGGCAGGAAGTTGTTGGACAGGTCCATGTTGCCCTGCAGCAGCAGGCCGAGCGCGACCTCGTTGCTGGAGTTGACGATGTCCACGATGTACGTCGGCTTCACGTCGAGGCTCAGCGCCTTGGTCGCCCACCAGTCCGCCTTCTTCTTCCACACCATGCGGTCCTGGTCGTGGGTCAGATACTCGTAGGGCCCCGTCCCGACCGGCTTCTCGTTGGCGTTCGTGGTGATGTCGGCCTCGGAGCGCGACTCCCAGATGTGCTTGGGCACGATCGCGTTCTCGTACAGCCAGTTCTCCCACTCCTGGATCCGCGGGTCCGTGAAGGTGAACCGCACGGTGCGCGGGTCGACGACGTCGACGGCGGAGAGCCAGGTCCAGAGATTGCTGTACGGGACGGCTTTGATCTTCCCGAGCTCGACGGTGTATTTCACGTCGTCGGCGGTCAGCGGCTTGCCGTCGCCCCAGCTGACGCCCTCGCGCAGCGTCAGCGTGTAGGTCTTGTCGGCCCACTCGCCCTTCTCCGCGAGCCAGGGAGCGAGCTCGGTCTTCTGCGGGTCGAACAGGAACAACGTCTCGTACGCCAGGCCGACGGTGCCCATCGCGTGCCCCGGAATGATCGGGTTCCAGCTGTTGGGCGGTCCCCACTGGGTGCCGCTGGTGTAGAGCGTCTCGTTGCGCGGGTAGGCACCGCCTCCACCGCCGGGACCGGGCAGCCCGCCGGCACCCGATGTCGCGGCGCCGTCGTCTCCGCCGGTGCACCCCGCCATGCCCATCGCGAGCGCGAGCACGCCCGCCACCAGCCACCTCGACCGCCTATGCATTGCCGTCCTCCTCTAGCCGGGAGTCTCAGACGTGCGATGTTAGGTAGATCACTTAACCGGATAAGTGATGACACTGAAACATGGCTTTCGGTTGTCGTCAAGGGCACAACCAGCAATGAGGGTCGCCAAATGGGAGCGCGCCCACTTAACCGGTTGCTTTAGCAGTCTTCGATGCCTCGGCGCGGGCGCCCGCAACAGGAGCCTGCTCGGCTAGCATTTCCAGGTACTCGCGACTGGCGCAGCGAGGTGGAACTGACCACCGGGGAGCGACCACAGGCAACGCCGCACCGCGCGCCTGGGTGTGGTGTTCGTCCGATGCCTCAGGAGGCGCCGTGCACGTGCCATCGATCCCCCACCTGACCGCCGAAGACCCCGACCTGGCCGCCCTCGTCGAGGCCGAGGCCACCCGCCAGCACGACAAGCTGCGGATGATCGCCTCCGAGAACTACGTGTCCGAGGCGGTGCTCGAGGCGAGCTCCACCGTGCTGACGAACAAATACAGCGAGGGCTACGCGGGGCGGCGCTACTACGAGGGCCAGCAGCTCATCGACCCGATCGAGACGCTGGCGGTCGACCGGGCGAAGAGCCTGTTCGGCGTCGACCACGCCAACGTCCAGCCGTACTCCGGCTCACCCGCCAACCTCGCCGTCTACCTGGCGTTCCTGCAGCCGGGCGACACCGTGATGGGCATGTCGCTGCCGATGGGCGGGCACCTGACCCACGGCTGGTCGGTGTCGGCGACGGGCAAGTGGTTCAACCCGGTCCGCTACGCGGTCGACCGGGAGACGGGCCGGATCGACCTTGACGAGGTACGCGATCTGGCGCGCGCCGAACGTCCCAAGGTGATCTTCTGCGGCGGCACCGCCGTACCCCGGACGATTGATTTCCCTGGTTTCGCCGCCATCGCCCGCGAGGTGGGCGCCGTCCTGGTCGCCGACATCGCGCACATCGCTGGCCTGATCGCGGGCGGCGCCCACCCGTCGCCGGTCGGGCACGCCGACGTGATCACCACGACGACGCACAAGACCCTCCGCGGCCCGCGTGGCGCCATGATCATGACGACCGCCGAGCACGCGACGGCGATCGACAAGGCCGTCTTCCCGGGCCTGCAGGGCGGGCCGCACAACCACACGACCGCGGCCATCGCGGTGGCGCTGCGGGAAGCTTCGACGTCAGAGTTTCGCGCTTACGCGCACCAGGTCGTCGCCAACGCGGCGGCGCTCGCTGAGGCGCTGACCGAGCGCGGCTTCACGCTGATCTCGGGCGGCACCGACAACCACCTGATCCTCGCTGACCTGACCGCCAAGGGCATCGCGGGCAAGCCGGCCGCGCAGGCGCTCGACCGGGCGGGGATCGAGCTCAACTACAACACGGTGCCGTTCGACACACGCAAGCCGTTCGATCCGTCCGGCATCCGGCTGGGCACGCCGGCCCTGACCACGCGGGGGCTCACCGAGCAGCACATGCCGCAGGTCGCCGCGTGGATGGACGAGGCTGTGACGGCGGCGCTCAAGGACGACGAGGCGTCGATCGAGCGGATCGCGGGCGAGGTCCGCGACCTGCTGGCCGGCTTCCCGATGCCGGGCTACCGCGCCGCGTAGCCGTTTCGGAAGGGCTGGGCGGCGCGAATCCGCCGCCCAGCCACCCCCGAGTCAGCGGGAAGCCTGGTCGGGACACCGTCGCGGCGGTGCTCGGTTCGACCGCGACGTCGCCCGGAGGGGCGGAGCGCGACGACGTACCCGCCGACCGGATCGAGGCACGCCCGCAGGACGCTGCCGGGCCACCCGTTTTGCGCCACCCGCATCGCGGGCCGGTCGGCCATTGCCGCGGCACCCGGCCGGAGGCCTGTGCTCAGCTCGAGCGGACGCGAAGAGTCAGTTGCCGTCCAGGGTCGTCGCGGTCGGGGTCGGGGTCGGCGTCGCGGTGGCACTGGGCTGCGGCGGCGCCGGGGTGATCGGTGAGCCGGGCTGCGGCCGCCCGACGACCGTGCGGTTGAGGGTCACCTGGGCCTGGCCGGTGCCGCCGAGCTGGATGTCGTCGTACGCCTGCAAGGTCTTGGTGTTGTCGAAGTAGAGCACCGACATCTGCAGCGGCGTCGGCTCGTCCTTCTCCAGGCCGCGCAGGCCCGCGCCGCCCGTCGACCCCTCGACCAGCACCCGGCTGGGGGTCTTGATGCCCGGCCCCGGCGGCAGCGAACGCACCTCGCGGCGGTGCAGGTGGCCGGCCAGGATGGTCGGGCAGACGCCGTTGAGGGCCGGCGCCGACTCCGGGTCGTGCACCAGGCAGACGTCGGCGGGCTTGCCGCTCGCGCGGATGGTCGCCGCCAACTCGGCGCCGGCGTTGTAGACCTGCTCGATGACCTGCCGCGAGCGGCCCGAGCCGGTCGGCGAGGTCTCCTTGTCGGGGGTGAAACGGGGGTCGCCGATGCCGGCGATGCGCAGGCCCGCCACGTCGACGACCTTGTTCTCCAGGACGACCGAGTTGCGCTGGCGGCCCACCGCGGCGGCGGTCACGGCCGAGTCATGATTGCCGCGGATGTAGACGTAGGGGACGCCGAGGAGGGAGATCGACGCGACGTACGTGGCCTCGGGCTCGGAGCCCCAGTCGGTGATGTCGCCGGTGTCGATCACGGCGTCGATGTCGAACTGCTCGACAACGGTGCGGATCGTGGGCCAGGCCGACGGGTTCAGGTGCAGGTCGGAGACGTGCAGGATGCGGATGCCGCCGTCGACCTGGTTGTAGATCGGCAGCTTGTTGACCGTCGTGTAGATCCGGCTGACGTTGGCGACGATGGCCTTGAGCTGGTCGGCGTACTTGCCGTAGTCCTGCGCGATCCGCCGCGCGTCACCCACGATCGCGGGGGCGTTGACCAGGAGGCCCTCGTACCGCGGCTGCTCGATCGAGTCCGGTCGCAGGGTGCCGGCGGCGAGCCCGAACGTGCTCACGGTGACGAGCAGCGCGACACCGCCGCACCAGGCCGCCCGCCGGGTGCTGCGGAAGACCAGCAGGCCGATGACGACGGCGCCGAGCACCGAGACGGAGACGGTGCGGAAGCCGAGCCGCAGGATCCCGTCCTGCAGGTCGTCGACCACCGTCTGGCTCGCCCGGGTGATGCCGGACGGGTCGTTGAGCAACGCCTGGGTGCGCTCCTGGTCGAGGGCGCCGAGGCGGACGGTCAGCCGGAGCGGGCCGTCGTGGCTGTTGATGTGCAGCGCGCCCAGCGGCGGCACCACCACCTCGGTCTCGCCGGTGGCCGCCGGCCGCACCGACATCTCGGCCTGGAACGGGCCGATGTCGGTCTGCGCGCGGGCGCCGAGCAGCACGCCGAGGACCAGGCCGACCAGCGAGACCGCGATGATCGACAGGAGCACGCCGGTGCGCCGGCTGAACCTCGACGACGGGATCCGGCGCACAGCCGACCAGAGCCGGGCGCGCCACCCGGGCTTGGCCTCGCCCTCCTCAGTCACGGGATCCATCTTTACCCGCCCGCGGCACGATCAACTCTTTCCCGCGCCGCCGTCCGAGAACACGAGCCGGAGGATGCGGTCGTCGTCGGGTTTGGGCTCGCCACGCCCGTCCTTGTTGGAGGTGCTGACCCAGAGCGAACCGTCGGGCGCGACGGCCGCCGCGCGTAGTCGGCCGTATTCGCCCTGTAGCAGCGAGCGGGGCGCGCCGAGGATCGTGCCGGAGTCGGTCAGCTCCATCGCCCATAGTCGCTCGCCGCGCAGGCACGCCGCGACCAGCACCCGCTCGACGATCGCCGCGCCCGAGCACGAGGACTCGCTGGTCGGCCAGGTGACCAGCGGATCGACGAACTTGCCCTGGTTGGCGCCGTCGGCCTTCCCCTCGACCGTCGGCCAGCCGTAATTTTTGCCCGGCTGGATCTGGTTGATCTCGTCCCAGGTGCTCTGCCCGAACTCGGTGGCCCAGAGCCGCTTGCCGGAGTCCCAGGCGATGCCCTGGACGTTGCGGTGACCCATCGAATAGATCAGCGAGTTGGGGAACGGGTTGCCGGGCGCCGGCTTGCCGTCGGCGGTCATCCGCAGGATCTTGCCGCCGAGGCTCGTCTTGCTCTGGGCGAGCCCGCGGTCGGAGGCGTCGCCCGTGGTCGCGTAGAGGAAGCCGTCGGGCCCGAACGCGAGCCGCCCGCCGTTGTGGATGCCGGACAACGGGATCCCGGTGACGATCGGCTTGGGCGCCTGCCCCAGCGTCAGCTTGGCGACGCGGTTGTCCTCGGCAGTCGAGTAATACACGAATACGGATTTGTCCGACTCGTACTTGGGTGACACCGCGATCCCCATCAGCCCGCCCTCACCCTGCGCGTCGACCACGTCGAGGGTCTGCACGGTCGCCACCTTGAGCCCGCCGGCATCGGACTCAGGGCCGACCTTGAGGATCCGCGCAGTGTCGCGCTCCGTCACCAGAGCGCCACCGTCGGGCAGGAAGGCGATGCCCCACGGCACTTCGAGCCCCTTGGCGATGACCGAGACAGCCACCGACTGGTCGACGCCGCCGCCCCGGGAAGCCGACGGATCGGCCGACGGCGTCGGCAGGTTGGGCGGCTTGCCCGCCGCGTCGGGCTCGGGCGGCCCGAACGAGCAACCACCAACCGCGAGCAGCAGCGCAGCAGCGACGAGGGCGGCTGGGCCCCGGCGTCGCCGGCGTCGGAGCAGTGGATGGCGGGTCACGCGGAGAAGCCTAGCGGGGCAGTCTGACAAGACGGTGTGCATGCAACAACGAAGCCGCGCCGCGCCCGCGCGGTTCCGGCGTCAGCCCTCGACGATCGGCTCGGACACGATCCACAGGTGTCCGTAGGGGTCGGCGAGGCGCCCGTCCTTCATGCCGTACCCATGGTCAGCGACGGGAAAGACGACCGTCGCGCCGGCGTCGACCAGCGCTTTCGCCGCGGCGTCGGCATCGGTGACGCCGAGATGCATGATCACGGGCGTCCCACCGAGCGAGGTCGGCGACGGATCACCGCCGTCATCGTCCTTGAGGTGAATCCGCGAGCTGCCGATGGTGAGTTCGGTGTGGACGATCCGCCCGCGGTCGTCGGTGAAGCGCGTGCCCTCGACAGCGCCGAGCGCCCGCTCGTAGAACGCCACAGCGCCGGCTCCGTCGGCCACCACCAGGCGCGGGATCAGTTCGGTCACGAGTTCCATACGCCCATCGTCACCCCGGACGGCGCGCGATGTATTGGAAGAAACGCGCGATCACGGATCTGGTCCCGGGTCCGCGGTGGGCACGACCGCCGCTCCCGCCGGACACCGCTCCGGTGCCAGATCCGCTGCGGCTCACGGACAACCACAGAAACCCCAAGACCAACAAACCGCCCGCAGCGCGGCTGCGA
>NZ_BONC01000082.1 GCF_016862515.1 Asanoa iriomotensis
GAGCTTGGTCGGGTCGGAGTCGAGGTCGACCATGTTGCCGGCCTCTTTCGCGGCCGACGTGCCGGTGTTCATCGCGACGCCGACGTCGGCCTGCGCGAGCGCGGGCGCGTCGTTGGTGCCGTCACCGGTCATGGCGACCAGGCGGCCGCCCTCCTGCTCCTTCTTGATCAGGGCCATCTTGTCTTCCGGCTTCGCCTCGGCGAGGAAGTCGTCGACGCCGGCCTCGTCCGCGATGGCCTTCGCGGTGCGGGGGTTGTCACCCGTGATCATGACGGTACGGATGCCCATGCGGCGCATCTCGTCGAACCGCTCGCGCATGCCGGCCTTGACGACGTCCTTGAGGTGCACGACGCCGAGCGCGCGGGCCGCCTGGCCCTCGACGTGCTCCGCCACGACCAGCGGGGTGCCGCCGGAGCCCGAGATCGCGTCGACGGTGTCGCCGACCTCCTCGGTCGGGTGGCCGCCGTTCTCGCGTACCCACTTCATCACCGCCGCCGCCGCGCCCTTGCGGATCCGCCGGTCGCTCAGGTCCACACCGGACATTCGCGTCTCGGCGCTGAACGGCACGAACGTCGCGTGCGGCATCACGCCTTCCTCGCGAGCCCGCAGGCCGTAGTCCTGCTTGGCCAGCACGACGATCGACCGGCCCTCGGGCGTCTCGTCGGCGAGGCTGGACAGTTGCGCCGCGTCGGCGAGCGTCTCCGGGGTGATCCCCTCGACGGGCAGGAACTCCGACGCCTGCCGGTTGCCGAGGGTGATCGTGCCGGTCTTGTCGAGCAGCAGCGTGTTGACGTCACCCGCGGCCTCGACCGCCCGGCCCGACATGGCCAGCACGTTGCGCTGCACCAGCCGGTCCATGCCGGCGATGCCGATCGCGGAGAGCAGCGCGCCGATCGTCGTCGGGATCAGGCAGACCAGCAGCGAGACCAGCACGATGCCGGAGATGCCGTCCGCGTTGAGCGAGACCGTGTCGGGCGCGGCACCCTGGAACGCCTTCGCGAAGATCGCCATCGGCTGGAGCGTGACCGTCGCGAACAGGAAGATGATGGTCAGCGCGGCCAGCAGGATGTTGAGCGCGATCTCGTTGGGCGTCTTCTGCCGGGAGGCGCCTTCGACCAGAGCGATCATGCGGTCGATGAAGCTCTCGCCGGGCTTCTGGGTGATCTTGACGATGATCCGGTCACTCAGCACCTTCGTGCCGCCGGTGACCGCACTGCGGTCGCCGCCCGACTCGCGGATCACCGGCGCCGACTCACCGGTGATCGCCGACTCGTCGACGCTGGCGATGCCCTCGACGACGTCACCGTCGCCGGGGATCGTCTGGCCCGCCTCGACGTACACGATGTCGCCCTGCCGCAGTTCGGACGCCGCGACGGACTCCTCGCGGTAGCGGGTCCGGTCCTGGCCGGGCGCCCAGTCGGTGAGCCGCAGCGCGATCGTGTCGCGCTTGGCCGCCCGCAGCGTGGCCGCCTGAGCCTTGCCCCGCCCCTCGGCGACGGCCTCCGCGAGGTTCGCGAAGACCACCGTGAGCCAGAGCCAGACCGTGATCAGCCAGGCGAACAGCGACGGGTCGCCGATCGCGAGCACGGTGGTGAACACCGCGCCGATCTCGACGATGAACATGACGGGGTTGCGCCACAGGGTGCGCGGGTTGAGCTTGAGAAGCGCGTCGGGCAACGCCTTCCAGAGCTGTTTCGGGTCGAGCAGGCCGCCGCCGATCCGGCGCGGGGCGCTGATCGGTTCGTTTAGCGCAGTCATCTCCATGTTTCCTTTGTGGACGGCGGCTCAGAGACCCTCGGCCAGCGGGCCGAGAGCGAGGGCGGGCAGGAACGTCAGCGCGACGACGATCACCGTGACGCCGACGAGCATCGAGACGAACAGCGGACGGTGCGTCGGCAGCGTGCCCTTCGACTCGGGCACCGGTTGCTGGCTCGCGAGCGATCCGGCCAGGCCGAGCACCATGATGATCGGCAGGAACCGGCCGAGCAGCATGGCCAGCCCGAGCGCGGTGTCCCACCAGCCCGTGTTGACGGTGATGCCGGCAAACGCGGAACCGTTGTTGTTGGCCGCCGAGGTGAACGCGTAGAGCACCTCGGAGAAGCCGTGCGGGCCGACGTTCAGCATCGTCGTGTGGTTGCTCGTCGCCATCGCCGCGGCGACGCCGGTGAGCACCAGCAGCGGCGTGATCAGGATGTAGAGCGACGCGAACTTGATCTCACGCGCGCCGATCTTCTTGCCGAGATACTCGGGCGTACGCCCGACCATCAGGCCGGCGACGAACACCGTGATCACGGCGAGCACGAGCATGCCGTAGAGGCCCGCGCCGACACCGCCGGGCGCGACCTCGCCGAGCATCATGTTGAACATCGGCATCATGCCGCCGAGCGCGGTGTACGAGTCGTGGAACGAGTTGACCGCACCCGTCGAGGTGAGCGTCGTGATCGCGCCGAAGGTGGCCGAGTTCGAGACGCCGAACCGGACCTCCTTGCCCTCCATGGCCGCCGCGACCGACTGCGGCACGGTGCCGTTGTGAGCGAGCTCGAAGCCGTTGGTGAGGGCGATGCTGGCGATCGCCAGGATGCCCATGACGGCGAGGATCGCGTACCCCTGGCGGTTCTGACCGACCATGCGGCCGAACACCCGCGGCATGCCGACCGGGATCAGCAGGATCAGGAACAGCTCGACCCAGTTGGTCCAGGCGGTCGGGTTCTCGAACGGGTGGGCGCTGTTGGCGTTCATGAAGCCGCCGCCGTTGGTGCCGAGCTCCTTGATGACCTCCTGGCTGGCGACGGGTCCGCCGGTCAGCGTCTGCGCGCCGCCGGTCAGGGTGGTCACGTCGTGGCCGCCGGAGAAGTTCTGCACGACGCCGCCGACGATCAGCACGATCGCACCGACGACCGCGACGGGCAGCAGGATGCGCAGCGTGATCCGGGTCAGGTCGACCCAGAAGTTGCCGAGCTCGTTGGTCCGCTTCCGGGCGAAGCCGCGCACGAACGCCACGGCGACGGCGATGCCGACGCTGGCGGACACGAAGTTCTGCACGGCGAGACCGGCCATCTGCGAGAGATGGGTCATGGTCGACTCACCGGAGTACGCCTGCCAGTTCGTGTTGGTCACGAACGAGACGGCGGTGTTCCAGGCGACGTGGTCGGTGACACCGGGGAAGTCCGGGTTGGGCCAGAGCACGCTCTGGAGCCGGAGCAACGCGTACAGGAAGAGAAGCGAGATCGCGGAGAACGCGAGCAGACTGCCCGCGTACGCCTTCCAGCTCTGCTCGCCTTCGGGGTTGACCCGGAGCACCTTGTAGATGCCCCGCTCGACCACGGAGTGGCGCCCACCGACGACCACCCGGTACATGTAGTCGCCGAAATACCGGTAGGCGACGGCGAGGACCACGAGAAGCGAGACGATGAACAGCACGCCCGCGGCAGTCATGCTCATCAGAAACGCTCCGGGAACAGCAGTGCGACGAACAGGAAGACCGCGAGCGCGGCGGAAACAATCAGCCCGATCAGGTTGACGGCGCTCACAGCTTCGACACCCCCCGCACGACCAGTCCGAGGATGGCGAACAACGCCACCGTCACGAGCACCAGCAGCACGTCATACACGTGCGTAACTCCTCTTCATCGAATCGAGGGCAGCCTGGAGGTCGGCAGGTGCCGAAAGAATGAGACCGCCTCGAATTCGTCGAGGGAACGCTTCCAGACGCCTTCCATACGCCACCCGACGCTTTCTTGACGCGCTGACTACGCACCCGTGACCGGCACCACGTCAATGCGTACGGATCGGCGAGATCGCGCCCGGTCGCGCTCTACGCGCTGGCCGGCCCGTCTTGACGCGATCCATACGGACCGCACCCTTCCCCGCCCGCGCCCGCCGAGGTTAGAACGGACGATGGACGGTCGTCGCCGGCCGATCGGAGCCGCCATGTCCGCAGCCCGGGTCAACCTGACGCTGGTCGCTGCCCTCGTCGTGCCCGCCGCGGCGAGCGCGGCGCTGGTCCCGGCGAGGGGCCATCTCGACAACACCGACATCGCGCTGGTCATGGTCGTGGTCATCGTCGCGGTCGCGACCGCCGGGCGGCGTGCCGCGGGCTACCTGGCCGCCGTGTCGGCCGGCGTGTGGTTCGAGTTCTTCTTCACGCGGCCGTACCACCGGTTCAGCATCGACGAAAGCGCCGACGTGGTCACCTTCGTGCTGCTCGTCCTCGTCGGCGCGGCCGTCACCGAGATCGCGGTCTGGGGGCGCCGGCGGCACACCGCCGCCTTGCGGCAGGAGGGCTACCTGCACGACATCGCGCTCGCGGCGTCGGTCGGCGCCACGGGCGGATCATCCGTCGAGCTGATCAAGGACGTCGCCGCACAGTTGATCCAGACCCTGGGTCTGACCGGCTGTCGATTCCAGTACGGCGTCGCCGGTGTCGGGAATCCACCTCGTCTCTGCCGTGACGGCCGGCTCCTCGTCGACCGCAAGCCGTCGAACGCGCCAACCCTGCCTGCCGGGGTCGAGATCGAACTGCTGGTCGAGAGCGGCGGCCGCCTGCATGGCCGGTATCTACTGAGCGCACCGGCCGGGACGGTAGCCACCCCGGAGCAACGCCGGGTCGCCGTCACGCTGGCCGCCCAGGTCGGCGCCGCCCTCGGGTAGGGCAGGCCCGGATCGCCGTATGTGTTCCGTCAAGACGCTTGGCGGATGGGCCTCCGGCGCGGTGCCATGGATTCGGCGCATCCCACCGCACCCTTGGAACGGAACGATGTCCATCACTGGCGAGCATCCTCGCGTATCGACCATCCCGGCCGCTGTCGGCGGCGCTCTTGCTGTCGCCGCCGCCGGCGTCGTGGCTGCCGCCGCGGGCGCGTCCACCGTCGGGCTGTTGATCACACTCGCGGTCGCGGTCGGGATCCTCTCCGCACTGCTCGCCGACCGGCGCGCGTGGCTGGCGGTGACCGCAACCGGTGCGGTGACCTTCCTGATCGCCGTCGCGGACGGCGAGAACGGCTGGCCGTACCTGACCTTCCTCGGCCTCGCCGCCGTGCTCGGTCGCGCGCAGCGCTGGCTGCGACAGCCTGTGGATCAGACCACCCTGTAGGCAAGGGCTGGGTGCGGCGAACCCGTCAGGCGATGGCGACGACCACTGCGGACTCGGCCGGGAGTTGGATGCCGTCGCGCATGACGGTGGCGCCCGACTCGGTTGCCAGGAGAACCGAACGCACGAAGCCTGGGAGGGTGATGCGTTGCGGCTTGCCGGCCAGGTTGGCCGCCACCGCTGCCCCGCCGCGGCGCATGACCAGCCATTGGTCGCCGTGGGTTACCTCGATCTTGTCCAGGCGTGGGTCTGACAGGTCCGGATGCGACTTGCGGAGCGCGATCAGGCGCCTGTAGAACGACAGCAGCTCGGCGTGCTCCGGCTTGTCCAGCTCCGCCCAGTCCAGGCGCGAGCGCAGGTAGGTCTGTGGGTCCTGCGGGTCCGGGACCTCGCCCTCCGGCCAGCCGTGTGCCCCGAACTCGCGGCGCCGGCCCGTGGCCACCGCGGCCGCGAGCTCCGGCTCAGGATGGCTCGTGAAGAACTGCCACGGCGTCGTCGCGCCCCACTCCTCGCCCATGAAGAGCATCGGCGTGAACGGGGCCGTGAACAGCAGCGTCGCGCCCACCCGGAGCAGGCCCGGCGACAGCGACGCCGTCAGGCGGTCGCCGACCGCGCGGTTGCCGATCTGGTCGTGATTTTGCAGGTACGCGACGAAGCGGTAACCGGGGATGCGTCCCCGGTCGACCGGGCGCCCGTGCACCCGCTGGCGGAACGACGACCACGTCCCCGCGTGGAAGAACGCGCCCGTCAGCACATCCGACAGGGTCTGCAACGAGCCGAAGTCCGCGTAATAACCCTGCCGCTCCCCCGTCAGCAGCGTGTGCAGCGCGTGGTGCGCGTCGTCGTCCCACTGCGCCGTCAGGCCATAGCCGCCACCCTCGCGCGGAGTGATCAACCGAGGGTCGTTGAGGTCCGACTCCGCGATCAGCGACAGCGGGCGACCAACATGGGCCGACAACCCGTCAACGGCAACCGCCAACGACTCCAGCAGGTGTACGGCACCGCGGTCGACGAAAGCATGGACGGCGTCGAGGCGCAGGCCGTCGACGTGGTAGTCCCGCAGCCAGCCGACCACGCTGTCGACGATGTAGGAGCGGACCTCACCCGACAGCGGGCCGTCCAGGTTGATCGAGGCGCCCCAGCTGGTGCCGGGACCCTCGGACAGGTAGGGGCCGAACATCGGCGCATAGGCCCCAGAGGGCCCGAAATGGTTGTAGACGACGTCGAGGACCACCCCCAGCCCTCGCTGGTGGCACGCGTCGACGAAGCGCTTCAGACCGTCGGGGCCGCCGTAGGACTCCTGCGGCGCGAACCAGCAGACCCCGTCGTACCCCCAGTTGTGCTCGCCGTTGAACGCGTTGACCGGGAGCAGCTCGATCAGGTCGACCCCCAGGTCGACGAGATGGTCCAGGCGGGAGATCGCCGCGTCGAAGGTGCCCTCCGGCGTGAACGTGCCGACGTGCATCTCGTAGAGCACGCTGCCGGGCAGCTGGCGGCCGGTCCAGGCGTCATCGGACCAGCGGTACGCGGCGTGGTCGTACACCCGGCTGAAGCCGTGCACCCCGGTCGGCTGCCAGGCCGAACGCGGGTCGGGCAGCGGAAGGTCCTCGTCGCCGAGCAGGAACGCGTAGTCGGTGCCCGGGCCGGCGGACGGCACGTCGAGGGTCCACCAGCCGGCGCGCTCCGGGTCGCGGTCGAGCGCGAGATCAGGCCCGGTGGCCAGGCGCAGCCGCACCCGCGACAGGTCCGGAGCCCACACGGAAAACACGGTCACGGCGCCACCACGGGTTCGGCGGAGGTCAACAGGGCGACCGGATAGCGGTCGAGCAGGTTCGACACCGGCACCCGTCGCCCACTGTAGACCCGTCCTGTGAACGAATCAGTAAAAGACCCGGACTCATCGGGAAACGACAGGTATGTGTCGCCCCAGCCGCCGCGCAGGGACAGCCCGACCGGGAGCCGGGTGGCCACCGCCAGCGCGCCACCGCGGTCGAACGCCACCACGTGGTCGGCCGCCGGGCCGAACGCCGGCACCTGGCGGTAGCTCGCGAAGAACGACGGATGGGCGCGGCGCAGCCGCAGGCACCGGGACACCACCAGCAGCTTCACCGCTCCAGAGGCGTCGATCGGCGGAAGCCACCCACCGTCGAGCCGAGCCAGCAGCGCCGCCCGCGCGGCGAAGTCGACCGGCCGCCGGTTGTCCGGGTCGACCAGGGAGTCCTCCCACAGCTCCGTGCCCTGGTAGACGTCGGGCAGCCCGGGCATGGTCAGCTGCACCAGCTTCTGCCCGAGCGCGTTCGACCAGCCCGCCGGGGTGATCTCCGCGGCGAACCGCGACACCGAGGCGTTCAGGGCCGGGTCGTCGTAGACGGCGTCGACCACGCCGTGCAGCGCGGCCTCGAACGAGGCCGACGGGTCCGCCCAGCTTGTCGACACGGCCGCTTCACGGGCCGCCTTCTCCACGTACGCGTGCAGCCTTTCCCTGGTCAGCGGCCATGCGCCGACCACCGTCTGCCAGAGCAGATGGGCGAACGACGGATCCGGCAGCGGCGCCGCCGACATCCAGCCCCGCAGCGCCCGCGCCCACCGGTCGGGCACCTCGGCCAGCACGGCCAGCCGCGCCCGCACGTCCTCGCCCCGCTTGGTGTCGTGCGTCGACAGCGTGGTCATCCCCCGCGGCCAGGACCGCTGCCGGCGCGCCGCGGCCGCGTGGAACTCGCCCAGCCCGACCCCGAACCGGTCCGGCGCCCCGCCGACCTCGTTGAGCGCCACGAACCGGGTCCACCGGTAGTAGGCGGTGTCCTCGACGCCCTTCGCCATCACCGCACCGGTGAGCTGGCTGAACCGCTGCCCCAGCTCGTCGTCCGGGTTGCGCAGCCGGGCCGTGAGCGCGTCCAGCGTCGAGATCAGGTCGGGCCGGCGCCGCCCGGCCTCCGAGCGGGCCCGGGCGAGATGCCGCAGACCGTCGGTCCCGTAGGACCGGTAGACCGGGAAGTTCGCCGCCAGCTCGGCGAGACCGGCCGCCGCGTCGGGCAGCGCCGGTGCGAGCGCGGCCAGCCGGCGCAGCTCGGCCGGGAACATCCGGTGGGCGGCTTCGAGCTTGCAGGCGTGGGTCAGCTCGGGCCACGACACCTCGACCCCGGTCAGCGAGGCGTCCAGCGCGGTGAAGGCCTGTTCCCCGGCCGGGTCGACGAAGACCCCACACGCTTCGCGCAACGCGTCGTATCCCGTGGTGCCGTCGACGGGCCACGCCGGTAGTTCCTCCCCGTGCTCGAGGATCTTCTCCACCACGAGCCAGGACGACGGAGCGGCGGCGCGCAGCCGGGCCAGGTAGCCGACCGGGTCCCGCAGCCCGTCGGGGTGGTCGACCCGGATCCCGTCGACGTCGCCGGCCGCGACCCAGCGCAGCACCTCCGCGTGCGTCGCGTCGAACACGGCCGGGTCCTCGACCCGCAGCCCGGCCAGGTCGCTGACCGCGAAGAACCGCCGGTAGTTGAGCTCGCTGTCGCCGCGCCGCCAGCCGACCAGCTCGTAGTGCTGCCGGGCGTGCACCTCGCGGGCCGTCCCGGCACCGGTCCCCGGCGCGATCGGGTAGCGGTGCTCGTAGTAGCGCAGCTCCCCGTCCTCGACCTTCAGAGCGTCGAGATCACCGTCGTGTCCCAGGACCGGGACCAGGATCCGGTCCCGGGACCAGTCGATGTCGAACCAGGTGGCGTACGCGGACGCCCGCCCGTTGCGCAGCACGTCCCACCACGCCGGGTTGGCCCACGGCGCGGCGATGCCCACATGGTTGGGCACGATGTCGACGACGAACCCCAGCTGGGCGCCGCGCAGGGCGGTGGCCAGCCGCTGCCGGCCGTCCTCACCGCCGATCTGCGGGTTGGCCGACCTGTGGTCGACCACGTCGTAGTTGTGTGCCGACCCGGGCGCGGCGGTCAGCAGCGGTGCGCTGTAGAGGTGGCTGACGCCGAGGTCGGCCAGGTAGCCGGCGATCGCCGCGGTGTCGTCGAAGGTGAAGTCGGGACGGATCTGGACGCGGTAGGTAGCGGTCGGCGCCATACCCGGCCCCCTCTCACACGGTGCGGTCGAGGACGACGAGGGACCGGTCGGGTACCAGGATCGACGCGCCCGCCTCCACCACCACCTGCTGCCCCTCTCCTGGGTATTCGGCCGTGCTGATCACGGCTTCCCATTTCTGGCCGTACTCGTGACTGGGAACGGTGAACCGCAGGCCGCCGTCGTGGGCGTTGAAGCACAGCAGGAACGAGTCGTCGACGTGACGCTGGCCGTACTGGCCGCGCTCGCGGATGCCCTCGCCGTTAACGAAGAGCATCACCGCCCGGCCGAAGTGGTTGTCCCAGTCCTCGCGGGTCATCTCCCGGCCGTCGGGGGTGAACCAGGCGAGGTCGGGCAGCGGCGCGCCGGCGCTGCGGGTCTGCACGGACAGCCCGGTGAAGAACCGGCGGCGGCGGAACACCCGGTGCCCGGCCCGGAACGCGGTCAGCTTGCGGACGAACTCCAGCAGGTGCTCGTCGACGTGCTCCCAGTCGACCCAGCTCAGCTCGTTGTCCTGGCAGTACGCGTTGTTGTTGCCGTGCTGGGTCCGGCCGAGCTCGTCGCCGTGCCCGAGCATCGGGACGCCCTGGGACAGCAGCAGCGTGGCGATGAAGTTGCGGCGCTGCCGGGCCCGCAGCGCGAGCACGCTCGGGTCGTCGGTCGGGCCCTCCACACCGCAGTTCCAGGACCGGTTGTGGCTCTCGCCGTCCCGGTTGTCCTCGGCGTTGGCCTGGTTGTGCTTGTCGTTGTAGGACACCAGGTCGTTGAGCGTGAAACCGTCGTGGCAGGTGACGAAGTTGATGCTGTGGAAGGGCTTGCGGCCGTCGTCCTGGTAGAGGTCGGCGGAGCCGGAGATCCGGGACGCGAACTCGGCCAGCGTGGCGGGCTCGCCGCGCCAGAAGTCGCGCACCGTGTCGCGGTATTTGCCGTTCCACTCGGTCCACACCGGCGGGAAGTTGCCGACCTGGTAGCCGCCGGGACCGATGTCCCAGGGTTCCGCGATCAGCTTCACCTGGCTGACCACCGGGTCCTGCTGCACCACCTCGAAGAACGTGGACAGCCGGTCGACCTCGTAGAACTCGCGGGCCAGGGTGGCCGCGAGGTCGAACCGGAACCCGTCGACGTGCATCTCCTGCACCCAGTACCGCAGCGAATCCATGATCAGCTGGAGCGAGTGCGGGCTGCGCATGTTGAGGCTGTTGCCGGTGCCGGTGTAGTCGACGTAGTAGCGCCGGTCCTGGTCGGAGAGCCGGTAGTAGCTGGGGTTGTCGATGCCCTTGAAGCTCAGCGTCGGGCCCAGATGGTTGCCCTCGGCCGTGTGGTTGTAGACGACGTCGAGGATCACCTCGATGCCGGCCGCGTGCAGGGTCTTGACCATGCCGCGGAACTCCTGCACCTGCTGACCGAGCCGGCCCATCGCCGAGTAGCCGTGGTAGGGCGCGAAGAACCCGATGGTGTTGTAGCCCCAGTAGTTGCGCAGCCCGAGGTCGGAGAGCCGGTTGTCGTGCACGAACTGGTGCACCGGCATCAGCTCGATCGCGGTCACGCCCATCCGCTTGAGATGGTCGACGATCGCCGGATGACCGATGCCGGCGTACGTGCCGCGCAGCTCCTCCGGGACGCCCGGATGCTTGCGGGTCAGCCCGCGGACGTGCGCCTCGTAGACCACCGACTCGTGGTAGGGAATGCGCGGCGGCCGGTCGTTGCCCCAGTCGAAGTAAGGGTTGACCACGACACCCTTCGGCACGAACTGCGCCGAGTCGGTGGTCGACATCCGGCTCGGGTCGTCGAAGTCGTAGTCATAGACCGCCGGGTCCCAGCTGACGTCGCCGTCGATCGCCTTCGCGTACGGGTCGAGCAGCAGCTTGTTGGGGTTGCAGCGCAACCCCGCGCCGACGTCGAAGCGGCCGTGCACCCGGTAGCCGTAGCGCTGGCCGGGCTCCACGCCGGGCAGGTAGGCGTGCCAGACGTAGGCGTCGACCTCCTGCATGGTGACCCGGCGTTCGTTGCCGAGGCCCCACTCGTCGAAGAGGCACAGCTCGACACCCTCCGCGACCTCCGAGAAGATCGCGAAGTTGGTGCCGGTGCCGTCGTACGTGGCACCCAATGGGTATCGCTGGCCGGGCCAGACCTGCATGTGACGCGTGCCTCCTGTGTAGGAGCGGCACCGGCCGGGTTCCGGCCGATGCCGCCTATTGCCCCACCGACGGTAGCGTCAATCTGTGAGATCGTCCGCAGACGACCTGGTCGCGTGTTTTGCCAGATCTTACTTAGCGCTGCTCGATGCCCACGTAGTCGCGCTTGGCGGCACCGGTGTAGAGCTGCCGCGGCCGGCCGATCTTGGTGGCCGGGTCGGCGATCATCTCGCGCCACTGTGCGATCCAGCCGGGCAGCCGGCCCAGGGCGAACAACACCGTGAACATCTTGGTGGGAAAGCCCATGGCCTTGTAGATCAGGCCGGTGTAGAAGTCGACGTTCGGGTAGAGCTTGCGCGACACGAAGAAGTCGTCGGCGAGCGCGATCTCCTCGAGCTGCATCGCCAGCTCGAGCAGCGGGTCGGCCTTGGCCATGCGGGACAGCACGTCCTGCGCGGACTTCTTCACGATCGCCGCGCGCGGGTCGTAGTTCTTGTAGACCCGGTGCCCGAAGCCCATCAGCTTGACGCCGGCCTCGCGGTTCTTGACCTTGTTGACGAACGCCTTGACGTCGCCGCCGTCGGCCTGGATCTGGTGGAGCATCTCCAGCACGGCCTGGTTGGCGCCGCCGTGCAGCGGGCCCATCAGCGCGTTGACGCCGGCCGCGACCGAGACGAACATGTTGGCGTTGGCCGAGCCGACCAGCCGTACCGTCGAGGTCGAGCAGTTCTGCTCGTGGTCGGCGTGCAGGATGAACAGCATGTCGAGCGCCTTGGCCATGACCGGGTCGACCTCGTACTTGGTCGCCGGCACGCCGAAGGTCATGCGCAGGAAGTCCTCGACGTAGCCGAGGGAGTTGTCCGGGTAGAGCAGCGGCTGGCCGATCGACTTCTTATACGCGTACGACGCGATGGTCGGCACCTTGGCCAGCATCCGGATGGTGCTGATCTCGACCTGGTCGCGGTCGAACGGGTCGAGGCTGTCCTGGTAGAAGGTCGACAGCGCGCTGACGGCCGAGGAGAGCACCGGCATCGGGTGTGCGTCGCGCGGGAAGCCGTCGAAGAAGCCGCGGAAGTCCTCGTGCAGCAGCGTGTGCCGGCGGATCTTGTCGGTGAACTCCGCGAGCTCGTCGGACGTGGGCAGCTCGCCGTAGATCAGCAGGTAGGTGACCTCGAGGAACGAGGAGTGCTCGGCCAACTGCTCGATCGGGTACCCGCGGTAGCGGAGGATTCCCTCGTCGCCGTCGATGTAGGTGATCTCCGACGAGGTGGCGGCGGTGTTGACGAAGCCCGGGTCGTAGGTGACGTACCCGGTCTCCTTCAGCAGCGCGCCGACATCGAGGCCCGCTGGGCCCTCCACGGCCGGGCGTACCGCCATCGAAAGCTGTCCGGCCGGGTGGTCTAGCTTGACATCGGTCATCAGGTCCTCGCTTTTGACGGGTGGGGGGATGTCACGTCGTTGTTACGCCTCAGTACAACGGTAATCGTTCGGCATGATCCGCCGGAATCTCGCCCAGGTCCCCGGGGGCGAGGGATATACCACACCTCAGGACGTTTGCAGCCGCCGTAGCTCGTTGCCGGCCACCTCGTAGACGTCCACGGAGTTGGTTCCGGGGACGAAAAGCCCCTCGTCCTGGACCAGCGCCGCGAACCGCCGGCCCTGCTTGTCGGCCCAGGTGGCCTGGGTGACGGCGCCGATCGTGCCGTTGACGGCGATGGCCAGCGGCGTGCCGTCACGGACCGTGCTGGGCAGATCACCGTAGACCAGGGCGGGCAGCACGCCGGTCTCGGGCGCGACGTCGGCGAACGCGGAGGCATTGTCGATTGTCACCCGCGGACCGACCGCTTCGCTGACCTTCAGCGTGTCGACGCGCTTGCCCACGAGATCCGGCCGGATCCGGGGCGCCATGTGCGGACCCGCCTGGCCTGAGATGATCTTCGGGAACGTGGTGGTATCGGAGATGTTGACCGGTTTGCCGGGCACATCGCTGTAGACGTGGTCGTGGCTGGTTCGCGGCGGGGCGCTCGCCGGGCGGCCGTCGACCTCCCAGGGCACCTCGACGCCGGCCAGTTCCGCGACGGTCGGCAGCAGGTCGACGTGCTGCCAGTTGCGGTCGTCGACCGCGCCGGCCTGCTGGGCGGGCGTCTTGACGAACAGCGGGACCCAGAGCACTTCCTCGGGCGAGGCCTCCACCGGGCCCATCCCGCGGCCCTGGTGGTTGATCGTGAACGAGACACCGTGGTCGGCGGTCACCACCAGCACGGCCTTGTCCCAGAGGCCGGTCTGCTTCATCCGGGAGATCATCTTGCCGACCAGCAGGTCGGTGTAGCCGACTTGGGCCAGGTGCCGGTCCCGGGCGGTCTCCACCCAACCAGGCCCGTCCAGCGGGAAGTCCTCCGGCGCCTCGTAGCGGGTGCCCGACGGCAGGTAGTTCCAGGGGGTGTGCGGCATCAGCAGGTGCAGGAAGTGCAACTTGGGCCGCGGCGTCGGGGTCAGCCCGTCGAGGAACGCGGTGAACCGGGACGGCTGGTTGTCGTCGAGGCTGTCCCAGCGGAACTTCGGGTCACCGGGCGCGACACCGGAACGCGCCTCGGCGATCGTGGCCTCGCGGTAGGACGCCTCCGGGTCGTCGGACGGCTCGTCGCGCGGCGAGGCGATCTGCCGGAAGAGCCCGGCCACCTCTCGGATCAGTGCCTTGAGGCCGCCCGGCCGGTTCTGCTCGGCCGCCGGGTCGCACTCGCTCGGCGGGCACAGCTCGGTGATCGTCTCCTGCACGTCGGTGTCATAGGTGCCGCCGAGCAGGGTGAACAGGTTGTCGGGGTAGGCCGCGTAGTGCGGCGCGACCTCCTTGGCCGGGTGCTTACCGGTGAGCATGGCGGGCATCGCGTACGGGGTCCAGCCGCTGACGCCGGTCGCGTTGCGATACCAGGTCGAGCTGTCGGCCAGCGTGGCGATGTTCGGATACTTCGTGCGGTCGATCTTCCCGTCCGGCCCCAGCAGTGAGACCAGCGGGAACTCGTCGAGCATGAGCATGACGACGGGCGGGTGGCTGTCCTTGGTCTGCGTCACGTCGGCGCGGGCCTTGAGCGCCTCTGACGGGAGCACGACCGCTGATGTCGGCGAGGCGAACGCGAACAGGGCGACGAAGACCAACGGGCCGACCGCCGCGATGCGCATGAGCTGACCCGGGACGCGCCAACGCCAATAGGCGTACGCGATGCCGGCGCCGACCGCGATCGCCAGCGCGGCCAGCGGGAGGCCGCGCATCGGCAGGAGTTGCTTGCCGAACTGGACGGCGATCGCGGCGACGAGCAGGCCGACCGTGGTGGCGTGGGTGACCCGGCGGGTGCGGGGGCCGATCAGGCCGGTCAGTGCGCCGAGGGTCCAGAGCACGAGCGGCGGTGCCAGCGTGACCAGGGCGACGAGCAGCAGGATCTCGGTGCGGCCGGCGCCGTAGAAGAGGAAGAAGTCGGGGCTCTTGCCGGTGACGTCGAGGAGCGGCTGGGTGATCGCCAGGCCGCAGAGGGCGAGGATCTCCAGCATGGGGGCGATCTCGCCGCGGACCCAGCTGGGTTTCTCCGCCGGCTTCTCGTCAGTCACGCCGGACACCCGCGATCAGGGTACGGCTGCCGCCCGGCAACGTCTCCCGCCGCGCGATGTCGAAACGCTCGCCGAGCAGGCGGACGAAGGTGTCCACGTGGTAGTCCGGGAACAGGCCGTCGGGCTTGTTGGCGAGCAGCTTCCGGGCCATGGGGTCGTCGGCGTGCACGAACTCGACGACGACGGTGCGGCCGCAGCCGGCGAGCCAGTCGACGATGCGCGGCAAGGGCACGTTGCGGCCGATGGCCAGGTGGTGGACGACGGCGAGGGCCAGCGCGACGTCGGCCTTGGCGGCGCGGGCGGCGAAGCCGGCGCGCTCGGTGCTCGCCCAGCCGCCGCCGGGCGACGGGTCGGCGAGGTCCATGACGATCGGCAGGATCCGCTTGGCACCCTCGGTGCGGAGCTGGCGGTAGAGGGTGTCGACGACCGCGGGGTCGGCCTCGACGGCGACCACGTAGCCGGCCTTCGCCGCCGCCTGCCGGCTGAAGATGCCGTCGTTGGCGCCGAGGTCGAGGACGAGGTCTTTGGCCTCGGCGGCGTCGAGGGCGGCGTCGACGAAACGCTGCTTGGCGGCCCGGTCGTCGGCGGAGTAGCTGCACGTCTCCCGGTAGCCGCCCCAGTGCGTGGCCGGCGGCGCCCAGTCGAGCTTGTCGACCAGCTTGGCGATCGCCCGCACGGCGGCGGCCACCAGCTCGGCGTTGAACCCGGCGTCGCGCAGTTGCTCGCGGACCGCGCCGGTGCTGCGGTCGGCGTTGCGCGACTGGATGCTGTCATGGAGGTGGACGTGCTTGAGCACGCCGGCCGCGAGCCGCTTGGTGCCGCCGAGCAGGCGGCGCATCTGGGCTGGTTCGACGCCGTCGATCTGGGCCCGCAGCAGCGGGTGGGGGTCGAAGTCGAGGTGCGCCTGGAGCATCAGCGGGTAGAGCAGCGTCTGGCAGAACTGCCGGTAGCCGGCCCAGGGCTCGCCGGGCTTGGCGGGCTCGAACGAGCCGACGTCGATGAACTCCGGCGCGGCGCCGCGCCACTGCAGGTTGTAGGCCGAGCCGTCCTTCATCGTGAAGCCGGCCGCGAGGGCGTCCTGGAGCAGCCTCAGGTGGAGGCGGGCGGCGTCCTGGCGCATCGCGTGCGACCACTCGTAGGGATGGCTGACGAACGGGATCGGCTCGTGGCGCAGGGTCGCGCTCCAGGTGCCGGGCTCGCCGGGCAGCTCGCGGTCGACCTCGTCGGTCTTCGTGAGCGTGCCGTCGGCCTGAGCGCGGGCGAAGAAGTCGCTGGTGCGCAGCGCCTTCCAGTCCTGGGCGGCCTGCGCCCCCAGCCCGCGGAGCACCTCGCCGTCGGCGTGGAACACCCGGGTCTGGGGGTCACGGAAAGAACCCGGCTCCGCGTGCGGCCGGGTGGGTTCTGGTGTCACCGAGCGCTCAGTCCTTGTCGGCCGTCGCCGCTGCCGGTGTCTGCTCCGCCGGCGTGTGCTCTGCGGGCGTCTGCTCTGCGGGCGTCTTGCGGCGGAACATGCCCGTGATGCGCCGCCAGTACATCTTCGCCGCGACCACCACGCCGGCCGTGCCGGCGACGATCGCCTGCACGATCAGGCTGCCCGATCCCGCGTCCAGGTAGGCCAGATGAGGCTCCATCCCGCCGTTCTCCTCCCTCTTCAGCCGCTCGAGCCCATGCGACCGCCCCCGCGGTCGGATGCGGCGCGCGGTGTTGTCTGCCCCGTCCTCCCCGGCACCTCGCGTCATCGCGCTGACAACACCCGTTTCCCACCGTGACAGATGTTTGTCATGTGCCGTGCCCCGACCCTACGCTTGAGATCGGATTCACGCAGCGTCCGCAGCGTACCGTCTGACGTGTTTTGTCCGACATACGAGGGTCCGATTCGTTCAAGACTTGGCGCGGTCCGCCGGCTTACGTTCGGATCATGAGTCTGCACATCAGTCTTTTCGAGCTGGTCGTGACCGATATGGCCAAGTCGCTCGCCTTCTACCGCGCGCTCGGGGTGTCGATCCCGGAATCCGCCGACAACGAGCCGCACGTCGACGTGGCGCTGCCGGGCGGGATGCGCCTGGCCTTCGACACCGTCGAGACGATCCGGTCGTTCAACCCGGGCTGGCAGGCACCGACGGGCTCGCCGCGGGCATCGCTGGCCTTCCGCTGCGACAGCCCGGCGGAGGTCGACGAGGTCTACGCGCGCATGACCAGGGACGGCTGGTCAGGCGTGCTGGAGCCGTTCGACGCGTTCTGGGGCCACCGTTACGCGACCCTGCACGACCCGGACGGCACGGGCGTCGACCTGTTCGCGGACCTCAGCTGAGGTCGAGCCGGCCGAGCGGGACGCCGGTCAGGGCCCGCACCTCGCGCGACAGGTGCGGCTGGTCGGCGTAGCCGGCGTCCGCGGCCGCGGTCGCCTTGGGCACACCGGCCCGCAGCAGGGCCAGCGCGCGGCGCATGCGCAGGATGCGGGCCAGGGTCTTGGGACCGTAGCCGAACAGGTCGCGGCTGGCGCGGTGCAGGTGGCGCTCCGTCAGGCCGACCTCGGCGGCGGTCGCGGAGACGGTGGCGCCGGTGGCGAGACTGCGGGCGATCGCCTGGGCCCGCGGATCGGGACCGCCGGCCGCCCGCAGCCTCGCCTCGGCTAGTCGGTCGAGCAGGTCGCCGTCGCGGGTGTCGGCCATGCCGTCGGCGATCTCGCGGACCAGCGCGGCCGGCCACAGCGCGTCGAGCGGCACCCGCTGGTCGGTCAGCTCGGCGGCCGGCAGGCCGAACACGGCGGGGCCGGTGCCGGGCGCGAAGCGCAGGCCGACGATCGACTCGCCGGCGGTCAGGTCGGACAGCCCGGCCGTCGTGTCGGGGCCGGCGACCATCAGGCCGGTGCGGCTCGACCAGATCAGGTCGGTGCAGCCGTCGGGCAGGATGCGAGCCTGGCGCGAGGTGGTCACCATGCGCCGCCAGAGCACCCCTTGTGATCGGGGTGCGCGCCATTCGTCCAGGCTCATGCTCGGCATGCTCGCACCGGGGTACGACGTTTCTAGTCGTCCTCTTCCTTGGGTTCGTCGGTCGGGTCGCCGTCGCCGAAGCCGAGGGCGATGCCGATCGCGAGGCCGATGCCGATGCCGGACGCGATGCCGGTGGCCAGGTTGTCGAAGACGAACATCCCCAGCACGACCCCGACGACGACGCCGAGCGCGATCCCCGTTCCCATGGTCCGGTTCACGGCGGCTCCCCTCCGTCGCTGTGCCCACCGCGTACCCGATGCGCCGCGCCGGCAAACCGGTCATTCGTCCGTTTCGTCGTCTTCCGCGAACAACGGAAGTCGTACCGTGAAGGCCGTCAGACCCGGCTCACTCGAGACCGTGACCGCGCCGTGGTGCGCGCCGACGACGGCGGACACGATCGCGAGGCCGAGCCCGGTGCTGCCGGCGGCGCGCGACCGCGACGAGTCGCCGCGGGCGAACCGGTCGAAGACCTCGCCCTGCAGGCCCGCCGGGATGCCCGGCCCGTCGTCGGTGACCGTCAGCACGGCGTGATCGCCGTCGGTGGTCAGGCCGGTGACGACGGTGGTGCCCGGCGGCGTGTGGGTGCGGGCGTTGGCGAGCAGGTTGGCGAGCACCTGGTGCAGCCGCGGCCCGTCGCCGCCGACCACGATCGCCTGGGTGGGCAGGTCCAGCCGCCAGTGGTGGCCCGGCCCGGCGACGTGCGCGTCACCGACCGTGTCGACGACGAGCGCGGTCAGGTCGACGGCGCCCTCGGCCAGCGGGCGGCCGGCGTCCAGGCGGGCGAGCAGCAGCAGGTCCTCGACCAGCGTGGTCATCCGGGCGCTCTCCGACTCGACCCGGCCGATCGCGTGCGCGACGTCGGCCGGCACCGGGGCCGGGTTGCGGCGGGTCAGCTCGGCGTAGCCGCGGATGGCGGCGAGCGGGGTGCGCAGCTCGTGGCTCGCGTCGGCGACGAACTGGCGTACCCGCGTCTCGCTGGCATGCCGCGCGGCGAGCGCGTCGCTGACGTGGGTGAGCATCCGGTTGAGCGCGGCGCCGACCCGGCCGACCTCGGTATCAGGATCTTCATCGGGTACGCGCATCGGCAGCGCGACCTCGCCGCGGTCCAGCGGCAGCTCCGTGACCTGGGCCGCGACACTGGCGACGCGTTCCAGCGGGCGCAGCTCGCGGCGGACGATCAACGCACCCGCGCCGCCGGCGAGCAGGAGTGCGGCGGCGGCCAGCGCGGACTCGACGACGAGCAGGCGCTGCACGGTGTCGTCGACGGAGGCGAGCGGGAGTCCGATCACGACGGTGCTGCCGTCCTCGACCCGGGCGGCCAGGCGGTACGCGCCCAGGGTGGCGAGGTCGCGGGTGTGCGCCTGGCCGTCCACCGGGACACCGGCCAGGGCCGCGTGCGCGGCCGCGGGGACCGCGAGGATCTCGGTGTTGCTCTCCGGGTCGCGGCGGCCGGAGAGGGTGACGGTGCCGCCGTCGACGCGGGCGGCGAGGGTGTCCGGGGGTTGGCCGTTGAGGGCCGGGCCGACGTCGACCCAGTCGGACGGGGGTGGTGGCGGGTCTGGCCGCCCGCCACCCGGTGGCGGCGGGCGGCCGGGCGGCGGCTGGCCGCCGTCGGGCTGGTTCGGGCGGTCGGGTGGCGGGTTGGGGCGTTCGCCGAGTTGCGGGAAGCCGGCGCGGGCCTGGCTCGCGGCGAGTTGGCTGTCGACCTGGGCGACCAGGGAGCCGCGCAGGGCGATGGTGGTGACGGCGCCGGTGGTGACGAGCACGATCGCGAGCAGGGCGATCACGATGAGCAGCAGCCGCGTGCGCAGCGTCCGCCGTCTCCCCCGCCTACGAGGCGCCGGAGGCGCTGGGGAGAGCGCCTCCGGCGGCTCAGTCGGCGGGCTTGAGGACATACCCCGCGCCGCGCAGCGTATGGATCATCGGTGCGTTCCCGGCATCGATCTTCTTCCGGAGGTACGAGATGTAGAGCTCGACGACGTTTGCCTGCCCGCCGAAGTCGTAGTGCCACACCCGGTCGAGGATCTGCGCCTTGCTGAGCACCCGCCGCGGATTGCGCATCATGAACCTGAGCAGCTCGAACTCGGTCGCGGTCAGTGCGATCAGGCTACCGGCCCGGCGCACCTCGTGCGAGTCCTCGTCGAGCATCAGATCGCCGACGACGATCACGGCTTCCTCGCGGGCGCTGACCCCGACGCCGGCGCGGCGCATCAGGGCGCGCAGCCGGGCGACGACCTCTTCGAGACTGAACGGCTTGGTCACGTAGTCGTCGCCGCCCGCGGTGAGACCCGCGACCCGGTCCTCGACGGCGTCACGCGCGGTGAGGAACAGGACCGGCACGTTGGGCGCGTGCACGCGCATTCGGCGCATGACCTCGAGGCCGTCGAAGTCGGGCAGCATCACGTCGAGCACGACCACGTCGGGCTCGAACTGCCGGGCTTCCTGCACCGCGCTCGACCCGGTGCCGGCCGCGCGCACCTCCCAGCCTTCGTAGCGGAGCGCCAGCTGGAGGAGGTCGGTGAGCGTGGGTTCGTCGTCGACGACGAGCACCCTGATGGGAGCGCCGTCCGGGCGCCGGAAGTCCGCGAGCCGCCCATCACCGATCGTGACCATGCGGGTCATCGTGCCGGTGGTTGCTGTGCGCGGTATAGCCGTTTCCTGTGCGCGACCTGTGAGTCGGCTATTTGTCATGGCCGCTCCGGCACGACCGCGGTGAAGAGGGCGACCACCGGTTCGGTGAGGCCGGCGAAGCTGCCGCCGGGCTCGCCGCTGGGTCCGACGACGTCGAGCATGAGCTCGTTGATGCCGCCGACCAGGGCGAGCGCCATCGGTGGCGTGAGCGTGGAGATTCGCGGGTTCGTCGCGCGGGCCTCGTCGACGAGGTCGACCAGGGTCTGCGCGAACTCGCGCTGGACGTGCTGGCGCATCCGGTACGCGCGTACGCCGGCGGCCTGCATCTCGATGACCACCGCGCGGTTGACCGGCAGCATGGCGTCGAGGGTGGCGAGGTAGGCGTCGGTGACCGCGCGTACCCGATCTGACCAGGGTTGTTGCTTCGAGCCCGCCTCGCGGAGCACGGTCATGAGCCGGGTGCAGGCGTCCCCGTAGAGGGCGAGCAGGCATTCCTCCTTGTCGGCGAAATGCTCGTAGAACGTCCGTTTCGAGACGCGCGCGTTCGCGACGATGTCCGCGATGGTCGTCGCGGCGTAGCCTTTCTCGGCGACGGCGTTGGCCAGCGCGAGCTCCAGGCTCGCGCGGACGTCCGCCGCGGTGCGCGGGGCGGTCATTGCTGTCGCCTCCGGATGGCTGCTCGTGGAGGATTCATGGACGCCGACGCCCGGCACTGCGCCATCGCCGTCATCGGCGCGGGCTTCGGCGGCATCGCGACGGGCCTGCGGCTGCGCGCCGCCGGCCGCGAGGATTTCCTGATCTTCGACCGCGGGGCGGAGGTCGGGGGCACGTGGCGCGACAACACGTACCCCGGTTGCGCCTGCGACGTCCCGTCCCACATGTATTCATTGTCGTTCATGCCGAACCCGGGGTGGAGCCGGAGCTTCTCCGGTCAACCGGAGATCTGGTCCTACCTGCGGGAATGCGCGTCGTCGTTGCGTGACCGGCTGCGTCTGTCGCATGAGGTCCTGGGTGCGGTGTTCCGTGACGGCCGGTGGTTGCTCGACACGTCGCAGGGTTCGTACACGGCTGATTTCCTCGTCGCCGCCGGCGGCCCGCTGTCCGCGCCGTCTCTCCCGTCGCTGCCCGGTCTGTCGAGTTTCGCCGGGGAGACGTTCCACTCTTCGGCCTGGAACCATGATCTTGACCTGCGGGGCCGGCGGGTGGCGGTGATCGGCACGGGCGCGTCGGCGGTGCAGTTCGTGCCGCAGATCGCGCCCGCGGTGGCCCACCTGTCGCTCTTCCAGCGCACGGCACCGTGGGTTCTGCCGCGCGGCGACCGCGACTTCACCTCGGGCGAGCGGCGGGCGTTCACCCGCGTGCCGGCGCTGCGCCGCCTGGCCCGCGCGGGCGTCTACTGGGGACGCGAGTTGGCGGCGCTGGGTTTCCTGCACCCGCCGGTGATGCGCCTGGCGGAACGCACGGCCCGCCGCCACCTGGCCGCGTCGATCACGGACCCGGCGCTGCGGCAGGCCCTGACCCCGGCGTACCGGATGGGCTGCAAGCGCGTGCTCCTCTCGGACGACTTCTATCCGGCCCTGACCCGCCCGAACGTCGACCTGATCACGACACCGCTCGCCTCAGCGACCCGGTCAGGCCTTGTGACCTCGGACGGCGTTTCGCATCCGGTCGACACGATCATCTTCGGTACGGGTTTCCGCGCGACCGATCCCCCGCTGGCGGCGGTGATCCGCGGCCCGGACGGCCGCACCCTGGCGGAGTCGTGGGGCGGCAGCATGCGGGCGTACCTCGGCTCCGGTGTCACCGGCTTCCCCAACCTGTTCATGCTGCTGGGCCCCAATACCGGCCTGGGCCATACGTCGGTGGTGTTCATGATCGAATGTCAGATCGACCATCTGCTGCGCCTCCTGTCCCATATCGAGGGCGCCGGCGGCGGGGCGTGGGAGCCGACCCCGGAGGCGCAGTCCCGGTACGTCGACTTCGTCGACCGCCGAATGACCGGGACCGTCTGGGAGTCGGGCGGGTGCCACAGCTGGTACCAGGACCCCACGGGCCGCGTCTCGACCCTCTGGCCGGGCCACACCTGGTCGTACTGGTTGCGCACCCGCCGCTTCACTCCCAAGGCCTACCGCCGCGCCGCTCTCACGTAACCGCCCATCCGACCACGCCGCCCGCAGGCGCACGCCCGTGTATGGCAGTCGTGGCGCCCACCGCCGACATGCCCATCAGCCGACCACGCCGCGCGCCATCAATCCACGCCCGCAGCGCCGCCGCCGCGCCACCAACACGACCACCCCCGCCGACCCCGGGCACAGGCGAGCCGTGAGCCCGCGGGGCGCGGATGCGCGGGACGGCGCTGCCGTGACGGCGTCGGTCGTCTGCAGCTCGACGACCCGGGCACGGCGAGCCGCGAGCCCGCGAGGCGCGGATGCGCCGAACAGCGCTGCCGTGACGGCGTCGGTCGTCTGCAGCTCGACGATCTGCCGTCGGGGCGCGAACGCCGGCCCTCGCCGCGCCACACGCCGGCCGCGAGCATGCGCGGTGCGGTGGGGGTGGTCGGCGCTGGCATGCTTGGCACGGCCACCCGTTCCTGGTGGTGCGTGGCCATAGCTGTCCGGAGGTGATCGCATGAAGGACACCGTCGTCTTCGTCACCGGCGCCGCACGCGGTATCGGCGCGCACACCGCCCGGCTGGCCGTAGCCCGCGGTGCCCGCGTCGCCCTCGTCGGCCTGGAACCGCACCTCCTCGCCGACCTGGCCGCCGAACTGGGCGACGCCGCCCGCTGGTTCGAGGCCGACGTCACCGACCAGGCAGCGCTCGACGCCGCGGTCCGCGGCACGGTCGACGCCTTCGGCGGCATCGACGCGGTGGTAGCCAACGCCGGCATCGCCAACCGCGGCACCATCGCGGTCGGTGACCTGGAGGCCCTGGTCCGCACCATCGAGGTGAACCTGCTCGGCACCGTCCGCACGGTCGGCGCCACGGTCGCGGCGGTATCCGCCCGCCGCGGGTACTACCTCCTCGTCTCCTCGGCCGCCGCCTTCGCGGCGCTGCCGGGCATGGCCGCCTACTGCGCCGCCAAAGCGGGCGTGGAGCACTTCGGCAACGCGATCCGCCTCGAGCTCGCCCACCGCGGTGTCGACGTCGGCACCGCCCACATGAGCTGGGTCGACACCGACCTGGTCCGGGACGTGAAGGACGACCTGCCCACCTTCCGCGCGGCCCTGGACCGGCTGCCGGGCCCGTTCGGCCGCAGCGTCCCGGTCGAACGCTGCGCCGCCAGGTTCCTGGACGCGATCGCCCACCGCCGGCGCCGGGTCTACGTGCCCCGGTCCGTCGCCGTGGCGTCCGCCTTCCGCTCGGTCGCGAACGGCCCGCTCGCCGGCTGGCTCACCCGCCGCGCGGCCGCCACGTCCGTACCCGAGCTCGAAGCCCAACTCGACGCCCTCGGCCGCGGCTACGGCCGCAACACGGCGCCGCAGCAGCGATGACCGGCATCGACCTCGTCCACGAACGCCGCGGCGCGGGCCCGCCCCTGGTCCTGCTGCACGGCATCGGCCACCACTGGCGCGCCTGGGAGCCCGTACTCGACCGCCTCGCCGAACACCACGACGTGATCGCCGTGGACCTGCCCGGCTTCGGCCGCTCCCCGGCACCGGCGGCCGGCCCAGTCGGCATGCCCGGGCTGGTCGAAGCCCTCACATCGTTCTTCACCTCCCTCGGCCTCGCCGGACCACCGAACGACAAACCCGCCGGACCGTCGAACGACAACCCCGCCGCTTCAGGCGCGACCACGCCGGTCGCCAGCGGCGACGACCTTGCTGCTCCCACTCCGCACCGGCCGGCCCCCGGCCACGACCGTGCCGATCCCGTTCCACCCCAGCTCGGATTCGAGACCGACCCACGCCCACACGTCGCCGGCAACAGCCTCGGCGGCGCGATCGCCCTGGAACTGGCCGCGGCCGGCCACGTCGCCTCGGCCACCGCCTTGTCGCCGGCCGGCTTCGCGACGCCGGGCCAGCTCCGCTACGCCGTAGCGGTCCTCACGGCACACCGCCTCGTGTCCCGCCTACCAACCCCTCTCGTACGCACCGTGCTCCGCTCCCCTCGCCTGCGCGCCGCCGCGTTCGGGATGCTGCTGTCCCGCCCGGGCCGGATCACCCTCGACCGCGCCCTCGCCGACTCGCTCGCCCTGCGGCACGGCGCCGCCTTCCGAACGATCGCCCGCGCCAGCCGCGGCTACGCGTTCGCCGGCGAACCGGCCGTGCCGGTCACGGTCGCCTGGGGCACCCGGGACCTGATCCTCCGGCACCGCCAGGCCACCGTGGCCCGTGCCGGCCTGCCCCACGCCCACCACGTCGACCTGCCGGGCTGCGGCCACGTGCCGATGAGCGACGACCCCGACCTGGTGGCCGACCTCATCCTGACCACGACGGGTGCCAAACCCCGACCGTCCTGAGTCGCCCGCACCCGCGCGGCAGGATCACCCGGCCCGGCGCCGATGTCGACGCGCTCCAGGGCACCAGCCTGTGAAAAAGTGCCTGGGTGACGACTGCTGCGCGGCGCACCTGGTACCGGCCGATGCGGTCCCGGTCTTCGACCGAACCCAACCGCGCGTCGACGCCACTGGAGCTGTTCTTCGACCTGTGCTTCGTCGTAGCCGTCGCCCAGTCGGCCACGCTGCTCGAACACACCGTTGCCGACGATCACTTCGTGCATGGCGTCCGCTCCTATCTCATGGTGTTCTTCGCCATCTGGTGGGCCTGGATGAACTTCACGTGGTTCTCGTCCGCGTACGACACGGACGACGACATCTACCGCCTCTCGGTGCTGATCTCGATCGTGGGCGCACTGGTCATCGCGGCCGGGGTCCCGCCCGCCTTCGAGGACCAGAACTTCCTGATCGCCACCGTCGGCTACTCGGTGATGCGGTTCGCCAACGTCGGCCAGTGGATCCGGGCCGCCGTGTCGGACCCCGTCCATCGCGCGGCCGCGACGCGGTACGCGATCGGGATCGTCGTGGTGCAGGTCGGCTGGTGGCTGAACCTGCTGGTGCACGGTGGCGTCGAGTACTGGGTGTTCCTCGGCCTCGTCGTCGCGGAGCTCCTGGTGCCGATCGTGGCCGAGCGGCCGGGAATGACCCCCTGGCACCCGGGCCACATCGCCGAACGCTACGGCCTGTTCACCCTGATCGTGCTCGGCGAGGCGGTGCTGGCCGCGTCGGTCGCGTTCCAGGGCGGGCTGGGCAGCGGCGCCGACGCCGACCTGATCTGGCTCGCCTCCGCGGGGATCATCATCGTCTTCTCGATGTGGTGGCTCTACTTCGATCGCGAGACGGCCCCCACCCCGGGCTGGAACTTCCTATGGGGGTACGGCCACTACTTCATCTTCGCCTCGGCCGCCGCCGTCGGGGCCGGGCTGGTGGTCAACGTCGACCACCACACCAGTGAGCCACACATCTCCGACACGGCCGCGGGCTACGCGATCGCGATCCCGGTCGCCGTCTACACCCTCTGCGTGTGGGGTCTGCACTACGTGCCGCATGAGCGTGGCCTCCTCCTCTTCACACCCCCGGTCGGGGCGGCCCTGATCCTGGCCGCACCGTTCTGGCCCGCGACCGCCCAGGTGATCGCCGTGCTCCTGGCGCTCGTGGTGGCGATAACGGTAGTTCTCACGCGTCGCGCGTTGGACTTATCCACAAGCGAGAGTTATCCACAGGACGACCCAACCGATTGACGGATCGGTGGCATGCTGACCGCCGTGGCAGACCCCAAGCGCACCGACGACCTCCGTGTGATGCCGTGGTGGCACGTGCTGATCGGCGTGCTCCTGGCCATCGTGCTGGGCTGGCTCGTCCTCGACTGGCTGCTCGGCGAAGCCAACCGCGCCACCGGTGTCGACGTCCGCGCCATCCTGCGGGTCGACGCGATCCGCACGGGCCTGACGGTGGTGGCCGGCACGGGCGGCGGCCTGGCCCTGCTGCTCGCCGCACGTCGCCAGTGGCTGAGCGAGCGGTCCCAGCGCCATCAGGAGTTCACGGCCGCCCGCGACCACTCACACCGCGAACGCATCCAGGAGCACACCGAGCAGGTCGCCGCCACCAGCCAGAAGAACCAGGAAGAACAGGCACGCAGGGCCGAGTACGACGCCACCGAACGCCGCGTCACCGACCTGTTCACCAAGGCCGTCGACCTGCTCGGCAGCGACAAGGCGGCGGTCCGACTGGGCGGGCTCTACGCGCTCGAACGCCTGGCGCAGGACAACGTCAGCCAACGCCAGACGGTGGTTGCGGTGATCTGCGCCTACCTACGCATGACCGACGAGCCCGACCGGTCACCCGAGGCCGGCCACGAACGCGAGCGGGCCCACACGACCGGCTCGGAGCAAGAAGACGAGGTGCGCGACAAGCCGAGTGCCGCAAACCACGAGGACGAGGTGCGCCGCAGCGCTCAGCGACTCCTGACCCGCCACCTGCACGCGGACACGCCCGACAGCTATTGGCCGGAGGTTCGGCTCGACCTGGCCCACACCCGACTTGTCGACTTCGACGCGAGCGGCTGCACCCTCGCCGACGCCGACTTCACCGGCGCCCGCTTCGTCGGCACGACCCGCTTCGCCAAGGCCCGCACCGAGGGTCGGCTGACGCTGACCCGCGCCCATTTCGGGCAGGCAACGACCTTCGAGGGCCTGACCACGTCGGGCGACGTGATGCTCGACGAGAGCGTCTTCGACGGCGACGCGACCTTCGACCGCGCCACGTTCGGCGGCGAGTTCTCGGCGCGACGCGCCAGCTTCGCGTCGGCCTCCTTCTCGGAGGCGACCTTCGACAAGACGGCGACCTTCGACCACACGAGCTTCAAGGGCACCACGTCGTTCCGCAGCTCTGCGTTCCACAGTGGCCTGTCGATCGAGCGGGGCAGGTTCGCGGACTACGCCGGCTTCCGGTCGACGAGGTTCGAGGACATGGCCTTCTTCCGCTGGACGGCCTTCGAGGGCGACGCCTACTTCGAGAACGCCGTCTTCGAGGGCGCCGTCAACCTAGGTCGCGCCGAGTTCCACGCCCGGGCCAGCTTCGCGGGCGCCACGATGAAACGCCGCCCCAACATCGACCACGTCCGAGCCGCCGCCAACCAGACCCACGTCTGGCCGCCCGGCACAACAGCCGAAAAGGAGGACGACGACTGGATCGTCCTCGTCGACCACCGCGCCTAACACCGCCGAGCGTCGGCTCGACCACCACACCGGCTCCAACCCCGACCGCGAACCGCCCGAGCCCTTCCCACCCAACACAGACCCCGCCCTACCGGGACCGGCCACGCCCTACCGCGACCGGCCACGCGCGGCAAGGACTGACCTCGCCCGGTCAAAGGTCGAGGTCAGGTCCGACAGACCGCCACGATCTGGTCCGATCGCCAGCTGTTTGGGTTCGAGCGAGGCGCGAGGTGGCGCTGACACCCCGCCGACGCGTCAGGTGTGCAGGCGCGAGCGTGGTCCGAAGCGCCGGGCCACCGCCACGCCGGCGCCGGCCAACGTCGCCAGGATCGCGAGCGATGCCACCAGCGCCAGGGCGGTGCGGCCGCCATCGGGCTCGGCCGCATCTGACCCGGCGGGGAGCCCGACCGTGAGGGTCGCGTCGCCCGCGAGGCCGTCGTCGCACTCCGCCTTCAGTGCGTACTGGCCGGGTGCCGCGTTGGCCGGAATCAGGTACGTGACCCGGAAGGCGCCCGGCCCGCCCGCCGGGTAGGGCTCCAGCGGCAGCTCCGGCGGCCCGCCGAAGGGGACCACGTTCACGCTGGCCGAGGTGGCGCGGGCGCCGCACCAGACGTCGACCACGGTTGTCCGGCCAGGCACCGAGTTCGGCGCGAACACCGTCGCGTCCGCCGCTGCGGCCGGGCCGGCGCCGGCCACCACGAGCAACGACGCCACCGCCACCCCGACGGCGCCGCGCACACCCAGGCCCATCGCCACGGCCCGGACGACCCGGGCCGGCCGACTGAGACCTAGCCGCATGACCCCATCCACCCCCACCGGTCGCCGGTAGCCACAGGACACCAGAAAACCCCGGCCACCAACCGATTTCCGGCGTTCAGGTCCGCCGACCCCGGACTCCACTTAAGATTGACCGTCGATCCGCAGGCCAGCCTGACGGGCACCGAGCAAGTCGAGATACCCGACGATCCGGCGATGGATCCGGCCCCAGTCCTCGCGCTCCGACGCCGGCGACGAGCGCAGCGCCGCCGGCAGGTCCACGACCCGGGCCGCGGGCTGGTACTGCATGAACGTCGGCACCGCCGACGCCGACGTCGCCTTCCACCGGCCCGGGCCTACCCGCGCGAACGTGAACTCCGCGACCACGGCATCCTGCGTGTTCTCCGGCGACCCGTCCGGGAAGCGGGTCGTCAGGTTGCCCAACCCATACGCCACCCACTTGTCGCCGATCTTCTCGAACGGCTGCACCACGTGCACGTGATGCCCCACGATCAGGTCGATGTCCGGCGACGCGAGCAGCTCCCTGGCGATGCCGAGCTGACCCTCGTCGGCCTCGTTCTGGTACTCCGTGCCCCAGTGCAGCGACACCACGACGATCTCAGCGCCGGCGGAACGCGCCTGGCGCGTCCCGGCGAGCACCGCCTCGGTCGAGAGCAGGTTCGCCGACCACTCCTTGCCCGGCTCACGCGACAGACCATTGAAAGAGAACGTGTACGAAAGCTGGGCGACCTTCACCCCGCGTACCGCCAGAATTGTCGGTTTTGCTGCCTCCACGGCGGAGCGGGCCGTGCCCGTGTGCCGGATCCCGACGCGGTCCAGGTTGTCGAGTGTCCGCGCGATCCCGGCCATCCCGGTGTCGAGCGAATGGTTCGAAGCGGTCGAGCACGTGTCGAAACCGGCGTCGGCCGCGGCGTCGGCGAGCTCCGGCGGCACGCTGAAGATCGGGTACCCGGTGAACGGCCCGCCACGCTCCGCCAACGGCGTCTCCATATGACAGATGCCCAGGTCGGCCGCCCGGATCCGGGGCGCGACGCCGGCCAGCACCTTGGTGAAGTCGTACGCGTCCGGCCGGCCCGCGTCGGCCGCCGCCTGCGCCGTCAGCTCCGGATGGACCAGCAGGTCGCCCGCGGCGGCGATGGTGATCGAGTCAGCGGGGCCGGCCACCCGCGGCGGGCCCACCAAACCGCCCGCCAGGCCGCCCGGCAGCAACGCCGGCAGGACCGCCATCGTGGGCAACCAGGCCAACCCGAGAGCCAGCACCGCCGGCACGAAGCTCACCGCCAGAGCACGGGCTAAAACCGGCAAAACCCGCTTAGCGGGCTCATCGTCCATAACAGACAATCCTGGCCCATTCGCTGACCGGCCCGCGCGTGAACGACAAAAGACGATCAAGCGACACTTGTACGGCGGGCCGATACCGCGCTCGGCCCGATGGTTACCGCTACTCCCCCATTCGACCGAGGCGGCGGCTTGGGCCCCGATTGCGGGCAGACGCTTCCGAACTGCCAGGCTTGTCCGCGTGTGCATGGATTAAACGGACAAGACGGTATGGCGCCTTGCCGGCCCGAGCCCTCCCCGGGTCGTCCCACCTGACTAGCTGCCCACCAAGCGAATGTGGCGCAGACCACAAAAGTGCCAGGTCAAAGTGGTGCGAGCCCTGTCTAACCTCTTCGGGTGCCGCCCAGAGATATCGGAAAACATCGACATGACGGAATTCGCCCGACTAGCCGTTCGGTTGAGGTCACTTCAGACGGACAGCCGGCCGGGCGACACAGACGAGAGATAGAGCCGAAGGAACTGAGCAAGCTCCGCGGTTGGCTCCAACCGATATTCGCCACCCCCGCGGCGCGTATCGGACTCGTCGCCGGACTCGCCTGCTGCCTCGGCCTCGCGGCCGCGGTCGAGACCCGCGACGCGAACCAGCCGGCCCGGGCCATCACCTCGGTGGCGGCGGCGGAGCAAGCGGCGGCGAGAGCCGCGGCGGAACGGTCACTGGCGGAGACGCAGCAACGCGCTTCCCGGTCCGATGCCCGCGACGTCCTGACCCCCACCGAGACCCCCGCACCCACGCCGTCGGCGACCACCCCCACGACGCCGGCCGCTACCCCCACCAAATCCCCCACCCGCAAGCAAACCCCCCGCAAGACCACCACGAAGAAGGCAACAGCCCCCGCCAAGACCGCCACCGCCACCGCCACGGCCAAGCCGAAGCCGACCGTCGTAGCGCCGGTGGCCGGCCTGACCCAGGCGCAGATGAACAACGCCGCCACGATCGTCAAGACCGGCGTCAACATGGGCATTCCGGAGCGCGGCCTGATCGTCGCGATCGCGACGGCGATGCAGGAGAGCAACCTCTACAACCTGGCCAACACCGGGCTGCCGGAGTCGCTCAACTACCCCAACGAGGGCACCGGGTACGACCACGACTCGGTCGGCCTGTTCCAGCAGCGCACCAGCACCGGCTGGGGCACGGTCGAGGAGCTGATGACACCGGCTATTTCGGCGTCGAAGTTCTTCGCCGCGCTGCAGCAGGTGTTCGGCTGGCAGAACATGTCCATCGCCGGCGCCGCCCAGGCGGTGCAGGTGTCCGCGTTCCCCGACGCGTACGCCCAGCACGAAGGCGCCGCCACCACCGTGGTGGAAGCGCTGATCTGATCCGGATGACGGAAAGACCCGGGCGGCTCACGGGCCGCCCGGGTCTTTCGTTCTTCAGCGGATGACCGCGGTGCGCCTCCCGCGCAGCCGAGGCCACTTCCCCTTGCCCTTGCCGTCCTTGCCGTCGTTCCCGTCCTGAGGCTGGTCACCGTCCGCGTCGGTCCGGCCCTCGTCCCCGGGTGCGGCGGACCGCAACGCAGGAGACCCGGCCGACTCCGGGCGGCGCTCGTCCCCAGCGGCGTCGGGCGCACCGGACCGCAGGGGAGGCAATGCCCCATCGGGTACGGACGAAGCGCGCGCCACAGAAGCGTCGCCGCCGCCGAGCTCGGGAGCCGCACTCCGCAGCCCGTTGTCGCCGACGTCGGCCTTACCGGACAGCCCCGCCGGCCCCGGTGGCTCGCCGTCCGCACCGCTTGTATCGCCCTTACCAGCGGCGCCGCCGCTTGCCCGACTTCCGCTTCGCTTGCCGCTTCTTACCCGTTGCTCCGACGCCCGTTGGGCGCTCGTATGGCCAGATGGGCTGTTGTCCGCGTTCTCGACGGCCTTGCCGTTGCCGGCCGCACCGCCGGCGCGCTTCCCGCCCGCGCCACCGGCAGCAGCGCCACCGCCGCCATCACCTTCGGCCGCACGATCGTTACCGGCCGCCCGCCCACGGCTCTCCGCGGGCCGCCCACCGTGCCCAGGCCGCCCACGCCCGTCAGAGTTGACCGGCCGCCCAGGCGCAGCGGGCCGAACGCTGTTGGCCGCGGACGCCCTCCCGGTAATCGGCACGCCCGTCGGACCACTCTCACCCGAGCCAGCCGCCCGCCCACTCGCACGACCCGCCGCCGCACCACCGGCACGGTCCTCGTCGCCTTCAGACCCACTATCGGCCACGCTGCCAGCCGCCGCACCACCCGCCGCGCGCGAGCCACTGCCGCCCGCACCGCCCGACGCCCCACCGCTCCCGGCACGAGAGCTGCTGCTACCCGCCGCAGGGTTACTGCCAGCCGCACCGCCAGCG
>NZ_BONC01000083.1 GCF_016862515.1 Asanoa iriomotensis
CGACGAGCTGGTCGCGCTCGGCGAGACCCTGGTCGGCCGGTCGCGGAGCCTCGCGGTCGCGTCGTTGGCGCAGACGTCGCCGGTCACCGGCGAGCCGGGCTTCGACCTCGGACCCGGGCAGCTCGAGTACGGCGTCGGCATCCACGGCGAGCGCGCACAGCACACGATCCCCCGGCCGCCGCTGGAGGATCTCGTGGAGCGCATGGTCGACGACGTGCTCGGCCACCTGCCCGGCGGCCGGTCCGTGTTCCTGTTCGTCAACGGGCTCGGCGGCACCACCTACATCGAGCTCTACAACGTGTTCGCGGAGGCCGTCGACGCACTCGCCGCCCGGGACATCGCGGTGGAGCGCAGCCTGGTCGGCCCGTACACGCCCGCTCTGGACATGAAGGGTTTCTCGATCACCATGACGATGCTCGAACCGGCGGTCGAGGCGCTCCCGTCCGGCGGGTGGACCACGCTGTTCGACGCGCCCGCGTGGACCGCCGGGCTGCGGAGGTGAGGCCGCCATGCTGATGAACCTCTACCTGGACGCCGCCGAGCAGGCCTACCGCGAGCTGACGCGGCTGGACCAGGCGGCCGGCGACGGCGACTACGGCGACAACCTGCGGGAAGGCCTGCGCGGCGCGGTGGCCCGCATCCCGGACGACGCCGACCTGGCCGGCGAGTTCGAGACCGCCGCGACGTATTTCCTGGACGAGGTCGGCGGCACCAGCGGCCCGCTGATCGGCCTGCTCTTCAACGACGTGGGCGCGAGCCTCGACCAGGGCGGCGACGGCGACGCCGCGCTGATCGCCGGGTTCGACGCGGGCACCGCGGCGATCTCCCGGGTCGGCGAGGCCAAGGTCGGCGACCGGACGATGCTGGACTGCCTCGGCCCGACCCTGGACGACCTGCACGCGGCCCGGCCGCCGGTCGACTGGACGATGGTGGCGAACCAGGCGTTCGACCACGCCCGGGCGACCGCCGACCTGTCGCCGCGGATGGGCCGGGCCTCCTACGTCGGCGAGCGCGCGGTCGGGACACCGGACGCCGGCGCGATGGGCATGGCGCTGCTGTTCTGGGCGCTGGCGGTCTACCGCGACCCGGCCGTCCGCGGTCAGTTGCCCGACCCCGCACATCTGGTGTGACGTTTTTCGCCCCGGCGGCGCTGTAGGCGTCGTAGGAGGTGGCGCACGACCCGGGGTCGACGGGAGGAGCGGTCCCTCGAACGCCAGGCGGTGGGGCGCCGCCGGGCACCCCGGGTTGTGCGCCGGCCGTTGTGGTGGAATCGTCACCCTGCGACCGGCTGCCACTCGGGAGGGATCGTTCGATGCCGTACGACCTCTCCCGCGGCATGTCGTGGTCGTAACCTCGCGGCGCCCCTCGCCGCCGGATCCGGGCGACGAGGGCCTGACACGCCACATACCTTTCGACCCGTTGCACGCCGCCCTGGCCGGCGACGAGGAGGCGTTCCGCGCCCTCTACCGGGAGGTTCATCCCGGGTTGCTGCGTTACCTGCGGGTGCTGGTCGGTGCCGACGCCGACGACGTGGCCTCCGAGACCTGGCTGCAGGTGTGCCGCGACCTGACGTCCTTCCGCGGCGACCTGGCCGGCTTCCGGGCCTGGTGCGTGACCGTCGGCCGGCACCGCGCCCTCGACCACCTGCGACGCACCCGGCGGCGCCCCGAGACGGTGGCCGCCGAGGCGCACCTGGCGGCGCTCGCCGGCACCGCCGACACCGCGGACGCGGCCGCCGACGCGATTGGCACCGAGCGGGCGCTCGCGCTGATCGCGACCCTGCCGCGCGACCAGGCCGAGGCGGTGCTGCTGCGCGTGGTGGTCGGGCTCGACGCCGAGAGCGCCGGCAAGGTGCTGGGCAAACGTGCCGGCGCGGTACGCACGGCCGCCTACCGCGGGCTGCGCCGGCTCGCCGAAACACTGGAGCAACGCCATGCGTGACCCGCTCGACGACGCCGACCTCGACCGGATGCTGGACGGCGGTCCGCTGCCGCCGGCCCTGGCCGCGCTGCGGGCGCCCGCACAGCCGGCGGAACTGCGCGGCGAGGAGGCCGCGGTGGCGGCGTTCCGCGCCGCCCGCCAGGTCGAGTCGGCTCCTCCTCGACGTGCCAGGCTGGTGGGTCGGGCGCTGGTGGGCCGGGCGCTGGCGGTGAAGGTCGCGGTCGCCGGTGCGGTGCTGGCCGGCGGCGGGCTCGCGGTCGCGGCCGCGATGGGCACGCTCCCGGTCCCGGGGCCGGACAAGCCGCCGGCCTCCGACCCGCACGGGCCGACCCGCCCGGGCGGCGTGGTCAACGAGCAGCCGACCCAGGCACCGCAGCCGCCGCCGGGCGGCACGCCGACCGCTACTCCGCAACCCACCGGTCCGGCCGGCGCCGGGAACGGCAACGGTTGGGGCCGCAACCACGGCACGGGCCAGCCGTCGAAGCCGGCGAAGGCGACGAAGTCGCCGAACGCGAACCAGCCCACGAAGGCGCCGAACGCCAACAAGGCCACGAAGGCGCCGAACCCGAACAAGCCGACCCAACCGCCGGGTCAGTCCCGGTGACGATCACGGCCGATGACCGCGTACGCGACCGCCGGGCGCGGTGGTGTGCGAAGTGGATGAAGCTGTCATTCTGGTCCGCGCTGCTCGTGTTCGGCGCGATGTGGTTCACGGCCGCCAAGAACCTGGGCAACCCGCCGCTGCCGTACCTCGCGGTGCTGTCCTTCCTCGCCAACGTCTCCTCGGCCGTGATCGTCCGGATGGCCAGGCGCGTCGCGCCGAGCCGCTTCCCGGTCACCTGGCGCGGCCGCTCCAGCAACGTCGGCGGTTTTTCCCTCCACCTCCTGCTCGCCGCGATGTCCGTCGGTGTTTTCCTGCTGGCCACCCGGGTGCTCGATTAGGTATCGAGACCGGACGAGGGACACCGGCGCCGGGCGCGACCTGCTAGGCATGTGCCTGGGAGGGGCACATGACGAACGCTGATCCACACCCGGCGGTCGAGGTCGAGGACCTGGCCGTGTCGTACGGCAAGGTGGTCGCCCTCGACGGTCTGCGGCTCACCGTGGCCGCCGGCACCGTGTTCGGCCTGCTCGGGCCCAACGGCGCGGGCAAGACCACGCTGATCCGGGTGCTGTCGACGCTGCTGAGACAGGATCGCGGGCAGGCCCGCGTGCTCGGCCACGACGTGCTGCGCGAACCGCTCGCGGTGCGGTTGGCGATCGGGCTGGCCGGGCAGTTCGCCGCGGTCGACGCGGAGCTGACCGGCCGGGAAAACTTGGAGATGGTCGGCCTGCTCTACCGCCTGCCGCGGGCCGAGGCGCGCCGGCGCGCCGCGGAGATCCTGGAGCGTTTCGAGCTGACCGAGGCGGCGAACCGGCGGGTGAGCACCTACTCGGGCGGCATGCGGCGCCGGCTCGACCTCGCGGCGAGCCTGACCGGGCGGCCGCCGGTGCTGCTGCTCGACGAGCCGACCACCGGGCTCGACCCCCGGTCGCGGCAGGAGCTGTGGACGATCGTCGACGAGCTCCGCACGACCGGCACCACCGTGCTGCTGACCACGCAGTACCTGGAGGAGGCCGACCGGCTCGCCCAGCGCATCGCGGTGATCGACGCCGGCAAGGTGATCGCGGAGGGCACGCCGGCCGAGCTGAAGTCCGGCGCCGGCACCGACGTGCTGCGGGTGCGCCTGGCCGATCCCGCCCACCTGTCCGCCGCGGAGGCCGTGCTGGCCGATCTGACGGCCGCCGGCACCTCCGTACAACGGGATGTGCCTGCTGCTGAGCTCGTCCTGCGGGTGTCCCGGGCCGACGCGTCGGCGGAGGCGATCCGTCGCCTCGACGCCAAGGGCCTGCCCGTGACCGTGGTGCAGCTGACCCAACCGAGCCTGGACGACGTCTTCCTGGCACTGACCGGCCACACCGCCGAAGGCGCCGAAGCCGCCAAGGCCGCACCGGAGGTTGCCGTATGAGCATCGACACCGACCGGCTCGGGATCGTCACCCGCGGGGGACGCCAGCGGCTCTCGTTCGGCGCCGTCCTGCGCGACAGCCAGGTGCTGGCGGTCCGCCAGCTCCGCAAGACGCTGCGCCGCCCGGTCTACATCGTCTTCGCGTTCGTCCAGCCCGTCATCTTCGTGCTGCTCTTCCGCTACATCTTCGGCGGTGCGATCGACACGGGCTCGACCTCGTACGTCAACTTCCTGATGCCCGGCATCATCGTGCAGACCGCGGTGTTCGGCGCGCTGATCACGGGCATCGGCCTCACCGAGGACCTGGCCGCCGGCGTGGTCGACCGGCTGCGCTCGCTGCCGATGTCCCGCGCGGCCGTCCTGTTCGGGCGGACGGCGGCCGACCTGGTGATCAACGTCCTCACGCTGGTGGTGATGGCCGCGGTCGGCGTGGCGGTGGGCTTCCGCCCGTCGGAGCCGGCCTGGAAGCTGGCGCTCGCGTTCCTGATCGTGCTCGGCTTCTCGTACGTGTTCTCGTGGATCAGCGCCTGGGTCGGCCTGTCGGTGAAGAACCCGGAGACCGCGCAGTCGGCGGGTTTCATCTGGGTGTTCCCGCTGACCTTCGCGTCGTCGGCGTTCGTGCCGGTCGAGACCATGCCGGGCGCGGTGCGCGCGTTCGCGGAGGTCAACCCGATGAGCCTGGCGGTCGACGCGGTGCGCGGCCTCACCATCGGCAGCCCGCCGCCGACCACGCCGGCCCTGCAGACCCTGGCCTGGCTGGCCGGCCTGCTGCTGATCTTCGTCCCGCTGGCGGTGCGCGCCTTCCGCCGCGCCTGACACCGGTAGCCGCCCGGCGAACACCGGAAGGTTCCGCAGGTACGCCCTGACGTCGGGTCAAGCCGGCGCCTCGCTGGAGAGGACGACTTTCAGCGCGCCGGTCTCGGCGGGCCGGGCGAAGACGTCGTACGCGGTCATGATCTCGTCGAGGGCGAAGCGGTGCGTCACGATCTGGCCCAGGTCGAGCTGGCCCGACTCGACCATGGTCAGCAACGTGGCGGTCGAGTACGTGTCGACCAGACCGGTCGTGATGGTCACGTCGCGGATCCAGAGGTCCTCGAGGTGGAGGGTGGCCGGCTTGCCGTGCACGCCGATGTTCGCCACCCGGCCGCCGGGACGGACCATAGCCGCGCACAGCTCGAACGTGGCCGGGACGCCGACCGCCTCGATGGCCACGTCGGCGCCGAGGCCGTCGGTGAGCGCCCGCACCGTCTCCAGCGGGTTGCCGTCGGCACGGACCAGCACGTCGGCGCCTAGCTGCTTGGCCGCCTCCAGCCGGCTGTCCGCCTTGTCGACCGCGACGATGTGCGCGGGTGAGAAGAGCTTCGCGGTCACGATCGCGGCGAGCCCGATCGGGCCGGTGCCGACCACGGCGACGGTGTCGCCCGGCCGGACGGCGCCGTTGAGGATGCCGACCTCGTAGGCGGTGGGCAGGATGTCGGCCAGCAGGACGGCCGCCTCGGCGGAGACGCCGGGCGGCAGCTTGTAGGTGGACAGGTCGGCGAAGGGCAGCCGCGCGTACTGTGCCTGCACGCCGTCGACGAGGTGACCGAGGATCCAGCCGCCGCCACCGGTGCACTGGCCGTAGCGTTGCTCGCGGCAGAACCGGCAGCGGCCGCAGGCCGAGATGCAGGACGCCAGCACGCGGTCGCCGGGCCGGATGGTCGTCACCGCCGCGCCGACCGCCACGACGGTCCCGACGGCTTCGTGGCCGAGGGTCCGTCCTTTCTGGACGGCCGGCACGTCACCGCCCAGGATGTGCAGGTCGGTGCCGCAGATCGTGACGGTGTCGACGCGGATGACCGCGTCGGTGGGTTCGACGACGGTGGCGTCGGGCACGTCGGTCCAGGCGCGTTGGCCGGGACCACCGAACACGAGTGCCTTCACGGGTGACCTCCTCGCGGTTACTCGTCCAGCACGTCGCGCAGTTCGCGGTGGCTGGCCGGCGGTGGCGGAACAGGCTGGCCCTGGATGCCGGTGCGCAGGACCAGTTGGGGTCGCGCCCGGCCGGCCAGCAGGCCGTCGAGCGAGGCGCGGGTCGCGGGGACCTCCACGACGTCGCTCATCACCGACATCGCCAGGTCGCGGGCCGTCGCCGTGAGCCAGACCGCGCTGGTCGCCTCGCCGGCCCGGAGTTGGTCGAGCCCGGTGTCGGCGGGCGTGCCGACGATCAGGTAGTCCGCGAAGCGGTCGTCGCCGAACCCGGCGAACAGCCCGGTTTCACCGTCACCGGCGAAGTCGCGCACGGCAACCGGCCGCGCCACCGCCGCGACGAGGCTCTCGAACGAGACGCCACCGCCGGGCGGGCGGCGCACCGTCCACGCGGCCAGGTCGCGCCGGTACGCGGGGTCGGACCCCTCGGTCCGCTGCGCCTCCGCCACGGCCGCACCGAGGTAGGGACGTTCGGTGTCACCGATCCGGAACAGCGCGCACCCCTCGCGGGCGGCCGCGTCGTCGAGTGCGGCGATGGTGCCGTCGTCGACGCGGCTGGTGGCGGCGATGGGCCGGCGGTCGCTGCGCCGGTGGCGGATCGCCGCCGCCATCTCGACGTCCGGCGGTGCGACGGGCGCCGGCCCGGTCGGCTCGACGACGGCGAGCGGTTCGGCGGCGCTGCCCGCCGGCAGCCGGCGCACCTCGACGGCGTACCCGCGCGCCTGGAGGATCACCCGCGCGTGGTGCAGGGCGGTGCCGCAGCTGACCATCACCATCCGGCCGGTCGGATCGATCGCCGCCAACCGCCGGTCCGGGTCGCGGCTCAACTCCAGGCACGCGTCCCGCAACCGCCAGTGCCACGGCTGGGTGTTCAAGATGGACGGTGCGAACAACGACGCCGACACCGCGTCCCGCAACGCCTTCCTCGTCTCGTTCACACCGGCACCACCTGGCTCGCCGGCACCTCCCGCACGATCGCCACCGGGCAGTGCGCGTGGTGGATCAGCTCCTGGCCGACCGACCCGAGGAAAGCGCCGCCGATCGTGCCCCGGCCGCGGGAGCCGACCACCACCAACCGGGCGTCCGCGCTGGCGGCGACCAGATGCGCGGCGGCGCCGCCCACGTGCAACTCCGTCGACACGGACACCTCCGGAAACTGCTGTTTCCCGTCCGCGGCCAGCCGGTCCAGGTCGACGCGGATGTCGTGGTCGACGGTCTCCAGGTAGTACCGGGTCGGCGGCGGCTGCCACGTCTGGATGATCCGCAACGGCGCCCGGGTGGCGGCGGCGCGTTCGAACGCGTACCGCAGGGCGAGGTGGGCGCAGGGCGACCCGTCGAAGCCGACGACCACGTCGCCCGACGCCTCGCCTGCCCCGGCCCGCACGACCACCACGGGGCAGTGCGCCCGCGTGGAGACGGCCACGGCCGTCGAACCGATCAGCAACTCGGCGAACCCGCCGGTGCCGCGACCACCCAGGACGACCGTCGAGGCGTCGGCCGACACGTCCCGCAGGCAGACCTGCGCGGGCCCGTCCATGACCTCGGTGCTGACCGCCACGCCCGGATGCGTCCTGCGGGCGTCGTCGGCGGCGAACTCCAGCATCGCCTTGATGTCGGCGCGTGCCTCGGTGTCGGGCCACCTGCTCGGCCCGGGTGCGAACAGTGCCGGGCCGACGTACCAGTCGAACGCGTGCACGAGCTTGACCGGCAGCGACTCCCGGTCGGCCTCGTCGAGCGCCCAGCGCAGGGCAGCGCGCGCGTCGGGCGAGGCGTCGTATCCGACGACGATCGGGCGGGCGTGCATGGGGTGCCTCCTCCGACTCCTGGTGACACCTCGAGTCAACCGCGTCCCACCGCGGCCGCGCAGGGTCATCCGGCCCTGGGCCCGGGTGCCGGTAGTCCCCTTCCCCGTGGGGTCGGACGGGACTCCCGTTTCGAGCGCGGCGGTTGATGCCCGCGCGCGTGGTGACTATCGACGCCGGGTGGGAAGACGGTGGGCGGGGCGGGACGCCGCCCGGACACCGCAGCGCGGAGGGAGCAGGATCATGACCACGGCAAGCCAGATCATGCACGAGGGTGTGGAGTGCGTCGCCACCGACGACACCCTGCAGACCGCGGCGGTCAGGATGCGGGACCTGCATGTCGGCGCCCTCCCCGTCTGCGGGGACGACGACCGCCTGCGGGGAATCGTCACCGACCGCGACATCGTCGTGCACTGCCTCGCGGACGGTAAGGACCCGCGGGACATCCGGGCGCGGGAGCTCGCGGCCGGCGCACCGGTCTGGGTCGACGCGGACGCGGACGTCGACCAGGTGCTCTCGCTGATGGAGTCCCACGCGATCCGCCGTCTGCCGGTCATCCGCGACCACCGGCTGGTCGGGATGATCAGCGAAGCCGACCTCGCCACCCACCTCAGCGAGCACCAGGTCGCCGAGTTCACCCACGAGGTCTACGCCGCACCACCCAACGACTGAGAACGTCCGCCGCCACCGCAACGTTTCCGGTGCCGTTCGGGTCTGGCTAGATATCGACGGCCAGAAGGAGTGCGGGTGGCGGAGGACTTCAGGGAGTTCGTGGATCTGCGGTACGGCGACCTGTTGCGGATCGCCTACCTGCTCACCGGTTCCGCGCACGACGCGGAGGACCTGGTGCAGTCCGCGCTGCTCAAGGTGATGCGGCGCTGGCGCAAGGTGGAGGATCCGCTCGCCTACCTGCGTCGCACGATGGCCAACCAGCACATCAGCATGTGGCACCGGGTGCGGTCCCGGGAGATCGTGGGTGCCACACCGCCCGAGCCCGCCGGGGATGACACCGCGGACACGGTGGTACGGCGCCAGGCGCTCGCCGACGCGCTGCGCGGGCTGCCGCCGCGCACCCGGGTCGTAGTCGTCCTCCGGTACCTCGACGACCTGCCCGAGGCCGAGGTCGCGGCGATGTTGGGCTGGCCGGTCGGCACCGTGAAAAGCCACGCGTCGCGCGGCCTGGCCCGGCTGCGGGCAGCCCTCGACACACCCGAACTCACGAAGGGAAGCCTGCGATGACGGTGGACGAACGCGTCCATGACGCGCTCACCGACCTGGCCGACGGCGTGCGGCCGGCGCCGGATCCGTACGGCCGCCTGCGGACGCGGCATCGCCGGGTCCAGCGACAGCGTGGACTCGCCGCCGGACTCGCCCTGGCGGCGGTCACGGCGGTCGGGGCGGTCGTGCCGACCCTGGACCGCGAAGGCCCGACCGCCGCCGACATCGATCGGACGCAGTCCGTCAACGCCTGGGCCGAACGCCTGCGGAACAGTCCGGTGCGCGGAGCGGTCGGCTCGGCCGAGCCCGCCTACGTCGCCGAGCTGGAGCGCATGGTCGCCGAGCACCAGCGGGCGGGTGCGTTCCGGGTGACGGCGCCGGTCAGCGAGGTGAACGTCCTCTACCTCGACGACATCGGCGGCGCCCGCGTGGCGTTCGTCGCGTTCCACCTCGCGACGCCCGACCCGGCCACGTCGTGGGCCAACTCCAGCGCCTGGCTCGTGGCCCGGGCCGGCGCGCCGGCGACGGAGCTGGCCGATCCGCTGTCGATCGCCGGCGGCGGGGACGGGCTGGAGCCGTTCGAGGTGATGTCCGGGCTCAGCGGCAAGGTCCAAGCTGATGCCACGGTGGCGCTCGCTCCGGACGGCTGCGTCGTCGAGTCCGCTCCCCTGCCGGACGTCGACGCGTGGCGGCCCGAACCCACCGGTTCCTACCTGATCCGCGCGGCCGGCACCGAGCGCCCGGAATGGTGGCGGGTGGTCTGTGACGGCGTCGTCAAGGACGAGCGGCCCGCGACGCGGCTGACGCGGAAAACACCGCTGCGCGCGGAGACGCTCGACGCCGCCCTGGTCGGCGCGCGGGGCAAGGTCGATCTCGAATCGGCGCGGGAGGTCGTCCGGTTCGCGGAGCCGGACGGCGCCAACATCCTGACCGGGCCGACCCGGGTCCTCTGGGGCGGCCGCATAAGCGGCGCGAAGCCCGACGCCAACGGACCGTTTGACGGCACCGCGGTGCTGACCGCCGCGCCGTACGTGCGCGGCGGCTGGCAGATCGGGCTGGATGTCACCTACGACGGCGAGACGTCCGGTGGCGCACAGGCCGTCGGTCTGCGGCGCTGGTCGGCCCAGAACCCGATCGGCCCGGACACGGTCGTGCCGATCCGTCTCGGCGAGAGCGCATCCGTTCTCGTCGTCGTGCCCGCGGGTGCGACGACCGTGCGGGTGATGCGGGCCGGCACCGTCGTCGACACCGCGAGCGTGGCCGACGACGCCGCACTCGTCGACGCGCCCGATGACCCGGGTCTGACCTTCGAGGCGCTCGACCGCGACGGGGCGGTGCTCTCCGTCGGGCGGCTGCCCGGCGATCCACCGGTCAACAACGAGGTCGTGTCCTGGTGAAAGAAGTGTGGCGGTCCGCCTTTCGGCGGACCGCCACCTGCGTTACGGAGCGGGCGTCGCCGCCGTGTCGGCGGGCTTACGGGTGCCGAGGTAGTACGTCACCGCGACGCCGGCGATCGCCAGGACGATCTGCAGCAGGATTTCCTTCCAGCCGTATTGCCGGTCGTCGCCGAAAAGCAGTGCCAGAACCGCCGCCACCAGCGCGCCGGCCACAGCCAGCGCCGGTGCCATCCACAGCGCGTTGGCCTGCCGGCTCTTGAGCGCGAAACCACCGGCCGCACCGATAACAGCGCCGATGATGACGGCGAAGAGGAAGTTCATGTCTTATACAGCCTTTCTCTTGCCTCGAAGGTGCGAATGATCTGAGAGTTGTCCCAGGTTTCCTGACCGCTGTCAATGCGTTGGCGGTGGCGAACACGAAGAAGGCGCCGGCGAATGCCGGCGCCTTCTTCGATATCGACGGTCAGTCGGAGCTGGGTCGCCCAGAGTAGGCAAGGTCGCGCTCGGGCTCCGCCGCCGGCGCCGTGTCGGCGTGGCCGGGCCACCAGGCTCGGCGGCCCACCAGCGCGGTCACGCTCGGCACGAGGAACATCGCCATCACGAAGGCCGAGATGAGGATGCCGACGGAGACCGAGAAGCCCATCTCCATGAGGAAGGAGATGCCGGCCAGCAGCATCGAGGCGAACGTGCCGGCCAGGATCAGGCCCGCCGCGCCCACCGACGGGCCGGCGTGCTCGATGGCGAGGTCGGCGGCCGTGCGCGGGTCGTTGCCGAGCCGCGCCTCCTCGCGTAGTCGGGCGATCATCAGGATGTTGTAGTCGGTGCCGATCGCGACCACGAACAGATAGAGGATGATCGGCAGCGTGAACGACAGCCCGGGCCGATCGCCGATGCCCTGGAACGCGAACACCGTGGCGCCGAGCGTCGCGAAGAAGCCGAGCACGACCGCGACGATCAGGTAGAGCGGCGCGACCAGGCTGCGCAGCAGCAGCGCGAGGATCACCGCGATCAGCAGGCCGGCGACCGGGAAGATGACCCGCAGGTCGCGGTCGTTGGCTTTCTTCACGTCGGCGAAGATGGAGCTGAGACCGCCCACGTAGGCCGTCGTGCCCGGCGGCGTCGCCGCGTGGGCGACGTCGCGCAGCTCGCCGCCCGCGAGGGCGAGCGCCTCGTTCGAGTACGGGCTGCCCGCCAGCAGCAGGTCGACCCGCGCCACTGTGCCGTCCTGGTTCAGCGTGGCCGGACTGCCCTCGGGCCCGGGCATGACGCTGCCCACGCCGGGAACCGCCCGCAACCGGTCGGCGAGCCCGGACAGCGTCGCCGGGTCGATCCGGGCGCCGCTGTCGGACCTGACGATCACCTGCGTCGGCGCCAGCGCACCGGCCGGGAAGCCCGCCTGCAGCGCCTCGTAGCCCTCGGCCGACTCCGTGCCGCTGGGTAGCTGCGCGTTCTGGTCGTAGTCGGTCTTCATGAAGAACGCGCCACTGGCCAGCGCGACCATCAGCCCGCCGGAGATCAGCGCGACCACCGCCGGCCGCCGGCCGGTGAACCGCCCGAGCCGCTGGAAGGTGGTGCCCTTCGGGGTCTTCTTCCAGCTCTTCGACGGCCAGAACACCGCGGTGCCGATCAGCGAGACGATCGCCGGGACCAGCGTGACGGCGGCGAGACCCATCACCACGACCGCGATCGCCAGCGCCGGGCCGAGGCTGCGGAACGCGCCGAAGACGGCGAGCAGCAGCGCGAGGAACGCGATCACGATGGCCCCGGCCGCGGACGCGATGACCTCGCCGACCCGGCTCACCGAGGTGACCAGCGCGGGTTTCGTCTCGTCGCCGGCGCGCAGCCGTTCGCGGAACCGGAAGAGCAGGAACAGGATGTAGTCGGTGCCAACGCCGTACAACACGATGGTCAGGATGATCTCGATCGACGGGTCCGCGTCGAGCCCGAAGACGTCGGCCATCGTCGCGATCAGACCGGTGGAGACCACGGTAACGATGCCGACGGTGACGAGCGGCAGGATCGCGGCGAGCGGGCTGCGGTAGATGATCAGCAACAGGACCACGATCAGCAGGAACGTGGCGATGCCGACGATGACCAGCGCGTTGTTGAAGGCGTCCTCGTTGTCGGCGTACATCGCGATGTCGCCCGTGACCAGGCGTTCCAGGCCGGTGTTGGCGAGCACCGGATCGCTCGCGGACCGGATGCTCTCGATCGCCGCGGTCAGCGTCGGGTCCTGCGGGTTGTCGCCGAGACCCACGGTGACGAGCTGGACCAGCTTGTTGGGCGAGACCGCCTGCGGCGCGGTGAACGCGCCGCTGACCTTGTCGATGCCGGCACCGGAGATCGTCTCGGCGAGCTTGCCGACGGTGGCCTGGTCGGCCTCGGTCAGCTGGCCGCCGTCGGACCGCCGGACCACGATGGTCGCGGTGGCGCCGTCGGTCTGGCCGAACGCACTCTGCGCGATCTCGGTGGCCTGGATCGACTCGTAGCTGTTCGGCAGGAAGTTCGCCTGATCCGACGTGGTCTTCAACGACGGCGCGAAAGCCACTGCGGCGGCCGCCGCCACCAGCCACGCCGCGATGACCCACCATCGCTTGTAGACGACGAACCTCGCCAACCGTTCGAACATCGTTCCCCCCAACAACCTGCCGCCCGGTAGACGGAATTCTATGACAAGCGCGCCACCCCGCGCGCGCGGTTATTCTCTGCGGACCGAGCTGAGAGCCGGCTGAGCACCGAAGTCAGCCGCGAGTCAGGCCGGTTACAACAGGTTTCCGGAGGTCGTGATGTACGTGGTCGGCGCTACCCGGGACCGGATCCGCGAGCAGGCGTTGGCCCTGTTCACCGACCGTGGCTACGCGGCGGCGAGCCTGCGCGAGATCGCCGACCGGGTCGGCATCACGAAGGCGTCGCTCTACTACCACTTTCCCTCCAAACAGGACCTTCTGCTCGCCGTCGTCCAGCCGTTGCTCACGCAGTGGCGCGACATCGTCACGGACGCGGAGTCCGGCCCGCGCACGCCGGCCGACGTGCACCGGATCCTGCGCCGCTGCGTCGACACGATGCTGGCGCACCGTGCGGTGGCCAACCTGTTCCTCCGCGACGCGGCGGGCATCTTGCCGGCGATCGCGCCACTGATCGGCGACGTCGTCGAGACCAACACGCGGCTGCGCGACTGGCTCGCCGGCCCGGCACCGTCGGCGGTCGACCGGATCCGCGCGATCGCGGTGCTCGAGCTGCTCCGCACCGCGCTGACCGCCGGCACGACCCTCGGCGACGTGCCGGACGACCTGGTCCGGCAGACCCTGCTCGAGTCGGCCGAGCTGGTGCTGGCAGGCTGAGCCGATGATCGCGGTCACCGGCGGCACGGGTCGGATCGGCGGCCGCGTCGTCGAGCTGCTGGCGGAGGCCGGCCGGGACGACGTGGTGGCGCTGTCCAGCCGGACGGCGCCCTACGACGACCCGGCGGCGTTGCGCGCCGCGTTCGACGGCGCGCGCACGTTGGTCTTCGTCTCCAGCGACGGCGAGGCGGCCAGGGTGGTCAACCACCACCGCAACGTGCTGGCGGCCGCCCGCGAGGTCGGGCACATCGTGGCGCTCAGCGGCCTCGACGTGGCGATGGACTCACCGTTCTGCTACGCCTACACCAACGGCGACACCGAACGCCTCCTGCGCGCCGGCGACCGCCCCTACTCCATCGCGCGGGCCGGCCTGTTCACGGAGTTCTTCCTCGGCCTCGTCCGGCAGGTGGCCGTCGACGGCACCGTCGCGCTGCCGGCCGGCGACGCCCGCGTGTCGCTGGTCGCCCGCGAGGACGTCGCCCGCGGCCTGGCCGCGCTGGCCCTGGGCGAGCCGCTGCACGGGCACCGCGACGTGACCGGACCCGACAGTCGCCCGGTGGCGGAGATCGTCGAGTCGGCCGGCTACGCGTACGAGGAATGCAGCCCGGCGCAGCTCATTGCCACCCTCGCCCGGCTCGGCGAGGAACCGTGGTGGATCTACGCGTACACGTCGATGTTCGCGTCCATCAGCCAGGGCCGCTGGGCCTGACATTTCTCCCGTCCGCCTCGTCGTAGAGGGAAAGGAGGACGGAGTCATGCGAGTTTTCGTCACCGGTGCGACGGGTGCGGTCGGCAGGCACCTCGTGCCCGGACTGGTCGGTTCAGGTCACCAGGTCACCGCCACCACGCGGTCGCCGGGCAAGGTCGACGGGCTGCGCGCGGCCGGTGCCGAGCCGGTCGTCGTCGACGGCCTGGACCGCGACGGGGTGATCGCGGCCGTGCGGGCCGCCGAGCCCGAGGTGATCGTGCACCAGATGACCGCGCTGTCCGAGATGGGGCGGTTGCGCCACGTCGACCAGGAGTTCGCCGCCACCAGCGCGCTGCGCACCCGCGGCACCGACAACCTGCTGGCCGCGGCCAAGGAGGTCGGCGCGCGCCGGGTCGTCGCGCAGGGCCACAACTTCATCTACGCCCGCACCGGCACCATGGTCAAGACCGAGGACGACCCGCTGGACCCGCGGCCGGTGCCGTCGGCGGTGGAGGCGATGGCGGCGATCCGGTACCTGGACCGCGTCGTGCCGGAGTCCGTGCCGGAAGGTCTGGTCCTGCGGTACGGCACGTTCTACGGTCCAGGGGCTTCGGACCAGTTCGTCGAGGGTGTACGCAAGCGGCAGCTGCCGATCATCGGCGGCGGCACCGGGGTCTGGTCGTTCATCGAGACGTTCGACGCCGCCAGCGCCGCTCAGGCCGCGGTCGAGGGCGGCCCGCCCGGTGTCTACAACGTCGTCGACGACGAGCCGGCGCCGGTCTCGGAGTGGCTGCCCTACCTGGCCGACCTCGTGGGCGCGAAGCCGCCGATGCGCCTGCCCGTCTGGCTCGGCCGCCTGCTGGCCGGCGAGTTCATCGTCACGCAGATGACGCAGGCCCGCGGCGCCTCGAACGCGAAGGCCCGCGCCGAGCTGGCCTGGACGCCGAAGTACCCGAGCTGGCGGGACGGCTTCCGCACCTGGGTTCACTCGGCGAGCCGGTAGCCGACGCCCCGGACCGTCTGGATCAGGTCGGCGCCGAGCTTGCGGCGCAGGTAGCCGATGTAGACGTCGACGATGTTGGAGCCCGGGTCGTGCGCGAGCCCCCAGACCCGGTCGAGCAGCTGCTCGCGGGAGAGCACCTGGCCGCAGTGCCGGATCAGGATCTCGGCCAGCAGGAACTCGCGGGCGGTCAGCTCGACCCGGCGCCCGTCGACCGTGGCGATCCGCCGGATCAGGTCGAGCTGGACCCGGGCCGCCCGCACGGTGGCGGGCGTGTCGTGGCCGCGCTCGCGGAGCCGGGCGCGCACCCGGGCCAGCAGCTCGTCGAAGCTGAACGGCTTGGTCATGTAGTCGTCAGCGCCGCCGTCCAGGCCGGTGATCCGGTCGGGCACGGCGTCGCGGGCGGTCAGCACGATCACCGGCAGGCGCTCGCCGCGGGCGCGGATCTGCGCGAGCGCGGTGAGCCCGTCCTGGCCCGGCAGCCCGAGGTCGAGGATGAGCAGGTCGAACTCGCCGCTGCGGGCGCCGGCGGCGACGTCGACGCCGTTGGTCACCACGGTCGTGACGTAGCCGGCGGCCCGCAGGCCCTTGGTCAGGAACGAGGCGATCCGCGGCTCGTCCTCGGCGATCAGGACGCGGTTCACGGCGCCGGCGCCAGGACGAGGGTGAAGGTGGACCCAGCGCCCGGGACGCTGTCGACGGCGACCGTGCCCCGGTGTGCCTGGGCGATGGCCGACACGATGGCCAGGCCGAGCCCGGCGCCCTCGGCGCGTTGCCGGCCGTGCTCGCCGCGGCTGAAGCGCTCGAAGATGCGCTCGCGGTCCGCCGCCGCGATGCCGACGCCGGTGTCCGTGACCCCGATCAGCACCCGGCCGGGGCCGGCCCGGACGAACAGCTCGATGCGGTCGCCGGGGCCGGTGAACTGCACGGCGTTCTGGGCGAGCTGCATGAGCGCCTGGGTGAGCCGGTGCCGGTCGGCCCACACCGCGACCGGCTCGACGACGCCGAGCCGCCAGTCGCGCTCGCCGAGGGCGACGGCCTTGGCGAACACGTCGGTGACGATCGCCGCGGCGTCGACGGCGGCCGGCTGCACGAAGTCGGGCTGCTCGGCCTTGGCCAGCATGAGCAGGTCGTCGACCATGCGGTTCATCCGGTCGAGCTCGTCGGTGACCAGGGCGACCGTCTCGGCGCGTTCGGCCGGATCGTCGCCCATCAGCTCGAGGTGGCCCCTGACGATCGTGATCGGCGTGCGCAGCTCGTGGCCGGCGTCGGACAGGAACGCACGCTGGGTGGCGAACGCCCGTTGCAGGCGGCCGACCATGGCGTTGAACGTGCGGGACAGGTCGGCCACCTCGTCGCTGCCGGTCACCGGGATGCGCCGGGACAGGTCGGCCTCCTCGATCGTGCGGGCGGTCTCGGTCACGGTGCGCAGCGGTCGCAGCGCCCGGCCCATCGCCAGGTAACCGCCGGCCGCGACCACCACAATCACCAACAGGCAGGCCAGCGCCATCAACCGCACCGCGCGGTCGATCTCGGCGCGCCGCTCGGCGCCGAACTCGGCGACCACCACGTGGCCGCGGGCGGCGCCGTCGATGACCACGGGCACCGCGAGCCAGCGCGCCGAACCGGCCGGGGTGTCGCCGACCCGCCCGTACGCGCTCGCGGTCAGCGCCGTCCACGCGGCGACCAGCGCGGTGTCGCCGGCCAGGTCGTGCGGCGCCCGCTCGGTGCCGCGGTAGAAGCGGCCGTCGACGAACACCAGCACCACCTCGCCGGTCTGCGGCTCGTTGCGCAGCAGGTAGGTGTCGGCGATCGCCCGCAGGTCGCCGGCGAACGGGCGCCCGGTCGCGGGGTTCTGCCCGCCCACCAGGCGCCGGAACTCGGTCACCTCCTGGCGCATGTCGGACGCGATCCGGTTCTCGAGCTGGTTGAGCAGCACCTGGCGGATCACCACGACCGACGACAGGCTCGCCACCGCCAGCAACGCGAGGGCCCACCCGAGCAGCCGCAGCCGCAGCCCGAGGGTCGGCCGCCACCGGCGCCGGGCCGGCGGATCAGTCGTCGCCCTCTTCGGCGTCGTCGTCAGCTCGACCGTCGTCGTCAGGGGATCGACCGGTAACGGCGTCGTCCTCGACGTCATCGTCGCCTCCGCTGGGTGCCCGGCCCGCGCCGGTGGTGCCGGCCGGGTCAGCCTCATTGTCGCCGCCGTCCTGGGTGACCTGGCCCGCCGGAACCACGATCTGGATGGCCGGCACCGGATCGGGACCCAGCAGCGCCGGTGCACCGACGCCGACCAGCAACCCCGCGAATGCCACCGCGCCCAGGCCGGTGGCCACCTTCTGTGCGCTCACGGAGACCAGCGTCCACGACCAAGGTGATGCGTCCGTGAGGGGTTGATGAGGAAGTTCTCATCAAAGCGGCGCGTAAACGCCTTCTCACCGATCTCTCAGCGCGGTCTCACGCGCCGACCCGATCGTTGCGAAGTGTGACAGTCGACATGTCGGTGCTCCTGCTCGTCGTGCTCGTCGGCACGGCCACCGCGGCCGTCAGCGGCGACCGGACCCTCCGCCGCCGGTTCCGCCGGCCCCGCTCCCTCCAGGTGGCCACGGTGGCCGCCGCCCTGGTGCTCGTGCCGGCCAACGCGTGGCCGGCCGGCCCGGGCGGCGCCGCCGTGACCCTCGTCGCGACCGTGGTGGCGCTCTCCGGGGTGGCCGGCCTCGGTTACGCGCTGCGGATCCCGGCCGTGCCGGCCCGTCTCCCCCGCCAGGTGCTCGCGATCGGCGCCCACCCCGACGACCTGGAGCTGGCCTGCGGCGGCACGCTGGTGCGGCTCGTCGACTCCGGGCACGAGGTGCACGTGCTGGTGATGACCCGGGGCGAACGCGGCGGCGACGCCGCGACCCGGGCCGGCGAGGCGGCCGCGGGCGCCCGGTTCGTCGGCGTGACCAGTGTCGAGGTGCTCGACCATCCCGACACCCTGCTGGCCACGGCCGAGAACGCGATGGCCGAGGCGATCGACCGCGCGATCCGCCGCCACCGGCCGGACATCGTCTTCACCCACTCCGCGAACGACCACCACCAGGACCACCGTGCCGTGCACGCGGCGACGCTGCGGGCGGCCCGCTGCCACCCCGCGGTGCTCTGCTACGAGAGTCCGTCCGCGACGTCGTCCTTCCGGCCGACCGTGTTCGTGGACATCGGCGAGCAGCTCGACGCGAAGATCGGCTCGGTCGCCGTCCACCGTGACCAGCGCGCCAAGCCCTATGTGGACGGCCGCCGGTTGCGCGCGCTGGCCGCCTTCCGCGGCGGACAGGGCCGGGTCGACCATGCCGAGGGCTTCGAGGCCGTACGCGTGCCGGCCCCGCTGTTCGAGGACGGTGACCGGTGAGGCGCTTCCTGGTGACCGGTGCCGGTGGACCCGCCGGCCGGGCGCTGCTGGCCGCACTCACCCGACGCGGGTTCCCCGCCACCGGTGTCGACGCCGCGCCGGACGCGCCGGAGGTCGAGACGGTCCCGTTCGCGGACCACCCCTGCTTCGTCGCCGAGGTGCTGCGGGCAGCCGCACGCCACCGGGCCGGCATCGTGGTGCCCACGGTCTCCGAGGAGCTGCCCCCGCTCGCGGCCGCCGCGCTCGGCCGCACCGGCGGACCGCGGATCGTGGTCGGCACCCCCGCCGCCGTCGCGGCGGCCGCCGACAAGTGGCGCACCGCGCGCCTGCTCGACCTGGCCGGCGTGCCCGTGCCGCGGACCCTGCTGGCCGGCTGGCCCGAGCCCGAACGGCTCGGGTCGCCCTTCCTCAGCAAGCCGCGCCGCGGCCGGGGCGGGCGCGGCGTCCGCCTGCACGGCACGCCCGGCGCCTTCCCGCCGCCGATGGACGACGACCACATCCTCCAGGAGTACGCGCCTGGCGCCGAGTACGCCGTCGACCTGTACGCGGACACCGTCGTCGTGCTCCGCAAGACCCTGCTGCGCCAAGGGCTCGTGGGCAACGCGGTGAGTGTCCGGCGTGAGTCCGCCCCGGACGTGGCGGACGTCGCCCGCGCGGCCGTGGCCACGCTGGGGCTGACCGGTCCGGTGGACGTCGACGTGCGCCGCCGCGCCGACGGCACGCCGCTCGTGCTCGAGGTCAACGCCCGCTTCGGCGCCCTGAGCGGCCACGCACCCGAGGTGCTCGACGCGCTGCTGGCCGACTATCCATGATCGACGCGCTGCACGCCGTCCTGCTCGTGGTCGGCCTGCCGCTGGTCGCGCTGGGCTACCTGGAGCTCCTGCACTACCCGCTCGCGGTGGCCGCCGACCTGCGCCGCCGCCGCCCGGCGACCTTCGACTCGGCGGAGCCGCTGGTGTCGGTGATCGTGCCGGCCTACAACGAGGAGCGGGTGGTGGGCGGGTGCGTGGCCTCGATCCTCGCCGACCCGTACCCCTGGAAGGAGGTCGTCCTCGTCGACGACGGGTCGACCGACGCGACGCTGGACGTGCTGAGGTCGTTCGGCGACCGGCCCGAGGTGACCGTCCTGACCAGGCCCAACGGTGGCAAGGCCGCGGCGCTCAACGCCGGTCTGCGGGCAGCCAACGGCGAGATCTGCTGCTTCGTTGACGCCGACGGGCTGTTCACCGGCCGGACGATCGCCGAACTGCTCGCCGGCTTCACCAGCGCCTCGGTCGGCGGCGTCTGCGGCAACGACGCGCCGGTCAACCTCGACCGCCTGCAGACCCGGCTGCTCGCACTGCTCACCCACGGCACCGCGCTCGCCCGGCGGGCACTCGCCCTGCTCGGCTGCCTCACCGTGGTCTCCGGCAACAGCGGCGCGTTCCGGCGCCGGGTCGTCGACGAGGTCGGCGGCTTCCGCACCGGGCTGCTAGGCGAGGACCTGGAACTGACCTGGCGGGTACGCGCGGCCGGCCACGCCATCGCGTTCCGGCCCCGGGCCCTGGTCTACGCGGAGTGCCCGTCGACGCTGCGCGGCCTGTGGCGGCAGCGGATCCGCTGGACCCGGGGCCTGGTGCAGACCGCGCGCGTGCACCGCGGGCTGGTCGGCAGCCGCCGACACGGCCGGCTCGGCCCCTACCTCGTCTACAACCTGTTCACGATGCTCGCGGTGCCACCCCTGCAACTGCTCGCCCTGACCGCTGCGCTCGCGCTGGTGGCCATCGGACACTCGCCGCTGCCCGCGGACGCGCCCGCGTTGGCGCTCTGGTTCGGGCTCGGCGTGGCGACCCTCAACGTCGTGGCCGCCGTGCTCCTCGACCGGGCCTGGCGCGACCTGCGCTTCCTCTACGTGCTCCCCGCCGTCGTGGTGTTCTCCGTGTTCATGTCGGCCGTCACCGTCCGGGCGCTGTGGCTGGAATGGCGCAACGCGCCCGCCCGGTGGAACAAGCTCGACCGCACGGGCGTGGACAGCCGCACGGCGCCGCGCCGGCACCGTGAGCTGGTCCTGCGGCTGGCCGTGCGCGCGTCCGCCCGCCGCGCGTAAAGGATTTCTCATCGACGGCTGAGGCGGCCTTTATCGGCCGGCCGAAGACTCGGTTCGCCATGACCGTGCGCCCGAGGTGGAGTGACACATGCGCGGACCGACGGATGCCAGGCGGACGCTGCGCCGCCGAGCCACCAGGCTGGGAGCGCTGACTGCCAGCGCGCTCCTGGTGTTGACCCTGATCCATGTGGAGTCCGCGTGGGCGATGACCTTCACGGTCACCAGCAACGCGGACCTCGTCGACAACAACGTCGGCAACGGGATCTGCCAGACCAGCGCGGGCTCGTGCACGCTGCGCGCCGCGATCCAGGAGTCGAACGCCAACCCGGCGGCGGACACGATCCAGCTGCCGGCCGGCACGTACCCGATCACCCGCGCTCCCGCGGGCACGAACGACGACGACGTCGGCGACTTCGACATCCGCAGCCCGCTGACGATCGCGGGCGCGGGTGCCGCGAGCACGGTCGTCGACGGCGGCCAACCGCCGGCCGGCTCGGCACCCGAGGTCCGCGGGCTCGACCGCCTGCTGGAGATCTGGGCGGAGGCCGAGGATGTCACGCTCTCCGGCGTCACGCTCCGGGACGGCTACGACGTCGAGAGCGGCGGCGCGGTCGCCAACTTCTCCCCCGGCCTCGTCCGGCTGCAGAACGTGCACGTGCGGACCAGCTACGCGGGCGTCTTCGGCGGCGGCATCGCCACCGAGAGCACCGGCCGGATGGAGATCGCCGGCGGGGTCTTCGAGGGCAACGACACCGGCGGCGAGGGTGGCGCGATCCACAACCAGCACGAGGCCGAGCTGACGATCTCCGACGGGTCGTTCACCGACAACCGGGCCGCGGGCGACGGCGGCGCGATCGCGAACGTCTCGAAGACCCGCCTGACCATCACCCGCGGCACCTTCTCGGGCAACGTGGCCGGCGGCAGCGGCGGTGGCGTGTTCAGCGACACCCAGCGGCCGGCCACCGTCACCGGCTCGGTGTTCACCGGCAACACGGCCGGCGATCCGGTCTCCGGCGACGGCGGGGGCGGCGGCATCCACGCCGGCGGCGACGGCGCGGTCACGATCTCGGGCAGCACGTTCACCGAGAACACCGCGGTCGCGACCGGCGGCGGCATGGTCCTCGCCTCCGGCGCCGCCTCCTCGGTCACCGACACGGTCGTGCGCGACAACCACGCGCTCGGCGGCGCCGGTGTGCAGAACGAGGGCCAGGGCCTCACGCTGCAGCGGCTGACCATCACCGGCAACGTCGCCGAGGAGGACGGCGGCGGCATCCAGAGCGAGGGCAGCGGCAACTTCCAGATCCTGGACACCACGGTGGAGCGCAACCGCGCCCTGCACGGCGGCGGTTTCGCCAACGTCGCCGACGGGACGCTGACGGTCGCGCGCACCACCTTCTGGGACAACCGCGCGACCGTGTACGGCGGCGGTGTCTACAACGCCAGTGACGCGACGGCGCTGATCGAGAACACCACGATCTCCGGCAACGTGGCGCAGACCTCCGGCGGCGGTCTCTACAGCGACGCCGACGCGGGCCTGCGGGTGGTCAACGCGACCATCACGCTGAACCTGTCGCCGCACGGCGCCGGCGTCGGACACGAGCCCGGCGGTTCGGTCAACTTCCCGGTCGAGCCGAGCACCTCGGTGCTCTTCCGCAACACCCTGGTCGCCGGCAACCTCGTCGGCGCGGAGTGCAGCTTCGCGGTCGGGTCCGAGGGCGGCAACCTCGACAGCGGCGACTCCTGCTATTTCCGGGGCAGCCGCGACCGGCTCAACGCCGGCAACCCGAGGATCGACGCGATCGCCGACAACGGCGGCCCGACGATGACGCACGCGATCCAGACCGACAGCTACGCGCTCGACGGCGGCGTCGGCCCGTGCGTGCTGACCGACCAGCGCGGCGTGAGCCGGCCCAAGAACACCGCGTGCGACATCGGCGCCTACGAGCACGAGGGGCCCTTCCCGGCGGCCGACACCGTCGACCCGCAGACCAGCATCCTCACCGGACCGCAGGTCGCGGCCGAGCGGGCCGTGTTCACGTTCTCGGCCACCGACAACGTCAGCCCGCTCGCCGAGATCCTCTACGAGTGCCGGCTCGAACCGGTCGACGTCGACCCCAACGAGCCGCCGGAGCCCGAGCACCTGTTCGCGGGCTGCACCAACCCCCACGAGCTGCTGGAGTTCGAGACCGGCCCGAACACCCTCCAGGTGCGGGCGATCGACCGCGCCGGCAACGTCGACGAGACGCCCGCCGAGTGGGAGTTCGTCGGCGGCGAGGACACCACGCCGCCGCAGACCACGTTCGCCAGCGTCCCGCCGAACCCGAGCGCCGGCCGCACGGCCACGTTCTCGTTCCAGGGCACCGACGACATGACACCGGCGTTCCTGCTGGAGTACGAGTGCCGGATCGACAGCACCAGCGAGGAGGCCTGGCTCGAATGCGCCTCGCCGTGGAGCTTCAGCGACCTGACCACGGGCAGCCACACGGTCGAGGTGCGGGCGATCGACGAGGGCGGCAACGCCGACCCGACACCGGCGACGTACACCTGGACGGTCGGCTCGCCGACCGACTGCGACGCCGCCAACGTGACCCTGTCGGCCACCGCCGACACCTGGGTCGACGAGGGCCAGACCCAGGTCAACTTCGGCATCGCCGAACAGCTCACCGTGCGCTCGCAGGCCGCCGGCGAGGACGCCCGCGCCCTGGTCCGCTTCCCGGTGCCGGCCGACACGCCCGCCGCGTGCGAGCTCGTCTCCGCCACCCTGCGGATCCACGCCGACGGTGACGCGGGCCGGACCCTGCAGGCCCAGCCGCTCGCCGTGACCTGGGCCGAGACGGGCGTGACGTGGGCCAACCAACCCGGCGTCAGCGGGCCGGTGGCCACCACCGGCTCCGGCGGCGGCTTCCGCGAGTGGGACGTCACCGCCGCCGTCACTCTTATGCTCTCCGGCACACCCAACCACGGTTTCCAGATCCGCGACGCGGTCGAGGAGGGCGAGGGCTTCGAACAGTCGCTGGCGTCGCGCGACACCATCGCCGAGCCGCCGGCCACTCCGCAGCTCGTGCTGCGGTTCGACGGGCCCGGCGCGCCGACGCCGCCGGCACCGCCGGCCGGTGCGCTGACCACGGTCACCTGCGGCATGGTGGTCACGCAGAGCATCCGGCTGCAGAACAACCTGACCGACTGCCCGCTGGACGGGCTCGTGGTGGGCGCGCCGAACATCCGCATCGACCTCAACGGCAGGACGATCGACGGGCCCGGCTACTTCGCGGGTGAGCCCGGCTCGCCGTATGAGGTGCCGGAGCTGGGGTTGCCCGCGGGCGTCCGCAACGCGGGCTTCGAGAACGTCGTCGTCGAGGGCGAGGGCACGATCAGGTCCTTCGGGTACGGCGTGCAGCTCATGGCCGGCACCCGGTTCAACGTGGTGGAGGACCTCACCGTCGCCCGCAACGCCACGGCCGGCATCGAGCTGTGGGACGCCGACGACGGCCGCAACGCCAACATCGTGCGCGGCAACACGGTCGAGGCCAACGAGCTGGGCATCGCGCTGACGTCCGGCTCCGAGAACAACCAGCTCGTCGCGAACACGTTGACCGGCAACCTCGGCGCGGCCGTCTGGCTGAGCAACGCGTCCGGCAACACGCTGCGGGACAACGTCGTCTCCGGGCTCACCAGTGACCCGCTGGTGGACAGCGACGGCGGCATCCTGCTGGAGGACTCCCGGCGCAACACGCTCACCGGAAACCGGGTCAGCGACACCGGCGACGCCGGCATCGTGGTCAGCGCGGGCTCGCACGGGACCACGCTGACCGGCAACCGGATGACGCGTACCGGCGACGCCGGCATCTCGGTCGACAGCTCGGACGACACCACGGCGACAGGCAACTTCGCCTACCTGGCCTCGGACTCCGGGATCGTGGTCGAGGACGGCGACCGGTCGCACATCGCCGACAACGACGTGCGGTTCAACCCGGCCGGCATCTCGCTCGGCGGTGCCAGCGACTCCGTGGTCGAGGGCAACCTGGCCAGCCACACGTCGGGCATCGGCATCGAGGTCGGCGAGGGGTCGCACCGCAACGACATCGACGGCAACGACGTCAGCGAGGGCGTCGTGGGCATCATGGTCACCGGCGACTCGGTGGACGCGGAAGGCCTGCCGGACCCCGCGAACGGCAACGTGGTCCGCAACAACGTGGCCAGCGGCAACACCGCGGACGGCATCGCGATCGCGCTGGCCGGCCACACGGTCACCGCGAACGTGGCGCACCACAACGTCGCGTGGGGCATCGACGCCGCCGAGGAGGGCACGACCGACGGCGGTGGCAACCAGGCCAGTGGCAACGGTGAGCCCGAACAGTGCCGGGGCGTGGTCTGCGCCGCGGGCACCCCGGGCGCGCCGCCCACCCCGGACCTGGTGGCGCCCGAGACCTCGTTCGTCTCGACGCCGCCGAACCCGAGCAGCAGCCTGTCCACCGCCCGGTTCGCGTTCACGGGCACCGACAACGTGGCACCGCCGGACGCGCTGCGCTTCGAGTGCCGGCTCAACGGGCCGGTCGACCCCGAGCCGGAGCCGCCGGACCCGGGTGAGCCGGTGCAGCCGCCGGACACCGAGGGCTGGGCGGAATGTGCCAGCCCGGTGACGTACCACTTCCTGCTCTCGGACGTGCACAAGTTCGAGGTGCGGGCGATCGACCCCGCCGGCTGGCGGGACGCGACCGCGGCCACGTACACCTGGACCGTGTCGCCGATCCCACCGGTCGACGACACCACGCCACCGAACACGACCATCTTCGCGCACCCCGACCAGGCGAGCACGTCGCCGGTCGCGACCTTCGGGTTCCGCGGCTCCGACGACATCTCACCCGGACCCAACCTGCGCTACGAGTGCCGCCTGGACGCCTCGGCCTGGCAGCCGTGCCTGAGCCCGAAGACGTACGCGGGCCTGGCCAACGGTTCGCACACGTTCGAGACACGCGCGATCGACGTGGCGAACAACATCGACCCGACACCGGCGGCGTTCGTCTGGACCGTGCAGCCCGCACCCGCGGACAGCACCCCGCCGGACACCACCATCGTCACCGCGCCGGACCACCACACGGTCAGCACGTCGGCCACCTTCACCTTCGCGTCCAACGAGGCCGGCGCCACCTTCGAGTGCTCGCTCGACGGCGCCGCGTTCGTGCCGTGCGTGTCGCCACAGACCTACCTCGGACTGTGGGCGACCAACCACGAGTTCCGGGTGAAGGCGATCGACGCGGCGGGCAACCACGACCCGACGCCCGCGGCACACGGCTGGACCATCGGCACCGCGCCGGTGCCCATGACGGTCGCCTGTGGACAGACGATCACGGTGAGCGTCGTGGTGTCGAACAACCTGACCAACTGCGGCGCCAACGGCCTGGTCGTCGGCGCCCCCGGGATCACCATCGACCTCAACGGCTTCACTCTCGACGGCAACGGTTCCGGTGCCGGCATCCTCAACAGCGCCGGTCACGACTCGGTGACCGTCACCAACGGCACGGTCGCGGAGTTCGACTTCGGCGTGCAGCTCAACGCCGGCGTGGCGCTCAACATCGTCTCGGCGCTGCAACTGCGGGCCAACCAGGAGGCGGGCGTCCAGCTCACCAACGCCGACAACGGTTCCAGCGGCAACCTGGTCCGCGGCAACACGTTGCAGCAGAACCAGGTCGGCATCGCGCTGCTCGGCGGCTCGCAGGGCAGCACCGTGCTCGGCAACACGCTGAGCAACAACACTGGCGACGGGATCCGGGTCGTCGGTTCCAGCGGCAACACGCTCGACGGCAACCGGATCTCGGCCGGCAGCGGCCACGGTGTCTACCTGGAAGGAGCGAGCGAGAACTGGGTCAAGGCCAACGACGTCTTGGACGTGTCCGAGACGGCGATCTCGGTGGCGGCGGCCTCGAACGGCAACCGGATCGAGGGCAACACGCTGAGCGAGGCGTCGGCCGGCATCGAGCTGTCCGAGTCGAACGACAACGACGTGGTCGCCAACGAGGCCACCGGGCTCGCCGGCGTCGGCGTCAACCTGTTCCGCGCCGCCGGCAACCTGGTGCAGGGCAACGACCTGCGCACCAACGAGGCCGGCGTGGAGCTGCTCGAGTCGTCGGGCAATCGGATCGAGAGCAACGACACCAGCGGCTCGTCGTCCTCGGGCATCTGGCTAGGAGCCCTGTCGCTCAACAACGTCGTCGTCCTCAACACCTCGAACGACAACGACGCCGAGGGCATCTCGGTCGAGGCCGAGGTGCTGCCGGAGAGCACCGACCCGGGCAACACGATCGACCGCAACATCGCCAACGGCAACAGCAGCGACGGCATCTTCGTCGCCAAGCCGGCGCACACGATCTCCAGCAACGTCGCCAACAACAACGGCGGCTGGGGCATGTACGCGGAGGTCGGCAACATCGACGCCGGCGGCAACCGGGCGACGGGCAACGTCGAGCCCGAGCAGTGCTACCTGATCCAGTGCGACGGCACCGCCCCGGTGCCGCCGGAGGTGAACCCGCCGGACACGCTGATCACGCTGGAGCCGCCCAGCCCGAGCACGAGCACGTCGGCGAGCTTCTCGTTCACCGGCATCGACGACAACACACCGCTGTTCGAGCTGTCCTTCGAGTGCCGCCTCGACAGCACCCTGGCCACCGCGTGGCAGGAGTGCGAGGCGCCGGTCACCTACTACAACCTGGCACCCGGGCCGCACCGGTTCGAGGTGCGCGCGGTCGACCTGTCCGGCAAGGTGGACCCCTCACCGGACGTCACCGACTGGACGATCGCGCTGTCGGCGCCCGGCACCCCGCCGGTCACGACGATCAGCTCGGGACCGCCGCCGGAGACCGCGGGCCGGACCGCGGCGTTCACCTTCTTCGCCAACGAGCCGGACGCGTCGTTCTCGTGCTCCCTGGACGGCGCGGCGTTCACCGACTGCGTGTCGCCGGTGGAGCTGGAGGACCTGCTGCCCGGTCACCACGAGTTCCGGATACAGGCCCGCGACTCCGACGGCAACGTGGAGCCGACCCCGGCCAGCCGCTCCTGGCTGGTCACCGGTCCCCCGGTGGTGACGTTCCTCGCGACACCCGACCTGTCGACGGCCTCGACGTTCGCGGTGTTCACGTTCGCGGCCAACGAACCGGTCGTGCGGTTCGAGTGTTCGCTCGACCTGGCCGCGTACCAGACCTGCACCTCGCCGTTGGAGCTCTCCGGTCTCGCGATCGGCGACCACTCCCTGCGGGTGCGGGCGGTCGACGCCGACGGGATGACGTCGGGCGAGGAGGAGCTCGCGCTCTTCGAATGGGAGGTCGTGGAGGGCCCGGACCTGACCCCGCCCGACACCCAGCTGCTCACCCAGCCGGCGAACCCGACCGCTTCGCTGTCCGCGTCCTTCACCTTCACGGGTACGGACAACGTCACGGCCACGGACGGGCTGACCTACGAATGCCGCCTCGACAGCCAGAACGAGGCGGACTACGTCGAGTGCACCAGCCCGTGGGGCTATCCCAACCTGGAGTTGCCCGCCGACCTCGAACCCGGCCCGCACACGTTCGACGTGCGCGCCGTGGACCTCGAGGAGAACGCCGACCCGACGCCGGCGCACCACGCGTGGACCGTGACGGGCACGCCGACCGCGCCGCAGACCACGCTGGCCACGGTGCCGGACGTGACGACGACCGCGACCACGGCGACGTTCACGTTCAGCTCCAGCATGGCGGGCTCGACGTTCCGGTGCCGGCTGGACGCGGCCGCGCTCGCGCCGTGCACGTCGCCGGTCAACCTGACCGGGCTGGCCGTCGGCGACCACGAGTTCGAGGTCGTCGCCACCAGCGCGGCTGGCACGCCCGACCCGACGCCGTCGCTCTACGAGTGGACGGTAGCGCCGCCGCCGGACACCACGGCGCCGGTGACGGACATCCTGACCGGTCCCGCGAACCCGACGCTGAGCACGACGGCGGCGTTCACGTTCACGGCGGACGAGCCGGGCGCCACGTTCGAGTGCTCGCTCGACGCGGCCGCGTTCGCACCGTGCGCGAGCCCGGTGAACCTCGCCGGGATCCAGCCGGGCGCGCACCAACTGCGGGTCCGCGCCACCGACGCGGCGCTCAACGTCGGCAACCCCGACACCTGGGCCTGGACGGTCAACGCGCCGCCCAGTTGCTCGGCGCCGGGCGCGGTGACGCTCGGCGCCAACGCGGACAGCTGGGTGCTGCAGTCGTCGGCGTCGAGCAACTACGGCACCGACTCGTCGATCAAGGTGGACTCCAAGTCGGGTGGCAACAACGCCCGGGTCCTGGTGCGGTTCAACCTGCCGGCCATCCCCTCGGGCTGCTCGGTGACGGGTGCGCAGCTACGGATGTACGCGTCCTCCTACAAGACCGGCCGCACGCTGGAAGCCATCCGGCTGGGCGCGGCCTGGACGGAGGCGAACGTGCGGTGGAACAACCAGCCGGCGGTGACCGGCACGGGTGCGACGGTGGCGTCCGGCAGCGGATACCGCCAGTGGACCGTCACGTCGCAGGTCGGCAGCATGTACGCCGACGGCAACCACGGTTTCCTGATCCGGGACACCGTCGAGAACAACAGCGGTGGCCAGGAACAGCAGTTCAACAGCCGGGAGAAGGGCAGTGACAACCCGCCTCGGCTGGTGATCACGTTCGGCTGACCTGACAGGCCGGCAGGCCGCCTCCCCGACCGCGGCGTCGGGGAGGCGGCCTTGTTTAACGCCCGGTTAACAGGAGGGAAATTCTAAGAATGAGTCAGCGGTACGGTGGAGCCTGCCAACCAATCGCGCATTTACGCCGGGCCATTTGAGTAATGCCGTACGCACTCACCGAATATCTACTGTGAGTTACGCGCGAGTTACTTCCGGTCTGGGGGGTCCACAGTGGTTGGCGCCGCCCGGTTCCGATTGGTGAAGAGCATCAGGGCCCGGGTCCTGCTGGCGTTCATCGCACTGATCGTCCTTTCCGGAGTCTTCTCGATGGTGGCGATCCAGGAGGTGCTGGTGCTGCACCTGACCCACCGGATGGAGGAGGCGGCGCGGCAGGAGATCGACGAGCTGAACCGGCTCGTCGAGCAGGGCGTCGACCCCCGCACGGGCCGTCCGTTCACCTCCAGCGCGGCCGTCTTCGACGTGTTCTTCCAGCGCAACGTGCCCAGCCGGGAGGAGGCGCTGCTCGCCTTCGTCGACGGCCGGGCCTACCGGCAGACGATGACCCGGTTCGCGCTGCCGAGCCTGCCCGCGCCGGTGATGACCCAGTTCGCCACGTCGGCGGCGGACCCGTCGGCGCGCCGGCTGCGCACCTTCGAGACGTCCCTGGGCGGTGCCTACTACGCGACCTGGCCGGTCCGGGTCGGCGACAGCTTCGGCACGTTCGTCGTGGTCTTCCTGCCCGTCGTGGAACGGCAGGAGATCGCCCGGCTGCAGTCGTACGGCGTGCTCGCGGTCATCGGCGTGGTCCTGCTGGCCTCCGGCGCGGCGTGGTGGGTGACCGGCCGGCTGCTCGGCCCGGTCCGCTCGCTGACCCAGACCGCGCAGGCGATCTCCCGCTCCGACCTGACGGGCCGCATTCCGGTGCGTTCCGACGACGAGGCGGCGGAGATGGCCCGCACCTTCAATGCCATGCTCGACCGGCTCGAAGGCGTTTTCCAGCGCGAACGGGAGTTCCTCATGGACGCCAGCCACGAGTTGCGCGTACCGCTGACCATCGCATTAGGGAATTTGAGCCTGATCCGGCACGGAATCATCGAGGACTCCGACGAGGAACGCCGCACGGTGGCGCTCGTGATGGACGAACTCGACCGGATGAGCCGGCTCGTCAACGATCTGCAAATGCTCGCCGACGTCAAGAACCCTAATTTCCTGCAGCCCGAGGAAATCGACCTGGAGTCGTTCACGCACGAGCTCGCCGACAAGATGGTGACGCTGGCGCCGCGGGCCTGGCACGTCGACGCGGCATCGGCCGGTCGCGTCCGCGCCGACCGGCACCGGCTCACCGAGGCCGTGATCAACCTGGCGCAGAACGCCGTCCAGAACACCGAACCCGGCGCCATCGTGGCCGTCGGCACGCGGATCGACCGGGGCTCGTGGCGCATCTGGGTGCGCGACGAGGGTCCGGGTGTGGCGCCCGAGGACCTGCCGCACATCTTCGACCGCTTCCGGCGGGGTGCCGCCGCGCACCTGCGCTACCGCGGCTCGGGCGTCGGCCTGTCGATCGTCGCGGCCATCGCCGAGGCGCACGCCGGGCGCACCGAGGTCAGCAGCCGGCCGGGCGAGGGCGCGACGTTCGCGCTGGTGATCCCGACGGTGGAAGGAGCGCGGTCATGACCCGCATCCTGATCGCCGAGGACGACCCGCTGATCGCGTCGTTCCTCGAACGCGGCCTGCGGGCGCAGGGCTGGACGACCACCCACGTGGCCGGCGGCGAGCAGGCCGAGCAGTTCGGCCTCACCGACGAGTTCGACCTGCTGATCCTCGACATCGGCCTGGCCGGCCGCAGCGGCCTGGACGTGCTGCGCCACCTGCGGCCACACGGCTCGCGGCTGCCCGTGCTGGTGCTGACCGGCCGCTACCTCGCCCACGACGTGGTCACCTGCCTGGACGCGGGCGCCGACGATTATCTGATCAAGCCCTTCCGGTTCGAGGAGCTGCTGGCCCGGGCACGCGCCAGGCTGCGCGGCCCCGGCCGCGAGGCGTCCTACCTGCTGGCGGCGGGGCCGATCACATTGGACCTGCGCTCGCGGCGGGCCACCGTGCGGGACAGCACGGTCGAGCTGACGAGCCGCGAGTTCACGCTGCTGGAGATCCTGGTGCGGCACCCCGACCACGTGCTGAGCCGGGAGCAGTTGCTGTCGCAGGCGTGGGGCTACAGCTTCGACCCGAGCACCAACATCGTCAACGTCTACATCAGCGCGCTGCGCAAGAAGCTCGGGGACGGCGTCATCGAGACGGTCCGGGGCTTCGGCTACCGCCTGCGCGTCGCCGATCGCGCCTAGGCCGTGTTTCGTAGGGCGTGGATCGCGGCGT
>NZ_BONC01000084.1 GCF_016862515.1 Asanoa iriomotensis
AGCCGAGGCGACGCGGCGCCAGCGCCCAGCCGAGGCGACGCGGCGCCAGCGCCCAGCCGAGGCGACGCGGCGCCAGCGCCCAGCCGAGGCGACCTGCGAAGGGGATCGGGCCGCGTGCCCGACGCACGACGCCCGACGCACGACGCCCGACGCACGACGCACGACGCAGGACGCAGGTCGCCCGACGCAGGACGCCCGACGTACCACGTACCACGGACCACGGACGGACCACGGACCACGGACGACGGACGACGGACGACGGACGACGGACGACGGACGACGGACGACGGACGACGGAGGCTGCGGCGAGCCGGCACTGTGCACCACCCCACCCAACAGTTGGGGTCGACACAACGCGCTCCTGCTTGGCTGCGGGTCCGCGCGCGCTGCTAGGTGGCGTTCCTACCCAGGGTCGAGTCGCGGCTAAGCAGGGACCGGGTTGCGGAGCCCCGGATGGTCGGGTGGGAGCGCGCGGCGGACGACCCACCAGCTCACCGCCACGCAAGCCGCGACCAAAGGCCAGGTCAAGGCGACCCGAGTCGCCGTCAGGGCCAGCACCCGGTCCGCGGCGTAGAGCGGAAGAAACACCGCCACCCGGATCACGTACTGCATGACCCAGACGAGGCTGCCCCATCCGTACGCGCGCACCAAGGCCGGATCGCGACGCCACCGGGTGCCCTGGCGGAGAGCGAAACCCACCACGACGCCGAGCAGTGGCCAGCGGATCGCGATGCTGACCAGCCACGCCAGCGCGCTGGCCGCGTTGGTCAGCAACTGCAGCAGGAAGAAGTCCGCGGCGCGGCCCGTGCGCAGCACGATCAGCGCGGCCAGGCACACGCCGAACAGGCTGATCACCACCGCCAGCGGGCGGTGGCCGCGCAACAGCCGCCACCCGGCCACCGCGGTGCCGACGACCAGCGCGGCGACCACACCGCCCAGGATGGACGGACCCGACGCCGCCCAGCCGACGCCGAACGCGAGCGGTGGCAGCGACGCCTCGATCGCGCCGCGGCGGCCGCCGAGCACGTCGTTGAGCGACTCCTCGGCCATCGAACCTCCCCACGGCAGCCGGAACTCGCAGTGAGGCTACCCTAACCAAACGAATCGGTAGGCGACCCGGACGTCCGCAACCGGTAGGTTCTCAGGCGTGAGCCACCGTTGGGGAATGACGGTCCCGTTCGCCGGGATCCCGTTGGCCGACCACGGTCAGCTGTACGCGCTGTTGCACGACGCCGGCTTCACCGACCTGTGGACCTCCGAGGTCGCAGGCGCCGACGCGTTCACGCCGCTGACCATCGGGGCGATCACGACGCCGCGGATGCGGCTCGGCACCGCCGTCGCGCCCGTGTTCACCCGCGGGCCCGGGCTGCTCGCGATGACCGCCGCCGCGCTGGCCGAGACCGCGCCCGGCCGGTTCGCGCTCGGCATCGGCGCCTCCTCGCCGGTCGTCGTCGGCGACTGGAACGCGGTGCCGTTCACCGAGCCGTTCAAGCGCAGCCGCGACATGCTCCGGTTCCTCCGCGCGGCGCTGGCCGGCGAGCAGGTCGACCGGGAGTTCGACACGTTCGCGGTGCGCCGGTTCCGCCTGGAGCGCCCGCCCGTGACGCCGCCGCCCATCCTGCTCGCCGCGTTGCGCCCCGCGATGCTGCGGCTCGCCGCGGCGGAGGCCGACGGGACGATCCTCAACTGGCTGGCCGCGACCGACGTGCCCAAGGTGCTCGACACGCTCGGCGACCGCCCCGAGGGCTTCGAGATCGCGGCCCGCATCTTCATCTGCCCGACCGCCGACGCCGACCACGCCCGCGCCGTCGGCCGGCGGATGATCACGAGCTACCTCACCGTCCCGGCGTACGCCGAGTTCCACCGCTGGCTCGGCAACAGCGACCTGCTCGACCCGGTCTGGCAGGCGTGGGCGGCCGGCGACCGCCGCGGCGCCCTCGCCGCCGTGCCCGACGCGCTGGTCGACGCGTTGGTCATCCACGGCACACCGCACCAGTGCAAAGAGCAGATCATGGCGTACGTCGAAGCGGGCGTCACGACACCGGTCATGGCACCGCTCCCCACTCCCGAACTGACCGCGGGCGGCACCGAGGCGCTGCACGCCCTGATCGGTGAGCTGTCCGCACCGTCCAGTGTGGAGAGAGGCTGAGCGCATGGACCTGCGCGGCAAGGTAGTCGTGATCACCGGCGCGGCCGGCGGCATCGGCGCCGCGATGGCCCGCCGGTTCGCGGACGCCGGCGTCACCGGCCTCGTCCTGGCCGACCTGGACGGCACGGGCGTCGAGGACCTGGCCCAGTCGATCAACCGCGGCCTGACCCGCGCGGTCACCTGCGACGTCACGGACCCGGCCCAGGTAGCGGCCCTGGTCGACGCGGCACACGAGACGTTCGGCCCGGTCGACCTGTTCTGCTCGAACGCCGGCATCACGACGGGCACGGGCCTGGACACCACGGACGAGACCTGGGACCGCGCGTGGTCGATCAACGTGCACGCCCACGTGGCAGCGGCCCGCGCGGTCCTGCCGTCGATGCTCGACCGGGGCGCGGGCTACCTGCTCCAGACGTGCTCGGCCGCGGGCCTGCTCACCGCGGTCGGCGACGCGCCCTACGCGGTGACCAAACACGCCGCCGTCGCCTTCGCGGAGTGGCTCTCGATGACCTACGGCGACCGCGGCATCCGGGTGAGCGCCCTGTGCCCGCAGGGCGTCCGCACACCGATGCTGGACACGGGCCTGGCCCGCGGCCACGCGGGCGCCCACATCACCGCGGCGGCGGGCGAGATCCTGACCCCGGAACAGGTGGCGGACGCGGTGGTCGACGGTCTGGCCGCGGAACGCTTTCTGATCCTCCCGCACCCCGAGGTAGCCACCTACCAACAACGCAAAGCCGAAGACCCGGACCGCTGGCTCTCCTCGATGCGCAAACTCATCACCCGCGTCGCCTCGGGCGCCTGATCAGCCTCTGACGCGGCCGCGTCGGCTGGTGCCACTGGCGCGCTTCGTGGTCGGGACTGTCGTGGTGGCGTGGCCGTTGGCCGACGGTGCAGCCATGGTCGGTCGCGATGACGGGATCTCCGCGACCGCGGGCTCCTCGTGGATGTAGACGCCGCCGCGGAACAGCGAGACCACCGCGCCCGCGGCGGCCAAGGCCGCGGCCAGGACGAAGACCACGATCAGGCCCTCGTGGAACGGTCCGCTGAGGACACCCGGCAGGAACGTGCGGCCGGTGAGGTGGGACAGGGTGTCCGGGGAGACCTGGCCGCTCACCCCGGCCTGGTTGAGGAGCGTGCCGATCGGGTTCGTGCCCAGGAAGGCCGCGAACATCAGGGAGACCGGTGGGACCGCCACCACCGACGAGACCGCGGACGGAGGTAGGCCCTGTGCGCCCAGGCCCGATTGCAGAGCGCCCGGCAGCGACGACGACAGGCCCGCGATCAGCAGCGAGAAGAAGACGCCGATCGACAGGACCATGCCGGCGTTCTGGAACGTTGCCCGGATGCCCGAGGCCACGCCGCGCTCCCCCGGTGGCACGGCGTTCATCACCGCGGTCGTGTTCGGGGCCGAGAACAGGCCCGAGCCCGCGCCGTTGAAGAACAGCAGGATCGCGAACAGGGGGTAGCTGAAGTTGACCGGCAGGAAGAGCAGCCCCACGAACGTCGCGGCCATCACCACCAGGCCGCCCGTGGCCAGCAGTTTCGCGCCGTAGCGGTCCGAGAGCCAGCCCGACAGCGGGCCAGCCACGACGAAGCCGATCGTCAGCGGCACCAGATAGATGCCGGCCCAGAGGGGTGTGTCCTCGAAGGCGTAGCCGTGCAGCGGCAGCCAGATTCCCTGCAACCAGATGATCAGCATGAACTGCAGACCACCCCGGGCGACCGCGTTGAACAACGCGGCCGCGTTGCCCGCCCAGAACGCCTGGATCCTGAACAGCCGCAGGTGGAACATCGGCTGTGCCACCCGGGTCTCGACGACGCAGAACACCACCAACAGCACCGCGCCCAGGATCAGGCCGCCGAAGACCATCGGGTTGGCCCAACCCTCGACATGACTCTTGTACGGCTGGATGCCGTAGGTCAGCGCCGCCAGCAGCACCGTCAGCCCGACCGCCAGCGTCGCGTTGCCCCACCAGTCGATCCGCACGCCCGCGCGCCGGGTGACCGTCTCGCGCAGGTTCCGGTACGCCCAGATCGCGCCGACCACCCCGACCAGCGCGCTCACGCCGAAGATCGACCGCCAGTGCCACGCGGAGAGCACCCCGCCGAGGACCAGGCCGATGAAGCTGCCGGCCAGCCCGGCGACCTGGTTGACGCCGAGCGCCGTGCCCCGCTGGCGCGCCGGGAACGTGTCCGTGATGATCGCCGCCGAGTTGGCCATCAGCATCGCGCCGCCGACGCCCTGCACGATCCGCCAGCCGATCAGCCAGAGCGCCGCCGTCCGGCCCACGCCCGGCGTCAGCAGGCAGGCCACCGAGGCGGCGGCGAAGACCGCGAAGCCCGCGTTGTAGATCCGCACCCGGCCGAACATGTCGCCCAACCGGCCCAGCGACACCACCAGCACGGCGGTAACCAGCAGGTAGCCCATCAACATCCACAGCAGGTAGCTGACGTTGCCGGGCGCCAGCGGGTCGAGGTGGATGCCGCGGAAGATCGCCGGCAGCGAGATGATCAGGATCGACGCGTTGACCGTGGCCATCAGCATGCCGAGCGTCGTGTTCGACAGCACCGACCACTTGTGCGGAAGCCGGCCGGCGGACCGGGCCTGGATCGTCATGAGCGCGCCTCATCTCATTAGCTGTACTAACCATATTCCGCCGGGCGCACCGATGCCGCGTGAACTGGGTCGCAAAGGGCGACTTGCCAGGTGGCTCGAAGCCAGCCAGCCAATGGCAACCTGGCGTAGCACAACCGCACGCATGTTGCAATCGGCAGTTGTCGCTATCTGTGCCATATTCACGTGAGTCTTGTCACCCGACGTGCTGGTCCCTACGCTCTGAGTGACGAAACGCCTTCTGGAACCCCTCCGGGAGACGTCCACGGTCACCACCGTTGGGGAGGACCAAATGACCGAGGAGACCAGTTCCAGCCACGCGGCCGACGCCAAGCTACTCGAAGCCAGCCTCGAGGTCGTCGCCGACCGGGCCAACGAGCTCATCGCCTCGTTCTACGACCGGCTCTTCACCGAATACCCGGGCGTGCGGCCCATGTTCCCCGCCAGCATGGACGCACAACACGACAAGCTCCTGGGTGCCATCGTCGCGCTCGTGACGAACTACGAGAACCCCGAGGCGCTGCGGCCGACGCTGGAGACGCTCGGCGCCAAGCACGACAGTTGGGGCGTGCTCCCGGAGCACTACACCGCGGTAGCCGGCTGCCTGCTCGCCACACTCCGCGACTTCGCCGGCGACGCCTTCACCCCCGAGGTCGAGGGCGCCTGGGTGCGCGCCTACACGTTCGCCGCCGGCACAATGATGCAGGGCGCCGCCGTAGGAGCATCGGAAACCCGCGCCGCCTAAAGCAAAATACGAAGAGCCCGGGCACACAGCCCGGGCTCTCGTGTTGCTAAGGGAGAGGCCGCCACGGGGGAAGCGGCCCCTCCGGGCAGAACGATACTCCGTCTAAGCCCTTATGGATAGCTCGGTGGATCAACCATTCGGGAATAGATGACCGTAATCCGCGTACGCCATGGCGACGTCGGCTTGTGCCCAGAATCGGTGGTAGGTGAACGTCGGTGCCGAACCACCGTCCAGGTAGGACTGCACCTTCGGCCAGTCCGGGTCCCGCTTGTAGAAGGACCGGATGTCGACGAAGCTCTTGCCCGGCGCGATGATGTCACCGTTGGGCATGTCGCCGTTCCAGCCCGGCGGCAGGTAGAGGCCCTGGCCGGTGCTGGAGTTGTAGACGTCGTCGAACCGCTGGTAGTCCTCGCGGGTCTCCGGCGTCACCACGCCCCGCGCGTCGCGGTTCGCGTACAACGCGTCGATCAGGCCCTTCGCCCCGGTCTTGGCCGGCGCGCTTCCGGAACGAGCGGCGTAGTACATCAGCGTCCGCGCGTACGCGGCCGCCACACCCACGTCGCGACCCTTCTTGGTGACGGTGACGTGCAGGTTGGAGTTCGCGGCGGGCGACGACGGGTTCCACGTCGCCGGCGCACCGCTCCACGTCATGTCCGACGGGATCTCGAACGCGCCGCCGGTGCCGACCGTGGTGTTCGCCAGCGCCCACGGCACCCACTTGTCGAGCAGCGCCTTGGCCTTCGCGTTGCCGGTCGCGTAGTACAGTTCCGCGATCCGGTGCATCGACCAGACCTGCATGCCGAACCACTGGTTCGACGGCGGGTCGTGGTAGACGGGGTCGACGTCGTAGAACATCCCGTAGAACGTCGGCGTGCCCGCGGGCGGCTGCGCGTACGAGCCGTCCCAACTGTTCGTCGCACCGCCGGCGATGCCGCCCTCGGCCGACTGCAGCCACTGGTAGAACTCCAACTGCCGGTCGAAGCTCTTCTGCCAGTCCGCGACCGCCGACGGCGACCGTGGCTTGAGCTCGTTGACGTTGGTCAGCGCCCACGCCGCCATCGGGTTCTGGTAGCCGAAGTGGTTGTGGCTGGAGCCGATCCGCCACGACCACCCGGCGTTCGGGTCGGTCGCGCCACCCCAGGCGTAGTACCAGGACATGAGGTAGTGCGCCGAGTCCTTGCCGGAACCGGCCGGGCACGTCGACGCGCCGACGCAGTTGCCGATCCGCTTGAAGTACTTGTCGAACATCGCGTAGCGCAGGTAGTCGCCCATCTTGGCCGCCTTGGCCACGGTGGCCGAGACGTCGGCCGCCCGACCCTGCGCGGTCGCCCAGGTCAGGGCCCAGTACGCGGCCTCGATCGCCCGCGCGTCGGCGTCCGGCGCGTTGGTGTACTTCCACTGCTTGGCCGGCGCCGACGACTCCTTGATCGAGATGTCGAGGAAGCCGGACGGGCCACCGAAGTTGAACGTGTCGCAGGACGGCTGCGGCACGGTCTCCCAGACGGACTCCTGCGGCCCGCGCTGGAACGTGTTGATGTACGCCGGCCGCGTGGTCCCGTCACCGCATCGCCCGAAGCCGTAGGTGTTGTCGACGTCGAGCAGCCAGTGCATGCCGTAGATGTCGCCGGTGCCGTACGTCGACTGGAGCTCCGACCGCAGCGGGTCCTGCCCGACGGGCACGTTCGGCTGCAACTGCGACGGATAGCCGCTCGGCAGGTTGAACTCGGCCGCGTACTGCGGCGTCCCGTTGACGCCCGCGGTGACCTGGTCATTGTGCGACGGGATGATGTAGCGCTCCATCACCGTCCAGGAGTTGTTGAACGGCGCCCAGTTCTGCGTCGCGCGCCCGTACTGTGCCTCCAGCCAGATCCAGAAGCTGAACGCCTCCGAGGTGGTCTCGTGGCCGTGGTCCGGAGCCTCGACGATCAAGGTCTCGATCGAGTGGTACGGCACGCCCTCCTGGCTGAAGTACCCGGAGTTCTTGATCTTCCCGTACTGGTCCAGGAACCGGGCGACGTACTCGTTGTTGCCCGTACCGCCGTCGTTGTCGATCTCGGTGACGGCGACCGCGACCGGCGCGTAGCCCGATGCGCTCGCGGTGATCGTCGCCGAGCCGCCGACCGTGTCGGCGTCCTCGGCCGCCGCGATCGTGACCGGCACGCCGGTGCTCCAGTTGGTGCTGTTCAGCGTCACGCTGGTCGGGCTGACCGAGATGTCGGTGTCACCAGTGCGGGCCAGCGCGACCGTGACCGGCGCGGAGGGTGCCGCGCTGAGGGTCAACCGCGTCGTCGACGTCGAGCCCTCGGCCACGGAGACCGAGGTCGGGGTGGCCCGCAACACCGGGCCGGTGGCCTGCGACACCGTGAAGCCGGCCTCGTCGGTGGCCGTCAGGTTCGCGTTGTCATAGGCCCGGGCCTGCACGGTGTACGAGCCGGCGGGCAGATCTTCCATCGTGTACGCGTACGGCGCGGTGGTGTCGGTGTTGATCAGCAGGCCGTTGCGGTAGAACTCGACCTTGGCGATGGTCCCGTCGGGGTCGCTGGCGGTCGCGGAGAGCGCGACGTCGGCCGGCGCCTCGAACGGACCGGCCGGCACGGTGAGGTCCACCGTGGGCGGTTGCTGGACCGGCGCGCCGCCGCAGGTGGTGCCGTTGACCGTGAACGCGGTCGGGCGCGGGTTGCTGCCGCTCCAACTGCCGTTGAAGCCGATGCCGGTCGAGCCGCCGGTGGGCAGGCTGCCGTTCCACGGCATGTTGGTGGCGGTGACCTGGTTGCCCGTCTGGGTCCAGTTGGCCGACCAGCCCTGCGTCACCCGCTGACTGCCGGGGAACGTGAAGCCGAGCGTCCAGCCGTTGATCGGGTCGCCGAGGTTGCGGATGGTGAGGTTGGCGGTGAAGCCGCCGGGCCACTCGTTGGTCGCGTACACGACGTCGCAGGCGATGGCGGCCTGCGCCGGACCGGCCGGCACGGCGACCGCGGCGGCGACCAGCGTGCCGGCGGAGAGCAGCGCCAGGGCGCGTCTGAGTTTCATGGATCTCCTCGCGGAAGCAGGGATGGACGGCGCGTCCTGCCCGGGACGCGCGGACGAGGCTCCCGGCCCGCGATACTTCGACAGTCTTCCATGGGAGCGCTCCCGTAGGCAAGCACGCCGAACCGCCTACACCCCGAAGCGCACGTGGTGTGATGGGTCGATGGACCGCGTCCTGGCCGGGGTGCTCGCCACCTTCGCCGCCGCGGCGATCCTGATCTGGCTGGGTCCGGAACCGGCCATCACGTCGTGGTCGGCGCAGGCGGTGCTCGAAGGCACGTTCGCGTGGCTGTGCTGGCGGCTGTGGCGCCGCCCGATGGCCGACCCCCTGTGCCGGCGGTTCTGGGGTGCCGCGGCCATCGCCGGTGTGTTGAAGTCGGCCGGCGGCGTCGTGCGCGCCGTCGACTTCGCCATCGAGCCGGCTACCGCCGCCACCCACCGCACCGTGCCCACGGTGCTGGTCTCGTTGGGTTCGCTGGTGCTGCTCTACTTCCTGCTGAGCCGACCACCCGATCTGGTCGGGCGCGAACGCGTCCGGCTCTGGCTGGACGCCGCGACCGTGCTGATCGCGACCGGCGTCTTCGTCTGGAGCATCGCGCTGACCGGCGGGGAGGGCGCGACCGAGCCGAGCGAGGTGGCCTTCAGCGTCGTCGGCGCGATCATCATGGTCGTTTCGGTGTTCGCCATCGTCCGCCTGCTGATGACCCGCGAAGCGCCCTTCACCCGAGCCACCGGCATCGTCCTGTGCATCGCGATCCTGCTGTTCGGCGTGGAACACGCGCTCAACCCGCAGCTCGCCGCGGCAGACTCCCGCGGCAGCTACGTGCTGCGGCTGGTGCCACCGCTGGTGCTCGCGCTCGCGCCGTGCGTCGAATGGACCCGGGGCACGCTGAGTCGGTCGGTCGGGCCGCCGAGGCGGGTCAAGGTGACGGTGCGGCTGCCGTTCCTGGCGGTGGCGGCCACCCAGCTCATGCTGGTGATCCAGTTGCCGCTCGACGGGCTCACCATCCGGAGCTGGGGCACCGTGGTCGGCTCGGTGGTGCTCACCGCCGTGGTCGCCGTGCGGCAGAGCGTGGTGCTGATGGAGAACGAGAGGCTGGTGCGCCGGCTCGACGAGAGCATCGAGGCGCTCGGCCGCCAGGAGGAGAAGCTGCGGCACGCGGCCAACCACGACCACCTGACGGGCCTCGCCAACCGGGCGTTCTTCGACCACCACGCGCAGCGGCTCGGCGACGGCGACGCCGGCAGCGGGCGTGCCGTGCTGCTGCTGGACCTCAACGAGTTCAAGATGGTCAACGACAGGTTCGGCCACCACGCCGGCGACGACCTGCTGAAGATGACCGCGACGCGGCTGCGCCGCAGCGTGCGACCGGGCGACATCGTGGCCCGGCTGGGCGGCGACGAGTTCAGCGTGCTGCTCGCCGACACGACCGCCGAGGACGCTGTGGCCGCCGCCCACCGGATCCTCGGCGCGCTGGCCAAGCCCGTGCGGATCGACGGCCGGACGCTGCGGCCGTCGGCCAGCGTGGGCATCGCGGCCAGCGACACCAAGCCGTTCGAGGCGCTGCTGCGCGACGCCGACGAGGCGATGTACGAGGCCAAACGCCGGAACTCGGGTTTCTACCTGCATCCGGACGCGGCGGCGTAACGCGTGGACCGCGTCCTGGGCGGCGCCCTCCTCGTCTTCGCGGTCGCCGCGGTCCTGATCGGCTGGGCACCCGCGCCGGGCGTCACCGCGTGGATGGCCCAGGCCGCCTTCCTGGCCGGCTTCACCGCGCTGTCCTGGCAGTTGGCGCAGCGACGGGGCCAGGGCGCCCGACGGCGACGGTTCTGGGAGATCGCGGGCGTGGCCGGGCTGATCCTCACCGCCGGGGCGGTGCTGCGGGCCGTCCAGTCCGTCGGCGATCCGGCCGCCGCGAACGCGGTGCGCACGGTGCCGACCATCCTGCTGACCGTGGGCTCGGGCGCCCTGCTGGCCGCCATGCTGGCCCGGCCGTGGCGACTGCCGCGCGCCCGACGTGCCCGGCTGCTGTTCGACATGGCGATCGTGCTGGTCGGGGCCGCGGTCGGGGTCTGGGTCGTCACGATGGCCGGCCGCAGCGGCGCCGAGCGCCCGCGCGAGGTCGGCTGGGCGATCGTGGGCGCGGTGACGCTGCTGGTGGCGGCGTGCGCGCTGGTGCGGATGGTGCTCACGCACTCGGCGCCGGTGCGGGTGCTCGCCGGGGTCACGCTCAGCCTGGCCATCGCGCTGTTCGGCGTCGACCGGGTGCTCAACGCGGAGATCGTCGCGGCGCCGGACGTCCGCGCCACCCTGGTGGCCAGGATGGTGCCGGCGCTGGTGCTGCTGGCCGGCGCGCGGTTCGAGCAGCTCCGCAGGCCGCCCGCCGCCGTGCCGCCGCGGGCGCGCCGATCGGGTGCCCGGGTCGCGTTCGTGGCCGTCGGCATCACCCAGGTGGTGCTGGTCGTGGAGCTGGCGGCGCGCGGGCTGCACATCATCACGTGGGGTGCGCTCGCGGGTTCGGTGGTCGTCACCGCGCTGGTCCTGGTGCGGCAGTACGTGGTGCTCGCCGACAACGAGCGCCTGGTGCGGCGCCTCGACGAGACCGTCGCGGCGATGGCCCGGCAGGAGGAGCGGCTGCGGTACGCGGCCAGCCACGACCACCTCACCGGGCTGCCCAACCGGGCCAGGTTCGACGCCGAGGCCACGCGGCTGGGCGCGACGGCCGAACACGGCCGGGCGGTGCTGCTGCTCGACCTCGACGAGTTCAAGACCGTCAACGACACCCTCGGCCACCACGCCGGCGACGACCTGCTCAAGGTCACCGCCGAGCGGCTGCGGCACTGCGTGCGGCAGGCGGACACGGTGGCCCGGCTGGGCGGCGACGAGTTCAGCGTGCTGCTGCCCGACGCCTCCACGCAGGACGCGGTGGCCATGGCGCACCGGATCCTCGGCGCGGTGCGCGCGGACGTCCGGATCCACGGCCGGACCCTGCGACCGTCGGCCAGCATCGGCATCGCGGCCAGCGACACGCGGTCGTTCGAGGCGCTGCTGCGGGCCGCCGACGAGGCCATGTACGAGGCCAAGCGGCGTAACTCGGGCTTTGCTCTGGCGCCGGAAGCGATTTGAAAGTTTCGATCATGTCGTGGGGGTTTCCCGCGCGCTGCGGGACAGCTACAGTCTGACCAACGTCGATGGGAGCGCTTCCATTGATGGATATCAGGATAGGCCGGCGACGGGCCAGCCCGGACTCCGCCGCCGGTCTCCGCTCCCCCTCGAGAGGAGGTGGAACCACCGCCACTCGCGTGGCCCGGCTCCCGCGCGACACGCACGCCTGGTGCCAACCGTCGTGCGTGTATGTAACTGAGGTTGGGGGTGGGGTTGCCCTCCCCGCCCCCAACGCTAGCCCTTGATTGTTACGGGCATGAATCGGTCGACAGGACAGGCGGCGACGCCGAACCGGTCGACCGTCTATTTTGTCTGGCTTTGACAGATGTCCGGGCTTCCGGCACCGGGCTTTTCGCTGTACGATCTTGGGAGCGCTCCCAGATCCCACCCCGAGGAGACCTGCGACATGACCGTGCTGACCCGACGGCGCCTGCTGCGCCGCGCCGCGCTCTCGGCGACCGCCGCGACCGCCGCACGGGCCTCCGTGCGACCGGCCGCCGCGGTCGCCATCTCCGCGGCGTCGATGCTCGCCGCCGCCTGCGACCCCGACTCACCGGACGCCGACCCGGACCCGGAACGCCGGCTGGGGCTGCGGTTCCCGGACGGCTTCCGCTGGGGCGCCGCCACGTCCGCGTACCAGATCGAGGGTGCCGCCAAGGAGGACGGCCGCGGCGCGTCGATCTGGGACACGTTCAGCCACACGCCCGGCCGCACGCGCAACGGCGACACCGGCGACGTCGCGGCCGACCACTACCACCGCTGGGCGAGCGACCTGGACCTGATGAAGGACCTGGGTCTGCAGACCTACCGCTTCAGCATCTCCTGGCCGCGGGTGCAGGCCGATGGCACCGGCAAGGCCAACCAGCGCGGGCTCGACTTCTACCGCCGGCTGGTCGACGGGCTGCTGGAGCGGGGCATCGAGCCGATGGCGACGCTGTTCCACTGGGATCTCCCGCAGGCGTTGCAGGACGCGGGCGGCTGGGAGAACCGCGACGTCGCCTACCGGTTCGGCGACTACGCGGCCGAGGTGTTCGAGGCCCTCGGCGCCACGGTGCCGGTCTGGCTGACCATCAACGAGCCGAAGACCGTGGTGCAGAACGGTTACCTGGGCGGGCACCACGCGCCCGGGCTGCGTGACGCGTCCGCCGCCTACCTGGTGGCGCACCACCTCCAGCTCGCGCACGGGCTCGCGGTGCGGGCGCTGCGCGCGTCGTCGACCGCGCGGATCGGGCCGGCGTTCAACCTGCACCCGTGCTACCCGGTCGACGACACGCCGGAGGCGGCGGCCGCCACGCACCTCTACGACGGCTACGAGAACCGGCTCTATCTCGACTCGGTGTTGCGCGGCGCGTACCCGCAGGACGTGCTCGACGACCTCGGCCCGGAAAGCCGCATGGTGCGCGGCATCCGCGACGGCGACCTCGCGGTCATCTCGTCACCGGTCGACCTGGTCGCGGTGCAGTACTACACGCCCTACTACGTCGCACCCGGCGGCCGGACCGAGATGCGCTGGCCGACCTCGGAGGCGTTCTGGCAGCAGATCTTCCCGGACGGTCTGTTCGACATGCTGACCCGGATCACCCGCGACTACGGGCCGATCCCGCTGACCATCACCGAGAACGGCCTGCCGTGCCCGGACGAGCTGGGTGCCGACGGCACGGTCGACGACCCGGGCCGCGTCGAGTTCCTCCGGGACCACTTCGCCGCGGCACACCGGGCGATCGGGGCCGGTGTGCCGCTGGAGAGCTACCACGTGTGGTCGCTGATGGACAACTTCGAATGGGCCGAGGGGTACGAGCAGCGCTGGGGACTGGTCTACGTGGACTACCCGACGCAGCGCCGGATCCCCAAGCGCAGCGCGCGCTGGTACCAAGGGGTGATCAGGGACAACACCGTCTAACGGGGTAGTGCCTGCTGGAGCTCGGCCCGCAGTGCCGGCGTGAGCATCTCGCCGGCCTGCTTGGCCAGCCGGGCCATCTCGTAACCGACCACGCCGATGTCGGCGTCGGCGCCGGCCAGCGTGGCCAGGATCGAGCCGTCGCGGATGTGCATGACCAGGAAGTAGCCGCGGCCCATCTCGACCACGGTCTGCTTGACGTAGTCGTTGTCGAACATCTGGGCGGCGCCGCTGGTGATGCTCATGACGCCCGAGGTGACCGCGGCGAGCTTGTCGGCGTTGTCTCTGGGCAGGTGGTCGGAGACGGCGATGAGTAGGCCGTCGGAGGACACCACGATCGCGTGCGCCACGCCCGGCACCCGCTGGGCGAAGCCGCTGACCAGCCAGCTCAGGTCGCGCGCCTCGCGGCTGAGCGTCGTCATCGTTGCTCCCGTTCTCCGCGCCAGGCCGGCGCGCTCGTCAGATCGTTGGTGTCCTCGGACTCGGCTCGCCGCACACCGCCGTAGAAGCTGCTCAGCAGGTTGCTCACCGCGTCCGGATCGGCTTCGTTGCGCTGCGCCGGCACCGTGGCGGCGACGTTGCCGCCCGGCAGCTGCGCCATCGGCACCCGCAGGGGCAGGCCGGACCGGCCCGTCCCGCCGGTGACCGGCACTGATGGCGGCACCGCGGGCGGCATTGATGGCGGCACCGCGGGCGGGACCGCGCCGGTGGGCGCCGGTCCGGCGCTGCGCGAGAACCAGGAGACGCCCACGGCGGTGTCGCCGGGGCGCGGCGTCGTCGACCGCCCCGGCCGGCGGCCGAGCGGGCCGTCCATCAGGGCCGCCGGAGTCTCGGGCAGAGCCCGGGCGGCCGGCGCCGGCACCTCGTGCCCGTTGCCGCCGATGGGCAGCGGAACGGGCGGGGCGGCGACGGCCGGCACGCCGTTGCCGGGTGTCGACAGTGTCAGCGCCTGCACCGGAACGCCCGACGCCGGGCCGCCGGCGCGCGGCGCAGGCTGCAGCGACGGCGCCGCGCCGGAAACGGCGGCGACCGCGGCCAACATCGGGCGGGCCGGGCGGTACGGCAGCTCGGCGCGGTCGTGCACCAGCAGGTCGGCGGGCACCCGCACCACCGCGATCACGCCGCCACGGCGACCGGCGCGCAGCTCCACGCGGATGCCGTGCCGCGCGGCGAGGTGGCTGACCACGAACAGGCCCATCCGCTCGGAGGCCGCCACGTCGGCGAGCGGCGGCGCGGCCAGCGTGTCGTTGGCCTCCTGCAGCGCGGCCGCCGACATGCCCAGCCCGTCGTCGGCGATCTCGATGACCGTGCCGACCCGGGAGCCGCCGTGCGCGAACACGTGCACCGTGGTCGTCGGCGGCGAGAACACGGTCGCGTTCTCCAGCAGCTCGGCGAGCAGGTGCACCAGGTCGCCGACCACGTGCCCGATCACGTGCACGGGGTCGATGGCGTCGTGGCGCACCCGCGGATACGACTCGATCTCGGCGACCGCGGCGAGGATGACGGCCGGCAGCGCCACCGGGTCGCTCCACCGCCGCGGCGACTCGATGCCGGCCAGCACCAGCAGGCTGTCGTCGTTGCGGCGCATGCGCGCGGCGAGATGGTCCAGCTTGAACAGGTTGTCGAGCTGGTCCGGGTCGCTCTCCTCGCGCTCCAGCTCGTCGAGCAGCTCGAGCTGCCGCTCGACCAGCACCTGGCTGCGCCGGGCCAGGTTGACGAACATCGCGTTGACCGTGCGGCGCATGGTGGCCTGCTCGACGCCGACCGCGATCGCGCTGTGGTGCACGGCGACGAACGCCTCCGCCACCTCACCGATCTCGTCCATCGACTTGACCGCGGCCGGCCACACGTCGATCCGCGGCACCGCGCCGCCGCCCATCGCGCGCAGCCTGTCCAACGCCTCGGGCAGCTGCACCTGGGCCACCTGCAGAGCGTGTGTCCGCAGGGTCCGCAGCGACCGGGCGATCGACCGGCCGACGATGAACGAGGCGAGCACCGCGATCGCCAGGACCAGCAGGATGCCGCCGGCGACCAGGAGGCTGTCGCGGAGCTGGGCGCCGCTGCGGTCACCGGCGGACGCGGCGGCGTCGGCGTCGACCCGCTCCTCGACCTTGCGCAGCTCTTCGGCGCGGTTCTGGCTGGCCGCCCACCACAGCTCGGCACCGAGCACCTCGGGCGCCCGCGCGGTGCCGATGGTGCGCTCCTCCAGCCGGGTCGCCTCCACGAACTGCGGCAGCGCCGAGGTGTCGTCGTAGAGCGTCACCTGGTCCGATGTGGCGTTGATCCGGAACTCGGCGAGCGCCGCGAGCTGCTGCGTGCGCAGGTCGGAGAGCGTCACCAGGTCGTCGGGACCGTAGGCGCCGGCCTTCGAGGCGGCGAAGATCCGGGCCCGGGCCCGCGAGCCCAGCTCCTTGACCCGGGCGAGCTGCACGGAGCGCAGCACCGCCTGCGAGAGGTCGGGGTGCTCGGCGCCGGGCGAGGGCTCGGCGAGCAGCGCGAGCAGGGCGTCGACCAGCCGGGTGTACGTGTCGAAGACGGTCTGCGGCGTGGCGCTGCCGGTGGCCGCGGTGCGCAGGGTCGGCAGCTGGTCGATCAGCTCGACCGTGCGGCCGTAGGCGACCTGCCAGGAGACGTCGCCGCCGAGGGTCGGGTCGGCGACGGCGCGGAACCGGGTCGCGGCCGCGTCGACGGCGTCCTCGTAGGGACGCAGCACATTGGTCAGCCGCGCGGCGTCGGGGCGGCCGGCCAGGTCGGCGGGTGCCGCCAGCTCGCCGGCGGTGCGGTCGCGTTCCTGCTGGACGGCGTGCACCAGGGCGGTGATCTCGTCGGCCACGCCAACCTGCGCGGAAAACTCGCTGAGCGCGCCGGCCTGGGTGAAGACGGTGCGCGCCTGGAAACCGGCGAGCAGGACGAAGGCCACCGACGGGATGATCAGGATCGCGGTGAGCTTGGTGCGGATCCGCCAGTCGCGCAGGCGGTAGCGGGAGTTGCGACGGTGCGGGGTCAGCGGCGCCTCACCGTGCTGCCGGCGATGGTGCGGCACGGCGCCTCGGGGCTGCCCGGTCGCTCCTGCCACCCGTCCTCCTCGTCGCCCCGGCGCCGGCCACACCGGGAAACCCGTTCATCCAACCAGGCGCGGCACCGCCACGCACGGGGACGACCGCCCAGTGTGGTCACCTTGAACGCGAGGTGGAGGGACGAGCCGCCCATCCGGCGGCAGCACCTCGTCCGTCCGGTTGAGCCATCCTCGCAGAGAGATCAGCGCGGAGTGAAGTCACCCAGACGTTTGGTCCGCACGACCGAGTGCGACCAGGGCAGCGCCGGTGCAGCCGACCTCCGGGTCGTCGACGTGTGCGACCTCGCGCGGCGCGAGCGCGAGCTCGAACGCCCGTCGCCACCACGGCGACGCGGCGATCGCGCCGCCGCCGAGGGTGACCGCGACCCGGTGGTCGACGGTGGACTCGAGCACCTCGAGGTCGCCGAGCACCATCGTGCAGACGCCGGTCATCATCCCCGCGAACAGCTCGGTGGCGGTGGTGCCGAACCCGATGCCGCTCAGCGCGCCGGAGCCGGCCGGCGCCGTGCCCGGCGGCCGGTCGCCGCCCAGCCGCGGGTCCGCCCGCACGCCGGCGAAGGGCGCGATGTCCTGCAGCGTCTCCTCCAGCGCGGCGCCGTCGGGCAGGCGCAGCTCGCGCCGGGCCCAGGCGAACAGGTTGCCACCGGCGGAGTACGCGGCGCCGGTCACGACGCGGTGGTCGTCGACCCGGTAGCGCCAAAGGCGGTGCGGCAACGGCGGCAGTTCCACGCCGCGCGGCGCCGGCTGCACCAGCCGCACCGCGGCCGACGTGCCGACGGTGACCGCCGCCCGGGTCTCGTCGACGGCGCCGGAGCCGATGTTGGACGCGGCGCCGTCGCCGATCGCGGGACACCACGACGCCCCGGCCAGCTGCGGCCAGCGGCGGGCGTACTCGGGCCGGAGCCGGCCGAGCCAGCCGAGCGGTGCGAGCGCCGGCACGTGGTCGGTGGTCACGCCGGCGATCTCCAGCGCCTCCGGGTCCCACTCCAGCGCGGCCGTGTCGAGCAGGCCGGTGCCGGACGCCTGTGACACCGACATCGGCGCCTCGCCGAGCAGCTCGCCGAGGATGTATTCCACCAGTCCGGTGTAGCGGGCCGGTGCCAGACCGAGGCCGCGCAGCCAGGGCAGCTTGACCGTCCAGTAGAAGCGGTGCCACCAGGCGCCGGTGCGCTGGTGGAACGCCTCCGGGTCGAGCGGGCCGGTGGCACCGTCGGGCGGCGCGGGCCGGGTGTCGAGCCAGGTGACCACCGGGCCGAGCGGGCGGCCGGCGGCGTCCAGCGGCAGCACCGAGTGCCACTGCGCGGACGCGGCGACGAGCCCGATGTCGTCGAGGTGCCCGCCCTTGGCCAGCTCGTCGAGGCACGCGCAGAGGGCGGCCAGGTATTCGCCGGCGTCCAGGGTCGCGCCGCCCGAGTCGTCGGCGGCGATCGACAGGTCGAAGCCGCGGCGGGCGAGCGCGTCGGGGCGGGCCAGCGCCCGGTCGTCGAAGACCATCGCGCGCACCGAGGAGGTGCCCAGGTCGAGGGCGAGAACGTTCATCGCCCGCCACCGTACCCCGCGGTTCCTCTTCCGAACCGCGCCCGCAACCGGTACGTTGCTGCCCATGCACGCGCGATTGAGCATGTGGTGGCCCGCCGACCCGGCGGCCCACTCCCGCGCGTAACCATCCGACGCGGCCGCCCTCGAGGCGGCCCGGTCATCGGTTTCCGCTCGACGGCACCCGCCCGAGCCTTGAGGAAACCGCGATGCAGCTCGATCAGCACAGCCCGTTCGCCCTGGTGCGCCGCGAAGGCGCCGACCACGTCGACGTGTACACCGGACCGGTGCGCACCGTAGCCACGCTCGCCGAGATCCCCGTCCCCGCGCTCGCCGTGGTCCCCTATCGCCAGGTCGTCGAACGCGGCTTCGAGGCCGTCGACGACGGCGTACCCCTGGAGTGCCTGTCGATCGAGACCCACCGGCGGGTGCCGCTCGCGGAGGTCCTCGCGGCACTGCCGGACGCGCCGGTCCGGACCGTCGGTGAGGCCGGGTTCGACGTCGGCGACGACGAGTACGCCGCGACCGTGTCCCAGGTGCTGTCCGACGAGATCGGCCGGGGCGAGGGTGCCAACTTCGTCATCCACCGCGCGTTCACGGCCCAGGTCGACGGGCCGCCGGTGGCCGCGGCGCTGGCCGCGTACCGCCGGCTGCTGCTCGACGAACGCGGCGCGTACTGGACGTTCGTCGTGCACACCGGCGCCCGCGCGATCGTCGGCGCCTCGCCCGAGCGGCACGTGTCGGTCGAGGACGGGCTGGTGATGATGAACCCCATCTCGGGTACGCACCGGACCGGCTCGGGCGTCGACCTGCTGGAGTTCCTCGCCGACCCGAAGGAGGTCGAGGAGCTCTACATGGTGCTCGACGAGGAGCTCAAGATGATGGCGACGGTCGCGGAGACCGGCGGCCAGGTCGTCGGGCCTTACCTCAAGGAGATGGCGCACCTCACGCACACCGAGTACCTGCTGGCCGGGCGGTGCACCCGGGACGTCCGGGACGTCCTGCGGGAGACCATGTTCGCGCCGACCGTGACCGGCAGCCCGATCGAGAACGCCTGCCGGGTGATCGCCCGGCACGAGGGTCGCGGGCGGCGTTACTACGGCGGCGTGGTGGCCCTGCTCGGGCACGACGCCGACGGGCGGCAGACCCTGGACGCGCCGATCCTGATCCGCTCGGCGGAGATCACCGCGAGCGGGTCGCTGCGGGTGCCGGTGGGTGCCACGCTGGTCCGGCACTCGACCACCGCGGGCGAGGTGGCCGAGACCCACGCGAAGGCGGCCGGCATCCTGTCGGCGCTCGGCCTCGTGCCGGCGCGCCCGCCCGCGGACCGGCCGGTCTCCCGGGCCGCCGACGCCGAGGTGCTGTCGCTGCTGTCGGCGCGCAACGACCACCTGGCGCGGTTCTGGCTCGACGAGCGCCCCGAGCCGGACGCGCTGGTCGTGCCGGCCCTGGCCGGGCGGCGGGTGGTGGTGGTCGACGCGGAGGACACCTTCACCGGGATGCTCGCCCACCAGTTGCGCGCGCTGGGCCTGCGGGTGTCGGTGGTGCCGTGGACCGCGCCGGCCTGGGGCGACGCCGACCTGGTGATCGCCGGCCCGGGACCGGGTGACCCGGGCGACCTCGCGTCGCCGAAGATGGCCGCGATGCGCTCGGTGGTCACCGCCCGGCTGGTCGACGGTCGCCCGCTGCTCGGCGTCTGCCTCGGCCACCAGATCCTGTCGTCGCTGCTGGGGCTCGGCATGCACCGCCGGCGGGCGCCGTACCAGGGCGTGCAGAAGGTGGTCGACCTGTTCGGTGAGCCGCGCCGGGTGGGCTTCTACTCGACGTTCACGCCGACCGCGACGTCGTCGGTGCTGTCGTCACCCTACGGTCCCGTCGAGCTCGCCCGGGCCGACGACGACAGCGTGCACGCGCTGCGCGGTCCGGCGTTCGCCGGCGTGCAGTTCCATCCCGAGTCGGTGCTGAGCGAGGACGGGCTGGCGGCGCTGACCGATCTGCTGCTCCACGCCCTGGTTCCGGTCGTGTCGGCATGATCGAGGCAATCCTGGGTACGCGTACCCTTTGAGTCGGTGGGCCGGGCGGGTTCGAGAGCCCCCGCCCGGCCTGCCGGCTCCCGTGTCCACCGGTCGGTGGACATGGGAGTTCCGACCGCCGGTCGTCCCGCGGGCCGCTTCGCGCGGCCGACCATCAAGGGCATGACAGACCAGGCGGTACGCGTACGAGGGCTGCGAAAGTCCTATCGCGACACCATTGCGGTGGACGGGCTCGACCTGGACATCCCGCACGGCGAGGTGCGGGCGCTGCTCGGGCCCAACGGCGCCGGCAAGACCACGACGGTGGAGATCCTCGAAGGGCACCGGGAACGGGACGCCGGCGAGGTCAGCGTGCTCGGTGTCGACCCGGGTCGGGGCGGGCTGGCGTGGCGCCGCGAGATCGGGATCGTGCTGCAGGCCACCGCGGACGCCGGCGAGCTGACCGTGGCCGAGATCGTCCGGCACGTGGCCCGGTACTTCCCGCGGTCGCGCGGGCTCGACGAGACGCTCGAGCTGGTCGGGCTGAGCGAGAAGCGGGACAGCCGGGTGCGCAAGCTCTCCGGCGGTCAGCGGCGGCGGCTCGACGTGGGGCTCGGCATCGTGGGGCGGCCCCGGCTGCTCTTCCTCGACGAGCCGACCACCGGGTTCGACCCGGTCGCCCGGCGGCAGTTCTGGTCGGTGGTGCGCGGACTCGAGGACACGACGATCCTGCTCACCACCCACTACCTCGACGAGGCGGAGGCGCTGGCCGACCACGTCACGGTGATCGCGGCCGGGCGGGTGGTCGCCGAGGGCGCGCCGGCTTCCTTGGGCGAGCGCGACGTCGCCACGGTCTCCTGGCGCGACGGCGCGGAGCGGACCACCGATCCGGCCGCCGTGGTGGCCCGGCTCACCGCCTCCTACGGCGGGCCCGTGCCCGGCCTCTCGGTCACCCGGCCGTCGCTGGAGGACGTCTACCTCGACCTGATCGGAGGCGCACGATGACCGTGGTTTCGCTCGGAGCGGCGCGGGCCGGCATCGAGCTGCGGCAGTTCTGGCGGGAGCGGGACGCGGTGGTGTTCACGTTCGCGCTGCCGATCGTGCTGCTCACGCTGTTGGGCTCGCTGTTCAGCGGCGTCTACGAGGGTTCGACGGTGACCTCGGCGCAGTACCTGGTGCCGTCGATGATCGCGGCGGGGGTCGCCTCGACGACGTTCGTCAACCTGGGCATCGGCATCGCCACCGACCGGGACGACGGCACGCTCAAACGGTTGCGGGGGCTGCCGATGCCGCCGCTGGCGTACCTCATCGGGAAGGTCCTGCTCGTCGTCGCGGTGACCGTGCTCGAGGTGGTGCTGATCGTCGGCATCGGGATCGTGCTGTTCGACCTCTCGCTGCCGTCCTCCCCCGCGCGGTGGCTGACGTTCGCGTGGGTGTTCGGGCTCGGCGTGGTGGCGTGCGGCCTGCTCGGTGTCGCGGCCGGCGCGCTGCCGCGGACGGCCCGCAGCGCGGCGGCGGTGCTCAACCTGCCGTACGTGGTGCTGGGGTTCATCTCCGGCATCTACTACACGCCCGTTGGCGCGCTGCCGGACTGGGTGATCCAGCTCGGTTCGGTGTTCCCGCTCAAGTGGATGGCGCAGGGCTTCCGGTCGGCGTTCCTGCCGGACAGCATCCTGCCGCAGGAGGTCGTGCCGTCGTGGGAGCATGGGCGCACCGCACTCGTGCTCGCCGCCTGGTGCATCGGAGGACTGGTGCTATGTCTGACCACGTTCCGCTGGAGTCGGCGTGGGTGACCCGGTTCCACTGGTTCGACGCGTACTTCGCGGTGGTCGGCGTCGGTGTCGCGGTGTTCGTGCTGCGCACCGCGTCCTCGCCCGCCGCGGGGTGGGCGTCGGCCGGGCTGCTGGGCGGCATCGCGTTGCTCTACGTGCTGATCGGGCGCCGGTTCATGCGCGACGAGGAGACCGGCTGGCGCGGCTTCGCCTACCTCCTGGGCGCGTTCGCCTGCTACGTGCCGGCGGTGGCGCTGGTCAGCGGCGCGTCGTTCGCACTGTTCGCCCTCTGTCCACAGTGCTTCATGGTGCTGCCGGCCCGGTTCGCGGTGGTGGCGACGGTGCTGTTCACCGGCACACACGTCGCGAACTTCTGGATCGTCGACGGGGACGCGTCCGTGCTGTTCGGCGAGCTCGTGCCGATGGCCCTGGTGATCGTGACCCTTTCGACGATCTTCGGCACGTGGTCGCAGCGGATCCTCTCCCAGAGTGACGAGCGGGCGGAGCTGATCCGTGAGCTGGCCGCGTCCCGGGCCGAGGTGGCCCGGCTCGGCATGCTCGCCGAACGGCAGCGGTTGGCCGGCGACATCCACGACACGATCGCACAGGGCCTGTCGAGCGTGGTGATGCTGATCCAAGCGGCGCGGTCCGACCCTGACCGGGCCGACGCGCATCTCGCGCTTGCGCTGGACACGGCCCGGGACAACCTCGACGAGGCTCGGGCGTTGGTGGCGGCCCTGACGCCGGCGCTGTTGGACGGGCGTTCGTTGGTGGACGCGCTGCGCCGGCTGTCGCCGTCGTTGGCCGTGAGTGGGCCGGTCCGTCCATTGTCGACAGGGTTGGACGTGGTGTTGCTGCGGGCGGCGCAGGAGGCGTTGACGAACGTGCGCAAGCACGCCGCCGGGCCCGCGTCCGTGTCGTTGGATTACGGCGCGTCCCTCGTGACGCTGACGGTGTGCGACCCGGGCCCGGGCTTCGATCCCGCGCTGTCGCCGTCGGCCGGCTACGGTTTGCCGGGCATGCGGGCGCGGGTGGCGCAGGTGGGCGGCTCGTTGACGGTGGACTCGAAGCCTGGGGCCGGCACGACGGTACGCGTGGAGGTGCGGGCGTGATCACGGTGCTGCTGGTGGACGACCATCCGGTGGTCCGGGCCGGTGTGCTCGGCCTGCTCGCCGGGGAGCCGGACATCACCGTGGTCGGCGAGGCCGCGTCGGGCCCGGAGGCGGTGACGGCGGCGGCGGCGCTGCGCCCGTCGGTGGTGCTGATGGACCTGCGCCTGCCGGCGCTCGACGGGGTAGGCGCGACCGCGCAGATCCTGGCGGCGTTGCCGGCCACGCGGGTGGTCGTGCTCACCACCTACGAGACCGACGCCGACATCCTGCGCGCGGTCGAGGCCGGCGCGGCCGGCTACCTGCTCAAGGACGCCTCCAGGATGGACCTGCTGGCCGCGGTGCGGGCCGCGGCGCGCGGCGAGACGGTGCTCAGCCCGTCGGTGGCGACCCGCCTGTTGCACCGGGTGCGCAATCCCCGGCCCGACGGCCTGTCGGCCCGCGAGGTCGAGGTGCTGCGCCTGGTCGCCGAGGGCCGGTCCAACGGCGAGATCGCCCGCGCGCTCCACATCAGCGAGGCGACCGTCAAGACCCACTTGCTGCGCGCCTTCGCGAAGCTGGGGGTCAACGACCGCACCGCCGCCGTCACCACCGCGATGGCGGCCGGCCTGCTCTGAGCGGAACCGTCGGCACGGTCGGGACGTCGCAGTAGGTGTGAAACCACGCCACCTCCTCGTCTTCGTGCTCGCCGGTCTGCTGATCACCCCGCTGGCCGGTTGCGGCGAGCCGGAAGGCCCGTCGTTCGGCGCCGAACCGGAACCCGATCTCACGCCCGAGACCCACAGCTTCCGCTACCGCACCGTCGGTCTGGTGTTGGAGAACGCCGACCACGGCCCGCAACTGTGCTTCAACGCCGCTCTGTCGCATCCGCCGCAATGCGGCGGGCTGGACATCGTCGGCTGGTCGTGGGACGGCCTCGCGCACGAGAGCGCCGGCGGCACCCGCTGGGGGTCGTTCGAGATCGTCGGCACCTACGACGGCGAGCGGCTCACCCTCACCGAGCCGGCGCGGGCGGGCGGCGGGCAGGGGACGACCAGCCCGATGCCGGACTTCAGCAGCGCCTGTCCCCCGCCGCCCGGTGGCTGGCGGGTCGTCGACGACGCCAAGGCCACGGACGCGGCGCTGCAGGAGGCGTTGGCGCTGGCCGAGTCCGCGCCGGGTGCCGCCGGTGCCTGGATCGACCAGAACGGCGGCGAGAACGACCCGAAGAAGCTGGTCCTCAACGTGCGCACGACCGGCGAGGTCGCCGCGCACACGCAGCGGTTGCGCGCGGTCTGGGGTGGCGCCCTCTGCGTGTCGCCGGCGCGGCGGACGCTCGCGGAGCTGCGCCGGATCCAGGCCGCGCTGCCCGACGTGCTCAACTCGGGCATCGACGTGGTCGCCAACCAGGTGACGGCGGACGTCTACGTCGCCACCGACGCCCGCCGCCAGGAGTTGGACGCCCGCTACGGCCCGGGCACGGTCCGGCTCACCGGCTTCCTCGAGCCGATGTGATCCCCGATGCGGCCACGCCTCCTGCTGGTCGTCGCCGTCCTGGGCGGCACGTCGCTCGCCGCCTGTGATGCCGCCGACGGACCGTCGCCAACGCCCTCGCCGACGCCCACGCCCGCGGTCCAGGCCACGCCGAGCCCTCGCTACGCCGCCACCCGTGTCGTGCTGGAGGACGCGACACACGGCCCGCAGCTGTGCGCGACGACGGAGAAGTCCGACCCGCCGCGGTGCGACGGGCTCGACATCGTCGGCTGGTCGTGGGATGACGTCCCACACGACACCGTCAGCGGTGTGCGGTTCGGCACGTTCGCCGTCGTGGGCACCTTTGACGGGGAACGATTCACACTGACCAAGCCACCGGAACGACCGCAGATTTCGATGCCGAGCGGTGGGGTGGCCACCATCAGCCCGTGTCCGCCATCGTACGTGCGGTGGCGGGTCGTCAACCGGGCGAAGGCCAGCCACGCCGATCTGCGGAAGGCGCGGGCCATGATCGACTCTTCGCCGGAGGCCGCGGGCGCATGGGTCGAATCGACCCTCGACACCCGGGGGCGGCGGATCCTGATCCTGAACGTCCGCTTCACCGGCGACCTGCCGGCGCACCAGAAGCGGCTGCGCACGGTCTGGGGTGGCGCCCTGTGCGTCGCGCCGGCGACCCGCACGACGGCCGAGCTGAACAGCATTCGGTCCACGGTCAGGCAGGCCTTGCCTGGCGTCACCGACGCGTACATCGACGTGATGGGCAACCGGGTGGTGGCGCAGGTGTGGGCCGCCACCGACGCTGTCCGCCGGGCCGCCGACGCCCGCTACGGCCCGGGCGCGGTGGAGTTCAGTCCGTTCCTGGAGCTTGTCTAGGGGTCTGTGTCGAAGTCCTGGCCGGAGCGAGGCGAGGCCTGGACGTCGGCTTGGGCCGCGCCGGGCGCGGCCGGAATACCGTTGTCGTATCCGGTCGTGACCGGCGTGGTTCCATCCGGCGTCTGGGTCCGCCGCGCCCGGTCAGGACTTCGACGCAGACCTGGCCGTCACTCGATCCAGCAGATGATCGCGTCGCCGTCCTTGGCCGCCTCGGCGAAGAGCGTCTGTGCGGACGGCAGAGCGTGGGCCGCCCATGGCAGTTCGGCCGGGTCGTCCCAGACCGACGGGTAGATCTCGGCCTTCGCGAGGTCTGCCACGTCGACGCCCTCGATCAGGTCGGCTTCGGTGAGTGCGGCGAGGGCCTCCGCCGCGGCCCGCACCTGCTCCGGCGTGAGGTAGCGCGGCGGGCCGTAGCCCCAGTCGACGTCCGTGTCCTCTTCGTCGTCGACGAAGCATTCCTCGCCGAGGACGATGCTGACCGGGAACCCCCGACGCCTCAGCAGGTGGTCGAGGGCGTGCCAGGTCTTGTCGGTGCTGTTCCAGCGGGCGTCGTCGTCGATCTCGACGATGGCCTCCGCGTGCTCCTGCAGCCAGTCGAGGTCGTCGCGGCCACGCGCCAGCTCGGCCGGCGTGACCCGCAGCCACATGCCATACATACCCACGACGGTGCAGGCTAGCTGATCTTGCGATGTCCGTGGGGAACCGTCGCCGGATCGGTTGCGTCGCAACAGGTATGAGAACACGAGTGCTCGTGGTGTCCGGCCTTTGTGGCGCGATGCTGGTCGGTTGCGGTCAGGTCGACGGCCCGCCGCCCGTGGTCGCCGAGGCCGGGGAGCAGGCGCGGGGCGAGCGCTACCGCGCAAACGGCATCGTGCTGGAAGACGTGACGCACGGCCCGCAGTTGTGCGAAACAGCCACGGCGTCGCTGAAGCCGCAGTGCCAGGGCATCGACATCGTCGGCTGGTCCTGGGAGCAGGTCGCACACCAGGACATCGACGGCACCAGGCACGGCGTGTTCGAAGTGGTGGGCACCTTCGACGGTGAGCGGCTCACGCTGACCGAGCCACCGGGACCACCGCGGCTGGATCGGCACCGCCAGGGGCCCGACTTCACCAGCCCCTGTCCTCCGCCGGCCGGTGGTTGGCGCGTCGTCGACCACGCGAAGGCCACCGACGCCGCGCTCCAGAAGGCGCGGGCGCTGGTCGATTCCGCGCCGGCTGCCGCCGGTGCCTGGATCGACCAGAACGGTGGCGAGAACGACCCGAAGAAGCTGGTGCTCAACGTCCGCTTCACCGGTGACCTGGCGGCGCACGAGAACAGGTTGCGCCGGGTCTGGGGCGGCGCGCTGTGCGTCCTGCCCGCTGCCCGCACGACAGCCGACCTCGAGCGCGTCCGGTCCGATGTGGAGGCTTCCCTGCCGGGAGTGACCGCCACCAGCATCGACGTCGTGGAGAACCGGGTTGACGTGCGGGTCGACGTCGCCACCGATGAGGATCGACGCGCGGCCGACGAGCGGTACGGACCCGGCGCCGTCGGGTTCACCCCGTTCCTGAAACCCCTGTGAGGGCGCTCCGGACGCGGTCCCAGGTGCCGTCCGCCGTCCAGCGGCGGTGCCGTTTCCACGCCGTCTGCCACGGGCCGAACCGCGGCGGCAGGTCGCGCCACGCGATGCCCGCCCGGTCGCGGTAGACCAGCGCCTCGACCACCTGCCGCTGCGGTGCCGGCGGGCGACCCGTCGCCGCGCGGGCCGGCGGCAGCAGCGGGCGGATCCGGGCCCACTGCTCCTCGGTGAGCAACAGGCCGCCGGCGGTCGGGGCGGGTGACGGTCCGGCCGGCGCGGCCGCGCCGAGCAGGGCGACGGCGGCCGCGATCCCGGTCTCCGCCACGTCGCGGACGTCGCCGCCCTCCTCCAGCACGGTCGCGGTCAGCTCACGCAGACCGCCGAGAATGACCAGGGCCAGCTCGCGGGAGACCGGCGCCCGACCCGAGCGGCGGAACGGCTCGTTGGCGGTCAGCCGCTGCACGAGGTCGGCGAGCGCGTTCATCGTCTCGCGGCGGACCCGGCCCGCGACCGGGCCGAGCGACGGGAACTCCCTGATCCAGCACAGTGACAGCTCCGGGCTGGCCGAGACGTGGCCGATGTAGGCCAGCACCGCCTGCCGGGTCTGCAGCTCCCACGGCGCGGCCGGGTCGACCGCGGTCACGATCCGCCGCATCAGCGCGCCGTTCGCCGCCTCCATCAACGCCAGCAGGCAGTCGTCCTTCGTCTCGTACACCTGGTAGAACGTGCTCCTGGACGCCCGCGCGTGCCGCACGATGTCGGCGATCGTGGTCTCCCGGTAGCCGCGCTCCTCGATCGCCCGGTGCAGCCCCTTCAGCAACCGCTCCCGGACCGGGTCGGCGGTCACCGGCGGCGTCGCAGCCCGGCGACGATGTCCCAGTAGTGGGTCGGCGCCAGCCGGGCCAGCGCGTCGACCAGGTAGGCGTCCGGGCCGACGAGGATCCGCGCCTTGCCCCGGTCGACTCCTTTGTGGATGATCGCGGCGGCGCGTTCCGGCGTGGTCCGGGCGATCGCGTCGAACTCCGCCGCGATCTGCTCGTGGGTGCGGCCGCGACCTTCCGGGTCACCGCGGAACCGGGCGTTGCGCGCGATGCCGGTCTTCACCCCACCCGGGTGTACGGTCGCCGCCCGCACCCCGCTCCCCCGCAGCTCCTGCCGCAGGGCCTCGGTGAACCCGCGCACCGCGAACTTCGCGGCGCAGTAGGCGCTCTGGTAGGGAACGCCGATCAACCCGTACACGCTGGAGGTGTTGACGATCGTGCCGGCGTCCTGCGCGACCAGCAGCGGCAGGAACGCCCGCACGCCGTTGACCACCCCGCGGAAGTTGATCTCGTGCAGCCAGTCGTCGTCCGCCGGCACGGCGCCGAGCACCGACGAGCCGAGCGCCACGCCCGCGTTGTTGAACACCGCGCCCAACGGCGCCGGCGCCCAGTCGCGCACCTCGGCGGCGAACGCGCTGACCTCGGCCGCGTCGCGCACGTCCAGGGTGCGGCGCAGCGCCGGCCCGGGCAGGTCGACCTGCTTGAGGCCCGGCTCGTCGACGTCGGCGACCGCCACCGGGCAGCCGGCCGCGGAGAGCCGCACCGCGAGCGCCCGCCCGATCCCCGACGCGGCACCGGTGACCACCGCCGTGCGGCCGGCCAGGGGCTCAGGCCGCGACATCGCCGGCCTCCATCCGCGCGTGGCCGGCGATCAGGTCGGCCAGCGTCGGCCACACCCCGGCCGGGCAGTCGTGGCCCAGGCCGGGGATGACCACGAGGCGCGAGCCGGCGATGGTCCGGTGGGTCATCCGTCCGCCGCTCGGGTGCACCATCCGGTCCCGGTCGCCGTGCACGACCAGCGTCGGCACGCGGATCTGGCGCAGCTCGCGGGTGCGGTCGCCGGAGGCGAAGATGGCGGCGAGCTGCCGGCCCACGCCCGCGGCTGAATGGTCGCGGTCCCAGGCGGCCCCGGCCCGCGCGCGCAGGGCGGGCTCGTCGAAGGGGAAGCCGTGCGAGCCGATGTGCCGGAAGAGCCGGACGGACCGGTCCACCGCCTCGTCCCGGCTCCGGGGCGGCGGCGCCGCCATCAGCCGCCAGGTGGACAGCCGGGGCCGGCCGACGAAGCGGGCGCCGGTGGTCGACATGATCGAGGTCAGCGTGCGGACGCGGTGCGGGAAGTGCGCGGCGACGGTCTGCGCGATCATGCCGCCCATCGAGACGCCGACCAGATGGGCGCTGGGTATGTCGAGCGCGTCGAGGAGGCCGGCCGTGTCGCGGGCCAGGTCGCCGAGGTGGTACGCGTGCGCCGGGATCCGGCCGGCGAGGATCCGCCCGAGCGACGGCGGCGGGTAGTCGGCGTGCGTGGACCGGCCGGTGTCCCGGTTGTCGAACATGATCACGCGGTAGCCGCGCTGTTCGAGAAGCTCCACGAAGCCCGCCGGCCAGGCGACGAGCTGCTGGCCGAGTCCCATGATCAGCAGCAGCGGCTCGCCGGCCGGGTCGCCCGCTTCGGCGTAGCAGAGCCTTATCCCGCGCCCGGCGTCGGCGAAGCGCTCCTCCCTCATGCGGTCGCCGCCATCCGCTCGTGCTGCGCGGGGCGCGACCCGGTGCGGCGGTGCACCACCGCGCGGCCGCCCTTGGCCGGTGCGTAGGCGACACCGCGGGGGTGCCAGCGCTCGCCGGCTGCGCGCGTGGTGTGCAGTTCGAAGTCGCGCAGCAGCGTGCGGAGCACGACGGTCATCTCCAGGTTGGCGAACGCGGCGCCGACGCAGCGCCGGGTGCCGCCACCGAACGGGATCCAGGCGTACGTGGCCGGCTTCTCGCCCACGAACCGTCGCGGGTCGAACCGGTGCGGGTCGGGGAAGACGGTCCCGTCGGTCTGCACCAGGTCGATCCCGGCGAGCACGGTCCACCCGCGCGGCACGGGCATCCCGCCGATGACCAGGCCGTCGCCGTTGACCCGCCGGGCGGTGTTGATCACCACGGGCCGGGTGCGCTGGATCTCCAGGATCGTGGCCTGGAGCAGGTCGGTGCCGCCCCGGTCGAGGTCGTCGACCAGCGCGGACAGCGCGGCGGGGTGCCGGCTGAGCCGTTCGACCGCCCAGGCCAGCGTGGTCGCGGTCGTCTCGTGCCCGGCCGCGAGCAGGGTGAGCAGCTCGTCCTTGACGTGCGCGTCGGTCATCGGCGCGCCGTCCTCGTAGCGGCTCTGCAGCAGCATGGCCAGGATGTCGTCGCGCTGGTCGTCGCCGCGGGCGCGGTCGATCAGGATCTGGACGGTCCGGTCGTACGAGGCCCGGTATTCCCGGAACTTGCGCCACGGTTTCCACGGGCCGATGCCGCGGTCGGTCACGGGCAGCATGGTCAACCGGGAGCCGTAGGTGACGAAGGCCGGCAGCGTCTCGCGGAGCTCGCGCAGCTCGGCGCCGTCCGCGCCGAAGACGGCCCGCAGGATCACGTTGAGGGTGATCCGCATGAACGGGGTCAGGGTCGCGAACTCCCGCCCCACCGGCCAGGTCGCGGCCTCCCGCTGGAACTCCTCCTCGATCAGGCCGGCGTAGGCGTGCATCCGCCGGCCGTGGAACGGCGGGACGAGCAGCTTGCGCCGCAACCGGTGCGGCTCGCCGTCGAGGCCGAAGATCGAGCCGGCGCCGAGCATGCGGCCGAGGTTGGGCTGCGGCGTGCCGGCGACGTCGGGGCCGGCGGTGAAGAGCTGCTTGAGGGCGGCGGGGTCGCTGACCACGAGGGTCTTGCCGAACGGCGGCACGTCGAGCACGAAGGCCGGGCCGTGCCGGTCGCGCAGTGACGTCAGGAACCGGCGGCGGGCGAACACCATGCCGGCCGCTTGGGCCGCCTTGGGCAGGCGCACGACGGGAGGGCCCATCCGTCCTCCTCAGGGGAGTACCGAGCAGTACCCGACACCAGCACGGTAGTCCCGCCGGAGATAGACGCACAAGGGTTGATCGACGTCTCCAATGTGGCCGAGTTTGGAGACAGGGCTGGTTTATGTCACGGGCCGGCTGGTGGGCCGCTGACCTGGTTGCGACCGGAGCGCTTGGCGGCATAGAGGGCTCGGTCGGCCAACCTCGTCAGGGTCTCGACGGTCTCGCCGTCCTCGGGGTAGGAGACGACGCCGATGCTCACGGTGACCGTCAGATAGGTGTCGGCGTACTCGATCTGGCGCGTGGCGACCGCCGCCCGCAGCCGCTCGGCCGTGGCAGCCGCAGCTTGCTGGTCGGTG
>NZ_BONC01000085.1 GCF_016862515.1 Asanoa iriomotensis
TCTCAACCACGGACACCGCCGGACCATTCCCCGGCCAGGAACGAAAGATCAGCCCGCGACCCGGTGCGCCGCCACCAGCGTCGAAGAGCGCGCCTCCGACAGCGGCTCCTCCACCACCCGCCGCTGCGTGTAGCAAGCGTGCAGCATCCGCCGCGGCCCGCCGCCCCCGGCCGCGCCCGTGACGATGCCCACGTGGTGGATGCGGCGCCCGGGGCGGGCGAAGAAATACAGGTCGCCGGGGCGTTCGGAACCCAGCGGCAAGGAAGATGTCGCCTCCGCCTGGTCCGCGGCGTCGCGGGGGACCGTCACCCCGAGCCGCCGCCAGGACAGATGGACCAGGCCCGAACAGTCGATCCCGTACGCGGAGAGCCCACCCCACACATAAGGCACACCCCGCAGCCGGGACGCCACGTCGAGCGCGGCCGGCGCCCGCCCGCCCGCAGCGACCACGTCGGCCGCGGACACCCAGACGAGGTCGGCGGCGGAGCCCGCCCGCACCGGCAACCACCCGTCCACCGCGTCGCCGGCCTGGGCCAGCCGCGTGCCGAGCACCACGTTGGCCAGCACCACCCGCCCGCCGGGTGTGGCGCGCAGGTCGGTCGAGGTCGCGTCGACGACAAGGGTGGTGTCGTCGACAGCAGGGGCATCGGGGGCGGGCACGAGCTGGGACGACGGGATCCATCCCGGATAGCCGCGCCGGTCGCGGACGCCGGGCTGTTGCAGTGCGACCACCCGCACCCAGCCGTCGGGGCGCACCTCGTCGACCCGGACCCGCTCGCCCAGCAGCAGCTGACTGAGCACGCCGTCGCCGACCTGCTGTTCCGCCGACATCGACGCCACCCAGGAGGGGATGTCGGCGGTGCGCCCGAGCGCGCGTCTGTCAATCGGACGGACCGCGTCGGGTGTGGACCACAGTGTCGCGACGGCCACCCGCACCGTCGCGTCGCTGCCTGCCCGCACCGTCAGTTGCCTGTCCGTTCGCACTCGCCCGCCCCCCGTCCGCACCGCCGACGGGGTCCCCACCCCTGACCGCCAGGCTACGAAAATCTTCGCCAAGGCTCAATCGTCCGCTGGAAATCTCCTTCAATCTGACCACTTGGCCGACCCCGATCGACCGACGGGCCGGATTGACTCAGACCGATCGCTCAGGAAGCGGGAAGCGAAAGACCGAGGCCGGGCGCGGACGGCAGGATCACCGCTCCGGGCTCGTAGGTCAGGCCGCCGGTCACCGGTGACGACGACAGCCACCAGGCGGCGTCCAGATCGGAGACCGCGCTCGTGCCGTACGCGGCGACCAGGCTCGCCGCCGCTCCGACCCCGACGGGGCTCTCCATCATCGTGCCGACGACCGTGCCCATGTCGTGCGCCTCGGCGAGCCCGAGCAGGGTCCGGGCCGGCCCCAGGCCGCCGCATTTGGCCAGCTTCACGTTGACCATGTCCGCGGCCCGGTTGCGGATGACGGTGACCAGGTCGCGGACCCCGTACACGGACTCGTCGGCGAGCACCGGCACGTCCACCCGGTCGGTCACCCAGCGCAGACCCTCGATGTCGCGATGGTCGACGGGCTGCTCGACCAACTCCAGGTCGGCGCCGGCGTCCTGGGCCGCACGGATGATCCGTACCGCCTCCTTGGCCTCCCAACCCTGGTTGGCGTCGAGCCGGATCCGCGTCCCGGGCCCGGCGGCGGCGCGGACGTCGCGGATCCGGGCCAGGTCGGTCGCCGGGTCGGCGCCGACCTTGACCTTGAGCACGGTGAACCCCTCGGCGACCCGGGCGCGGGCGGCGTCGGCGACACCGACCTCGTCGGCCGCGGTCAGCGTGACGTCCGTGGGCACCCGCCGGGCCGTCCCACCCAAAAACCGTGCCAGGGGTACGCCCAGTCGGCGCGCCGCCAGGTCGTGCAGCGCTACGTCGACGGCCGCCCTCGCACCCTCGTTGCCCGCGACGGCGCGCGCGGTCGCACGGCAGAGCGCGACCACGTCGTCGGGGTCCCGGCCGACCAGCAGCGGGCGCAGCATCGACGTGACGCACGCCTCGGAGCCGGCCAGCGACGCCCCGGTCACCTGCCAGACCTGCGGCGCCTCGCCGTAGCCCGAGCGGCCGTCCGCGTCGACGATCTCGACGACGAGGGTCTCCATCGAGGTGGCCCGGCGCAGCGCCGTCACGAACGGCGTGTGCAGCGGCGCGCGTACCCGATGGGTTCTGACATCCTCGATCGTCATGTGCGGCACCCTATCCGGAGGGGCTGTGAACGACGGGAGGATCTCGATGGCCGAGGATTGGTCGTTGACGGGTGCGCCGAACGCCCGTGACCTGGGCGGACTCGTCGGTGCTGGCGGTCGCCCGGTCCGGCCGGGCGTGCTCATCCGGGCGAGCGGGCTGGGCCGCCTGGTCGACGACGACCTGCCGACGCTGGGCAAGCTCGGGCTGTCCTGCGTGCTCGACCTCCGGGCCGCGAGCGAGATCGAGGTGGCGCCGCCGGACCGGCTGGTCGGCGAACCGCAGGTGCTGCACGTGCCGGTGCACGACCCCGAGCACCCGGTCTTCACCTACGTCTCGGCGGTGATGCTGGGGCACGACCTTTCCGCGTACGAGGCTCTCGCCCGCGAAGGCACCACCGGCGCGATGGAGGCGATCTACCGCTGGTTCGTCGCCGGTGCCGGGGCGACCGAGGCGTTCACCCGCGCGGTCCGGGCGGTGGCCGAGCCCGCCAACCTGCCGCTGCTCTACCACTGCAGCGCCGGCAAGGACCGCACCGGCTGGCTGTCGGTGATCCTGTTGACCGCGCTGGGCGTCGACCGGGACGCGATCCGGGCGGACTACCTGCGCACCAACGACCTCGCCGACGGCACCAACGAGGCGATCCTGGGCGCGATGCTGGTGCGCCGGCCGGGGCTGGACCTGACGGCGATCCGGCCGGTGCTGGAGGCCCGCGAGTCGTACCTGGCCGCCGCCTACGACGAGGTCGAGCGCCGGCACGGCGGCATGGACGCCTACCTGCGCGACGCGCTCGGCATCGACGACGCGCTGCGGGCCACGCTCCAGGAGCGCCTGCTGGACTAGAACGTGTGGCGGGCGTTCCAGGCCGCGGCGGAGACTCCGGCGACCAGGGCGCACGCCGCGTCGTCGGCCAAGGTCGTCGAGGTGCAGACCACCACGGTGTACGGCGGTGCGTCGGCCGGGAAGACGACGCCGGCGCCGTGGCGTACCCCCGTGATCCAGCCGTTCTTGTGCGCCACCCGGGTCCCTTCCGGGAGGCCGGCGACGAGGTCGTCGCGGTGTTCGTTGGCCTCCAGGAGCGCGAGGATCTCGCCGGACGGGGCGAGGTCGCCGGCGACCACGGCACCGAAGAGGGTCGCCAGGTCGCCCGCGGTGACGAGGTTGTCGATCCCGGCGAGGCGGGCAGCGCCGTCCTCGATGCCGCGGCCGGTGACGCTGTGTGTGGCGCCGGCCAGCCGCCACACCTCCTGGGCGGCGGGCACGCCCACCGCGCCCAGGCACAGGTTGGTGGCCAGGTTGCCGGACCGGACGATCATCTGGCGGGCCAGGTCACGCAGCGTGCTCGTGCCGCCGAGCAAAGCCCACGTGGCGGTGTCGCTGTCCTCGGCGGGATCGTTGCCGTAGGGCTCGGCGCCGGCGAGGGCGGACTGGTGTCGGTTGTGGACGGTCGCCGGCGCGGCGAGGTCGAGGTGGCCGGCGGCGGCGGCCCGGTGCAGGGCGACCAGCACGCCCACCTTCATCGTGCTCGCCGCGTAGTGCGTCGCGTCGGCCAGGCGTGCGTACGCCGGCGGCCCGCCCACCGGCCCGACCCAGGCGGATGCGGTGCCCGGCGCGGCGGCCAGCGCGCGGTCGACCTCGTCCCAACTGTCCATCGGTCCGACGATAGCTGTGCGCCCTCCGCGAACACCGCCCCGCCCGGCCCATGCGCGGGGCTAGCGTGCTGGCATGACCGCCCCGCCTGCCTATGACGCCTTCGCCGACTGGTACGAGGAGTACACCGGCTCCGTATCGTCCTATATGGACCGTGTGCGGGCGCATCTGGCTGCCCTGCTGGGGCCGGGCGCCGGCCGCTGCCTCGACCTGTGCTGCGGTGGGGGAGCGCACGCCGCGACGATCCGTGCGCTCGGTTGGGACCCGGTCGGCGTCGACCTGTCCCAGGGCCAACTCCGCTGGGCCGCGGCGCGGCTGCCGGTGGCGGCAGGCGACGCGACCCGGCTGCCGGTGCGGGACGCCAGCGTGGCGGCGGTGGCGTGCGTGCTGGCGCACACCGACGTGCCGGACTACGCGGCGGTGCTGCGTGAGGCGGCCCGGGTGTTGGCGCCCGGCGGCCGGCTGGTGCACGTCGGGGTGCATCCGTGCTTCGTGGGCGCGTTCGCGGACCGGTCGGTCGCCGACCTGATCACGATCAACACGCGCTACGCGGACACGGCGCACACCTTCGACGCCTGGGCACCGCAGGGGGTGCGGGCCCGGGTCGGTGCGTGGCACGTGCCGATGGCGGACATGCTCAACGCGGTCACGGCCGCCGGCCTGCGGATCGAGGAGGTGGCGGAGTCGAGCCCGAACGGGATCCCGGACACGTTCGCCTTCCGCGCCGTCAGAAGCTGAGGCACTCGCAGTTGGTCATCAACGACCGCACGTTGTCGACGTACCGCGGGTTGGGGATCACCAGCCCGTCGTCGGTGTCGACGGCACCCGGGCCGAAGTTGTAGGCGGCGATCACGGCGTTGAGCAGGCACAGGTCGTCGTGGCTGGCGCAGTCCGCCGGGTCGACCGAGTAGTCCTCCTTGAAGTAGACGTCGCCGAAGTATTTGATCAACCAGGCCAGGTAGTTGGCACCGAGAGCGGCGTTGTCGCGATAGTTCTTGATGTCGTAGCTCTGGTCGAACCGCTGGTTGACGAACGCCGCGGTGTCGGGCATGACCTGCATGAGCCCGATCCCGCCGTCGCAGGCGATGATGTTGGACTGCCAGCCGCTCTCCTGCCAGGCGGTGGCCTTGACCAGGTCGAGGGGCACCTTGATGCTCGGCGCGCTGGTCGGCCAGTAGGTGCGGCCGGCCGCCTCGGTCAGCGCCGCCTTGGCGTCGGCCCGGCTGGCCTGCGTGCCCTCGTAGCGGGGTTTGGTGCAGCCCGCGGCGGGTTTCGGGGGCGCCGGCGCCAGCTTCTCGCCGGTCGTCGTGCGGGGCGGGCTCTTCTTCGTCGGCGTGGTCTTGCGGGTCGGCTTCTGCGTCGGGCGGGGTGGCGCCGTCGTCGGTGCGGCACCGAGGCCGACGTCGCCGTCGGGCTCTGCTGTCTCCTCCGGGCCGGGATCGTCTCCCGCGACGGACTCGGCCGCGTTGTCGGATGAGCCGCCGGCCTGTGATGTGGCGGGCCGGCCGGCACAGCCGGCGAGCAGCACCAGGGCGACCGCGCAGAACGCGAGCGCGCGTGATCGTCTCATCGCACCTCCCCGTGACCTGGGGGACGCTACCAACCGAAGCGCGTTCCCACCGCCCCGGGCACGCGATCTAGGGTGCGGTGGCCAACCCGGAATCCTCCGCATCGGACATCGCGGCGGCGGGCGGATCGGCGTACCCGCTGGGCTCCTCGGTCGTCTCGTCGTCGCGGCTGGCCCAGGCGACCATGAAGAAGAGCGTCCACATCACGCCGAGCAGCACCGAGGTGGCGGTCTCGCTGGCCAGGCTCCAGCCCAGGTAGAGGCGGGCGCCGGAGAGGCTCACGATGAAGGCGGCCGCGACCGTCCAGAGGGTGACCCGCAGCGGCCAGCGCCGGCCGCGGGAGAGCACCCAGGCCAGCGTGCAGAAGCCGGCGGTGATCACGGCGTTCTGGCTGGGGAACAGGCCGGACACCGACGAGCTGGCCGGGGTGAGCGCGCCGGCCCGGGTCACGTCGGAGATCACCGCGAGCAGCACCAGCGGCACGAACGCGCCCGCCGTGCCGATCACGGTGACCAGGTCGCCGCGCCAGGAGCGGTGCCGCCAGGCCAGCACGAACGCGACCAGGGCGACCGCCAGGATCAGCAGGGAGCCGCGCAGGACGCCGAGGGTGTCGCGGGCCACGTCGACCACCTGGTCGGTGCGGCGCGGTGCGAACCAGTCGGCGATGTTGTCGTCGACGATGCGCAGGCCGCTCTGGTCGACGGCCCACTTCATCACGAACGCGAGGCCGAAACCGATGCCGAACAGCAGGGCGACGCCAGCGATCAGGTTGGCGACCAGCGCCCAGCCGCGCCCGATGCGCATGGTGAGCAGGAAGAACAGCACCCCGAAGCGCTGGTTGAGCCAGCGCAGCGGCGGCAGCGCGCCGGCCCGGGCGATCAGCGCCCGGAACGGGTCGGGGTTGCGGCCGAGCCAGCGGCCGGCGATCACGATCGCGATCAGCGCGCCGATCAGGATCAGCACGGCGCCGGTGGCCTTGCCCAGGTATTCGGAGACGGTCTCGTAGGACTCGCCGGCGATGTAGCCGACCAGCACCGAGGCGCCGACGAGGAGGATCACGCCGGGCGGGTTCCAGAGCATGAAGCGGCGGTACGGCATGCCGGCGGCACCGGCGAGCCGTGGCACGAGCGTGCGGGCGAAAGCGACAAATCGGGCCACGAGGATGCCGCGGCCGCCCATCCGGTGCAGCAGCCCCTCGGCCTTGGCCCAGCGCTCGGCACCGACGCGTTCGCCCCAGCGGCCCTCGCGTAGTCGGTTGCCATAGCGTCTGCCGGCCCGGAACGCCAGCGAGTCGCCGATCAGCCCCGCGGCCACCATCAGCACCAGCGTCAGGCGCAGGTCGAGCGTGCCCGTGTATGACAGAAAGCCGACGAGCAGCAGCGTCGCCTCGGCCGGAAAGACCAGCCCGAGCAGCACCGCCGTCTCACCGGCGATAAGTGTGAATGCGATCACGTAGATCACGGCTGGCGGCAGATCTGCCAGCCGTGTCAGCAGATCGACCATTGCGTCCCCCGGCCCACCGAACCAGCATGCCAGGGTGTAAGGGTCCGGAAACAGGCAAATAACCAGAGATCCGGGCCACCTCCGGGATACCCCGACGGGGTCGGCGATCGACGACCAAGGAGGATGGACGCATGCCGACCCGTTCCGATCTCCGCAACGTCGCCATCGTGGCCCACGTCGACCACGGTAAGACGACCCTTGTCGACGCGATGCTGCGCCAGGGCGGCCAGTTCCACGCCAGGGCCGAGATGACCGACCGCGTGATGGACTCGATGGACCTCGAGCGAGAGAAGGGCATCACCATTCTCGCGAAGAACACCGCCATCACGTACGCCCCGGCCGAGGGCGAGCCGGTGGTCATCAACATCATCGACACGCCGGGCCACGCGGACTTCGGCGGCGAGGTCGAGCGCGGCCTGACCATGGTCGACGGCGTGGTGCTGCTGGTCGACGCGAGCGAGGGCCCGCTCCCGCAGACGCGGTTCGTGCTGCGCAAGGCCCTCGCGGCCCGCATGCCGATCATCCTGGTGATCAACAAGGTCGACCGCCCCGACGCCCGGATCAAGGAGGTCGTCGACGACACGTACGAGCTGTTCCTCGATCTTGACGCCGACGACTCGCAGATCGACTTCCCGATCGTGTACGCCTGCGCCCGCGACGGCATCGCCTCGCTGACCCAGCCGGCGGACGGCACGGTCCCGTCGGACAGCGACTCGCTGGAGCCCCTGTTCCAGGTGCTGCTGGACACGATCCCCGCGCCCTCCTACGAAGAGGGTGCCCCCCTCCAGGCGCACGTGACCAACCTGGACGCGTCGCCGTTCCTGGGCCGGCTGGCGCTGTGCCGGGTCCGCGAGGGCACGATCCGCAAGGGCCAGACGGTCGCGTGGTGCAAGACCGACGGCACGACGGAGCGGGTACGCATCTCCGAACTGCTGATGACGGAGGGCCTGGAGCGCAAGCCGGCGGAGTCGGCGGGCCCGGGCGACATCATGGCGGTGGCCGGCATCCCGGAGATCATGATCGGCGAGACGCTCGCGGACGCAGAGGACCCGCGCCCGCTGCCGCTGATCACGGTGGACGAGCCCGCGATCTCGATGACGATCGGCACCAACACGTCGCCGCTGGTCGGCAAGGTCAAGGGCGCGAAGGTCACGGCCCGAATGGTCAAGGACCGCCTCGACCGAGAGCTGATCGGCAACGTCTCGCTGCGCGTTCTCCCCACGGAGCGCCCAGACGCGTGGGAGGTCCAGGGCCGCGGCGAGCTTGCGCTGGCGATCCTGGTCGAGCAGATGCGCCGCGAGTCCTACGAGCTGACGGTCGGCAAGCCGCAGGTCGTCACGCGCGAGATCGACGGGAAGACCTGCGAGCCGGTGGAGCGCCTGACGATCGACGCACCCGAGGAATACCTGGGCGCGATCACCCAGCTGCTGGCGACCCGCAAGGGCCGGATGGAGCAGCTCGTCAACCACGGCACCGGCTGGATCCGGATGGAGTGGCTGGTGCCGGCGCGTGGGTTGATCGGCTTCCGCACGGAGTTCCTGACCGATACGCGCGGGACGGGCATCCTGCACCACGTCTTCGAGAGCTACGAGCCGTGGTTCGGCGAGCTGCGCACGCGGGGCAACGGCTCGTTGGTCGCGGACCGCTCCGGCCCGGTGACGGGTTTCGCGATGCTCAACCTGCAGGAGCGCGGCACACTCTTCGTGGAGCCGGGGACCGAGGTCTACGAGGGCATGATCGTGGGCGAGAACTCCCGCTCGGACGACATGGACGTCAACATCACGAAGGAAAAGAAGCTGACGAACATGCGCTCGTCCACGGCGGACGAGACGGAAAAGGTCATCCCGCCGCGGAAGCTCTCGCTCGAGCAGGCACTGGAGTTCTGCCGCGAGGACGAGTGCGTCGAGGTCACCCCGTCAGCGGTCCGCATCCGCAAGGTCGTCCTGGACCAGACGATCCGCGGCCGGGCGGCCGCCCGCCGCAAGCACGCCGGCTGACGGGGCAACAACGTCCGATCTGGTGCGCTCGCCGAGACCGTGAGCGCACCAACCCAGTCCGGGCGAAATCCTTCATCCCGTCGGTGGTGGGCCCGGCACTGCGGGTGAATCGGCGCGATCGATCGTGCGGGGCATGCTTGCCGAGGGACGGCGGATGGGCAGCCGATCCAAGCGCTCGCCTGAGCCGATCACGTGCTTCTTCGCGGCGTTGATGAAGGCCAGACGGGCCGCCTCGATCGCCCGGGATGCGGTCAACCATGCCGGTTCGGCGTCTAGGTCGCCGCGGTCGATGCTGTCGCTGTGGCGCCAGAAGAGTTCGTCGATCGCGCCCGCCGCGTCGACGACGGCCCGGTCAGCGACGAGGCTGATGCTCGCGAGCGCTTCGTTCCATGGTGCCCAGTCAACCCGTTCCTGATGCTTCCACTGCCGCCTCAGCGCGAGCTGAACCCGCGTGGACTCGACCACGATGGCGGCGCACGCGTCCACCTGCTTCCCCCGTGCCCATTGCCTCGTCTGAACCCGAGCCGTTGCCGCAGCCCGCCGCTACCAGCCGCGGGCGCGCCATTCGGGCAGTGACGGGCGTTCCGCACCTAGGGTCGAGTCCTTGCCGTGGCCCGGGTAGAACCACGTGTCGTCCGGGAGGGCGTCGAAGAGCTTGTGCTCCACGTCGCCGATCAAGGAGTTGAAGGCCTCCGGGTCGTCGTGCGTGTTGCCGACACCGCCCGGGAACAGGCTGTCGCCCGTGAACAGGTGTGGCGTGCCCGAGGGGTCGCGGTAGAGCAGCGCGATCGAACCCGGTGTGTGGCCGACCAGGTGGATGACCTCCAGGGCGCAGTCGCCGACCGGGATCCGGTCGCCCTCCACCACCGGTGACGTCGTGATCGGCAGGCCCTCCGCGTCGTCCGGGTGGGCCAGCGGGCGGGCGCCCGTCGCCGCGACGACCTCTTCCAGGGCCACCCAGTGGTCCATGTGTTGGTGGGTCGTGACCACCGCGGACAGTGGGCGGCCGCCGACCAGCTCCAGCAGGCGCGGCGCCTCGTTGGCGGCGTCGATCAGCAGCAGGTCACCGGTGGACACGCATTCCAGCAGGTACGCGTTGTTGTCCATCGGGCCCACCGACAGCTTGGTGATCCGCAGGCCGGGCAGTTCGCGGACGTCCGGCTCGCCGCCGGGTTCGACGTTGCCGGTGTACGACGATGACATGGTTCTCCGTTACATCCAGGCGGGCGGGGTCGGCAGTGGGCCAGTTGGCGTCACGGACAGGTCTGCGCCGGTCGAGCGGCCCGTCAGCCACGCCGCCAGCGCGCACGCGGAGCCCGAGATGACCGGGCCGCCGGTGCCGACCGTGAGCGGGTGGCCGGTGTCGGCCGGGCGCAGGACCAGCGGGGTGGACAGGCCGCTGACCACCTCGTGCAGCAGCCGGTGGCCGAACCAGTCCGGCCAGTCGGCGGCGGAATAACCAGCAGCCAGGTCGACGTGGTGCACCTCGACCTCCCGCAGCCGCCGCCAGACGCCGAACACGGCGGCCTGTGGTTGGCCAGGGATGTCCAGGATGGTCGACCACTGCTCAGGGCTCAGCTCCGCCGCCGCGTCCGAATAGGCCTGCGCCGACGCGCGCACGTCGGCCAGGTGCTCGGCCGCGGAACGAGATGCGAAGGCCTCGATGTCGGCCTCCCGCTGGCCCGGCTGGTACTGCGGGGTGACCACCCCGGTGCGGGCCCAGGTCAGCAGGTTGCGCATGCCGTCGGCGTTGCGGGCCACATGAGCCAGCACGTGCCCGCGGGTCCACCCAGGCAGCGCCGACGGTGCCGCCACCGCGGCGTCGTCGAAGGTGGTCGCCGTCGCGATCAACCGCTCCGTGGCGCGGTCGACCTCGGCCATGAGGGCCAGCGGGTCGGTGCTCACGACGCAACCCTAGTCGGTACGCGCGCCGGAATTCGGTTTCGGCCCCCTCGACCGCGGCCTACCGTCGATGGCAACGACGAAAGGCACCCATGACCTTTGATCTCGCGTCCCTCGGTTGGGACGCCGCGTACTCCGCCGACCTGCCGGTGCTCGACGCCGACGTGGTGCCGGGCCGCGTGGCCCGGGTCGACCGCGGCGTCTGCACCGTGCTGTGCGCCGGCGGTCCCGTCCGCGCCAGCCTGGCCGGCGCGGTGCTCGCCGCGGCGTCCCGCGACCCCGCGCGGCTGCCGTGCGCGGGCGACTGGGTGCTGGTCCGTGCCTGGCCCGACGACCGCGTCACCCTCGAGGCCGTGCTGCCCCGGCGCACCGCGATCGTCCGCCGCACCGCCGACAAGGACGCGTCCGGCCAGGTGCTGGCCGCCAACCTCGACGTCGCCGCGGTGGTCGAGCCGCTGGAGCCCGCGCCCGACGTGGGCCGCGTCGAGCGCCTGCTGGCGCTCGCCTGGGACTCCGGGGCCCGCCCGCTGGTGCTGCTCACCAAGTGCGACTCGGTGCCCGACCCCGCCGCGGTGGCCGCCGACCTGGCCCGCGCCGCGCCCGGCGTCGAGGTGCTGCCGGTCAGCTCGCGCACCCAGATGGGCCTCGACCTCGTGCGCCCGCTGGTCGCTCCCGGCCGCACGCTCGGGCTGCTCGGCCCGTCCGGCGCCGGCAAGTCCACGCTGGTCAACGCGCTGGCCGGGGCGGCGGTGATGGCGACCCGGGCGGTACGCGAGAGCGACGGCAAGGGCCGCCACATGACCACCTACCGGGCGCTGGTCCCGATCCCGGGCGGCGGCGCCGTGCTCGACACCCCAGGGATGCGCCAGGTCGGCCTCTTGGAGGGCGCCGCCGGCCTCCAGCAAGCGTTCGCCGACGTCGCCGAGTTGGTCGCGGCGTGCCGGTTCGCCGACTGCAGGCACGAGGCCGAGCCCGGCTGCGCGGTCCGCGCGGCCCTGGAGTCGGGCGAGCTCAGCCCGCGCCGCTGGGAGAGCTGGCAACGGCTGGCCCGCGAAGTCGCCTACGAGACCCGGCGCCGCGAGGCCCGCCAGGCGGCCGTCGAGCGCGCCCGCCTCAAACAGCACCGGGTCCGCGACGCCAGCCGCCACCGCTGAGACAGACGCAGACCCTAGGCCGACGACGAGCGCGCCTTCGGGTCGTACTTGTAGAGGTCGTACGCCTTCATGATCTTGATCAGGTCGTCCGCGTAGGAGGGCGACGTCGCGTACCCAGCCTTGTGGATCTCCTTGGCGAACTGGTTCGGGTTGGTGCTGTACTTGAACGCGTTGTTGTAGCGGTCGTTCACGGTTAGGAAGTAGCCGTGGTCGGCGAACGACGCCGTCGCGTCCCGGTACGCGCGGAACGACGCGGTCGTGTCGAAGCACTTGCCGTTCTCGCACTCCTGGGTCGCGTAGGTGCGGCAACCGAGCGCGATCGTCCCCGGCGAGCCGAAGCACTTGATGCCGAAGTAGCTGTGGTCGCGGCGCGTCAGGTACGACCGCGCCCAACCCGACTCCAGGATCGCCTGCGCGATGGTCACCGAGGCCGGGACCTTGTACTTCTGGTAGCCGAGGCGTGCCGGCTCCGCGACGCGGGCGATGAACTGCGCCGCGCCCGACGGCGGCACCGTGGGCGGTTGCTGGCCGCACCAGGGCAGGGTCGGCAGGCCTTTGCTGTACGAGACGAGCGCGTCGCTCACGTACCGGCCGTCGGTCAGCTTGTTCCACGCGTTCGTGGTGCGGGCCTTGCCGGTCACCTTCTGGCCCCACACCTGGCAGTCGATCGCCAGCACGGTGCCGTTGGCGAGGGTGCCGAGCAGCTTGTTCGACGTGCTCGCGCCGTCCCGCACGTTGACCCGCCCGCCGCCGCTGCTGACCTTCGCGATCGTGGCGCCCTTCGGCGTGCACCAGGGCAGCGCGGGCCGCGCCGGCGACCACTTCAGGAACCCGTCGGCGACGTAACGACCGTTGGACAGGCGGTCCCAGTAGGGGCTGGTGCGCTGGGTGCCGACGATCTGCTGCCCGAACTCCTGGCAGACGGCGGTCACCTTGCTGCCGTCCGCGACCGAGCCGGCGCGACTGTCCGCCGTGGACGGTCCACTGCGGAGGTTGAGCGGGCCGCCGGCGGCGACCGTGGCCGTGGGCGCCGCGGCGGCCACGCCCGGCAGCAGGGCGATTGCCGCCGCGCTGGCCAGGGCGCCGGCGACCAATGCGCGCGTCAGGATTGAGCTCACCGTCGGTCCCCCTTGCTGAGCCGGCCCTCGACGGCAGCGCCGCCGACGGTCAATTCAGGCTATTTGCGGGGATATGGGACCGCTGGGAAACGTGAGAAAGTCGCGAAAGAAAATCCGATTTGTCGGGTACGGGTACGCGCAGCGGCTCAGTCAGCAGCCACCATGAACCGCACCGCCGACGGGTGTGACTCGTCGTGGAAGACCCAGCGCCGCCCGGCCTGCATCGAGACCGCACTGCCCAGCGGCTCCCCGGTGCCCGGGTTCCGCGCCCACCGCGGATGCGCCCCGCCCGACACCTGCACCCTCAACCGATGCCCGGCCCGGAACCGGTAGGCGGTCGGGTACATCGGCACCTCGACCCGCGTCACCCCGTCGGCGTCGGTGGGGAACCGTCCAGGAACGACCCGGACCAGCCCGTCACACACGTTCCAGGACCGGCCGCGCGGGTCCACGTCGCACAGTCGTACGAACACGTCGAAGTGCTCCGGTTCGCCGCCCGTGTAGATCGTCGCGGCGACCTCGCCGACCACGTCGACGTGCTCCTCGAGCTCCGCACCGGTGAAGACCAGCACGTCCTCGCGGGCCTCCACGTCCCGGTTGTCCATCCGCCCGGCCTTGTTGGCGGCCAGCACCGCCCCACCCACCGACGGCGTCGGGTCGGCCGGGTCGTAGAAGAACGACGAGGGCTCACCGGCCCGCGCCTGCGCGCCCAGCCCGCCGTCGGGCCGCAGCACCACCTCGGCGGGCCGCCCGGGCGGCGGCCAGCTCGGCACCTCCCGCCACCCGGCGTTGGCGACGTGCAGCCGCACACCCCCGGAGCGGGGCGGTCGGTCACCCATCGACTCGCACAGGAAGGTCAGCCCGTCGCGCATCCAGGCGGTGAGCAGCCCCGGGCTGCCGTGGGTCCAGGGCCCGATCGTGAGGAGCGGGTCGGCGCCGGCCTTCCGCAGCGCGGCATAGTCGCGGAGCTGGGCCGGCAGGAAGATGTCGTACCACCCGGTGATCATGGCCACCGGTGCGCGTACCTCCGGAATGGAGTCGTCGAAGACCCGGTCCGCCCAGTAGGCCGCGCCCGGCTCGACCTCCCGCAACCACTCCTGGAAGAACGGCACCGCCGCGCCGACGGCCACCGTGTCGGCCGTGTCGAGCGGCGTCGTGGCCAGCCCGCGCAGGAGCTTGGGCTGCCCGCGCTTGAGCTCCGCCTGCCGCGACAGGAACGGCTGCCCCTCGGCGGCGAGCAGCTCGGCCCAGGTCAAGACGGTGTCGAGGGAGAAGGACTCACCGGCGTACGTGGAGTCGCGCGCCGACGAGGCCGTGCAGACCAGCACCATCGCCCGCAGCTCGTCGCCCGCGTAGGGCGCCGCGGCCCACTGGGTGAACCCCTGGTAGCTGGAGCCGAACATGGCCAGGCGCCCGTTGTACCAGGGTTGTCGCCGCAGCCAGTCGATCGTGTCGATGCCGTCTTCGCGCTCGTGCAGCATGGGTTCGAAGCGGCCGCCGGACCCGTACGTGCCGCGGCAGGACTGGATGACCGCGTGCAGCCCGCGCTCGGCGATGATCCGCCCGAGCAGGGTGACCGGCCCGCCCCGCCCGTAGGGCGTGCGGATCAACACGGTCCCGGCGCCCGGCGCGGTGGTGGCGTAGTGGTCGGTCATGAGCACGACGCCGTCGCGGGCGCGCATCCGCTGGTGGCGCCGGTAGCTCACCTTGCCGGACACGGCCGGTGGCAGGCCCAGCGCACGGGCGGCGGCGAAGGTCGCGACCTGAGCGAACACGATCCCACGGTACCCAGCCGCCGCCCGCCGCAACGGTCACACGCCGATGCTGCGCCAGTCTCCCCAGATCGCGAACGTCATCCCGGCGCCGGCCTGGATGTTGACGAACAGGGTGTGCCCGTCGGGACTGAACGTGGACCCGGCGAACTCGTCGTTGAACCGGCTCGCGCCGGTGCTCGAGGTCAACCGGTTGAGCGCGATGTCGAACAGCTGACCGTGCTTGGTCAACCCGCGCAGGTAGTTGTCGTTGGTGTTGTCCTCGCAGACGACCAGCGTCCCGCGTGGGCTGGTGGTCACGTTGTCGGGGAAGTCCAGGGTGTCCGGCCCCGGCGACTGGTAGACGACGCGGAGCACCTCCTGCTTGGGGTAGTAGGCCCAGATCTGGCCGGACCCGTTGCCGTACCCGCCGGTCGCGTGCGGCCCGAGCTCGGTCTCCTCCTCGCCGCCACCCTGGGTGGAGGTGAAGTAGATGACACCGTCGTCGTAGACGGCGCCCTCCAGCCGCGAGAAGTAGGCGGCACCCTGCGCCCACCCTTGCTGGGGCACGTAGATGGTGGCGTCGTCGTTGGTCGTCGGCGCCGTCTCGCCCGGCGTGTAGGGGAAGCGCGGCGAGGGGTCGTCGATATCAACCCATTTCACGTCGTACGTGGTGCCGCGCCGCTGCGCACCCTCGAGGTGGATGTTGGGCCGCTTGCGGACGGCCAGCATCTGCAGCCGCCCGTTGTTGTCGAGGTAGCCGAGCCGCATCGGGTCACGGCGGGGCTTGTACCGGAAGAACCCGGACGGGAACTCGAAGCTGTCCTCGGTGAGATAGAGGTAGCCGGAGTGCGGGTCGTAGGCGACGGCCTCGTGGGTGAACCGCCCGGCCGCGGTGAGCGGCTCACCGGACGCCTGGCCCTTGACGGGCACTTCGAACACGTACCCGTGCGGCTGTTGCAACGGAATGTTGGAGGCGTTGGTGAAGTCAGGGCCGACGTCCGGCCCGTTGACGGTCTCCTCGCAGGTCACCCAGCTGCCCCAGGGCATGCGGCCGCCGGAACAGTTCATCATGGTGCCGTTGACGCTGGTGTACGCGCGACGGACCTCGCCGCGCGGGCTGACGTGGACGGTCGTGGTGCCGCCGCGGGCCATCGCGTCGTAGGGCGTGCGCGGCCCGAACGCCGGGCCAGGGTTGTTGATCTCATGGTTGCGGACGAGCACGACGTCGCCGTCGTGCCCGTGGAAGGCACCCATGCCGTCATGACGCCCGGGCAGCGCGGTGCCGTCGTCGAGCGTGATGGGCGACTCGGTGTCGTGGAAGGAGCGGTACTGGAACCCGGCGGGCACATGCAGGCGGACCTTGCCGTCCCGCAGGTCCGCGATGTTGTCGACCAGCGGCGCACCCGCCTTGGGCGCGGCCGCGGCGGGGTCGCGGTTGACGAACCCGAGAAACGGCCCACCAAGCACGGCGCCGCCGGCGACGGCTGCGGCTCCCCGCAGCAGACTGCGACGATCGAGATCAGACATCGAAGACTCCCTTGTCTAGGAATCCATAGATCCTCACGAGGTCCCGCTGCCCGCGCAACCGCTGGTTGGCCGGTAGTTAACCTCCCGTCCACCCGAGGTCGTTCGATGTACTCGACAGATACGGCCGAACGCACCGGGCGGGCGCATCTGGATCGCCGCACCCGGCTCGGTCGCCTGACCCGATCACGTCAGCGTGCGCAGGAGTTCCTCCTCGGCCGAGTGGCTCCAGTGGCCGCGGTCGAGGCGGTCCGCGACGGTGGGCAGGACGCCCGACAGGTCGTTCAGCGACGTCAGCGGCAGCGGGCCGCGGAGGTTCGGGAAGATCACTATTTTGCCGGGGAAGCGTCCCTCCGCGACCGCCCGCAGCGCGTCCGGTGCCGCGTCCAGCCCGGCGATGGCCGCCACCGACCGGTTCGGCTGGAGCACACCGCTCTCGATGCGGTCGCGTACCTGGGACAGGTCGTCGACCGACGACCCGCTCGTCCCGACGACGCGCACACCGCGGTGCGCGATCGCGGTGAGATCCCACGCGCAGCGCGTGCCGCGGGGAAGGCCGGCGAACAGGTTCATCACCCCACCGTCGGCCAGTTGCTCGAACGCCGCCTCGAAGGCCGAAGCGTCCGACGCCGTCACCACGATGTCGTCGAAACCCAGCCCGCCCGTGAGGTCGTTGAGGCGCTTCGCCAGCCGTTCGGCGTCGCCGCACTCGCGCTCCGACAGGAACGTGAGCACGCCCGGCGCGATACGGCCGAACGCACCGGGCGCCCGCCCGCTGCGGTCGGTCGCCACGATGCTCGCCGGGCCCGCGTCCCGCTGGAGCGCTCGCCGGATGTGCGCGCGGCCCATGGGACCGCCGGCGCCCAGCACCCAGAGGCGTCCGCCGGGCGTCAGCTCGGTGCGGATCGGCGCGTACGCCGCGGCGATGTCGGCGCGTCCCGTGCCGAACAGGGCCAGCCCGTCGTAGTGCAGCCGGCCCACGTCGACCCGCACGTTGCGGGGCAGCGGCCCGGTGGTGACCACGGCGCAGGTGCCGCCGCGCGCCAGCAGGGACAGGGCGTGCTCGACGCGTTCGGGTTCCGGGCCGAGAACCACGGCGTCGTCGACGACGTCCCCGGGTGCGGGTGCGCCGGCGACGAGCTCCACACCGGCGGCGTCCGCCCAGGCGCGTACGCGTTCGGCGAAGGCGGCGTCACGGACGTCGAGGTGCACGCGGCGCGGGCGCCAGCCGGCCGCCTCGCCGAGCTCGACCCCGGCGCCGTCACCGGCCAGCCATACGGTGCCGGCGGCCCGCCAGGTGGTGCGGTAGGAGGCGGCGTAGGCGGCCTCGACGCAGGCCCACGGCTCGGCGAGCGCCGCCTCGGCGTAGCCGGTGCTCGCCCGCACCGGCACGAGGTAGGGCAAGGCCCGCGGTCCCAGAACGGCGTACTGAGCCAGACCGCCGGGAAGGTCGTACCCGTAGGCCCGGGCGACCCCGTCGAGGATCATGGTGGCCTGGACGATGAAGCGGTCGCCGGGCGCGTAGGCGTCACGCAGCTCCGGACCGACGAACGCGACCGTGAGGCTCACCTCGTGGCCGGGCACGACCGGGAACCCGGTGACGCGCGGATGGTCCAGACCGAGTCGCGCGATCCGGACGTCGGAGGAGCACAGCGCGACAGCGTCGTGCCGCACCAGAAGCTCGTCACGGCCGGGCACGGGCAGCGGCTCGCCGGCCGGGCCCGCCAGGTCGGACAGGCCAGGACCGGTCAGCCGCCACACCCGGTGCTGCCTGGGCAGCGGCCCGGCCACGCTGCGGTAGTCGCCGAGAAGATCACCCATTCGCCGAAGGTAGGCCATCCCCGCGGTCGCCAAGCCCGGAGCCGGAAAAATGCCTTCGAACGTGGACACTCAACCCAGGGCTGGCAGCGGCACCACGTAGGAGTCGACGCGGGCGATCAGCCCGTCCCGGAACGTGAACAGGTCGTTGAACGCGAACCGGAACGGCCCGTGCGCGACGCTCTCGCCGCGGCCCTCACCGGTGGTCACGACGACCGGACCATCCTCATGGGTACGCAGGACGTCGAGCCGCGGGCTGCCGGTGAACGCCGGGTTCTCGATCTCACCGTCGAACTCGGCCTTGCCCCGGGTGGTCCGGTGGCCGTGGATGACCCATTCGACGTCGTCGGTGAGGGTGGCGAGGATCCGCTGGTGGTCGCTGGTCCGGAACCCCTCGAAGTATTCCTTGACGAGATCGCGTTGGCTCATCGTTGTCCCTTCAGGTGTGTGGCCAGGGCGTCGAGGATCGACGCCAGCCCGTTCGCCGCTTGCGCGGTGCGCAGCTCGGGTGGAAGCCGTCGCTGATGGACGGTGAGATCCGTGGCGCCGCTGCCGGCGGCGCGGATGGTGACGGTGGTGCGCAGCCCGGTGACGGGTTCGTCGAAGACGAGTTCGTGTGGTGCGTCCACGGTCACGTAGACGAACCGCAGCGTGCGGGTGGCACCGTCGGGCGCTCTGGTGTCCAAGGAGAACTCACCGCCGGGCCGCAGGTCGACTCCCACGCTGTGCGGCGGCACGGTGGCGTGTGAACCGCCCCAGAACGCGGCGATGCTGGCCGGCGAGGTGAACGCGGCCCAGACCCGGTCGGGTTCCGCCGCCAGCCGGCGTTCGGCGATGAGCTCGTCACCGCGTAGTTCCGCGGTCAACGGCCCGCCCCTTCGTCGGTGAGGTGCTGCTCGAGGGCGTCGAGGCGGTCGTCCCAGGTGCGGCGCTGGTCGTCGATCCAGGTGCCGAGCCGGGAGAGGTGATCGACCTTGAGCCGGCAGGGCCGCCGGGTGCCTTCGCGCCGCTGCTCGATCAGCCCGCACCGCCGGAGCACACCGACGTGGTGGGAGATCGCCTGCGGCGTGAGGTCGAAGGGTCCGGCGAGCTCACCGACCGTGGCATCACCCCGCGCGAGCCGCGCCACCAACGCGCGACGAACGGGATCGCCGAGAGCGGCGAACGCGGAGTCGAGGTCCAGCGACGAGGTCACGCGTCGACCCTACTGCAAACGATCGTTTGTGCAAACGCTCATTTTCCAATGACCGGTCGGGCTTGCCGTTTCGGCAACGAAGTTTGGCGCCTCCCTCGGGGCGAGGGCAGGTTGACACGGCAACGTCGACCGACTTCGGAACGAGGGCAGATGGACGCGCAGTTCTGGGAAGACCTGTACCGCGGCCGCGATCAGGTCTTCAGCGGCAACCCCAACGGGATCCTCGTCACCGAGGCCGCCGACCTGCCGCCCGGCCGCGCGCTCGATGTCGGGTGCGGTGAGGGCGGCGACGCCCTGTGGCTGGCCCGGCGCGGCTGGCACGTCACCGGGACCGACATCGCGGAGACCGCGCTGCGTCGGGCTGCCGCCGCCGGCGCGGACGTGGCCGACCTGGTGAGCTGGGTCCACGCGGACCTGACCGCCACGCCGCCCACGCCCGAAGCGTTCGACCTGGTGACGGTCCAGTACTTTCCGCTCCGCAGGAACGCCGGCCCCGCGGCCGTGCACGGCCTGCTCGCAGCCGTCGCGCCCGGCGGCATCCTGCTGTTCGGCAGTCACGACCCCGCCGACCTGGCCGACCTTGATTTCGACCCGCACGACTACTACCTGCCGGGCGACGTCGCCGCGCTCCTCGACGGCGGTTGGGAGATCCAGGTGAACGAGACCCGAGCACGGACGACACCGCCGCCGCCCGGCACGCCGCACATCCGCGACGTCGTCCTGCGGGCCCGCCGCCGGCCGTAGCGTCGGCCGGCGGCGTCGGTGATGCTGTGCGGATGGAGTACGTGTCCAGAGTGCCGCGGCCGCCGCTGGACGGGCTGATCGACGATCTCTACTACCTGGCGGGTGCGCCGCCGTACGCCCTGCTGACGCTGCCGCCCGCGCCGTCGGCGCTGCTCGTCGTCAACCTCGGGGCGCCGTTCCGGGTCCGCGCCGGCACCGACGTCGAGACGGCCGAGTACGCCGACGGCTGCGTGGTCAGCATGCCCACCCGCGCGTGGGAGTTCGGCTACCCACGACGGACCCGGTCCGTCGGCGTGCACGTCAAGCCGTGGGGGCTGGCGCCGTTCCTGCCGATGCCCGCGGCCGAGCTGTGTGACCGGCCGGTGACGTTGGAGCAGGTTTGGGGCCGGCCCGCCGTCGCCGATCTGCGAGACCGGCTGGCCACCGCGGACGGACCGCACGAGATGCTGACGCTGCTCGAGGAGGAGCTGATGCGACGGCTGACCGAGCTCCCCGGCCTGGGGCTGGTCCGCCATACGAGCAGCGTCATCGCGGCGGCCAACGGGGCGGTGGCGATCGGCGACCTGAACGTGGCAGCCGGTGTCAGCAGCACTCATCTGACACAGCGGTTCAAGGAGCTCATCGGCGTCACGCCGAAGCGGCTCGCCCGCACCCACCGGTTCACCGCCACCGTGTTCGCGATCGATCCCGAAGGACCGATCGACTGGGGCGACCTCGCCGGCGGCGCGGGCTACTTCGACCAGGCCCACTTCGGCCACGAGTTCCGGGAGTTCACCGGGTTCACGCCGACCCGGTACGTAGAGGTCCGGCGGCGGTTCATGCGCGACCATCCCGGCCACGTGTTCGACGGCTGGCCGCTGCCGGCCGATTGATTTCTTACAAGAACGCCAGCTCACGACCCGCTAGCTTGGGGGCACCCAAAGCAGAGGAGAGCCCCGTGGGCAAGGTGGTCATGTACAGCTCGGTGTCGGTGGACGGCTTCATCGCGGACGAGAATGACCAGCCCGGACCGCTGTTCGACTGGTTGACCAGCGGTGACGTCCCGTTGGACGAGAGCGGCTTCGTGAAGGTGTCGCAGACGTCCTACGCCTATATCCGGCCGTACTGGGACGAGATCGGGGTGACGATCGCCGGTCGCCACGTCTTCGACCTGACGGACGGCTGGGACGGGAAGCCGCCGAGCGGGATCGACCACGTGGTCGTCGTGACGCACCGGCCGGCGCCCGAGGGTTGGGACGCCGAGGCGCCGTTCCACTTCGTCGACGGTGTCGAGGCCGCCGTGGCCAAGGCGCAGGAGCTCGCGGGTGACCGCACCGTCGAGGTCGCCGCCGGCGACGTCGGTGGCCAGGTGCTCGCCGCGGGCCTGGTCGACGAGGTGCGCATGGACGTCGTACCCGTCGTGTTCGGGTCCGGCAAGCGCTTCTTCGGTTCGGTCCACGCGCAGCACCTGCTGGCGGACCCTGACGTGGTGATCCAGAGCAACCGGGTGCTCCACCTGCGCTATCAGGTGCGCCGTTGACCGGCCGCGCGGAGCTGGTCGACCGAGTCGTGCAGGGGGTCGGCCGACGGGCGGTCGCCGGCGGCGGACGCTGACCTGTACCGGTCGAGCTCAGCCTCCGCCGTTGACAGCTCGGGCAGCGTGAACCGCAGGCGCCAGCCGGACAGCTCCAGCGCCGAGGCGTGGCCCGTCAGGACCTCCGGAGCGGTCGCGCCCGAGTTGGGCGACTCCGTGGCTCGGGTGACCTCGATGGCCATCTCGTCGAGCCCTCGGTCGACGCTGGCGACGTAGTCCGCCCAGGCGCGGTCGTCGACCTTGTCGCAACCGGCGTGTGCGTGATCCAGGCCATCGCGCAGGCGGGCGAACGAATGGCGGATCGCGTCGCCGAGTGCGGCGTGGCGCTCGACGGCCGCGTGCTCGGCGCCGGTCAGGTGTCGGTCGACTTCGGCCACCCGGGCTTCGTGCACGCTCGTCACCGGCAAAACTTAGCCTGGCGTGGATGACGGTCGGCCCGCATTCAGGTGAACACTATCCGGGACCGCAGCCGGATGCGGCCGCGAAGGCCGCGAAGCTCGTGCGGACCTTGTTCGCCGACTCGGCCGTCGCGTGGGTCAGGTCGGGGCTGCGGCCCGCGGGCCGGGTCATGTCCAGGTAGGCCCGGTAGTCGCCGATCATGACGGTCAGGGTCAGGGCCGGGTCACCCGGGTAATCCGCCGTCTGGCGGAGGAACTCGTCGGCCGCCATCGTGAACTCCGCCATCTCGTCCGGGGTCGCTCGCGCGACCTCCGCCTCGACCCGCGGCGCGGTCTGCTCCCACTCGCTGAAATGCCGCGCCGCCGTGTCGCACGCGACGGGTGCGGCGGTCCCGGTCGCACCGGGAGGGCCTGGGGACTCCGGCGAATCGCAGCCCACGATCACGACGGCGGAGACGGTGAGAGCGACCACGACCCGAACGCGCCTCATTCACCGGAACCTAACCGGCGCACCTCTCCAACGGGTGACGGCGACGTGACCGTCAGGGACTCACCACCCTGGTCTCGGTCCACAGCCGCTCGTACCCGCTCGCGACCCACAATGGACCATCCATTGGTCGCGGTGAGTCCGATGGTTGACACCGTGTATCAATCGGCGCCGGCCCCCTTTCCGCAGGGCGGGACCCCCATCCCGGGGGATCCCGACGAGGAGGGGGGAAACGTGCGACGACGCTTCGTGACCGTGCTCGCCGCGTTGACCGTCGTAAGCGGGCTGTTCGTGGTGACGAGCCCGCCAGCCAGCGCCGCGCCGCTGGTCAACGCCAAGGTCACCATCAACCGGATCAACGCGCTGTCCAGCGACGACGAAGGGCTCTGCGGCCGTGTCGACTGGTACGTCAAGGTCTGGATCAACGGGGTCGCCTTCAACAACGAGGACACCGAGGACCAGGACGACCGGGAGGGGATCCCCGACATTCTCCCGGACTGGGAGTTCTCCGTGCCGAACCTGGACGTCGCCACGCTCCCGCAGCGGGACGGCGCGGCGTTCCTGCCGGTCGTCGTCGAAGCCTGGGACGAGGACGGCGGGTTCTGCTTCGGCGACAACCAGTACGACGTGTCGCCGACCGCTGCCAACGCATTCCTGGCCGACGTGCGCGTGGCGCCGTGCGACGTAAGCGTCGAGGGCGAGGCACCCATCGCCTGTGGCACCCCGATCGTGCGGTCCGGCAACGGCGACGACCGGGCCGAACTGACCGTCACCATCGCGGTCGATCCGCCGGCCAGCGCGCCCGGGCTGCGGATCCTGTGCACCCACACGCCCGCCTGGCCGCAGCCCGGCCAGACCGTCACGGTCACCGCGACCGCGGTCGACGGGGCGCTCGCCCCGACGGTCGTACCCAATCAGCTCGAGATCTGGCTCAGCCCCACCGACCGCGAGACGAGATCGGGCGTGGGCAGCTTCACCCGCACCTTCACGGCGACAACACCGAGCTTCACGTACGGCTGTCGAACTACCGTGGCCGCCACCACGATCTTCTCCGGGTGGCGCCGGACGACGGTGGGTGACCCGACGCCGAACTTCACGTTCCCCAAGCCCGCCGTGCCGATCAGCTACACCGGGGGACAGGGCAGCCGGCTCGACGTCGTGTTCATCGCCGACAGCGACACCTACACCGGCCCTGGCCCGGTCGGGCTCAACCCGATGTTCCAGGCCGACGTCGCGCTGGCGATGAACAGCGGTGTCTTCGGATTCGACCCGTACCTGACCAACCAGGATCTGTTCAACTTCTGGATCCTGCAGGACAACACCGGCAAGTCCGTCGACTTCGCCACCGGCGACGACCACGAGCTACCGGTGCTGTGGGACGAGATCTTCGCCTTCGCCGACGTCGGGATCATCCTGCACCGCAAGGCCGCCCAGCGGGACTTCGGCATGCCCGACGACCACATCGCCGCCGTCAACCTCGCCCGGGCTGACGCGATGGGCGTCGTCCGGCACGAGATGGGGCACGTGCCGTTCGGCCTCGCCGACGAGTACTGCTGCGACGCCGCCTACTTCTACAACGAGGTCGCGCCGAACGTCTACGAGGAGCTCACCGGCGACGAGGGCTGCGACACCGACGCACCCAACCTGGGCCGCGTCCGCGACGCCTGCCGGGCGCTCGAGGAGGACGGCGACGTCTACTACACCTCCGAGCCAGGCGACCTGACGCCGGGCCTGATGAACGACGACGTCATGAACGACAACGGTCCGGCGAACGCGGCCGACATCCGGCGTTTCAACCTGATCTTCGGCGACTGCCGCATCGCGAAGTGCTGAGAGGAGAGACAGCGATGGTACGCAAAATCGTGCTCGCGGCGGCCGCCGGACTCCTGCTGGCGGCCGGGGTGGCCGCCGGCGGCGGTGCGTTCGCCGAGCCCACCCCGCCACCGGACCCGGCGTCCATCCCACCGCCGGTCTTCGACTTCGACACGGACCCGGCCAAGGCGGTCGTCGCCCGCGTGAAGTTCGACAGCCGCACCCAGGCGCACGTCGAGTCGACCAAGGTCACCACCTCGCGGGCCCGCGGCCACTCCGGCGAGCCGTCGATCCTGCGCCTGCGACTGACCGATGTGGACGGTGCCGAGATCGAGCAGATCAACGCGTGGAGTCCACTGTGGCGTCTCGACGGCGGACCCAACGGCAGCAAGGCCGTCCGGTCCAGCGGCACGGGCAACTTCATCGTGCCGTTCAGCCCCGCACTGGCCGCGATGACCGTCACCGACGTACGCCTGAACCAGCAGGTCGTGACCGTCGACCTGGCCGCACCCATCCGCACGTTCTGCGCGGCCAACCCGGCTGACCCGGACTGCAAGGAGAGCGACCTGGCGGTCACCGCGGTCGAGCCGGCGGCGCCGCTGTTCGGCGTGCTCGGCCAGCCGATCACCGTGACGGTGGCCAGCACGGTGGCCAACCACGGCCCGGACGGGCCGTCGGACGCCCGCGTCCGGCAGGAGGTGTCCGCGGCGGCCGGCCTCACCATCGCCGACGGCGCACCGGTCACCACGGACGTGCCGGTCGCGGTGGGCACACCACAGCGGCTGACGCGGACGTACACGGTCACCTGCACGCAACCCGGCACGGTCAACCTCACGGCGACCACCCGTGTGGCGCCGAAGTTGCCCTCGGTCGTCGACGCGCAGTCGGCGAACGACGTGCGTTCCGCCACGCTCGGGGTTACCTGCGCGGTGCCGGCGACCGTCAACGTCAAGCCGGGCAGCGCCGACAACGTCGTCAACCTCAACCCCGGCGTCCTGCCGGTCGGCGTTCTCACGACGGCCGCCGGCGAGTACGGCAACCCGGTCGCGATCGACGCGACGACCATCGACTGGTCGACGCTGCGGCTCGGCTCGCCGTCCCGGATCCTGGCGGGGCTCGGCGCGCGCGAGACGCACGGCAAGATCCACCCTGAGGACGTCGAGGAGCTGGACGAGCGCACCCGCGACGGGGACACCGACGCGATGCTGCACTTCGACCCCAAGGCCGACGGCCTCGCGGTCGGCGACACCTCCGCCTGCGTCTACGGACGCCTCCGGGTCGCCGGCGCGATGGTGGCCTTCTACGGCTGCGACCGCGTCACGGTCCGCCCGTAACAGGTGGGACGCCCCGCCCGGCGGACCCGGGCGGGGCGTCCGCATATGGTGCCCGACGTCTGGGTACATCCCTGACCTCCGGAAGGTGGTGGTCAGCGATGAAGAAGCCGAGCTGGACGATTTACCCGTTCGTCGCGGCGGCGACTGCTGTGCTGCTCGCGGTCCTCGTCGGAGACCGGCTTGGCCCGGACGCGAAGTGGGTGTTCCTGGTCGTCCCGCTGCTTGCCGTCGCCGCGGTCGCGCTGACCGTGCGGCGGGCCCGCCGGGGCGCGTGACTTTTCCCGCAGTTCACCTAAATACACCGTGCCGGCCAAGTAGGCGTTGGTTTCGCGTTGGACGGCTATGGATCTCCTTCGCGTTCGCTGTTAGCCTCACGCTTCCACTGTCAGGGAAGCGACAGCTTTCTGCACCTGCGGTGGGCACGGGGATGCGGTGGGCAGACGCTCGGTGATTTGGCGGGGGCCCTTCGGTCGGTGACGCGGTGGCGTCGCGGGCCGTCGAGGAGTCCGTGCGCCAGCCGTTCATCGCATGAGAAAGGGATCCAGGCCGGATGCCGCTGCTGAGCATCGTTCTTCCCGTGTATCGCGTTCAGGCCTACCTCCGGGAGTGCCTCGACTCGATCCTGCAGCAGTCGTTCACCGACATCGAGGTGATCGCCGTCGACGACTGCTCCCCGGATCACTGCGGGGCCATCCTCGACGAGTACGCCGCCCGCGACCGCCGCCTCCGGGTCGTGCACCTGGCCGAGAACGTGGGTCTGGGCCAGGCCCGCAACGTCGGGATGCGGCATGTGACAGGGGAGTACGTCTGGTTCGTCGACAGCGACGACTGGATCGCGCCGGGCGCGCTCGCCGCCGTGGCCGACCGGCTGCACACCACCGACCCCGACGTGCTGGTGGTCGACTACTCCAAGGTCTGGTGGAACAACAAGAGCGCGCGCAGCAAGCTCTCGAATCTCGCCCGGGCCGAGTCGCTGCCCATGGTGTTCACCCTCGCCGAGCGGCCCAACATGATCAAGCTGTTCCACGTAGCGTGGAACAAGATCTTCCGGCGCGAGTTCCTCGTCCGCAACGAGGTCGCGTTCCCGACCGGACTCTACGAGGACGTGCCGGTCGGCTACTCCGTGCTGATCCTCGCCGACCGGATCGCCGTGCTCGAGCGCGTCTGCATCTACTACCGCCAGCGCCGCCAGGGTGCGATCACCTCGACGCCCGGCTACCGGCACTTCGAGGTCTTCGAGCAGTACGACCGGCTGTTCGCCCTGCTCGACCGCATCGGGGAGCGGGCCGCGCCGTTCCGGGGCGCCGTGTTCGCCCGGATGATGTACCAGTGCCTGCTCGTCCTGGAGAACCGGGACCGGGTCGGGCGGTCGCACCAGCAGGAGTTCTTCGCCGCGCTCGCGAAGGCCTATGCGCGGCACGTTCCGGCGGACGGCTACCCGATGCCGACCGGACGCGAGCGGGTCAAGCACCTGCTGGTCGCCCGGCGGGCGTACACCTTCTGGCTGTTCAGCCGTTTGAGCTTCGCCCTGCGCCGCTCGGTCGAGGGCAAGGCGAAATGGCTGCAGCGCAAGGTCCGGCTGCGCAGCCGGCTGCGCATGGCCTACTACCGCTTCCAGCTACGCAGGCCGATGGACGAAGGGCTCGCGGTCTTCTCGACCTACTGGGGCAAGGGCTACAGCTGCAACCCCGCGGCCGTGTACGAGAAGATGGTCGAGCTCGCACCCGGCGTCCGCGGGGTGTGGGAGCTGAAGTCCGGCGTTACGGCGCCGTCCGAGGTGGACAGTGTCACGATCGGCACCCTGCGGCACTATCGCATGCTGGCCCGCGCCAAATACCTCGTGTCCAATGTGAACTATCCCGGCTGGGTCGTGAAGCGGCCCGGCGCGGTGCACCTGTCGACCAACCACGGCACGCCGGTCAAGGCGATGGGCGTCGACCAGCTCAAGCATCCGGCCGGCATCCGCGGCATGAACATGAACTGGCTGCTGAAGCGGTGCGACCGGTGGACCTACAGCGTCAGCCCCAACGCCTACACCACCGAGATCTGGGAACGGGCCTACCCGTGCGGCTACGAGACGCTCGAGGTCGGCTACCCGCGGAACGACGTCCTGGCCAACGCCACGGCTGAGCAGGTCGCGGACGCGCGTGCCCGGCTGGGGCTCGAGCCCGGCCAGGTCGCGGTCGCCTACCTGCCCACCTACCGGGACTACGAGTTCGGCACCGACGCGCTGCTCAACGTGGGCCGGTTCGCCGACCAGCTCCCGCCGGGGACCGTGCTCCTCGTGCGCGTGCACCACTTCGACCGGACGATCGTGGCCGGCGACCACCCGCAGGTCATGGATGTGTGCGACCACCCGCGGGTGGAGGACATCTACCTCGCCGCCGACATGCTCATCACCGACTACTCGTCGGTGATGTTCGACTACGCGGTCCTCGACCGGCCGATCGCGATCTTCGCATCCGACTGGGACACCTATCGGACCACGCGCGGCGCCTACCTCGACGTCTTCTCCGAAGGGCCGGGCGTGGCGGCCCGCACCGAGGCAGAGCTGGTCGAGCTGTTCCGGTCCGGCGCGGTCTCGGGCGAGCAGGCGGCGCTGACCCGCAAGGTGTTCCGCAAGCGGTTCTGCTACCTCGACGACGGCCGCGCCTCCGAGCGGGTCGTCCGGCGCGTCTTCCTCGACCAACCGGTCCCCGCGCTGCCGGAGACGGGTGCCGTGCCGGTCGTGGCGATCGAGCAGCTCCAGGAGCTGCGCACCGTCGAGGACGACTCGCAACCGCGGGAGTCACCGACCATCGACGACGACGCACGGGAAGGCGCGGTGCTGACCCACTGAGCCTGGTGGGCGCCACCGGTAGCGGTGGCGCCCTGCCGTCGCTTAGAACCCGGGGAACACCCGGCGCAGGTCGTCGAGGGAGATCGGGCCGTCGAGCTTGACCGGCGCAGGCGCGTGCTCCGTCTTGAGCCGGCCGGTCACCAGGCGCAGCCAGGTCTCGGCGGGCAGGCGCAGGGTGCCGTCGGGGTCGCTCGGGGTGGTGGCCAGGGCGATCTCGGGGCCGAGCACCAGGCCGAACGACTCGGGGACGTCGGTGAGCTCGACCGCCAGCGTGGCCGTCTTGCCGTCGAGGTGCTCCGGCTTGGCGACCCAGGCGAACATGTGCGCCATCTGGCCGAGCAGCAGCGGCGCGGCGGCGGCGTCCACGGTGGCCGTGGGGTCGAAGCCGACCGCCACGTCCCAGGCGTGGAGGGCGAACTCGGAGAGCCGCATGGTCGCCGAGGCGGCGACGTCGACCGGGGCGGGCATCCAGGCGTACGTGACGCGCACCGTCTCGCGCTCCTGCTCGTCGAGCGACTCGTAGCGCGTGACCAGCGCGTCGTTGGCGGTGATCACCCAGTCGGCGCGCTCCTGCCGGGAGGCGTTGTCCCACTTGGCCCAGACGCTCTTGTTGAACTCGCCGTCCGGCGGGGTGCTGCCGGCGATGCCAGCCTCCAGCGTCGCCAGGTTGATCTCCGCACCGCTGCCGAGGTGGCTGAGCACCTGGGAGATGTCCCACTCGCTGGCCCCGGAGGGCTTGGCGAGGTCGTCGGGAGTGAAGGTGGCGACCTTGGCGGCGAGGTCGTCGTGGCCGGCGCGCAGCACCGCGATGAGGCGGTCGGCGGATGTTGCCATGGGGTTGCTCCAAACACGAGGGGGCGTTCGCGATCGAGACTATCTCCGCCGAAAACTGTCGGGGGTCGCCGCTAACGTCCGTGTCACCAATGGACGAGGAAGGGGATCGACAATGCTCCGGGGCATCGCGACGATGAGCTACTGGACCGACGACCTGGCCGCGGCCAAGCGGTGGTATGCGGACCTGCTCGGCATCGAGCCCTACTTCGAGGTCGAGGGCGGCTACGCCGAGTTCCGGCTCGGTGACTACCAGCAGGAGCTCGGGCTGATCGACCGCAAGTTCGCGCCGGAGGGCACGGCGACGGGCGCGGGCGGGGTGGTGGCCTACTGGCACGTCGACGACATCGACGCCGCGCTGGAGCGGCTGACCGGCATGGGCGCCACGATCCGTGAGCAGCCGCGCGACCGAGGCAAGGGCTTCATCACGGCGACGGTCACGGACCCGTTCGACAACATCCTGGGCATCATGTTCAACCCGCACTACCAGGACGTCCTACGTCCTATCCAAGCGCGGCTGACCTCTTTGTCCGGGTCCGTCGTTGCGACCAAGGCGGCGGGTCGGTGGTCAGCCGAACTTGGCGAAGGCGGTTGAGGCGATCTCGGCCGGCGCTGGCATCGCGGCGATTTCTGTCGCGACCTTGGCCGATGCCGTGCGCAACGCCGCGTCGTCGATCAGGCGGCGCAGCACCGCGGCGTCGATCCGTTTCACCGGCACGGCCAGGCCCGCACCGCGGTTGGCGACCACGTCCGCGTTGTGTGCCCGGTCGCCCGGTCCCGGCGTGACCAACTGCGGCACGCCCGCCGACAGTGCCGCGAGGATGGTGCCCGCGCCGCCGTGGTGGACGATCGCGCTCGCTGTCTCCAGGGCGTCCGGCACCGGGGCCCAGCCGACCGCGCGCACGTTGGGCGGCAGGCTTCGGCCCGCGAGCCGGTCGACGGCGCGGAGCAGCACGAACTCCGCGTCCACGGTCGGCGCCAGCTTGACGATACGGTCCAGCACCGAGGTCGAGCCGGGCCCGGCGATCGTGCTGTGGCTGACCAGGATCCGGGGGCGGGTCCCCGGTTCGCGCAGCGACTGGGGGAGGCTCGCGCCACCGCCGTACCCGACCGGGCGCATGGGCTGGCCGCTCGCACCCGGCACCAGGCTGTCGGGGCTGATCCGCAGCACCGCGGCGCTGGCCGGCACGTCCGCCCGTGGCCGCATCTTGCCGACCGTGACCGACAGGAGGAGGGCATCGTCGAAGAGGGTGTTGCCGTGCAGCACGGCCGGCACGTCGTGCCGGG
>NZ_BONC01000086.1 GCF_016862515.1 Asanoa iriomotensis
TCGACAGGACAGGCCCTAGTTGGCGTTGTTGACCAGCATCGCGACGACGAGGACCCAGACGGCGGCCAGGGTGAAGCCCAGCGGGGCCACGAAACGACGGTTCATCACGGCTCTCCGATGCGAAGGTGGGACTTCTGGGGTCGTGCGGAATCGCGGCGGAGGAGAGTCGCAGCCGGACGGCAGCATGCGCAGGCCGGGCCCGCGGACGTGCGGGGGCGCGGCGGCTGCCGGCAGGCGGATTTCTGGCTGTCGTCGGGTCGCTGGATCAGCGGGACCGGACGGCGGCCCGGCTGCGACTCGGAGGATCGCTGTCTCGCACGGCGATCACCTCCAGACGTCGGCCGGGCACACGAACCAACGGAGATTCTATCCCCTGCCCGACATCGAGGTGGCATTGGCCGGAAGGTTGGCCACCGACCGTCCGATTTGGTCGCGCCCGCCGACCGCGCGCCGGACCCAGCCCGGCGATCCGGACGACCAGGACGAGCGCGGCCGCGAACAGCGGAAGCCAGGCCAGCCGGGCCGCGACCCAGCCGTAGCCGTCCGGAGCCGTGAGCAGTCCCGGCTGCCGCCCGGCGATCCACGCGACGGCGACGGTGACCGAGATCATGGTCGCCTGGTGCCAGAGATAGACGTGGAGGGCGGCGTTGTTGAGAGCGCGCACCGGGCGCCGGGTGCCGAGACGGCGCAACCACGGCAGGAGCAAGATCACGGCACCGGTCTGCGCGATCGCCAGAGCGAGGGCGGCCAACGACGGCGGATCCAGGTTGGAGCGTCCGGCACCGGGCACGCCGACCGCACTGGCCGGGTAGCCGGCCGCGAACACCAGTGCGACCACCGCGGCGGCGCCACCCACGAGCAGCGCCCAGCCGGTGGCCCGGCTCGTCAGCCGACCCTGCGCCAGCGCCACGCCGAGCACGAACGGCAACCCCCAGGCCGCGACGAGGGTGGTGGGCAGGAAGCCGAAACCGAGGTCAGCCGCGAGCACCACTCCCCCGGCGACGGCCGCCACCGGCAGCACGCCGAACCGCCGCACCACCCGAGCGATCGGCGTTACCAGCGCGGTGAGCACCAGAAACGGCAACAGGAACCACAGTGGACTCACGACGAGCTTGCCCACGGTACGCAGCGTCTCCTCGGGCACACCGACCAGCGCACCGGCCACCAGCGCGAGCGACAGCAGGCCGACCAGGGCACCGACGGGCCCGACCAAGGCGGCCAGCCGCCGCGGCAGCCGGATGCGGCGGGACACCGGGCTTGGCCGCCTGCCCGGCGAGTCCGCAGGCCGAGTCCGGGCGGCTGACGGCGCTCCTGCCGCCTGCGCCGGGGCTCCGGCGGTCGGCGACGCGGCCCCGGCACCCCCGGCGGTCGCTGCCGGTGCCCCGGAACGCCACGCCAGCCAGGCCATGAACCCCGGACCGCCGGCAGGAGTCGTAGCTCTCGCCATCGCGACCGCTGGCTCGAACGGCCCTGCGTTCGTAGCCACGGACCCTTGCGCGGCGGCCGATGCCCCAGCTCCCGCCGCTTCGAGAGCAGGCCCGGGCCGTCTCGCCAATCGGGCCACGGACCACCGACGGGCCATCGAGGCACCACGCGTCGCTGCCACAGGCTCGGAACTCCCTGCGGGCGTGGCCGTGGGCCGGCGCCCGCCAGCCGGGGCCGCCGGTTCGGGCGCATCGGCGACAGGGCGGGTCGGCCCCGTCAATGCAGCCGCCGACCCCGGCGCGGCGGCCAACGCCGCCGCTTCAGGCCTCGGGCCGGCAGACCGGGAACGCCGCGCCGGCGCGGCCAAAGTCCCCTGCCCGGCGGCCGACACCGCCGCTTCGGGCCTCGGGCCTAAAGCCCGGGACCGGCGGGCGGCCGAGGTCGCGGCGGCGTAGCCGCCCGCGAGGAAGAACAGGCCCAGTGTTTGCAGCAGCCAGCTCACCGACTGCATGGCCGGCAGAGCCGCCAGCGGGCTGTGCACCTGCAGCGCGCCGTCGTCGCCGAGCGCGAGGGCCGTGACCAGCCAGTGGCCGAGGACGACGCCCGCGATGGCGGTGGCGCGGACGGCGTCGATGCCCGCGTCCCGGCGCGCGGTCATCGGGTCACCACCGCGGCGATCGCGGCCAGGGTGGCCGTACCCGGTGAGAAGTAGTAGTCGTGGCCCTGGACCCCGGTCGTCGGCAGCGCCGCGGCGCCGAACGAGGGTGTGGCCGGGCGCGTGCCGAGGCCCAGGCCCAGGAAGCGGGCCTGTGGGATCCGGCCGATCCAGTCGGTGGGTGCGAGCGCCGCGTAGACCGCGGCCCGCGTGTGCAACCCGGCTACGTCGTCGGCGCCCATGCCGGGCGCGCCCACCGCGATCAGTGCCGTCACCTGGTGCGGCAGTCGCGGTGCGGCGAGGCCCACGACGACCGCGCCGTAGCTGTGGCCGACCAGCGTGATCCGGGCGTCCGGGCGGCGGGCAGCCAGCCAGCCCGCGAAGGCCGCCAGGTTGCGCGCGCCCGCCCGCGCCCGGACCTCGCGGGCGGCCTCGAGGCCGACGCCTTCCGGCGGGTCGTACCCGAGCCAGGCGACGACCGCGACCCGGGCCGCCGGGTCCGCCGCCAACGCGGCGTCGTAGACCGCCCTGGCCTGCGTTGCCGGCGCCCGCCGGGCGACGCCGCCCAGGCCGCTCGTGAAGGTCGCCAGCGTGCTGTCGACGCCCGGCACGACGACCGCGATCCGGTCCGCGGTGGCGAGATCACCCACCACCTCGGCGGCGGTGCCGTCGTCGCGGGTGGAGAACGCGAGGAAGTGCCGGCTCGCCGCCCAGCCCGCGTAGGCGCCGCCCGCGGCGCGCATCGCCGCCGCGGACGCCTGGTACGCCAGTGCCGGCGTCGGGCCGGCGGCCGGCGCGGCGAGGACCGCCGCGGGAGCGGGCACCAGCAGGCCGACACCGAACGTGGCGGCGGCGACGCCGAGGAGAAGTGTCCGTCGCATCATGCGCCGCACGATGCCGGTGTGGACGGTGCGAAATCGTCGTACCGGGGCGTGGTCCTGCCGGTGCTACCTCAGCATGACGAGGGCCCTGCCCGGCGGTCCGGGGTGGTACGCGGGCCTACTCGCCCGCGGCGACCAGACCCGTCTCGTAGGCCAGGACCACCGCCTGCGCCCGGTCGCGCAGGGCCAGCTTGGCCAGGATCCGGCCCACGTGCGTCTTCACCGTCTGCTCGGCCACGACCAGCTCGGCCGCGATCTCCTGGTTGGACCGGCCGCGGGCGATCAGCCGCAGCACCTCGGTCTCCCGCGGCGTCAGCGCGGCCAGCGCCGTCGGTCGCGGCCGGGCCGGGCCCGGGCGGGCCGCGAACTCCGCGATCAGCCGCCGGGTCACCGACGGCGCCAGCAGCGCCTCGCCGCCGGCCACCACCCGCACCGCGTTGACCAGGTCGGCGGCCGGCGCGTCCTTGAGCAGGAAGCCGCTGGCCCCGGCCCGCAACGCCTCGTAGACGTAGTCGTCGAGGTCGAAGGTCGTCAGCACCAGCACCCGCGGCGGGTCACCGACCGGACGGCCGTCGAGCAGCTGCCGGGTCGCGGCCAGGCCGTCGAGCACCGGCATGCGGATGTCCATCAGCACCACGTCAGGGTCGAGCCGGCGCGTCTCCGCGACCGCCTGCGCGCCGTCGGCGGCCGCGCCGACCACGAGCATGTCGTGCTGCGCCGCCAGCAGCGCACCGAAACCCTCGCGGACCATCGCCTGGTCGTCGGCGATCAGGACCTTGATCACGCGCCTCGCCCTTCAGGAACGGCCTCGGAAGCAAAGACGGCCGGCAGCGTCGCCGCGACCGCGAACCCACCGAACACCGTCGGCCCGGCCTCGAACCCACCGCCGAGCAGCGTCGCCCGCTCCCGCATGCCGGCGATCCCGTGACCCTCCCCAGCGCTCGACGACCCGGCCGCGGTGTCGCCGGGCGGCGCGTCGTTCTCCACCCGGACCACGACCGCCGCGCCGTCGTGCGTCACCGCGACCCGCACGTTGGCCCCGGGTGCGTGCCGCGCAGCGTTGGCCAGCGCCTCCTGGACGATCCGGTAAGCCGCCAGGGCGACGGGCCCGTCCACCTCCGGGACGACCCCGTGCAACGTCACCGGCACGCCCGCCCGCCGGGCGGCCTCGATCAGCTCGGCCACCTCGGCGAGCCCAGGCTGCGGCGCCGTGAGCGCGGGCGCGGTCTCGCTGCGCAGCACCCCGAGCAGGCGCCGCATGTCGACCATCGCCTCCCGGGCGGACCCCGCGATCGAGGCGAACTCGCGGCGCACCGGCTCGTCGATCTCGGGTAGTCGGAACGGCGCGGTCTCCGCCTGCACGACGATCATCGACATGTGGTGCGCCACCACGTCGTGCATCTCGCGGGCGATCCGGGTGCGCTCCTCCAGCACCGCCCGGCGCGCCTTCTCGAGCTGTGACTGCTCCTCCTGCTCGGCGAGCCGCTCACTGAGCGCGCGCGAGCTCTGCCGCCAGCGGCGGACCTGGTTGCCGAGGATCAGCATCAACAGGAACAGGACCGACACGCCCCAGGCGTTGGCGGCCTTGACGAAGAGGAAGACCGGAACCAGCGTGAGCGCGCCGGCCCAGGCCGCCACGCCCGACTCCGCCCGCAGGGCCAGGGCGAGCAGGATGATCAGGAAGAAGACGATCTGCACGGGGTTCCAGGGCCACGCCTCCGAGGGGAGCGCGTTGAGGACGCCGACGAAGAGCATCACGTAGGCGAGCCGCCAGGCCACCAGCGGCCGGTGGTAGGCGAACAGGACCGGCACCGTCGTCCCGTAGCCGATCAGCGTGGAGACCAGGTCGGTCTGGCCGCGGGTGCCCTCCAGGTATTGCGCGGCGGCCGCGCCGAGCCCGAGCACGCCGAGCACCAGCAGCGGGATGGCCAGCCCGCGCCAGCGCGACCACCAACGCTCGATGCGCGGGCTGCGGATGCGCCGGCCGGGCTCCGGCGGGAAATCCGGCCCGATCAGCACCCGGCGCAGGTCGCGCAGGCTGGTGGCGACGAGGGTCTCGTTCACCATCCGGAGGTTACGCGGGCGGTCCGACAGGAAGCGTGCCGCTGGAGAGCCATCCGAACTGTCATACCCGGGTATGAGGATCACAACTGGGCGAGGCGAATTAGCCGTACCCCCGGGTAAGCCGTAATGTCCAATCCGCAGACCGACCTGGCAGTGGGGAGACACGAAAATGGCGCGCACGGTGCTGGTGACCGGCGGAAACCGCGGCATCGGCAAGGCCATCGCGCTGGCCTTCGCCGCGCAGGGCGACAAGGTCGCGGTGACCCACCGCGGCACCGGGGCGCCCGAAGGGGTCCTCGGCGTCAAATGCGACATCACCGACTCCGACTCGGTCGACGCCGCGTTCACGCAGGTCGAGCAGGAGCTCGGGCCGGTCGAGGTGCTGGTCGCCAACGCCGGGATCACCGCCGACACGCTGCTGCTACGCATGAGCGAGGAGCAGTTCACCAGCGTGGTCGACACCAACCTGGCCGGCGCGTTCCGCGTGGCCAAGCGCGCGTCCAAGACGATGCTGCGCGCCCGCTGGGGCCGGATGATCTTCATTTCCTCGGTGGTCGGCCTGACCGGCAACCCGGGCCAGGTCAACTACGCGGCCAGCAAGGCCGGTCTCGTCGGCGTCGCCCGGTCGATCACCCGTGAGCTGGGCACCCGCAACATCACCGCCAACGTGGTCGCGCCGGGTTACATCACCACCGACATGACCGAGAACCTCCCCGAAGACCTCAAGAAGAAATATGTCGAGTCGATCCCGGCCGGCCGGTTCGGCGCGGTCGACGACATCGCCGCGGCCGTCACCTTCCTGGCCAGCGACCACGCCGGCTACATCTCGGGCGCCGTGATCCCGGTCGACGGCGGCCTCGGCATGGGCCACTGACCCTCTCCGACAAGAAGAAAGGCTGCACCGTGGCAGGACTGCTGGAGGGCAAGCGACTCCTGGTCACCGGCGTGATCACCGACCAGTCGATCGCGTTCTCGGTGGCGAAGCTGGCCCAGGAGAACGGCGCGACCGTCGTGCTCACCGGCTTCGGCCGGATGTCGCTGGTCGAACGCATCGCCAAGCGGCTGCCCGCCGAGGCGCCCGTGATCGAGCTCGACGTGACCAACCAGGAGCACCTGGAGACGCTGGCCGAGAAGGTCGGCAAGCACATGGACGGCATCGACGGCCTCGTGCACTCGATCGGTTTCGCCCCGGCCAGCGCGCTCGGCGGCAACTTCCTGGAGACGAGCTGGGAGGACGTGTCGACGGCGCTGCACGTCTCGACGTACTCCTACAAGTCCCTCGCCATGGCCGCGCTGCCGCTGATGCCGCGGGGCTCCTCGGTGGTCGGGCTGACCTTCGACGCCACCAAGGCGTGGCCGGTCTACGACTGGATGGGCGTGGCCAAGGCGGGCCTCGAGTCGGCCTCCCGCTACCTCGCGTTGCACCTGGGCAAGCAGGGCATCAGGAGCAACCTGGTGTCGGCGGGGCCGCTGCGCACGATGGCGGCCAGGTCGATCCCCGGTTTCGAGCAGTTCGAGGACGCCTGGACCCGGCGCGCGCCGCTCGGCTGGGACCTCAGCGACCAGGAGCCCGCGGCCCGGGCCGTGCTCGCGTTGATCTCCGACTGGTTCCCGGCCACGACGGGCGAGATCATCCACGTCGATGGCGGATATCACGCGCTGGGTGCCGAGCCCGCATCGATCTGATCGGGCAAGGCACAATCGTCTGATGCCGTACGACGCGTTGGTCCTGGTTTCGTTCGGCGGCCCGGAACGCCCGGAAGACGTCATTCCGTTCCTGGAAAACGTCACCCGGGGCCGGGGCGTGCCTCCGGAACGCCTCGCCGCCGTCGCCGAGCACTACTACAGCTTCGGCGGCGTGTCGCCGATCAACCAGCAGAACCGCGAGCTGATGGCCGCGATCGAGGCTGACTTCTCGGCCAACGAGCTGCCGCTGCCGGTCTACTGGGGCAACCGCAACTGGCACCCGCTGCTGACCGACACCGTCGCCGAGATGAAGGCCGACGGGGTCAAGCGCGCGCTGGCGTTCGTGACCAGCGCCTACGGCGGCTACTCGTCGTGCCGGCAATACCTGGAGGACTTCGCCAAGGCCCGCGCCGCGGTGGGCGAGGGTGCTCCGGTGATCGACAAGCTGCGGCACTTCGCCGACCACCCGGGCTTCGTCTCGCCGCACATCGACGCGGTCCGGGCGGCGCTCGACACGCTGGATCCGGCCCGCCGCGAGACGACCCGCCTGGTGTTCACAGCCCACTCGATCCCGAACTCGATGGCCATGACCGCCGGTCCGCCGCCGGTCGATCCGCCGGGCCGCTACGTTGCCCAGCTGCGGGAGACCGCGGCCCTCGTCGCCGCCGCCGCGGCCCCGGACCTGTCGTGGGACCTGGTGTGGCAGAGCCGCTCGGGCCCGCCGTCGGTGCCGTGGCTGGAGCCCGACGTCAACGACCACCTCGCCGCCCTGGCCGACACCGGGGTGACCAGCGTCGTCGTCAGCCCGATCGGCTTCGTCTCGGACCACCTGGAGGTGATCTGGGACCTCGACAACGAGGCCGCGGCAACGGCAAAAGAGCGAGGGCTCGATTTCGTACGCGCCGCGACTCCCGGCACGGACCCACGCTTCGTGGCGATGGTCCGCGAGCTGGTCCTCGAGCGCATGGAGCCGCACCCGGACCGCCTGCGGCTGGGTACGCTGCCGCTCTGGGACACCTGCCCGGCCGACTGCTGCACGCCACCCGCCAGGAGACCGTCATCATGAGCGACCGCAAGGCGATCGAGAGCTGGCTGACCGACATGGACGGCGTGCTCATCCACGAGGGCCAGCCCGTGCCGGGCGCGCCCGAGTTCGTGCGCAAGATGCGCGCGAGCGGCAAGCCGTTCCTGGTGCTCACGAACAACTCCATCTACACGCCCCGCGACCTCCAGGCGCGCCTGGCCCGGATGGACCTGCACGTGCCCGAGGAGTCCATCTGGACGGCCGCCCTGGCGACGGCACAGTTCCTGTCGGACCAGCGCCCCGACGGCTCGGCCTACGTCATCGGCGAGGCGGGCCTGACGACGGCGATGCACGCGGTCGGCTACGTCCTGTCGGACTACGCGCCGGACTACGTGGTCCTGGGCGAGACGCGGACCTACAGCTTCGAGGCGATCACCAAGGCCGTCCGCCTGATCAACGACGGCGCCCGCTTCATCTGCACCAACCCCGACCCGACGGGCCCGTCGACAGAGGGCGCACTGCCGGCGGCGGGCTCGGTGGCGGCGATGATCGAGAAGGCGACGGGCGTGACACCGTACTTCGTCGGCAAGCCCAACCCGATGATGATGCGGTCGGCCCTGAACACGATCAACGCCCATTCGGAGAGCACGGCGATGATCGGCGACCGCATGGACACCGACATCCTCTGCGGCCTGGAAGCGGGCCTGGAGACGATCCTGGTCCTGACCGGCATCAGCACCCGCACGGAAGCGGAACGCTACCCGTACCGCCCGAGCCGCATCATCGACTCGGTCGCGGATCTGGTCGACGAGCTTTAGTCGCCTTCCCGTCTGAACCCGCACCGGCACCGGTTGGGGGATACGGCGCCGTGAATGAAACGCCATATACTCGCGTGGCCGGTCGGGCACGTGGCGTAGCGGTGCCCGACTCATTCCATTGTGGTGGAAGGGACGGGCACGGATGCGGCAGGCGATTCCTTTGCGGCTCTCCTCGGGCGGCCAGGTCTGGGTCGACATAGGAGAGGAACAGGGTGTCGTCCGAGTCGGCACGAGCCCTGGCGAAACGCTTGCCAAAGCGACCGCGTCCGTGGCCGAGGTCTTCGACGACATCCGTGATGCCGCTGACGACGCGCTATCCGCCATGATCGAGATGAAGTCGGTCCCGTCGAAGATCGAAATCGTGTTCGGGGTCGCCCTTACCGCCGAGGCCAACGCGGTGATAGCGAAAGCCGGAGCGCAGGCCAATATGACGATCACCGTTGCCTGGGAGCGAGACCTAGGCGCGGACTCTTGACCGCTGTTCAGGACTCGTCGCCGCCAGACAGCGCCACACCCACCGGTGCATGGCAAGTGCGAATCGCCGATCAGACCGGCGTGGTCCTGGGTTGCGGGGTGCTCGTTTCCGCCCGCCACATCGTCACCTGCGCGCATGTGCTGTCACCCGCCCGTGAGCGGCCGACCGGTCCGTTCCTCGTCGACTTCCCCCGGTCCGCCAGCGGCTTCGACGCCACCGCCACGGTGGCGGTCGGCGGATGGGTTCCGGTGACCGACAACGGCCGGGGTGACGTCGCCGTCCTCGAGTTCGACAAGGCCCTGGCCGAAGACATCAGTCCAGCCGTGCTCGACCACGGCCGTGACAAGCGTGGGCGCGACGCCAGGGTGTTCGGCCATCCGGTCGGCGTCGCCAACGGCGTATGGAGTCGGGGTCAGGTCGCCGACACCGTCGGACCGCACAACGAGTTGGTGCAACTATCACCCGGCATGGCGACGCACCACGAGCGGATCGAGCGCGGCTACAGCGGTGGCGGCGTCATGGTCGACGAACGGGTGGTTGGGATCGTCACCAGCTCGGTGGCCGGCACGGAGCGGTTGGCCGCGTTCATGATCCCGATGGAAGTGGTCGCCGTCCATTGGCAGCGGCTCGTGCTGCTGCCCGAGGGTCGCGACGGCTTCGTCGAGCCTTCGGCGACCCAACAGTTGATCGCGCAGTTCGCCCGGTTCGAGGCGCTCACCCGCTACCAGGAACGCATCGTCGCGCTGCTGCCGACTCGGGTGCGGGACGACATCGGCCCTCCGCCGCACTCAGTCTCGTCCATTGTGGAGGCCTGTCGACTGCGAAGCGAGCTGCGCCAGCTGGCGGACCTCGTCATCTACTTCGAACAGGGCTCCCCCTCGCTGGTGCGCCCGCTGGAGGCCGTCCTGGCTGCACAGCGCGTCCAGGCCGAGTCACCTTCGGCGGAGACGCCCGACGAGCTCACGCCGGATCAGCTCCGGAAGTTGACGGACGCGCTGGTCCGGATGCGCTACTTTCTCGATCCACTCACCCGGAAGACCTACTTCGAGACCTTCGTCCGCCGGGCGCGCGACGTCCTGCACCGGCAGGTGGCGTTGACACCGACGACCGACGTGTACGCCGACGCGGAGAACCTGATCCAGGTCTGCTTGCCCATCCCCGGATCACTGCGCCTCTTCGTCGACGCCATCCCGCCGGCCGACCGCGTCCCGGGCACGGGCTTCGGCGAGTTGGTCCTCGTGGTCGAGGAGATCTGCATCGAACGCATTCTCACCGATGCCGAGCGGCACACCCTGGTCGAGCTCGTGCGCACCGCGCCGCGTGACGTCGTCGCGAGTGCCCACCGCCGCTGCCTCGATCCCTTCGAGTCGGTCGGCCCCATCGACGGCGCCGACCCGGACAAGCTGGTCCGCCGGATCGAATCCCTCGCGGGTCGCCGGGACCGCCCGCCGCGGGTGGTTCACTTCAGCGAGCAGCTGGCGGCATTCCTGCCTGAGCTGCGCTCCGATCTGCACGACTGGGGCGACCGCGTCTGCGCCCGGCTCGGTGCGCGACGGGTCGACCTCGGGACGCTGCGCCAGTCGGTCACCGCTGACCAGCTCAGCCTCGACCGGCCCGTGATGAGCGTCCGCCTCGTGCCCGACTCGATCGAGCGGAGCCAGTTCCTGCTGGCGATCACTCTCGATCGCGGCGGCGGGGCGCGTCGTCAGTTGGTGGCCAACGACCAGCCCGAGCCGATCGACCGGCTGGTCGAGCGGGTGGACGCCGCCATCGGCCACGCTCTCGAGCTCGTCGACTACGACGAGGGCTTCATGATCGAGGTGATCGTGCCCCGTGCGCTGATCGCCGAGCCGGTCGACACGTGGCCGATCACGGACGAGTTCTTCGAGGACCAGATCGGCCGACGGTTCCCGATCGTCCTGCGTAGCCTGGAACGGATGAGCGAGCCCAAGGTCCGTCCACAATGGCGGCGAAAGTGGCGGCTCGCGCAGGACCAGCGCCACCCGGACCCGGCCTCGATGCACTTCCTCGGCCACGAGAGCGGCGACACCGCGTTCGCCGTCCGCGAGAGGCTGCGCAGCGACGAGAAGCTGTTCCTGGCCATGGGCGGTCCACCGGCGCCGCATTCCGACAAGCGTGCCCCGGACGCGTACGCGGCGGCGCTCTCCGCCGGCATCCCGTACCTCGCGTGGGTGCGCGACCCCGCGCTGGAAGAGGTGCTGCGCGCAGCGCTGGATCGCGCGCTAACCCGACACCCCGTGCGCAGCCTGGTCGACATCGTGGCAGCTTGGCGAACCGCCACCACCGACGACGCCGAGGCAGCCGCGCTGGCGGCGCACATCACGCTGATGGTCTGCGACGAAGAGCGCACACCGAACCCGTCCGGCGCCCTCGACCTGCGCGCCCCCGCGAGGAGGAGAACATGACCGACAACGACGCGGCGTGGTACGTCTACCGTGGCGAGGGAAGCCAGCACGACGGTTTCGACCGGCTACCGCCTCCCCCGCCCTGGCGGGAGTTCGACGGTGAGGTGCTATCGGGGTCAGAGGAGGACCTGAGGTCCGTTGGCGAGGTTCGCCCCGGCACCGCGACCCGGGCCGAGACCTACCGTCCTGAGAAGAGCGTCGTCGAGAAGGTCAACGCCGCTCTCTACCTGCGGCGCCCGCTCCTGGTCACCGGTCAGCCCGGCACCGGCAAGTCGACGCTCGCGTACAGCATCGCCTGGGAGCTGGGTCTCGGTCCGGTGCTCTCGTGGTCGATCACCAGCCGTTCGAGCCTGCAGGACAGCCTCTACCGCTACGATGCCGTCGGCCGGCTGCAGGAGGCCAACCTGCGCCGGTTGTCGTCGGAGCCCGGGCCGCCCACCACCTCCGTCGGCCCGTTCGTCACGCTCGGCCCGCTCGGCACCGCTCTCGTCGCGCGGCACCGGCCGCGGGTGCTTCTGATCGACGAGTTCGACAAGGGCGACATCGACCTGGCCAACGACCTGCTCAACGTCCTCGAAGAGGGCCAGTTCACGATTCCCGAGCTCGCCCGCGAGGAGGGCGACGACCCGGTGCCGTTGACGACCGACGACGGCGCGACCACGTTGGTCCGCGGCGGGCGGGTCCGGGCTCGAGCCTTCCCGATCATCATCATCACCAGCAACGGCGAGCGAGTGTTTCCTCCGGCCTTCCTGCGTCGTTGCCAAGAGGTGACGATTCCGCTCCCGGGCGAGGCGAAGCTCAAGGAGATCGTCCGCACCCAGCTGGGTCCGGAGACTCTTGCCGCGACCGAACAGCTCTGCACCGAGTTCGCCACCTTGCGCGACGCCTCCGGCGGCCTGCCCACGGACCTTCTGCTGAATGCCGCGTTCCTCTACGTCGCCGGCAGTGAGGAGGATCAGGGCAAGCGGATGATGGCGCGGCGCCTGATCCGAGAGGCCAGATCGGGGCAGTCGTGAGCCACGACGACCTGATCGACCGGGCGATCGGCATCCTGCGGGATGCGGACTATCAGCCCACGCCCGACAGCGTCGCCGACGTCATCTGGTTCGCCGGCCAGCTCAGCGCCGGCCGTGTCGCGTCGGTGGCGCCCGCCGAGCAGTCCGATGAGGTCGTCGAGCCGGTCGACGGCCCGGTGCCCGACGACCACGACGCGGCACCGGCTGAACCCGGCGACATCGCCGAGAACGTCGACGAGCCGACCTTCGAGTCCGACGACGACGTCGTGCCGACCGTGCCGCACCAGGCCGGTCCGCCTCCGGAGGAGCGGTACGCCAGGATCGAGGTGCCGCGCGCCCAGCCGACGCCGGGGCCGCCCGGCGTGCCGGTCCGGGTGCCAGGTGCTCCCGCGCTCGCTCGGCTCGGCATGGCCCGCGCGCTGCGCCCGCTGAAGCGACGCGTCAACGGCAAGGGGATCGGCGCGCTGGACGCCGAGGCCACCGCGCGCCACGCCGCGCAGACGGACGTGCTGGTGCCGGTGTTCGCCCCCCGCCCCGAGCGCTGGCTCGACGTCGCGGTGGTGGTCGACGCCGCGCCCTCCATGGTGGTGTCGGAGCAGACCGTCCAAGATCTGGTCGCGATCCTCGAAGAGCTCGGTGCATTCCGCGACGTGCGCGTATGGCTGGTCGACAGCACGAGCGACCAGGCCCCGCTGCGGGTCCGCGCCGGCGGGCCTGACGCGACGTGGCGCGATCCTCGGGAGATCGTCGATCCCACGGGGCGGCGCGCCGTGGTCGTCGTCGCCGACTGCCTCGGCACGGCCTGGCGGGATGGCCGGATGGCGGACGTCCTGGACGTGTGGGCGCGTTCGGCACCGGTCGCGATCGTGCAGCCGCTGCCGCAACGACGATGGGCCGGCTGCGGGCTGGTGACGCGAGAGGTGAGCCTCTGGGGCGACCGCCCGGGGACTCCCAACCGGAGCCTGTCGGTCGAGATCGACGACGACTTCTTCGACAGCTTCGACGCCGAGGACGATTCCGTGCTGGCCATGGGCAGCGTCGTCCCCGTGATCGAACTGTCGCAGCGGTGGCTGGCCAGTTGGGCCGCGCTCGTCTCCGGGGAGAGTGCACAGCGGCTGCCCGGGCGGGCCGCATTCACCGCCATGATGCGTGGCGGGACGGAGCCGGCTCCTGATGACGAGCCGGAAGTGGAGTCGGCCGTCGCGCGTTTCATGGCTGAGGCTTCGCCCGACGCGTACGAGTTGGCGAAACTACTCGCGGCGGCGGCGCCCCTTACGCTTCCGGTAATTCGGCTGATCAAAGAAGCGAAGCTTCCACAATCGCCGTCGAGTGCGGTGCCGGAGGTCTTTCTCGGAAACCTGCTCGAAATAGTGAACGATAGTTCAGTCGCCGACCCCTACGAAACGACGTACGACTTCCTGCCCGGCATCCGCGAAGAGTTGATCGCCCGACTCGGTCGCGCCGACGCGCTGAGCGTCCTGACCGAAGTGTCGCGCTACCTTGTGCAACACTGGGGGTCCGATCTGGACTTCCTTGCCCTGCTGCGGATGGACGGCCCGATCGGCGATCTCGACGCCCGTGGCCGCGCCTTTGCCAAGATCACTATCGAGGTCCTGAAGTCTATCGGCGGAACCTACCGCGAGAAGGCGCTGCGCTTGGAGAATCAGCTCAACCAAGTCCCGGTTGGCTGGTTCCATGATCTGGCGCCAGAGCCGCAAGCTGCGAATATGCTTGATGCGACAAACCATGCCGAGCCTGAAGACCCAACGCCACCGTCCAACATGGTAGAAATCAGTAGTGTATCGAGTCATTCTCCGGGTGAGGCCGATATGGTGATCGAATCTCAACCCCCGATCCAGGCGTCTGCCACGACAAGTCGCCGAAAGACGCCGGTGGGATGGAAATCGATCCCTCCACGCAACCCCAATTTCGTCGGCCGTGACGAAATGTTGGCGAGTCTACGCAACATGCTGGTCAATCGCAGTCAGACTGCGATCCTACTGCCCCGAGCGCTCTACGGCCTGGGCGGTGTTGGCAAGACCCAACTCGCGGGTGAATACGTCCACCGCCAGCGCGACGACTACGACCTGGTGTGGTGGGTCGCGGCCGAGGACCCTGCCGAGGTCCGGCGCTCGTTGGTCGACCTGGCGGACGAGTTGAACATCCCGGTCACCAACGACACGTCCGAAACCATCCGCCGGGTCCGCGACGCGCTGTCGAGTCGCAAACCCTACGCACACTGGCTGATCGTTTTCGACAACGTCGGGGATCCCGCCACCCTCCGCGAGCTGTTGCCCGACCCGCGCGGCGGGCACGTGCTCATCACCACCCGCGACCGGCGGTGGGAGACCGAGGGCCGCGCGGTCGAGGTCGGCAGCTTCGACCGCAGCGAGAGCGTCACGCTCCTGCGTGCGCGCGCGAGCACGGGCGACGCCGATGCCAACGAGATCGCCGCCCGTCTGCAGGACCTGCCGATCTCCCTCGCTCAGGCGGCGGCCTGGCTCAAGGAGACCAAGCAACCGGCATCGGCCTACCTCGACCGGTTCAACGAGGAGCTCGGGCGTCGCCCTGAGGACCCGCGATCGGAATATCCGCGCGAGGCGGCCGCGGCGATGAACATCGCGTTCGACCAGTTGCAGACGGACGCCAAGCTCGCCGCGCAACTGCTGCAGCTCGCGTCCTACTTCGGTCCGGAGTGGATCTCGCTCGACATGCTGCACCGCGGGCGCCTCGCCACCACCTTCTCCCGCGCACTCGGCCCTGTTCTTCGCGACCAGGCGCCGCTGCAGCGGACCGTGCGGGACATCAACAAGCTGGAGCTCGCCCGCTTCGACAGCCGCAACAACCGTTTCCAGATCCACCGATTGGTCCAGTCGATGGTGCAGGCCGACATGTCCCAACAGCAGCGGGACGAAGTCCGGCGCACGGTCCAGGAGATGCTGGCCTATGCCAACCCGGGCAACCCCGATCTGATCAGCGACGACGAGCGGGCCAAGCACGCGCAGCTCTCGGCTCACATCGTCGCGTCGGGCGTCATCCAGTCCGACGAGGACGAGCACCGTCAGGTCGTCCTCGACCAGATCCGTTACCGCTACATCGTCGGCGACTTCGAGTCGAGTGAGGCGCTCGCGACGCAGGCCGTCCAGGTCTGGGAAAGCCACGGCAACCGGGACGACACCTTCACCCTGATCGCCCGCCGCCACGGCGCCAACGCCATTCGTGCGCTGGGAGACGCGGCGCGCAGCCTCGACATCAACAGGGAACTGCGCGATCGCTTCGTCGCGACGCTGGGTCCGCTTCACGAGCACACGTTCGCGACGGTGAACACCTACGCGGCCGACCTGCGCGCCCTCGGTCGTTTCCGCGAGGCGCGCGAGCTCGACGACCAGAACTACCAGAATCTGGTCACCGAGCTGGGGTCCGAAGACCGGTCCACGCTGCGATCCGCCAGCAACCTCGGCGTCGACCTGCGCATGGTCGGCGAATACGACCAGGCACTCGAGATCGACGAGGAGACCTCGGCCACCGCGCGGCGGGTTCTGGGCCCGGACGACTCGATGACCCTGACCTGTTCGTCGAACGTGGCTCGCGACCTCTACTCGCTCGGTCGGTTCGACGAGGCGTTGCGCCGCCAGACCGAAGACCTGCCGTTGTTCGAACGCGTTCTGGGCGTCGACCACGTTTTCGTGCTGCTCGCCCGCCGCACGATCGTCATGAGCCTGCGCAAGCTCGGGCGGGTCGACAAGGCGGCCGAGGACGCGCGAACGCTGCAACTGGCGTTCCGCAACCGACTTGGCGACACGCACCCCGAGACGTTGCTGGTGAGCCAGAGCCTGCTGAACGCTCTCCGCGACAACTCCGAGGTCGCCGAGGCCGTCCGGGTCGGCCAGCAGACGCTCGAGATGTACCGCGAGCGCCTTCCTGACCACCCGTTCTACTACGTGTGCTGCGCCAACCACGCGATCGGGCTGCGCCAGGCCGGGCGGGTCCGGGAGGCGCGGAAGCTCAACGAGGAGGCGTTGCAAGGCCTGCAGCGGCAGCTCGGTGAGAAGCACCCCTACACGCTGTGCTGCGCGACCAACCTGGCCAGCGACCTGGACGCGCTCAACGAGAACATCGCGGCCGTCGAGCTGTCGGCGGCCACGTTCGAGCGCTCGCGCGATGTGCGGGGCTCCGACCACCCGTACACGTTGGCCTGTGCCATCAACCACGCCGTCGACCTCATCGCGACCGGTGACCGCGCGGGCGGCGAGACGTTGCGCGCCGACACGATCGACAAGATGCGACGCATGCCCAACATCGGGCCGGCCCACCCCGACACGATGCTGGCCACCGACGGTCGACGCATCAACTGCGACATCGAGCCGCCGCCGGTTTAGGTGCCGTCGGCAAGACCGCGCCGTCGCCGCCAAGCCACCCGCTTGGCGGCGACGCGTGTCTCGGCCGCGGTTACCAGCGACCGGGCGACGCTGACCGTGCCCAGGTCGTCGATGGCGACGCTCAATCCGTCGACGAACCTGCGGCCCGCCGGCGTCAACTCGTCGGACCGCACCAATGCCTCGACGGCCGCCCTGACGTCAGCGCGTACGTTGGCGAACTGCCGTGCCGCCTCCGGAAAGCCGTCAGAGCCCGTATAGAGCGCCCGCCACGTGTCCGCGACACCGAGGAAGGCGTAGACGCCCTGCAACAGGCCGGCGACCGGCCGGGGATCCGACCGCCATGGAGCGAAGTGGACCGCCTCGCCCGACATGGCGCACAGCGGCTCGATGTCCATCGCGGCGGTGAGTTTCGAGTGCTGGATCTCGTGTACGAGCGTCGTCGCGAACTCGGCGGCGGAGACCGGCAGGTCCAACCCGATCGCGCCGACCGCGTCGCGGGACGTCGCGCTCCTGGCGGCGTCCAGGTTGGGTTTGCGCAGCGGGACAATGGTGCGCAACGCGACGGCCAACTCCTCGGCCCGCCTGGGCACGTGCCGAGCGACGATCTGCCACGTCGAGGCGAACTCGTGCTGCCAGCGGTTGAAAGCCGGGCTGGACAACCGCGGGGACGCGTCGATGTGGTAATTGCCTCGACAGGGATCGATGTCGTCGATGGGCACCGTGACCGCCGGCGGCCCGGGCGCGCGCAGCGCCCGGAGCGGTTGCCAGTGCGGCGACTGCGCGGAGTCGGTCGCGGGCACCTCGCGACCGTCGACCCATAACCCGGGCGGCCGGCTCACGAACTTCACCGGCCCCTGCTGCTGTTCGGTGTCCAGCCGCAACCGGCCCAATGTCGGCAGCACCAGCTCGCCGCGATGGATCCGTCCCACGAGCTCGGCGGAGATGCCGGCCCGGTGAGCCGCGACGACCGCGTACGGCACGAGCCGGTCGAGCTGCCGTGCGACGTCCGACGGCTCGGGCTCGCCGGCGATCAGCCGGAGCAGCGCACCCGCCCAGCTCCCGAACATGGGTGTGTCGACCAACCCCGCCACTGCGGCATGGTCCCGCTGGTCGGCGGCCGCGAGGACCGCGAGCGCCTGCCGATGGTCAGCGGTCAGACCCGGGCCATGGTCGACGACCAGCTTGAGGATCATTAGTCGTCGGCTCCGCTGCCCCCGCAGCAGGTCGTCGACGAGCGCGGGCCCGCCCAGGCCCGAAGCGAGCAGGTCCAGATCCGCCGCGCTCAGCCGATGCAGCTTCACCGGGCCACCGCCGATCGCAGCCGTTCCACGTCGGGCCGGACCCGGCCGATGACGTGGTCGATGAACCGGATGAGGTCGGCGCAGTAGACGGACGGATTCCGGAAACCGTGGCCGGGCCGATATCGATGCGTGTACGAGCCTCCACCGCACACCCGCATCAGGCGGCAGTCATGGCAGGTCGCCGACAGCGCGGCCGACCCGATCTGCCGGGCCACGATGCCCGGGTGGCTCAGCGCGGCGTCGAACGGATCCGTCTCGACATGCAGGCCCGTCGCCGCGGCTCCCTCGTAAGCCGACTTCAACGAGTCGACCTGCTCGACGGCTCCGTCGCTTTCCACGACGACCAGCGGCACGGCGCTGAGGCCGACCTGCTCAGAGCGGCTGGCCCCGCCGAGCACGAGCATGACGACGGAGTCGAAGAGCCGTACGCGCGTCTCCCGCTTGGGCGCGTCGTACCAGCGGTCGAAAGCGGCGACCAGCCAGTCTCCGTGCGGAGTGCCGCCGCCCGCGGCCGGCGGGTTGGCCCAGTTCGCGTGGGGAAGCAGGAAGTCGATCGCCGGCGGCGAGTGCCCGACCAGAGCCTCGTACGTCGCGACCGGATCCGACCGGACATCCACGGTGCACAGCAGGCCGGCGAACGACCGCCGATAGGACTCGCTGCCGAGCAGCGACAGGGCACGGGCGACCGCCGCGTAACTGCCGTGGCCGTCGGGCCCGCGGCGGTGGACGTCGTGGGCCGACGCTTCCCCGTCGACGCTGACGGCGACGCGGACGCCGCGGGCTTGCAACGCGGCGAGGATCTCTTCGGTGAGCAGCACCCCGTTGGTCTGCATGGTGACGTCGACCGTGCAGGGTACGGACGCGCGCAGCGCCTCGACGATCGCGCGGATGGTGGCCACCCCGGCCAGGAGCGGCTCGCCGCCGTGCAGCACCACGTGGACGCGGTCGAGGCCATGCGCGGCCACGTGCTCGGCGATCCGGCCGACGGTCTGGCGCCACACCCGTGTCGGCATCCGCGTGGGTTTCGTCCGCCACGATTGGTCGGCCGAATGGTAGACATAGCAATAATCGCAGGACAAATTGCAACGCTGGTGGATCTTCAGAACGAACTCTCGAAATGGAGTTGGTTTCCAGCCGCTTGCCCGCAGATCGTCGAACGTCGCACGCGCGTCGGCGGGCCACTCCGACGTCATTCGTCAGGTGAAAGGACGCTCTGGAAGGCGGCGAATACGGTTCGGGTCGGGTCGGCCGCCTCGGCCAGGAATTGCCGGAACGTGGCCCCGAAGGCGGATTCGTCTGTGGCCAGCAGGTCCGCCACGCGGGCGTCCGACACGTCGACCAAACCGTGCACCGGCACGGGATCGGGGGTGTCCTGGCTTTTCGCGAGTGTCATGCCGCTGGCCTCCCGTGCGGATCTCGCCGACCTCATGTGGCAGCCGGCAACGGCGCCGATCCACCATTGAAACTTTACGTCACGGTCAATGGCATTCGGCAGTGTCCGGGTTTCACAACCGATGATCGCATGTCAGACATAGACCGCCATGCGAACGATCGGGTAAATGGTGCGAGTCAGGCGCCGGGGAGGCGGGGGCCGGCGGCGCGTTGGGTGTCCAGCCATGCCTCGACCTCGGCCGACGAGCGCGGCAGGCCCGCAGACATCACCCGCGAGCCCGTGGCTGTCACCAGGACGTCGTCCTCGATGCGGACGCCGATGCCGCGTAGCTCTGTCGGCACCAGCTCGTCCTCCGACTGGAAGTAGAGACCCGGCTCGACCGTCAGCACGTAGTTCTCCGCCACCGTGCCGTCGCGGTACATCTCCTTGCGGGCCTGTGAGCAGTCGTGCACGTCGATGCCCAGCATGTGGCCGAAGCTGTGCAGCGTCCACCGCCGGTAGATCGTCGAGGTCGGGTCCATCGCCTCGTCGACGCTCACGGGGAGGACGCCAAGATCCGCAAGGCCCTCCGCCAGGACGCGCATGCAGGTCAGGTGGATGTCCTCGAAGCGGACCCCGGGCTTGATGACGTCGATGCCCGCCTGCTGGGAGCGGTGGACGATGTCGTACACGTCCCGCTGCAGCGGGGTGAAGCGGCCCGAGACCGGGACCGTGCGCGTGATGTCGGCGGTGTAGAGATTCGGGTTCTCCACGCCCATGTCCATCAGCAGCAGCTCGCCCGGGACCGTCGCGCCGTCGTTGCGGATCCAGTGCAGGATCGTCGCGTGGCGGCCGGCGCCGACGATCGAGCTGTAGCCGACGTCGTTGCCGTCGTAGCGGGCCCGCAGGCCGAAGACGCCCTCGATCAACCGCTCCCGGATCGGCCGGTCCGCCGGCAGGATCCGGGCGACGTCCTCGAATCCCCGTACCGTCGAATCGATCGCGTCCTGGAGCTGCTCGATCTCCCACGGGTCCTTGACCAGCTTCAGCTCGGAGATCGCGCCGGCCAGCTCCTGGTCGCGCGTGCGCCCGTCTCGTGCCTTCTGGTCCTTCTCGTCCCGTTCGGTCCACGGCAGCACCGCCGCGTCCACCTCGGGGTCGAAACCGCGCAGCACGCGCGTGCGGCGCGGCGCGCAGTCGGCCAGCACCGGCGCGAGGTCGCTCAACACCGCCGTCTCCACACCCAGCGACGCGGACTTCTCCGTCAGCGTCGCCCGCCGGCCGACCCACAGCTCGCCGTCCCGCGAGCGGAAGAAGTCGTCGGTCTCCCGGGAGTTGCGGGGCTTCGTGTAGAGCACCGCCTCGTGCTCGTCGCCGACCGGGTGCAGCACCAACACGCTGTCGGGGTCGAGGTCGCCGGTCAGGTAGGCGAAGTCGCTGCCCGCCCGGAACGTGTAGTCCGTGTCGTTGGCCCGGGTCTTCTCCCGGCCGGTGGGGATGACCAGCGTCTCACCCGGGAACTGCGCCGAGAGCGCGGCGCGGCGGGCGGCATAGCGCGGGGAACCGGACGACGGCTGCACCGCGAGCGAGTCCTCCGCCCAGCCGGTGCGCATGAACTCCAGGAACTTCGGGGGGAACGCGGGGTCGTGGGCCTCGACCTTGGCCGTGCTCTCACTCATGACCGGCTCGGTCGACTCTTCGCCCATCACCGCTGACCGCCTCCCCATTGATCGCGTTCCCGGGACACGCTACCCCGCCACGCCACCCGATTCCGATGGGAGGCGGCCGGTGGTTGGGCGGCGCGTGGAAAGATGGCCGCCATGTGCGGAATCCTGGCCTTCTTCAGCGCGCACGGCGCGGCCGGCGCCCACCGGGACGCGATCGCCGGTGCGTTGGAGAGCCTCCACCACCGTGGTCCCGACGAGACCGGGGTGGAGGTGATCGGCAACGACGCGGTGTTCGCCCACAAGCGGCTCTCGATCATCGACGTGGCGTTCAGCCACGAGCCGCTGCCCTACGCGGGCGGTCGCTACCTGCTGACCTTCAACGGCGAGATCTACAACTACATCGAGCTGCGCGAGGAGCTGGCCCGCGACTACGGTGCCACCTTCGCCACCCAGGGTGACGGCGAGGTGATCGTCGCCGGCTACCACTACTGGGGCGAGAAGGTGCTCACCCGCCTGCGCGGCATGTTCTCGTTCGTCATCTGGGACCGCCAGGAGCGCCGCGCGTTCGGCGCCCGCGACTACTTCGGCATCAAGCCGATGTTCTACCTGCAGACCGTCGACGGGGTCTACCTCGCCTCCGAGAAGAAGGCGCTGCTCCCCTTCGCGCCCGCCGCGCACGCCGGCGACGCGGGGGTCGACGCCGCCAACCTGTCGCACTACCTGACGCTGCAGTACGTGCCCGAGCCCGGCACCCTGCACCAGGGCATCTCCCGGATCGGCTCGGGCGAGTGCCTCAACTGGGTGCCCGGCTACCCGGTCGAGGTCCGCCGCTGGTACCGCCCGGTCTTCAACCCCGCGCCCGTGCCCGACCAGGAGCGGCTGTTCACCGAGATCCGCGAGACCCTGCGCGAGAGCGTGCGGCTGCACATGCGCTCCGACGTGCCGGTCGGCGCGTTCCTCTCCAGCGGCATCGACAGCACCGCCGTGGTCGCGCTGTCACGGCAGTTCAACCCGAACATCCTGACCTTCACCGTCGGGTACGACGTGCCGGGCTACTCGGAGATCGAGGTCGCCCAGGAGTCGGCGCGGCACCTCGAGGTCACCACGATCCCGACCAAGATCGGGCCGCAGGACATGATGGAGGCCCTCCCCCGGATCGTCTGGCACCTCGACGACCCGGTCGCGGACCCGGCCCTCGTACCCCTGTATTTCGTGGCCAAGAAGGCCGCCGAGCACGTGACCGTGGTGCTCTCCGGTGAGGGTGCCGACGAGTTCTTCGGCGGCTACACGATCTATCGCGAGCCGCTGTCCCTGTCCGCGGTCAACGGCCTGCCCGACCCCATGCAGAAGGGCCTGCGGGCGATGTCCAAGGTCATCCCGCAGGGCGTGAAGGGCAAGAGCTTCCTGGAACGGGGCACGACGCCGCTCGAGGAGCGCTACTACGGCAACGCGCGGATGTTCACGGAGGAAGAGAAGCAGAGCCTCCTGCGGCGGTACGACCCGGCGGTGCGCTACACGGACGTCACGGCGCCGATCTACGCGGAGGTCCCCGACCTCGACGACGTGACGAAGATGCAGTACATCGACCTCTACACCTGGCTGCGCGGCGACATCCTGGTCAAGGCCGACCGGATCTCGATGGCGCACTCGCTGGAGGTCCGCGTCCCGTTCCTCGACCGCGAGGTCTTCGAGGTGGCGTCCCGGATCCCGGTCGAGCTGAAGCTGCCGCCGCGCTCCGACGCCACCAAGTGGGCGATGCGCCAGGCCCTCCAGGGCGTCGTGCCCCCGGCGATCGTCAACCGCAAGAAGCTCGGCTTCCCGACCCCGACCCGCGTCTGGCTGGCCGGCGAGATGTACGAGTGGGCCCGCTGGATCATCTCCAACTCGCACGCGGGCGAGCTGATCGACCTGAACTACGCGCTGCGCCTGCTCGACGAGCACAAGAAGGGCGAGGTCGACAACTCCCGCAAGGTCTGGACTGTCCTGATCTTCTGCATCTGGCACGCGATCTTCGTCGCGCGCACCCTCGACCCGGGCATCACCCGCAACCAGTCGGCCCTGCTCACCAAGCCGGTCGTCGGCTCGATGGTGGCCTAACCCATCATCCAGAGCGCGTTGGCGGCGCCCGGGTGGAAGTGCCGGGCGCCGAGCTGGGAGGCCAGCGTCGGGGACGCGCGCTCGGCGCTCAACACCACCGTGTTGATCATGCGGGCTGCCCATTGGGTGGCGGCGTGGTTGATCCAGTCGATGGGTTCGAGTGGGATCAGCAGCTTGGCCAGCACCGAGCCGCGGTCCCGCTCCCCCGGCGCCACGTGGTAGCCGCCGAAGACCGCTTCCTGGTTGAGGGCGTTGACCCGCTCGTACGCCTTGTCGTCGAGCCAGAACTCGGTGGCCAGCCCGCAGGTCAGCGCGAGGAACGGGTCCTGCTGGGCACCCAGCCTGGGCGCCAGCACGCTGACCGTCGCACTGCCGACGATGGCCAGGGCGCGGTGCTCACCCATCGCGAGCTCCTGCCAGCGACCCGGGTACTGGGCCTCGGCCATCGCCTGGGCGAGTTCCATGCCTTCGTCGAGGTTCATCGCCTGCCCCTCAGCATCGCCAGCCCCTCATCAGAGCCTCCACGCGCGGGTGGAGTCTGCGGTGAGCCGAGAGTGATCGCAATCCGCCGGACGGTCACAGCGCACTGGCCCACCGAAGTGGACGGTGAAGGTCGCCGATGCCGACCGTTAGCATGGGTCGATGGGGGGTCGCAGCGGTGGGTTCGCGGACGTGCGCCGTCCGCCGGTCGCGCCCGTCCTCTGGCTGACCTTCGCGATCCTCGCGGTGATCACTTTCGGCTGCGGGCTGATCGGGCTCGAGCAGTACCTGAGCCAGAACCCGGACCTCGGCTACAGCGACCACCCGCTGGACGTCCTCTACTACGCGCTCCAGCTCTTCGTGCTCGGCTCGCCCCCGCTCGACGGCGGCGGCCCGTTCCCGCCGATCCTCGACTTCGCCCGGTTCGCGGCCCCGACCGTCACCGCGTACGCGCTGATCGAGGCAAGTCGTCTGCTCTTCGCGTCGGAGATACGCAAGCTACAGGCCCGCACCGCGCGCGGGCACGTGATCGTCGTGGGCGACAACCTGGTCGCCACCACGCTCGCCCGGCGGCTGCGGCAGGCCGGCGACCAGGTGATCACCGTGCCGAGCCGGGCGACCGAGACCGCGCGGGTCACCGGCGCGGCCCGCGACCCCGACATCCTGCGGGCCGCCAGCGTGGGCCGCGCGCGGGCCGTCTACGCCTGCACCGACGACAGCGCCGCCAACACCGCCATCGCGCTCGCGGCGGCCCGGCCGCGGCGCAACGGTGCGACCCTCGCGGTGTACGCGCAGGTGGCCGACCCCGAGGTCTGCGCCGCCCTGCAGGCCCGGCTGCTCAGCGCGCCGCCGCGGCAGGGCACCCGGCTCGACTTCTTCAACATCGACGATCTCGCCGCCCGGCACCTGATCGCCCGCGAGCCGCTCGCCCTGCCCGGCGCCCGGCCGCCGACGATCGCGATCCTGGGCGCCACCGCGTTCGGCCGGGCGGTGCTGGTCGAGCTGGCCCGGCAGTGGCGCATCCGCGACCCCGCCGCCGAGCCGCTGCCGATCGAGATCGTCGACCCCGGCGCGACCGAGGCGGTCAACCACCTGACCGACCGCTACCCGTTCCTGACCAGGATCTGCAAGATCACGCCGCACGACGCCGGCCTCGACCGACTGCTGGCCACGCCGTCGGACGGTCCGGTGCCCGACCGGGTGTTCATCTGCTACGACGACGAGCAGCAGGCGCTCAAGGCCGCGCTCACCGCCGAGCAGGTCTGGCCCGGCGAGCCCGGGTCGGTGGTCGTCCGGCTCGACCGGCTGGCGAGCCTGCGGGAGGCGTTCGACGGCGGCGACCGGGTGCTCGACGAGCTGTCGGGCACGCTGCGGCTGTTCGGCGTGGTGCACGCGGCGTGCGACCCGGTGCTGATCGGCGACGACCTGGTCGAGCGGCTGGCCCGGGTGATCCACGAACGGTACGTGCTCGACCTGACCGGCCGTGGCGAGTCCGGTCCCGCGCTCGTGCCCTGGGACGACCTGCCCGACCGGCTGCGGCTGACCAACCGGGCGCAGGCCGAGGACGTCGGCCGCAAGCTGCGGGCGATCGGCTGCACGCTGTCGCCGCGGGTCGGTCCCGGGCGGGCGCACGCGCTCACCGAGGACGAGGTCGAGCGGCTGGCCGTGATGGAGCACGAACGCTGGCGCCGGGACCGCACGGCACAGGGCTGGCGGTTCGCCGCCGACCGCGATGACGAGCACAAGCTGCACCCGGCCATGGCCGCCTGGCCGGCGCTGCGCGACGAGATGCGTACCCGCAATCTCGATGAAATCCGCCAGTTGCCGGCTATTCTCGCGGATGCCGGCTTCCGGATCGTCCGGCTCCGTGCGTAGGAGGGCGCATGCGGATCGGGGTCACCGGGCACGTGCGGCTTGCGGAGGGGACCGCCGAGCTCGTGTATGCGGAGCTGAGCGCGACGCTCGCCGTCCGTGAGGGCCCCCTGCACGGCGTGACCTGCCTGGCGGACGGCGCTGACCAGCTCTTCGCGCGTGCGGTGGCCGCGCTGGGCGGGACGTTCGAGGTCGTGCTGCCGGCGGCCGACTACCGCGGCGAGGTCGACGACCTGCAGGCCTTCGACGATCTCCTGGGCAAGGCGGTCCGCGTGGACTACCTGCCGTATCCCCGGTCCGGGCCGGACGCCTATTTCGCCGCCAGCGAGGAACTGCTGCGCCGGGTCGACCACCTGGTCGCGGTCTGGGACGGCGCTCCGTCCGACGTGGTCAGCAGCACGGCCAACGTGGTCCGGGCCGCCCGCGCTCGGGGCCTGCCGGTTACGGTGATCTGGCCGGCTGGTGCACGGCGCGCCTGACTTCTGTCCGGTCGCCGACAGGTTTGCCTCTCGTTCATCGAATCGGGTTCACCATGCGCCATGAACCTCAGTCCAATGGTCATCGCGGTCATCGTGATCGCGGTAGTTGCCGTGCTGGTCCTGTTCTGGGCCATCCGCACGTTCAACGTCCTGGTCCGGCAGCGCAACCAGGTCCGGGCATCCTGGGCACAGATCGACGTGCAGCTCAAGCGCCGCCACGACCTGGTGCCCAACCTGGTCGAAACGGTCCGGGGGTACGCCGGCCACGAACGCGGGACGCTCGACGCGGTGGTGGCCGCGCGGGCGGGCGCGATGGCCGCCGGTGTCGACCCCTCGATCGACCGGCGCGCGGCCGCCGAGAACGCGCTGACGCAGACGCTGGGCCGGCTGTTCGCGCTCGCCGAGGCGTACCCGGATCTCAAGGCGAACCAGAACTTCCTCGCCCTCCAGAGCGAGTTGGCGAACACCGAGGACAAGATCGCGTACGCCCGGCAGTTCTACAACACGGCCGTGCAGGCGCTGGACAACACCGCACACTCGTTCCCCAGCCTGTTCGTGGCCGGCGCCACCGGGATCAAGCCGCCGGGCTACTTCCAGGCCTCGGGTGACGAGCAGGCCCCGGTCCAGGTCCGCTTCTAGCCTCGATGCCCACCAATCTCGCGATCGCCGTCGCCGTCGCCGTGCTGGCGACGGCGGCCTGGGCCGGGCTCTACGGCCTGATCCTCCTGTTCACCCGGTCGTCGGCACCGTCGCCGGCACCGGCCACGATGGACCTCGGCCCCGAACCCCCGGCCGTGGTCAACCTGCTTGCCAACCGCTGGACCCGGCCGGACGAGGACGCCGCCGAGGCGACCCTGCTCGACCTGGCCGGCCGGCGCTTCTACGAGATCCGGCAGCCCGGCGACGAGCCGGTGCACAGCACGATCCACCTGCCGTCGTCGCCACCGTCGGACGCCGGGCTGCTGCCGTTCGAGCAGCGACTGCTCTCCCGGATCCGCGCCGCCGCGGTGGGCGGGGTGGTCCCGCTGACCGCGCTGACCTTCCGCGACGCCGGCCAGGCACGCGGCTGGCGCCGGCGCTTCGACGCCGAGGTGGTCGCGCACGCCCGGCGGCTCGGCCTGTCCCGCCGCCGGATCAGCCCGGCCCAGATCGCGCTGCTGTCCGTTTCGGCACTCGTACCCTCGGTGGCGATCGGTTTCGCCCTGGCCCTGCAGATCGAGCGCACGGCGGCGCCGGAGGACAAGGGCGGCGGCTGGGCGGCCATGGTCATCGCGATCGTGGTCCTGATGTTCTCGTTCGGCCTGGTGGCCGGCCGCTACCGGGGCGAGCGGTCGACACCCGCGGGGCGCGAGGTCGCCGCCCGCTGGCTGGGTGTCCGCGACTGGCTGGCCGGCCACGACGCGTTCGCCGACCTGCCGCCGGCCGCGGTGATGGTCTGGGACCGCTATCTCGGGTACGGGGCCGCGGTGCACGTCGCGCACGCCGCCACCGCGGCGCTGGACCTCGGGATGGGCTCGAAGTACCTGGTCTGGTCGTCGTTCGGCGGCGAATGGCACCGGGTCAAGGTCCGCTACCCCCGGTTCTTCGACAGGTACGGCCAACGGACGGCGAAACTGGTCAAGGGCGGCGTGGCCCGCCTGGTCCTGGGCGGCATGCTGGTCGTGCTGACCCGCACCCTGCCCGACGTGGCGCCGGCCGAAATCGGCCCGCTGGACTCGTCGTGGGGCGGCAACGACATCTCGGCGGTCACGTCACCGACCCGCCTCGTCGCGGCCCTGCTGGCCGCGTTGTTCATCGTCTGGGGCCTCTACCGCCTCGTCCGCGCCGTGGTGGACCACTACACACCGGTCGAGATCACCGGCGAGGTGCTGTGGATCGCCGTCTGGCGCACGGCGTCGCAGGGCGAGGACAGCCCGTCGGTGCCGTGGCTGCACCACTACGCGCTCGACTCCGGAGGTTCCGACCGGACGGTCGCCTGGGGCCTGCCGTCGGAGTGGTCCAGCCGGTCGTCCCCGGGTGACGTGGTGCGGATCAGCGTGCGGCGGTGGTCGCGGCGGGTGGTCGCCCTGACGGTGTTGCGCGAGGGCGCCCGGTCGCTGCACGGCGGCTTCGACACGAGCGACAACACGGAGAACCTGGTGCTGGAGGCACTGGGCGAACGCAAGTCGGTCCCGGTCGCGGTCCGCAACCAGCCGGCGACCGCAGTGCTGACGGCCGAGGAGGTGGCGCGGGCGGTCGGCGCCCAGATCAAGGTCCGGGAAATAGGCCCGATCAACGGTTTGTACGAGACGCTGGACGGCAAACCGGTCGCCATGATCCAGATGCAGCGAGGCCCGATGGCCAAGATGTGGTGGGCGGCGGCGAAGCGCGGCACCCCGGTCCCGGGCATCGGCGACGAGGCCTTCATGTCGGAGACGGGCGGCGCCCTCCGCAAGGCCGACGCGGTCGTCATCCTGGTCCTCCACCGAGGCGGCCGCACCGCCGCGCCGCACCTACCGTGGCTCCTCGGCCAGGTCGCCACCCGCCTCTGACCGACCGCCGCGGCCGCCCCCCTCGTTGAGACGACGGCTGACTCACCCCCTCCATCATCTGCCCGGCGTCCGACACCCGACGGCGCCGGGCAGATGCGCGGTCGCCCGCTGACCCCATCGGCGAGAGTGACGCCGGCGGCGATCGCAGCGGCCCCCGCCGCCGCACCCACCGATCGTGGCTGCGTGGCCAGGTCACAACAGCGCTTGCGACCGATAACCATCGCGCGTCTACCGTGTGGTGCCGCAGCCGCCGGATGCACCTGCCCAGCTCAACCGCGTGGGGGTTCAAGTCCCCCCTCGATATGAACCCATACCCAACGCAGCTCAGAGCACCCGGCTCGTCAGCGAGTTGAACCCCCACGCCTCGGGCTTCGAGTCGGCTCCGAGCCATGGACGTGGAGGCCGCTGGACCAAGCCGTAACCCGTGGATGGCCAGCCAAGCCGCCCGCCGTGGGCGCGGCCGAGCCAGGAAAGCCCTCGACCGGATGGGTTGGCGCATCAAGGTTCATTCCACATCCGAGCCGTTCTATTGGGGAGCGGGAACCACGCTAGCCCGCCGCAGCGCGGTACACGATCCACCCGTGTCCAGCGCGGATTACCGGCACATACGCAGACCTTCACCCCCGTCGGCAAGGCACGCTGCTCACCTCGAGAGGGGCACTATGGTGGCGGGCATGGATCTGGACTGCCGGGACCGGCTGCTGCGCCGCATCGGGGACATCAACGACTTCGACCGCCCCCGCCCGTTGGTCACCATCGCTGAGTTCTTCGACGGCAACGACGACCCAGCCTCGATCGGATACAACCTGCCCGCAGGCCCGACGCCGGACCAATTCCACACGCTGCTATCCGGAATAGCGGGCCGGCCCGAGGTCGCCGACGTCCGCATCGAAGTAAAAGACCTGGAGAACCCGGACGGCTGGCCGGCCACGGATACGATCTGGATCATCACGACGGCGAGTCCCGAGACGGTACGCGCCTGGTTCCCCGATCATCTCGCACCAGACGACCTGGGTGTCGGGCTGAGCAACAGCGTCGAGCCCTTCCAGCCGCCACCCGGTACCCACGCGGTCTGGGCCTGGTACGACTAAATGAGCCGCAGGGACTGTGGTTAGCTCCTCTGTCAAGGCGTGGCGGTGAGCTCGGTTGTGAGGTCTTCGTGTAGGGCGGCGAAGACAACCGTTTGAGGACGCGTAGGGCTTCGGTGCCGCTGTCGCCGATTGCGTTGCGTCTGGCCATCATCTCTCCTTGGCCGCGGGATGCCAACGCGTTTGGGTCAACCCGATGCGGTGTATCGCCGCGTTGAGTTCGGCCGGATCGACGGCTGGGCCGACCTACGCGGGCTCTCCTACGCTGGGTCGGTGGGTCGCGAACTGGCCCGGACGGCGGGCGGTGACCGTC
>NZ_BONC01000087.1 GCF_016862515.1 Asanoa iriomotensis
GGCCGCGCTGGCGACGATCTCGGGCAAGGTGCTGGCCCACCTCGAGCAGGTCACGCCGCCCGATCCAGCACGCCGTGCCAGCGCGCGCACGCAGCGCGACAAACTAGCCGGAATGGATACCGCTGACTAGATTCGGTCCGTGTCCGTCGAACCCTTGCGCTGCGCTGCCGGTGTGGTTGTCGATGACGACGGGCGCGTGTTCATCCAGCGCCGGTCGCCGACCCGCAAACTCTTCCCCGACACCTGGGACATCGTCGGCGGTCATCTCGAGCCCGGCGAGAGCCTCGAGGAAGCGCTGCACCGCGAGGTCGTCGAGGAGACCGGGTGGCGGGTGTCGATCGTGCTCGGCACCATCGGCGAGCACCGCTACGTCGGCGACGACGGGCTCGAGCGCCTGGAGACCGACTACCTGATCCGGGTCGACGGCGACCTCGCCCGCCCCCGCCTCGAGGCCGGCAAGCACACCGGCTTCCGGTGGATCACCCGCGACGAGATCGACGTGCTCGACGAGAACAACGGCGTCGACGACGGTCTCGTACGCCAGATCGTTGAGGGTGGTTTCGCCCTTTTACGCCAGATCGGCCTCTAGAACTACCGCACCGCTATCCTCCAGTCGGGAAGAGTTTTCTTTCCGTACACCTTGCTGCACCCCTTGGAGGAAGCGCCGGGATGATCGGCCTTGTGCTCGCAGCCGGCGCTGGCCGGCGGTTGCGCCCCTACACCGACACGTTGCCCAAGGCCCTCGTGCCGGTGGACGGCGAGACCACCATCCTCGACATCGCGCTGCGCAACCTCGCCGCGGTCGGGCTGACCGACATCGCGGTCGTGGTGGGCTACGCGGCGGAGACCGTCGAGAAACGCCAGCCCGACCTGGAATCCCGCTACGGCGTCAGGCTCGACCTGGTGCACAACGACCGCGCCGAGGAGTGGAACAACGCGTACTCCCTCTGGCTGGCCCGCGACCGGTTCGCCGGCGGCGCGCTGCTGGTCAACGGCGACACCGTGCACCCCGTCTCGGTCGAGCGCACGCTGCTCGCCAACCGCGGCCCCGCGGTGCTGCTCGCCGTCGACGACGTGAAGACGCTCGCCGACGAGGAGATGAAGACGACCTTCGACGCTGACGGGCAGCTCACCCGGATCACCAAGCTGATGGACCCGGCCGACGCGTTCGGCGAATACATCGGCGCCACGCTGATCGAGGCGTCGGCCGCCGCCGGCCTGGCCGAGGCGCTGGAGGCGACCTGGCGCCGCGATCCCGGCCTCTACTACGAGGACGGCTACCAGGAGTACGCGGACCGCGGCGGCGAGGTCCGCGCGGCCACCATCGGCGACATCCCCTGGGTCGAGGTCGACAACCACGCCGACCTCGCCCGCGCCCGGGAGATCGCGTGCCGCTACTAGCCCGCACCGTCACGACGCCGCTGGCCATCGAGGTCCGCCGCGGCGCCGTCGCCGAACTCGGCTCGATGCTGGTCGACCGGCGCATCTCCGCCGGCGGCGACGTCGCGGTCGTCGTCGGCCCCGGCCAGGGCGACCGGATCGCCGAGATGGTCCGCCCCGGCCTCGGCAACGCCGACGTCTTCCACGTCACCGGCGGCAGCCTCGACGCGGCCGTCGAGCTGGGCGAGCGGCTGCGCGGGCGCTCCTACGACGCGGTCATCGGCATCGGCGGCGGCCGGACCATCGACACCACCAAGTACGCCGCCACCCGGTTCGGCATCCCGATGGTCACGGTGGCGACGAGTCTGGCCAACGACGGCATCGCCTCGCCCACCTCGTCGCTGACCCACGGCGGGCGGCACAACTCGTACGGCGTGCACATCCCCATCGCCGTGATCGTCGACCTCGACTTCGTCGAGAACGGGCCCGACCGGCAGACCCAGGCCGGCATCGGCGACGCGCTGTCCAACCTCAACGCGGTCGCTGACTGGGAGTTGGCCCACCGCGAGCGCGGCGAGCCGATCGACGGCCTGGCCGTGACGCTCTCCCGGTCGAGCGCCGAGGCCCTCGTCAACCACCCGGGCAAGATCACCGACGACGCGTTCCTCACCACGCTCGCCGAGGCGCTGATCATGGGCGGGCTGGCCAGCGCGGTGCACGGCACCACCCGGCCGGTCAGCGGCGGCTGCCACGAGATCTCGCACGCGATCGACGCGCTGTTCCCAGACGGGGCCTCGCACGGCGAACAGGTCGGGCTCGGTGCATTGTTCTGCACCTACCTGCGCGGCGAGCAGGAACGGCTGGCCCAACTGGTGACCGCGATGCGCAGGCACGGCCTGGCCATTACGCCCTCCGAGATCGGGCTCACCGACGCACAGTTCGCCCAGGCGGTCGCGCAGGCACCGGCGACCCGGCCCGACCGCTACACGATCCTCGAGCACCTCGCCCTGTCGCCCACCGAGATCGACGCACGGCTGGAGGGGTACCGCGATGCACTCCGCGACCTTGTCGGCTGAGACCACGACACCCGGACCCACCGATTTCTACCGGGTCAACCGGGGCGGCGGGCTGTTCAGCGAGGCGTTGAGCCAGCGGGCCGGCGCGCTGTTCGCCGCGGCGGCCTACCGGCTGGGCATCGCGCCCACCCTGCTGACCGCCGGCAACCTGGTGGTCGGCCTCGGCACCTCGGCCGCGGTCGTCGCGCTCGCGTCGACCGACGTGCCGACCTGGGTGGCCGGGCTGATCGCGCTGCTCGGCTGGCAGCTCGCCTACGCCTTGGACTGCGCCGACGGCCAACTCGCCCGGGTCGCCGGTCGGACCAGCCCGGCCGGCGCGCGGGTCGACGTGCTGTGCGACATCGCGGTGCAGATCTCGTTGGTCACCGCGCTGTCCGCGGTGGCCGTCGACCAGCGGCCGTCGACCGCGTCCTGGGTCGTGGCGATGTTCGCCGGCACCTGGATGGTCAACCTCGTCACCTCCGTGATGCAGGCGGGCCCAAACGCCGGCAGCATGGTCACCTCGACCTCACTGCCGGTGCGGCTGGCCAAGCTGGTCCGCGACTACGGCGCGGTGGTCTTCCTGGCGGGCCTGGTGCTGCTGCTCGTTCCACAGTGGACCATCTGGCTGCTGATCGCCTTCACGGTCGTCAACGGCGGCTTCCTGCTGGCCAGCATCGCCTTCACGGGCCGCACGGCCCTGCGCTCCTAGCGAAAGGAACGGTCCGTTCCTAACGCTTTCCGCATAGGAACGGACCGTTCTTAACGCGCAGCACGGTCCGCCGTTAAGAACGGACCGTTCCTATAGCGAAAGCGTTAGGAACGGACCGTTCCTTGCACCAGGCTTGCGTACGTGTCGAGCAAGCGCTTCGTGACTACGTCCGGGTGGAACGTGCGTTCGTAGCGGGCCCGGGCCAGCGGGGCCTTCACGGCCGCCTCGACGCGTGCCACGGGCAGCGCGTCGGCCAGTGCCCCGGGATCCGCGGCGACCGTCCAGCCCGCGTCGCCCACCTCGTAGGGCACCCCGCCCAACGCCGTGCCCAGCACCGGCCGCCCGGCGGCCAAAGCCTCCAGCACCACCGTCGGCAGCACGTCGTGCCACGTCGGGGTGGCCAGCACCACGGCCGTGCCGCGCAGCGCGGCGTCGATGCCCGCCCGGTCCAGCCGACCCAGGAACACCACGTCACCCCGGACGGCCGCCACCGACTCGACCAGCGGCCGCAGATCGCCGTCGCCGGCGATGCGCAGCGGGCCGTTGGCGCCGTCGGGATGCCGCTGCCAGGCGTCCAGCAGCAGCCGGACGCCCTTCTCCTCGGAGAGCCGGCCCGAGAAGAACAGGAACCCGTCACCGAGCGGCGCGGGCGGCCCTGGGTCGGGGATCGCGTTCGGCTTGACCGTGATCCGCTCCGCCGGAATCCCGTACGCCACCAAATGATCTTTGATCGCGTCGGTCAGAGCCAGGTAGCCGTCGACCGAGCGCCACGTCGGCCGGTGCACGGTCAACGCGGTCGCCATCAGCACGCTCTGCGCCGCCGAGCCTCGGTAGCAGCGGTGCCGCACCGCCGGCAGCGGCAGCGCCTTGCCCCGGCAGTCGTGGCAGATGCCGCCGTCGCGGAAGTAGAGCCCGGACGCGCACACCTGGCGGTAGTTGTGCACGGTCTGCAGCACCGGCAGCCCGAACCGGTGCGCGGTCCGCACGATCCAGGGCGAGATCAGCGGATACGGGTTGTGCAGGTGCAGCACGTCCGGCCGATGGGTCCGGATCAGGTCGGCGAGGTCGTGCTGCGCCTTCGGCGCGTAGATCGGCGAGACCGGCAGCAGGGCCTTGGCGGCGGGCGACATGTCGGGAATCTCGTCGGAGCTGCGCAGGAACGGCAGCACCTCGACACCCGCCTCGGCGAGCTGTGCGATCTCCAGATCGACGATCGTGTTCTCGCCCGAGGGCTGGGCCTCGCGATATCTGTTGTGCGCGACGACGACCTTCATGGTTGGGTCAGGCTACCGTTGTCGACGTGCCCGAACTGCCCGAGGTGGAAGCACTCGCCGCATACCTGCGTGACCGTGCCGTCGGTCACCGGGTCCAGCGGCTGGAGGTCTCCGCCATCAGCGCGCTGAAGACCTACGACCCACCGCCGTCCACGGTCGCCGGCAAGGAGATCGTCGGCGCCGGACGGCACGGCAAGTTCCTCGATGTGATCTTCGAAGGCGATCTGCATCTGGTCGTCCACCTCTCCCGGGCCGGCTGGCTGCACTACCGCGACGCGTTCCCCAGCGCCACGCCGCTCAAGCCCGGCAAAGGCCCCATCGCGGTGCGGGTGCGGCTCGATGACGGGTCCGGTTTCGACCTCACCGAGGCCGGGACGCAGAAACGCCTCGCCGCCTACCTGGTGACCGATCCGGCCCTCGTGCCCGGTGTCGCGAAGCTCGGCCCCGACCCGCTCACCAGCGACCAGGCCGCGTTCGCCGCCGCTATCAAGAGCCGCCGCGGCCAGATCAAGGGCGTGCTCAAGGACCAGGCGGTGCTGGCGGGCATCGGCAACGCGTACTCCGACGAGATCCTGCACGCCGCCAAGCTGTCGCCGTTCGCGATGAGCGACAAGCTGACCGACGCCCAAATGACCACGCTGTACGAAGCCACCCAGACCGTCCTCAACGACGCCGTAGGTCGGTCCGTGGGGCAGAAGGCCGCTGAGCTCAAGGGCGAGAAGCGGTCCGGGATGCAGGTGCACGCCCGCACCGGCCTGCCCTGCCCGGTCTGCGGCGACACTGTGCGCGAGGTCTCGTTCGCCGACTCCAGCCTGCAATATTGTCCGACCTGCCAGACCGGCGGCAAGCCGCTCGCGGATCGACGGCTGTCCCGGTTGGTGCGCTGAGTGAGCGCGTGGAAGCCCTGCGTACGAACCTTTTTCGACGCACATATCGCTTCTTCCACGGCCACCAACTATCGGTATAGTGACCCGGTCCCGCACCGACGGCGCGGGGACGACCGCTCCGGCGGGTCCGGGCGTAATGTCTTTCTTCCGTCCACGGTTGACGTCCGTTGACATGGGAGACTGATGCGGTGGGCGACCGGAGCCCGTATGGCGAGTGGGCGGCACGCGTTACCCGGGAGGACGTGCGTGAGGTGACGACCAGCCTCGAGCGCCCGGTGACCAGCAACGGCCGCGGCGGCGTCGTGCGCCACGTCGACAGCTTCGAGATCCAGGTGCCTCCGCCGCCGCCACCCAACGGTGTGCCGCGGTCGGCCTGGGCCCGGGCCCGTCGCCGCGTTTCCCGCTGGCACCGCCCGTTCATCCTGATCCTGCTGGTGCTCGACTTCGCCGCGGCGGTCCTCGCGAGCTACATCGCGGTCACCGAGTTCGAGAAGGCCAGGGCCGGCTTCCAGGATCGCCCGACGCTCTTCGCGCTCATCGCCTACGTGTTCCTGCCGTGCAGTTGGCTGTTCACGCTGTGGGCCAACGGCGCCTACGACCGCCGCTACCTCGGCCTCGGCACAGACGAGTTCAAGCGCGTCGTGCGCGCCTCCCTCGTGGTGGCGGCCAGCATGTCGTTCCTGGTCTTTGCCACCAAGACCGATTTGTCCCGTATGACGGTCGGCAGTGTCCTGCTGGGCGCTTTGCTCCTGATCCTGATCGCCCGCTACCTCGCCCGCCAGGCGCTGCACCTCGTGCGCCGCCGCGCCGGCCAGGCCGGGCACCGGATGATCCTGATCGGCACGCTGCCCGAGGCGCTCGAGGTCTTCACCGCCGTCACCCGCAACCCGTCCGCGGGCCTGGTGCCGGTCGGCATCCACATCACCGACGGCTACGCCGCCGCCCGCGGCATCGAGACCCCGGTGCCCGTCTACGCCGGCCGCGACGTGCTCGGCCTCGTCCGCGAGCTCGGCGCCGACACCATCGCGGTGTGCGGCTCCGCCAGCGCGGAGCCCGGCGAGCTGCGCCGGCTGGCCTGGCAGCTCGAAGGCAGCGGCGTCGACCTGGTGGTGGCGCCGCAGCTGACCGACATCGCCGGCCCGCGCGTGCACATCCGCCCCATCGAGGGCCTCCCGCTGCTGCACGTCGAAGAGCCGACGCTGTCGGGCCCGGCGCTGCTGGCCAAGAACATGATGGACCGCGTGGCCGCGATGGTCGGCCTGGTCGTGCTGCTGCCGGTGCTCGCGGCGGTCGCGATCGGCATCAAGATCTCCGACAAGGGCCCGGTCTTCTTCCGCCAGCCGCGCGTCGGCCACGAGGGCCGCACGTTCCGGGTGTGGAAGTTCCGCACCATGTACGTCGACGCCGAAGACCGCCTGGCCGCCCTGGTCGACCAGAACGAGACCGACGGCATGCTCTTCAAGATCCGCCAGGACCCGCGGGTCTTCCCGTTCGGCCGGTTCCTGCGGGCGAGCTCGCTCGACGAGCTGCCGCAGCTCATCAACGTGCTCAAGGGCGAGATGTCACTGGTGGGCCCGCGCCCGCTGCCGGCCGACGACGGCGACTTCCTCGGCGACGTCCGGCGCCGGCTGCTCGTCCGCCCGGGCATCACGGGCCTGTGGCAGGTCTCGGGCCGCTCGGACCTCTCGTGGGACGAAGCGGTCCGCCTCGACCTCTACTACGTCGACAACTGGTCGCTCGCCTACGACCTGAGCATCCTCTGGCGCACCATCGGCGTCGTCCTGGCGCGCAAGGGAGCTTATTAGGCCCGCGGTGGGCGAAGGTTAGGAACGGACCGTTCCTCTGCGGAAAGCGTTAGTAACGGACCGTTCCTTTCGCCTGGCGCTGGGCGCGGCTGTCGTGGCGCCCGTCCGAGGGGTTCCTAAATCGGTGGTGGCGGGCGAGGATTCCGCGCATGAGTGCGGACCTGTCGACGGCGCTGGCGGTGCTGGCGCTCGTCAGCGCGCTCGCCGCCGCCGTCTACGCGGTCGTCCGGTTGCGGGCGCGGCTGGGTATCGCGACCGAGAGCCAGCGGGCGACCTACGAGGTCCTGCACACGGCCGGGTTGGCCGCCGAGCCGTTGCGCGGCGGGCTGACCGCCGCGAGCGCCGCCAAGGCCGCGCGGCATCTGCGGACCCTGGTCGGTGCGCCGGGTCTGGCGGTGGTTGACGACAGCGCGGTGCTCGCGCTGGACGGGCGGGGAGCACACCACTCGCACCAGTTGCAGGCCGCCGCGAAGAGGGCGATCGCCGCCGGGCGGTCGGCCGTGCTCCGCCAGGCGGAGCTGTCCTGTGACCGCGTCGACTGCGACGTCCGCGGCGCCGTGGTCGCGCCGATCCGCGGCGCGACGCCGGTCGCGCTGGTGGCCGTCGCCGACGACCAGCCGGCGCCCGGACTGGTGCAGGCGACCCTGGAGACCGCCCGCTGGGCCGCCGCACAGCTCGCCCTCGCCGAGCTCGACACCTCCCGCGAGCGGCTGGCCCGCGCCGAGGTCCGGGCGCTGCGCGCCCAGATCAGCCCGCACTTCATCTACAACGCGCTGACCGCGATCGCCTCGTTCGTGCGCACCGACCCCGAGCGCGCCCGCGAGCTGATCCTCGAGTTCGCCGAGTTCACCCGCTACTCGTTCCGGGCGCACGGGGAGTTCACCACGCTCGCCGAGGAGCTGCACTCGATCGACCGCTACCTGACCATCGAGCGCGCCCGGTTCGGCGAGCGGCTGCAGGTGCGCCTGCAGATCGCGCCCGAGGTGCTGCCGGTCAGCCTGCCCTTCCTGTGCCTGCAGCCGCTGGTGGAGAACGCCGTGCGGCACGGGCTGTCGCGCAAGCCGGGTCTCGGTATGGTGAGCATCGAGGCCCGTGACGCCGGCGCCGAGTGCCACATCACCGTCGAGGACGACGGCGTGGGCATGGACCCGGCGTCGCTCGTCGCCGGGGTGGCCGAGGCGGCCCTGACCGGTGTCGACGACGCGGGCGCGCACGTCGGCTTGTCCAATGTAGACGAGCGATTGCGGTCGGTGTTCGGCGATCAGTTCGGTCTGGTGGTGGAAACCGGGATCGGAGCGGGTACGAGGGTGAGTATGCGGGTACCGAAGTTCCACCCCGGCGTGCACGCGGCGGGCGGCGCGGCGTGACCGACCGAGGCTTCCTGCGCGTGCTGGCGGTCGACGACGAACCCCCGGCCCTCGACGAGCTCGCCTATCTGCTGCGCGCCGACCCCCGGGTGGCCCGGCTGCACACCGCGGCCGACGCGACCGACGCGCTGCGCGTCCTGCGCGACGCCGACGTCGACGTGGTCTTCCTCGACATCCGGATGCCCGGCCTGGACGGCATGGAGCTGGCCCGGGTGCTGCGCCGGTTCGCCCGGCCGCCGGCGATCGTCTTCGTCACCGCGTACGACGACGGCGCGGTCGACGCGTTCGACCTGGGCGTGGCCGACTACGTCCGCAAGCCCGTACAGGCCGAGCGGTTGAGCGAGTCGATCCGGCGCGTGGTCAGCGCGCGGGTCGTGCCCACCCACCCGGCCGCGCTGGCCCGCGCCGAGGAGGACCCGACGATCCCGGTCGAGCTCGCCGGCACCACCCGCATGCTCCCCCGGTCGGCGGTGCGCTGGGTCGAGGCGCAGGGCGACTACGCCCGGCTGCACACCGCCGACGGCTCGCACCTGGTGCGGGTGCCGCTCGCGACGCTCGCCGACCGCTGGGCCGACGCCGGATTCGTCCGGATCCACCGCTCCTACCTGGTGCAGCTGCGCCTGATCGCCGAGCTGCGGCTGGCCAACTCGGGCTACGTGGTGGTCGTCGACGGCGCCGAGCTGCCGGTCTCGCGCCGGCACACCCGGGAGCTGAAGGACAAATTGGTCCGCGCCGCCAAGCAGGACTGGAACCGATAGCGGGTTATCTGCACAGTTCGTTCACATCGCCGGACCGGGATCCGCACAGGGGCTTACTACAGTCCCCGGCATGAGAGAGCGCCGGATCCTGGTCGTTGAGGACGAGCGGACCATTGCCGACTCGATCGCCGCGCGGCTGCGTGCCGAAGGTTTCGCGGTCGGGCACGCCGGCGACGGTCCGTCGGCGGTCGAGGCCGCCCGGCGCGAGCCGCCCGACCTCGTGGTGCTCGACGTGATGCTGCCAGGCTTCGACGGGCTGGAGGTCTGCCGGCGCATCCAGGCCGACCGGCCCGTCCCGGTGCTGATGCTCACCGCCCGCGACGACGAGAACGACATGCTGGTCGGGCTCGCGGTCGGCGCCGACGACTACATCACGAAGCCGTTCTCGATGCGCGAGCTGGCCGCCCGGGTGCACGCGCTGCTGCGCCGGGTCGAGCGGTCACAGGCCATCGGGCCGCAGCCCATCCGGCTCGGCGATCTCGAGATCAACCAGGCCGAGCGCCGGGTCAGCCGCGCGGGCGTCGAGGCGCACCTCACCCCGACCGAGTTCGACCTGCTGGTCCACCTCGCCGGCCGGCCCCGCACGGTGCTGCCCCGGGAACGGCTGCTGGCCGAGGTCTGGGGCTGGGGCGACGGCGCCGGCACCCGCACGGTCGACAGCCACGTCAAGGCATTGCGCCGCAAGCTCGGCGCCGACCTGATCCGCACCGTGCACGGTGTCGGCTACGCGCTGGAGGTCCGGCCGTGAAGGACCTGCTCACCCGCACACTCGACCTGCTGCCCCGACCCCTCGACCCGGTCCGGTCGATCAAGCTCAAGCTGGCCCTGCTGCTGTTCGCCTCGGCCGCCGCGGGCCTGGCCTACTTCTGGTACGCCACCCAGTGGATCCCGTACATCACCTCGGCCACCGCGCTCCTGGTGGGCCTGGCCACCTCGCAGATCCTGGCGCACGGCATGACCTCGCCCCTGCGCGACATGACCGCGGCCGTCCGGGCGATGCGCCGCGGTGACTACACCCGGCGGGTCCGGGCCACCTCCCGCGACGAGGTCGGCGAGCTGGCCGACGCGTTCAACCAGATGGCCGCCGACCTGGCCGCGGCCGACCGGCAACGGCGCGAGCTGATCGCCAACGTCTCGCACGAGCTGCGTACGCCCATCACCGCGTTGCAAGGCGTCCTGGAGAACATCGTCGACGGCGTCGCCGAACCGGAGCCCGCCACGCTGCGCACCGCGCTGCACCAGACCGAGCGGCTCGGCCGGCTGGTCGCCGAGCTGCTCGACCTGTCCCGGCTCGACGCGGGCGTGCAGCCGATGCGCCGGGTCCGGTTCGACGTCGCCGAGTTCCTCGACGAGGTCGCCGACGAGGCCGCGGTCACCGCCAGCGGCGCGGGCCACGACATCAAGCTGGCGGTGCGCCCGCCCGCCGGCCCGGTCACCGTGCACGCCGACCCGGCCCGGCTGCACCAGGTGCTGGCCAACCTGCTCGACAACGCGGCCCGGCACAGCCCGCCGGGCGGCACGGTCTCGGTCGTCGGGCGGCTCGACGACGACCACGTGGTGTTCGAGGTCGGCGACGAGGGGCCGGGCATCCCGCCGGCACAGCGCGAATCGGTCTTCGACCGGTTCACCCGCGGCGACCGCGCCGTCGGCGGCGGCACCGGGCTCGGGCTGGCGATCGCCCAGTGGGTGGTGCAGATGCACGGCGGTGCGATCGCCATCGTCGATCCACCGTCCGGCACGGGTTGCCTGGTCCGGGTCTCGCTGCCCCGGACCGCCGCACCGGCACCCGCGGCGGTGACGGCATGACGGCACCGACCGCGCCCGCCACCGACCTCGCCGTCCGCAAGCCCCCTCCCCCGACCTGGTCCTGGCGGGGCCCGACCCGCGTGCCCGGCGCCGCGGTCCTGGTGGCCCTGTTCGCCGCCGCGGCCGTCGGCGCCGCCGCCCTGCCGCTCGACCGCGTGGGCGTCGGCTGGCTGATCGCCGGCACCGCAAGCATTCTTGCCCTGGCAGTAACGCATAGAAAGGTCACCTGGCGGCAGGCGGCCTGGGGTGCCGCCACCCTCGCCCTGCTCGGCGTCGGCAGCGTCCGCGCCGCCGCCTGGCTCTTCGTCCTCTGCGTCCTGACCGCCGCGATCACCGGCGCGCTGAGCCTGCTCGACCCGCGCGACCTCCGCACGATCCTCGCCGCGGTCGTCGTGCCACTCGCGGCCGCCGCACGCGCCCTGCCCTGGGTGCGGGCCGGCCTGCGGACGAGATTCGCCGGCCGGCCCGGCGTTCCCACCCGGGTCGTCGCGGTCAGCGCGGTCTCGCTGGTCCTGCTGCTCGTCTTCGGTGCGCTGTTCGCCTCCGCCGACGCGGTCTTCGCCGCGCTGGTCGACCGCATGCTCCCCGTGCTCGACGGCGGCGCGTTCGCCCGCGCGCTGGTGCTCTTCCCGGTGCTCTTCGCACTCCTCGCCGGCGCCGCCTTCACCCTCGTCGGCCCGCCGGCGATGACCCAGCACGACCAGCAGACCCGGTTCGCCTTCCGGCGCCTGGACTGGGCGATCCCCGTCGCCCTGCTCGACCTGCTCTTCCTGGCGTTCGTCGCGGTGCAGGCCACGGTCCTGTTCGGCGGCAGCCGGCACGTGCTCGGCGCCGGCGGCCCGACGTTCGCCGACTACGCCCGCGGTGGCTTCTGGCAACTGCTCGCGGTCACCGGCCTGACCCTCGTGGTGGTCGCCATCGCCGGCCGCTGGGCGCCGCGGACCGACCGCGCCGACCGGGCCACGATCCGGGTGCTGCTCGGCGCGCTGGCCCTGCTCGCCCTCGTGGTGGTGGCCAGCGCCACGTACCGGATGAACGTCTACGAGCAGGCCTACGGCTACACCCGGCTGCGCGTCCTCGTCATGGCCGTCGAACTGGGCCTCGGCGCGGTGTTCCTGGCGGTGCTGGTCGCCGGCGTCCGCCTGCGCGGCGCCTGGCTGCCCCCTGCCGTGCTGGCCATCGCCACGGGCGGGCTGCTGGCCCTCGCGGTGCTCAACCCGGACCGGTTCATCGCCGACCGCAACGTCGACCGCTACCTCGCCACCGGCCGGATCGACCTGAGCTATCTCGGCACGCTCTCCGCCGACGCCGTGCCGGCGCTCGACCGCCTGCCCGCCGACCACTGCGCGTGCCTGCTCCGGCGCGTGGCCGCCGACCTGGCCGACCGCCCGGACGACTGGCGCTCGGCCAACCTCGCCCGCCATCAGGCTCGCGCGCTGCTCGCCCGCGACCAGCCCGGCACCTGCCGCTAGGGGGTCTACCGCCGCCGGGGTGTGATCGGGGACACTGCCGGCATGGCGGAAGGGCGGCGCACCCGGGTTGTGCTGGCTGACGTGCAGCCGCGGGTGCACGACCACGACCGCACCCGCGCCGAGCTGGCCGAGCAGACCCAGGTCGGCGAGGCGCTGGTCCGCGGCCTGGTGCGGGCGCAGCTCGCGCTCGCCCTGCGGCTGTCCCTGGTCGTCGCGATCGGCCTCGGCGGGCTGCCGCTGCTGTTCGCCGTCGCGCCCGAGGTCAGCACCGCCAAGGTCGCCGGCGTCGACCTGCCGTGGCTGCTGCTCGGCGTGGCCGCGTTCCCGTTCCTGGTCGTCGTCGGCTGGGCGTACGTCCGGCTCGCCGAGCGCAACGAGCAGGACTTCGTCGCCGTGGTCCGCCGGCCGGAGCGCTGAGTGGACAACCCGTACGTCGTGCCGGCCATCGTCGTGGTCACGCTCGTCACCGTCGCCATCGGCTTCTACGGCCTCAAGCTGGCCCGCACCACCTCCGACTTCCTGGTCGCGTCCCGCAGCGTCAGCCCGACCTGGAACGCGGCCGCGATCGGCGGCGAATACCTCTCCGCGGCGTCGTTCCTCGGCATCGCCGGGCTGATCCTCAAGTACGGCGTCGACGTGCTCTGGTACCCGGTCGGCTTCGCCGCCGGCTACCTCGCCCTGCTGCTGTTCGTCGCCGCTCCCCTGCGCCGCTCGGGCGCGTTCACCCTGCCCGACTTCTGCGAGCTGCGGCTCGGCTCGCGCCGCCTGCGCCGGCTGGCCACGGCGTTCGTGGTGTTCATCGGCTGGCTCTACCTCGTGCCACAGCTGCAGGGCGCCGGGCTGACGCTGACCACGGTGACCGGGCAGCCGTACGCGCTGGGTGCCCTGCTCGTCGGCGCCGTCGTCACCATCAACGTCGCGCTCGGCGGCATGCGGGCGATCACCTTCGTGCAGGCATTTCAATATTGGCTGAAGCTGACCGCGCTGCTCGTGCCCGCGATCTTCCTGCTCCTGCAGTGGCAGGCCGACGGCCGGCCGGCGGTGGCCGCACCGGGCGGGCCGGTGTTCCACTCGGCCACCAGCGTGGTGATCGAGCACGACGCCACGCTGACCTACCCGGACGGTGCCACGGTGGTGGTGCGGCCCGGCGAGCGGCTCGACTTCGCGGCCGGCGAGCCCGTGCCGGACGTGTCCACGGTCGACGACACCCGCGGGCCCGACTGGCTGCTGCCTGGCGACAGCGAGAAGGGCATGTTCGCCACCTACTCGCTGATTCTCGCCACGTTCCTGGGCACGATGGGCCTCCCGCACGTGCTCGTGCGCTTCTACACCAACCCCGACGGCAACGCCGCCAGACGTACGACGCTCGTGGTGCTCGCCCTGGTCGGGCTCTTCTACCTGCTGCCGACGTTGTACGGCGTGCTCGGCCGGGTCTACACACCTCAGCTCCTGATGACCGGCCGCACCGACGCCGTCGTCGTGCTGCTGCCCGGTGCCGCACTCGGCGGCGGCCTGACCGGCCAACTGCTCGCCGCGCTGGTCGCGGCCGGCGCCTTCGCCGCGTTCCTGTCCAGCTCGTCGGGCCTGCTCACGAGCGTCGCCGGAGTGATCTCCACCGACGTCATCGGCCGCGGGTCGGTGCGGGACTTCCGGCTGGCCACCGTCGTCGCCGGGGTCGCGCCGATCGTGCTGTCGCTGACCATCGAGACCCTCGACGTGTCGCAGGTGGTCGGGCTGGCGTTCGCGGTCGCCGCGTCCAGCTTCTGCCCACTGCTGGTGCTGGGCATCTGGTGGCGCGGGCTGACCGCGCGCGGTGCCGCGGCCGGCGTGCTCGCCGGCGGTGGCGGTGCCGGCGGCGCCGTGCTGCTCACCGTGCTCGGACCGCCGCTGTCGGGCTGGCCGGCCGCGCTGGTCAGCCAGCCGGCCGCGTGGACCGTGCCGCTGGCGTTCGCGGTGATGGTGGCGGTCTCGCTGGCCAGCCGCAGTCGGGTCCCGGCCGACGTCGGCGCGGTGATGCTGCGCCTGCACGCGCCGGAAAGCGTGGTCGCCGGTCCCGCGCGTCGGTGAACCCGACCGATACCGTCAAGGGGTGACGACGGTGAAGGACGATCGGTTCGCCCTCGTGTTGCGGGGATTGGCGAAGAGCTTCGACGGCAAGGTCGCGGTCGGCGGCGTGGACCTCGACGTGCCGGCGGGCTCGTTCTACGGGCTGCTCGGCCCCAACGGCGCCGGCAAGACGACGACCCTGTCCATGGCGGTCGGCCTGCTGCGCCCCGACCACGGCCGGGCGTGGGTGCTCGGCAACGAGGTCTGGACCGACCCGGTGGCGGCGAAGCGGCTCTTCGGCGTGCTGCCCGACGGCGTGCGGCTCTTCGACCGGCTCAGCGGCGCCGAGTTGCTCGCCTACCACGGCCTGCTGCGCGGGATGGACCCCGCGGTCGTCGACCAGCGCGCCCGGGAGTTGCTCGACGTGCTCGCCCTCGCCGACGCCGGCCGTACGCTCGTCGTCGACTACTCCGCCGGCATGAAGAAGAAGATCGGGCTGGCCTGCGCGCTGCTGCACGCGCCGCGGCTGCTCGTGCTCGACGAGCCGTTCGAGGCCGTCGACCCGGTCGCGGCCGCGCTGATCCGCGACATCCTCCAGCGGTACGTGGCCGGCGGCGGCACGGTCATCTTCTCCAGCCACGTGATGGCGGTGGTCGAGCGCCTCTGCACGCACGTGGCGATCCTCAGCGACGGCGTCATCAAGCGGGTCGGCACGCTGGCCGAGGTGTCCGGCGAGCGCTCGCTCGAAGACGTCTTCGTCGAGGTGGTCGGCGGGCGCACGGCGACCGGGCAGGAGCTGGCGTGGCTCTGACCGCCGCCGTCGAGACGGCGACCCGTCCGGTCACCCCTCGCCATTTCGTCCGGCTCAAGCTCCGCATCATGGGCAACGGCTTCCGCGGCCAGCCGCGGCGGGTGTTGCTGTTCGTCGGCGGCGTGCTGCTCGGGCTGTTCTACGCGCTCGCCGCTTTCGCCCTCGCCGCGGTGCCCGGTTTCACCGGCAACGCGCAGGCCGCGTACCTCGTGGCCGCACTCGGCGGCGGCGTGATCGCGGTGTCCTGGACGCTCGTGCCGCTGGTGTTCTTCGGCGTCGACGAGACCCTCGACCCGGCCCGCTTCGCGCTGCTGCCGGTGCGTCGCCGCACGCTGGTGACCGGGTTGCTGACCGCGGCGCTGATCGGCGTGCCCGCCGCGGCGACCCTGCTCGCGACCGCCGGGCTGGTGATTTCCGCGGGCGCGCTCGGCGGCCTCGGCGCCGCGCTGGTGCAGGCCGTCGGCGTGCTGCTCGGCCTGATCTTCTGCGTCGCGGTCAGCCGGGCGGTGACCAGCGCGTTCGCCACGCTGCTGCGGTCGCGGCGCACCCGGGACCTGGCCGCCGTGCTGCTCGCCGTGACCGCGGCGATGGTCGGTCCGCTGCAGATCGCGATCAACCGGGCCAGCGCCGACACCGACTGGCGGCGGTTCCTGCCGGCGGCCGACATCGTCGGGTGGACGCCGTTCGGTGCGCCGTACACGGCGGGCTTCGACGCCGCGGCCGGCGACTGGTGGGCGGCGCCGGCGAAGCTCGCGATCACCGCCCTGACGATCGTCGTGCTGCTCTGGTGGTGGTCGCACACGCTCGAGTCCGCGATGGTCGGCGCGGCCAGCACCGGCCGGGCCGCCCGGGTGACCGCCGCCGGCGCCCCCGTCGACCAGCTGTTCCCGCGGGTCCTGCGCTGGGCGCGGCGGGACCCGTTCGGTGCGGTCCTCGCCCGCGAGGTGCGCTACTGGTGGCGGGACGCCCGCCGGCGGGCCAACCTGATCTCGTTCGCGGTGGCCGCCCTGTTCGTGTCGGCGATGGTGAACTTCAGCGAGGCCATCTGGAGCGAGGAGCCGACCCGGGACGTGACCACGTCGCCGCTCACGTTCTCGCTCTCGATGATCTTCGTCGGCACGCTCGCGGCGGTGACGCTGGCCAACCAGTTCGGCTTCGACGGCACCGCGTACGCCGCCGACATCATCGCCGGGGTGCCGGGTCGCGTCCAGATCGCCGCCCGGGCCACCGCGTTCGCGGTCTACGTGCTCCCGCTCGTCGTGCTGATCGCGGTGATCATCGGTGTGCTGGTCGGCGAGCCGGGTTGGATCCCGCTCGCGCTCGGCACGCTGGTCGGCACGTTCGGCTGCGGGCTGGCGGTCAACTCGATGCTGTCGGTGGTCGGCGCCTACGCCCTGCCGGAGACCGCCAACCCGTTCGCCCTCAACACCGGCGCGGGCGTGGCCCGCGGCCTGCTGAGCCTGCTCGCGATGCTGGTCACCGTGGTGGTCGCGGTGCCGCTGCTGCTCGGCGCGCTGTTCGCCGGCGACGTCTGGCTCTGGCTCGCCCTGCCGTTCGGCCTGCTCTACGGCCTGGGCGCCGCCCGGCTGGGCAGCGTGATCGTCGGCGACGTGCTCGAGCGGCGGATGCCGGAGCTGCTCCTCACCATCACCCCCCGTCGCTAGGGTCGACGGGTGAACCCGATCGAGCCCGGCGCGCACATCCACGGCACCGACCCGTTCGCCACCCCGGAGGGCTCCCGCTCGCCGATCCGCCGGTTCCGCGGCCGCCTGGCCTCGCCGGTGACGCTCTGGACGGCGCCGGGGCCGGCGGGACTCACGGTCTCGTCCACGCTGGTCGTCGACGGCGACCCGGGCCGACTGCTCGGCGTCGTCGACGACGAGTCGGACCTGTGGACCGCGCTGTCCGCGGCGGGCCGGTTCGCCGTCGCGCCGCTGGGCCCCGACCACCGCCAACTCGCCGACCGCTTCGCCGGCCTGATGCCCGCACCCGGCGGGTTGTTCCAGACCGGTTCGTGGACGGAGACGCCGTTCGGCCCGGTGCCGGCCGACGCGGGCGCCTGGGTCGGCTGCCGCCTCGACGGCGCCCGCGAGCTCGGCTGGGGCTTGCTGGTCGAGGCCACCATCGAGCGGGTGGAGGTCCTCGGCGAGGTGCCACCGCTGATCCACTACCGCGGTCGATATCTGGCCGGCTGACGCAACCGGCGCCGGAGGTCAGCTGTGTCCTCTCCAGAAACGGGGAGGCAGCCTATGGAAGCGTTACGGGTGTCCAAACCCGACAGTGGCGCGGACACGTTCGACTCGTTCTACGCGGCGCACTTCAACCGCCTCATGATCCAGTTGTACGCGTACACGGCAGACGTGTCGGCCGCACAGGACGCGGTGCAGGAGGCGTTCACCCGGGCGTGGCCGCGCTGGGACCGGCTGGTCACCTACGACGAGCCGGCGGCCTGGGTGCGCCGGGTGGCGCTGAACGTGGCCGCCAACCGGTGGCGCCGGGTCCAGGCGGCCCGCGCGCATGCCCGCCACCACCGCGAAGAGGCCGTGGACCCGCCTAGCCCGGACCGGGTCGCGCTGGCCCGCGCGCTCAGGACGCTGCCGGAGAAGCAGCGGCGAGCGATCGTCCTCTTCCACATCGCCGACCTGTCGATCGCCGCCATCGCCACGGAGGAAGGCGTACCCGAAGGCACGGTCAAGGCGTGGCTGCATCGTGGCCGGGCCGCTCTGGCCACCCTGCTGACCGACGAGGAGGGTCGCCGTGGATGAGCAGCACCTCGACGACATGTTCGACCGCTTCCGGTCCGGCCCGCCACTGACCGTCCCGGCCGGGGCCGGCGCCGCCCGGCAGTCGTTTCGGCAGCGCCGGCGGGGACGCCTGGCGGCCGGCTGCGTGGTGGCCGCCCTCGGGGTCGGCGTGCCTTCGGTCGCGTTCGCGGCCGGGGCGTTCGACCGGACCCCGCGCCCGCCGGTGGTGACCACCGCACCGACGACACCCGCCCGTCCGACGCCGCCGTCGACGACGCCACCCCCGACCACGCCCGGCGCCAAACCGACGACCGAGAAGCCGGTCGAACCGACCACCGTGCCGAGGGCCGCGATGCTCCGCGCGAGCGACCTGCCGGCGGGCTTCGAGTACAGGGGCGGTGGCGACTTCTTGGGCGGCGACTGGACGCTCGCCTTCATCGCGTCGCAATGCCGCGACCGGCGGTTGCCGGACCCCGAGCCGGGCGACGGCCCCAAGCGCAATGCGGCGTTCGCGCACGACAGCGAGGGGAGTGTGCTCCAGCGCGTTAGCCGGATGCCGACGCCGGCAGCCGCTCGAGACTGGATCGACGGTCTCCCCGATCGAATCAGCGGCGACTGCGGGGGAATACGGTTCACCGTCGTCGACACCGACTTCGCCGGTGCGGACGCCGTCCTCATCCGAAGCGAGAGCGACGCGGGAGGATCCGACTTCCTCCTGTTCGTCAGGCAGGGACCGTTGGTTACCCAGATTTCGACCTGGAGCGGCGCCGACCTCGGCGCGTTGCGAGACATCGCCCAAGCCGCCGCGCAGCGGCTCTGCGCCGGCACCACCAGTTGCTAGCGGCGAGACATCGGCGCCGTTCAACGGCGTGACGCGGGTCACTCGGCGCAGCCATCCGTCCGTTCGGCGCAGGTGGCTGCGACCGCCGCGCTGGGGGTTCCGGGGTTCACCGTGCCGTTCCTACCGTGCGGCATTCAGCCCTGTCCCGACGCCCCTGGCGAAGGTGGTGACACATGAGTACGGAGGCGAGAGACACCGCTCCCACGGAGACCCCCGAGGATCGGTATCTGGCCATGCAGCGTTCCCCGGAGTTCGGCAAACTACGCAAGTCGTTCCGCGGCTTCGTGTTCCCGATGACCGTGGCGTTCTTCGTCTGGTACGCGCTTTACGTGATCCTTTCGGCGTACGCGCGCGACTTCATGAGCATCCGGATCGGCGGCAGCCACATCAACGTGGCGCTGATCTTCGGGTTGCTCCAGTTCGTCTCGACCTTCCTGATCGCGTGGCTCTACGCGCGCTACGCGAGCCAGAAGGTCGACCCGCTCGCCGACGAGATCCACGCGGAGTTGGGGGAGGTGTCGCCTGATGAGGGTCCTCGCGGCTGAGGCGGCCACGGGCGGGAGCACCGCCCGTACACTCACGATCATCCTGTTCCTGGTCTTCGTGGCCTTCACGCTGGCGATCACCGTGTGGGCCAGCCGGCAGACCAAGACCGCGACCGACTTCTACGCCGGCGGCCGCTCGTTCTCGGGCTTCCAGAACGGCATGGCGATCGGTGGCGACTACATGTCGGCGGCGTCGTTCCTCGGCATCGCCGGCATCATCGCCCTCAACGGCTACGACGGGTTCCTCTACTCGATCGGCTTCCTGGTCGCGTGGCTCGTCGCGCTGCTGCTGGTCGCCGAGCTGCTGCGGAACTCCGGCCGCTACACGATGGCGGACGTGCTCGCGTTCCGGATGCGGCAGAAGCCGGTCCGCACCGCGGCGGCGGTCTCCACCATCACCGTGTCGATCTTCTACCTGCTGGCCCAGATGGTGGGCGCCGGTGCGCTGGTCGCGCTGCTGCTCGGCATCAAGCCCGGCTCGACCTTCATGGGCATGGACGCGAACGCGGCCAAGATCGCCACGATCGTGCTGGTCGGCGCGCTGATGATCATCTACGTGACGGTCGGCGGCATGAAGGGCACCACGTACGTCCAGATCGTCAAGGCGTTCCTGCTGATGACCGGCGCGCTGCTGATGACGATCCTGGTGCTCGCGGTCTTCAAGTTCAACCTCTCGTCGCTGCTCGGTGACGCGGCGCAGTCGTCCGGCAAGGGCGAGGCGTTCCTCGAACCCGGGTTGCGCTACGGCGTCGAAGTGGCCGGCAACGCGACGCAGACGTTCTACAACAAGATGGACCTGCTGTCGCTCGGCATCGCGCTGGTGCTCGGCACCGCCGGCCTGCCGCACATCCTGATCCGCTTCTACACGGTGCCGACCGCGCGGGCGGCCCGTAAGAGCGTGCTCTGGGCGATCGGCATCATCGGCACGTTCTACCTGTTCACGCTGGCCCTGGGCTTCGGTGCCGCGGCGCTGGTCGGCAGTCAGGCGATCACCGCACAGGACCGGGCGGGCAATACGGCCGCACCACAGTTGGCCGCCGAACTCGGGCGGCGGTTCCTGGGCGGCGAGGTCGGCAGCGCGACCCTGCTGGCGATCATCGCGGCGGTGGCGTTCGCGACGATCCTCGCCGTGGTCGCCGGCCTCACGCTGGCGTCGTCGTCGAGCCTCGCGCACGACTTCTACGCCAACGTGATCAAGGACGGCCAGGCCTCGGAGCGCCAGGAGGTGAACGTCGCCCGGATCTCCGCCCTGGTGATCGGCGCGGTCGCGATCCTGCTGTCGATCTTCGCGCAGAACCTCAACGTGGCGTTCCTGGTCGCGCTGGCGTTCGCGGTCGCCGCCTCCGGCAACCTGCCGGCGATCCTGTACAGCCTGTTCTGGAAGCGGTTCAACACGTCCGGTGCGGTTTGGGCGATCTACGGTGGTCTGATCTCAGCAGTGGTGCTGGTGTTCTTCTCGCCGGTCGTCTCGGGCTCCGCCACCGCGATGTTCTCGAAGTCGGACTGGCAGTGGTTCCCGCTGTCCAACCCGGGTCTGATCTCGATCCCGTTCGGCTTCTTCTGCGGCTGGCTCGGCACGGTCCTGTCCAAGGAGCGCGACGACGCCAAGTACGCGGAGCTCGAAGTCCGTTCCCTGACCGGCTCGGGCGCACACTAGCCTCCGGCGAGTCGGTCACGCGGGCCCCGGCGGCGGCACACCGCCGGGGCCCTTGGGCAACCCGGGGCCTGTCGGACATCCGGTCGATCGGTAGTCTGGCCTCATGGTGGTTGCCCAACGCTTCGGAGCTGGTCATCGCATCCTCGTGACGGGGGGTGCCGGTTTCGTCCCGTCCCACCTGATCGATGTGCTGATCGCCCGTGGGTGCACCGTCGTGGCCGTCGACAACTTCGTGACCGGATCCAAGGAAAACGTCGCCCATCTGGTCGACAACCCCCTGTTCACGCTGGTCGAGGCCGACATCGCCGACGGGTTGCCGACCCACCACCCGTCGATGGCCGGCCGGTTCGACGCGATCCTGCACATGGCGTCGCCCGCGAGCCCCAAGGACTTCACCACCCTGCCGATCGAGATCCTCCGAGTCGGTTCGATCGCCACGCTCCACCTGCTCGACCGCGCGGTCACCGACGGTGCCCGGTTCCTGATGGCGTCCACGTCCGAGGCCTACGGCGACCCGCTGGTGCACCCGCAGGTCGAGACCTACTGGGGCAACGTCAACCCGATCGGCATCCGCAGCGTCTACGACGAGGCCAAGCGCTTCTCCGAAGCGTCCACCATGGCCTACCACCGCTACCGCGGGCTCGACGCGGCGATCGTGCGGATCTTCAACACCTACGGCCCGCGCATGCGGCCCGACGACGGCCGGGCGATCCCGACGTTCATCTCGCAGGCGCTGCGCGGCGAGCCGATCACCGTGCACGGCAACGGTGCGCAGACCCGGTCCATCTGCTACGTCGACGACCTGGTCCGCGGCATTCTGCTGCTGCTCGACTCCACCGAGGTCGGCCCGATCAACTGCGGCACCGAGCACGAGATGTCGATGCGCGAGCTGGCCGAGACGATCGTGCGGCTGACTGGCAGTGCGTCCACGGTGACCTTCACGACCCGCGGCGCGGACGACCCCGAGATGCGCCGGCCCGATCTGACGCTGGCGCGCACCAAGCTCGGCTTCGCACCGACGGTGTCTCCTGAGGACGGCCTCCGCCGCACCATCGACGACTTCCAGCGCCGCGCCGTTTAACCAAACGCCCAGGTCAACGCGAATTTTTTAGGTACTAAGTTCGTGCCGTGCCGGCGTTGGTTGTGAGCCGCGCCTAGGTTTGCTTCGTACTCTGGGTGACATGTCTGCGACCACGTCATCGTCCGGCGGCACCTACGGCCGCGCCTCGGTGCCCGGCCGCGGGGCCAGCACCCCGGTGTCGGGCGCGCCGAGCGGCACCCGCATCAGCGGCCGGGCTGTCGTGCCAGGAGCGCGCACCGAGACCCGTCCCCGCGTCGCCGGCGGGCCCGGTGGCCCCGGCGGTCCGCGCGGGCCGCGTCGCCCGGGCGCGCCGTACCGGAAGGGGCCGCAGCCCAAGTGGGGCCGGATCGCTCTGGTCGCGGTCGCCGGCCTGGTGGTGCTCGGCCTGCTCGGCGCCGGCGGCACGTGGATCTACGTGCGGGCACTCAACGGCAACATCGGCCGCACCGACCCGTTCTCGGAGCTCACCGACGGCCGGCCGGCGAAGACCACCACCGGCGCCCTCAACATCCTGATGGTCGGCACGGACTCCCGGGACCCGGACGCCGCGCTCGACAAGGCGGGCCAGTGGCGGGCCGACACGATCATCGTGATGCACATCCCGGCCTCGCAGGACAAGGCGTACCTCGTCTCGATCCCCCGCGACCTCTACGTGCCGGTGCCGAAGTCGGCCAAGGCGCAGTGCTCCGACTCCGAGCGGCACAAGGTCAACGCCGCGTTCGCGTTCGGCGGTCTGCCGTTGGCCGTGCGTACCGTCGAATGCTTCACCGACGTCCGGATGGACCACGTCATGGCGATCGACTTCGCCGGCTTCAAGGAGGTCACCGACGCGCTCGGGGGTGTCGACCTCAAGGTGGAGCGGACCATCAAGTCGATACACAAGCCGTACCGGACGTTCAAGAAGGGCCTCAACCACATGAACGGCGACGAGGCGCTCGACTGGGTCCGCCAGCGCAAGCAGTTCCCCGACGGCGACTTCGCCCGGATGCGGCACCAGCAGGAGTTCCTGCGGGCGCTGATGGACAAGGCGGCGAGCACGGGCACGCTGACCAACCCCGGCAAGCTCAACAGCTTCCTCAAGGCGGTCACCAACGCCGTCACCGTCGACGAGAAGTTCTCGTTGGTCGACATGGCGCTGCAGTTCCGCAACCTGCGCGGCGAGAACCTGCAGTTCCTGACCAGCCCCTACAGCGGCAGCCAGACCATCGGCGGCGAATCGGTGGTCGTCTCCGACCGGACCAAGGCGCTGGCGATGTACAAAGCGATGACCGAGGACAAGATGGCCGACTGGGTGGCGACCAACAAGAAGTAACACCAGCACCTATCCGGACGAACGACAAGGCTGGCCCTGGCCCGACATATCCGACTTAAGCTGACGCTACGGCGAGGCGGCGGGAGGGGCCATCAGCTCGGGACGCAAAGGGGAGCAGCGGCCGCGCGCACCTGGGGGTGCGCCGGCCGGGCGGCCACGCTGGGCCAAGATCTTCATCGTCGTGGGCCTCGCGCTGGCCATCGTGGCCGGGCTCAGCCTCGGCGGGCTCAAGCTCGTGACGGAGCGGCTCGACAGCGCGCTCAAGAAGGCCGACCTGCTCGACTCGGGCGCCCGCACCGGCAGCGGTGGCCTGCACGGGCCGCTCAACTACCTGTTGATCGGCTCGGACGAACGGGACGCGAACCCCAGTGCGGGGCATCGCGCCGATTCCATCGTCATAGTGAACATACCGGCCGGGCTCGACAAGGCTTACCTGATCTCGATACCGCGCGACCTGCGGGTCACCATCCCGGCGTACCCGCCAACGGGTTACAAAGGCGGCCAGGACAAGATCAATGCCGCTTTCCAGTACGGCGGAGCCGACGGCGCCAAGCTCCTCTCCTCGACCGTCACGAACCTCACCGGCGTGCGTTTCGACGGCGCCGCGATCGTCAACTTCACCGGCTTCAAGCGCGTGGTCGACCTGCTCGGTGGCGTCAATGTCTGCGTCGACCAGCAGGTCACCTCCATCCACACGGGTCACGTCTTCCCCGTGGGCTGCTATGCGATGAACGGCGCGGAGTCGCTCGACTACGCCCGCCAGCGCTACGGACTCCCCCGCGGCGACTACGACCGCCAGCGCCACCAGCAGCAGATCCTGAAGGCCATCGCGCAGAAGCTCACCGATCCGGCGGTGCTGGCCAACCCGCTCAAGCTCGACCAGACCGTCCGCGCCATCGGCGCGACGATGACCGTCGACACGAACGGCGTACCCCTGAATGACCTGGTCTTCTCGCTCCGCAACATGCGGGCCGAGAACGTGTCGGGCATCCGCCTGCCCTCCGGCGGCACCCAGATCAACGGGATCTCCTACAACGTCCTCGGCCCGGACGCGGACGGCCTGTTCAAGGCCATCCGCGAGGGCGACGTCGCCGCCTGGGCAGCCGCCAACCCCCGGTGGGTGAACGCCATTTAGGCTGGGTGCGTGTGGAGACCGCAACCGGTGCCGTGGGTGAGTGCGCAGGACGTCCCCGATGACGCCTACCTGCTGGACGTCCGCGAGGACGACGAGTGGATGGCCGGGCACGCCCCGGGCGCGCACCACGTGCCGATGATGGAGGTGCCGGCCCGGTTGGCCGACGTGCCGACCGACGCCGACGTGGTGGTCGTGTGCCGGATGGGTGGCCGTTCGGCACAGGTCGTGACCTATCTGAGCAAGCAGGGCTGGGACAACGTGCGCAACCTCGAGGGCGGCATGGAGGCCTGGCAGTCGGCCGGCCGTCCGATGGTGAGCGAAGACGGCCAGCCCGCCCGCGTGGTCTGATCCGTTGGGCGAGTCGCCGTTGATCTTCGCGCACCGCGGTTCGTCCGCGGTGCTGCCGGAGCACACGCTCCCCGCCTACCAGAAGGCGATCGAGGAAGGCGCCGACGGCGTCGAGTGCGACGTCCGGCTGACCCGCGACGGCCACCTGGTCTGCGTGCACGACCGGCGGCTCGACCGCACCAGCAACGGCAAGGGCCGGGTCAGCCGGCACACGCTGGCCGAGCTGGACACGCTCGAGTTCGGCAGCTGGTCCAGCCGCACGGGCACCGACGTCCCGGCGGACCCCGACCGGGCCCGGCTGCTCACCCTCGACCGGCTGCTCGGCATGGTCCGCGACGCGGGCCGCGAGCTGCAGGTGCTGATCGAGACCAAGCACCCGACCCACCACGGCGGCGACGTCGAGCGCGCGCTGGCCGCACTGCTCCGCCGGCACGGTCTGGACCAGCCCCGGGACAGCGAGAAGGTGGCGGTCACGGTGATGTCGTTCTCGGCGCTGGCCGTGCGCCGCATGCGCGAGCTGGCTCCGGGGCTGCCGACCGCGCTGCTGATGGAGCTGCTGCCCTCGGCGCTGCGCGGCACCCTGCCCTTCGGCGCCCGGATCGCCGGACCCGGCCTCCACCTGGTCAAGGCCCGGCCCAGACTGGTCCGCACCCTGCAGGCGGCCGGCAACAAGGTCTACGTGTGGACGGCCAACGAGGCCGACGAGATCGACTTCCTGGTCGACCTGGGCGTCGACGGCATCATCACCGACCGGCCCGCGTTCGTGCTCCAGCACATCGGCCGCTGATTCGGCCCTTTTCGTTACGCGTCGGGTTGGGCACACTCGGGACGTGCCCGCGCGACCGGACTATGCCGCCTTCATCGCCGGCCATGCCGAGGTGATCGAACGGATCAACTCCGGTGAGGCCGGGCTGCCGATCCTCGGCGTCGTGCTGCGGCTCGCACAGTCGGCGCTGGGTGCCGCGGGCATGACCTTCGCGGAGTTCGGGCCGTCCGGCGGCCGGATCGTCGCCGCGACCGGCGCGGCCGAGTGGGCGCTGGGCCGCCCGGTCGACAAGGGGTCACCGACGACGAAGCGGCTGCTCACCGGGTTGCGCACCCAGGTGATCTCGCTGAACCGGATCGAGGGGCAGTTCCCGGAACAGGCGACCGGCCACGGCCTGCACACGATGCTGGTCACCCGGGCGATCCTGGGCGACATCGTGGTCGGCAGCCTGCAGGCGCTCTACCGCGAGGTCGAGGACCTGCCCACCATCGAGCACCACACGCTGATCGAGTTCGTCGCCACCAACCTGGCACACATGTACGGCCACCAGGTCGGCCTGCCCGTGCACGGCGACGGCCCCGTCGTGGCGGCCCTCGCCGACGGCTTGGCGATCATCGACTACGACCGCAAGGTGCGGCTGTGGAACCCGGCCGCCGAGGAGGTCACCGGGCTCAGCACCGCCGACGTGCTCAACGCGACGCTGCCGTTCCCGATCCCGGTGCTCGGCCAGACGCTCGACCACCGCCTCGCCGACGGCCGCTGGCTGAAGATCACCGCGAGCGAGCTGACCGGCACCGTCGACTCGATCGTCGTCACCTTCCGCGACATCAGCGACCAGCACCGCCGCGACGGCGACCGTGACCTGTTCGTCGCCCTGACCAGCCACGAGCTGCGCACCCCGGTCACGGTGATCAAGGGGTACGCCGACACGCTGAACAGCCACTGGGACGAGCTGCCCGAGTACGAGCGCCGCCACGCCACCGACGTGATCGGGCAGCGCGCCGGCGAGCTGGCCAAGCTGGTCGACCGGCTGCTCTCCGCGGCCGACCAGAGCGGCCCGACCACCGGCTCCCCGCCCACGCCGTTCGACCTGGTCGAGGCGCTCCGGGTGGCCGAACGCGACCTGCCCACCGCGTTGCGCCGCCGCCTGCTGGTCCGGCTCCCGGTCGACCTGCCCAAGGCGATCGGCGACCGCAGCACGATCACCACGATCCTGACCGAGCTGGTGACCAACGCCGACAAGTACAGCGGCGACGGCACGGTGATCGAGCTGACCGCGCACAGTGACGAGCGCACCGTGGTGTTCCGTGTTTCCGATCGAGGCATCGGGGTACGTCCCGAGCATGTGGAGCGCGCGTTCGACCGGTTCTGGCAGGCCGAGTCGGGCGACCGGCGGCGGTTCCCAGGCGCTGGTTTAGGGCTTTACCTGGTACGAAGGGTCATAGAGCGACAGAACGGATGGGTGTCACTCCGTCCACGGGACGGCGGCGGCACCGTCGCGGAGGTCCGGCTCCCCCGCGGCTGACGCGTGGGGCCGGCACATGGAGGCGGGAGTGGCGACGGCGGTGGCCGAGCGGTCCTGGCACGTGGTGGTGCCGCACCATGCCCGCGGCGCGCGCGCCGCGCGACACCGGCTGACCACCGAGCTGGCCGGCACGGTGCCCGACGAGCTGCTCGCCGACGTGATCGCCGTGACCGGTGAGCTCGTGGTCAACGCGGTCCGGCACGCCCGGCCCCTGCCCGGTGACGTCATCCGGGTGGCCTGGAGCGTCACCCCGGCCGGGGTGGTCCAGGTGCGGGTGACCGACGGCGGCGGCCGCCTGCGTCCCAACCCGCGCCAGGCGGGTCCGCAGGCGCTCGACGGGCGAGGCCTGCAGATCGTCGGTGCGCTGGCGAACCGCTGGGGTGTCGAGCACGACAACCGCGGCCAGAGCGTCTGGGCCGAGCTAGGTGAGCACTCGCACTCCCTGGCGTGAAACGCCACCCCGCGACCGCCCGGCTACGCCGGGGTGGCAATAGGCTGTCTCCCCATGAGTAAGAAGCGCCGGATCAAGAACGACGGCACCCCCAAGCGGGAGAAGACCCCCGACATGTTCTCGGCGCGCCCCTTCGAGGGCCTCGCCGACGAGGTCGAGTGGATCGCCCTGCGCGAGCTGGTCCCGGCCGCGTCCGCGCCGCTGACGCTCGCGCCGGAGCTGGTCAAGGAGTTCGGCGACCGCCCGGTCACCCTCGCCACCGTCCTGCCCATGGCCTGGCCGGCGATGACCAAGCCGGACGGCCGGATCTTCCTGGGCCTCCAGCGGCACGTGCAGTCCGGCGACGTCTCCCGGGACCTCGCGGTGGCCCTGGTGCGGGCGCTGCAGACCAACCCGGGCAGCCCGGTCTCGGTGCCGGCGCACGCCGGTGTCGGCCCGCGGCTCCAGGATCTGATCGTCGACGGCCCGCTGGACATCACGCTGCACGACGGCTTCGAGTTCTGGCTCGACGACGACGCCGGTGACGACGCCAACGTCAAGGCGTCGCTCGAACGGGCGAACGCCTCGATCTACCCGACGGTGCGGCTGGCCGCGGCCAAGGCCGCGTACTGGTGCCGGGTCCCGGACCGCGGCCACATCCGCTGGGTGCTCCCGGACGGCGAGGACGCCGCGCTGGGCGCCCTGGCCCGCCTGTCGGCCGGCGGCGACCTGCTGCTCGGCGAGGGCACCAAGTTCGCCGGCATGTTCCGCGCGCACGGCCTGCTGGTGCCGGTCTGGGACATCCCGCGCGACCCGGAGGCGGCCGAGTGGGAGGCGCCGCTGGCCGCCTTCGCCAAGCGCTACCAGGACGCGCTCGCGGACACCTCCCCGCTCGACGCGGCCGCCCGCCGCTCCCGCCAGGGCCTCGTCGGCCGCCAGCTCACCCTGCGCTGACGCCAAGGGTCTGTATCGAGGTGCTGACCGGGCTGCGGCGGA
>NZ_BONC01000088.1 GCF_016862515.1 Asanoa iriomotensis
CGGCGACCGCGCCCGCGGCGCACAGCGGCTCGTGCACGACCACGTCCGGCTGCCAGCGCGCGACCAGCGCCGCGGCGGCGTCGACAAAGCGCTCGTTGACCGCGGCGAAGATGTGCCCCACCGCGTCGGTGCCCGCGCGCCCGGCCAGCTCGCGCACCAGGAGCCGCGGGCGGCTCAGCATGGTGCCCAGGGCGATCCGGCCGAAGTTGAACGGCCCGGTGAGATCCTCCACCGGGAACCCGGCCGGGGGTCTGGCAACGGCGTCGCCGCCGGTCGCGACGAGCACGTCGTGGCCGGCGGCGCGCAGCGACTCGGCGAGCGGGACCATCGGGTAGAGGTGGCCGATCAGCGGGGCTGCGACGAACAGGATCCGCACGGGTGGTCCTTTTCTCTCGGCCTTGTCTCGTATCTGGCGGCGCGCCCAACCATCCGCCTCGCCTCGACCCTAGACGGTGGCGCGGGTCGGTGGCGGCACGAGCCGGGCGCCCAGGGCACGGGCGGCGACGACCAGACCGGCGGCGGCGAGCACGATGTCCTTCGCCACATACTGCCCCTCGATCGTCGGAGTGCCGGGGAACAGGTCGGTGAAGAACAGCAGAAGCGGTGACATGATCCCGACCAGAGAGGCGGCCAGCACCACGAGCCCGGTCTTGAGCAGCCGGCCGGTGATCAGCGTGATGCCGATGAAGCACTCGGCGACCGCGCAGAGCAGCACCGCGTTGGTGCCCGTGACCAGGCCGAAGCTGAGCGCGTCGATGGTCCGGGCGACCAGCGCCTCGGCCGGGCTGGCGCCCGGGAAGAACTTGAGCGCACCGAAGCCGAGGAAGACCAGGCCGAGGCTGACCCGCAGGATGTCGATGCTGTGCCGGGCGAGCAGGTCGGTGAGTCGGCGCTGGGCGGCGATGGCGACCGTTGTCATGACGTCCGTCCCTCCTGAGAAGTGTTGCTTCAGCCTCGCGGGAACGAGGCCGACGGGCGTCCGCCGGCCAACGGCTCATCGGGTACGCCGCCGGCCGTACCCGCGATCCGTCCTCGTACGGAGCCGAGCGGCCCGCTGGTAGGTTCGAGCCCATGGCCAGGGTGATCTTCGGAATGACCGTGTCGGTCGACGGCTACGTCGCGGACGCGGACGGCAGCGCCGCGGCCCTCTATCCGGACCTGGCCGAGCTGCGGCCGACCCACTACATGACCGAGATGGTCGACGAGACCGGCGCCGTCGTGATGGGACGGCGGACGTTCGAGATGGGCGACCCGGACGGCTTCGCCGGCACGTACGAGTTCCAGGTCCCGATCTTCGTCGTCACCCACCAGCCGCCGGCCACCCACCCGCGCGAGTCGGACCGGCTGACCTTCACGTTCGTCACCGACGGCGTCGAGGCGGCGGTCACGGCGGCGAAGGCGGCGGCCGGCGACCGCGACGTCACCGTCGTCGGCGGCGTCGACCTCGGCCACCAGTTGCTCACCCGCGGCCTGGTCGACGAGCTGCGGCTCGACCTGATGCCGGTGCTGCTCGGCGGCGGCCGGCGCCTGTTCGACCCCGACGCCGACCTGGCCGCGCTCGGCCTGCGCAAGGAGCGGGTCCTCGAGGTCGGCATGCGTACCTCCCTGCGCTTCTCGGTGTCCAAGTGAGGCACATCGCCTTCGACCGGCTGCACAACTTCCGCGACGTCGGCGGGTACTCCACATCGGACGGCGGCCAGACCCGCTGGGGTCGGCTCTACCGCTCCGACGGCCTCGGCAAGCTGGCCGGCGCCGACTGGGTGAAATTCCGGAACCTCGGCATCCGCACGGTGATCGACCTGCGCTACCCGGAAGAGGTCGCACGCCGCGGCCGGGTGCCCGAGTACGACGGCCTGGCCTACTACAACCTGTCGATCGAGCACCGCCCGTGCCGGCAGGCGACGGTCGCGCCCGAGGTCGAGCCGGTCCGCTTCCTCGCCGATCGCAACGCGGAGGTCCTGGCCGACGGCCCGGTCGAGATCGGCCAGGCGCTGGCCGTGATCGCCGCCGCGCACAGCACCCCGGTGGTGATCCACTGCGCGGCCGGCAAGGACCGCACAGGCCTGCTGGCCGCCCTCGTCCTCGCGCTGGTCGGCGTCAGCGAGGAGGACATCGTCGCGGACTACGTTCTGACCGACGCCGCCGCGCCGAAGTTCGTCGACGACTGGCAGGCCAACCCGGCCAACCCGCCGATCACCTGGCCGGCCTACGGCCGCGCCCCCGCCGACGCGATGCGCCTGACGCTCAAGGAGCTGGCGGCCACCTACGGATCGGTGCACGCCTATGTCCGCGACCGCGCCGGCGCGGACGACGCCCTGCTGGCCGGCCTGAGGGCTCGCCTGCTCGACCCGTAGGGTGGTCGGTATGCGGGTGGCGTACGGAGCCGACGACGCGAACGAGACCACACGAGCGGTCCAGCAGGCGCTGGCCGACCGGGACATCGAGGTCGTCGACGTGACCGGCGGCCAACAATGGCCCGACATCGGCGCCGCGGTGGGCAAGGCGGTCACGGACGGCACGGCCGACCTGGGCGTGGTGCTCTGCTGGACCGGCACGGGCACGGCGATCGCCGCCAACAAGGTGAGCGGCGTACGCGCCGCCCTGGCCTGGGACCCCTGGATCGCCGCCGGCGCCCGCAGGTGGAACGACGCCAACGTCCTGGCGATGAGCCTGAAACGCCTGGCCCCCGACGTAGCGGTCGAGGTCCTGACGGCCTTCCTGGACACCGAGGGCCCGGACCCGGACGAGGCCGCCAACATCACCCGACTCGGCACCCTCGATGACTGACCTGCGCCGCGCCACGACGCGCGACCTCGCCGCGATCCTGGCCGACCTGCCCGCCTACTGGGGCGACCGCGACGTCCGCCACCTGCACCACCCGATGTTCGTCCGCGAGTTCGGCGACACGGCCTTCGTGGCGGGCGACGTGGACGGTTACCTCTTCGGCTTCATCGCACCGGCCCACGTCGGCTACATCCACGCGGTAGCGGTCCACGAACGCAGCCGCGGCACCGGCCTCGGCCGCCACCTCCACGCGGCGTTCGCGTCGGCCGCCCGCTCCCGCGGCGCCACCCGCCTCAAGGCGATCACCGGCCCGGCCAACGCGGAGTCGATCCGCTTCCACGAACGCCTCGGCTTCACCGCCCGCCTGGTCACCGACTACAGCGGCCCAGGCCAGGATCGGGTGGTCCTCACGCGAGAACTGCCCTAACCCGCAGACCCAACCCGAAGACCCACGGTGTCCCGGGTCCGCCGTGGGCACGACCGTCGCTCCCGCCGGACACCGCTCCGCTTCGCTCCGCTGCCAGGTCCGCGTCGCCTCGCCCTCAAACCGCCGAGCATCCTCTGCGCGAGAAGGTCGTGCACGGCCCGTCGTCGACCAGCGCCCGGGCGCGTGCGGCAGGTTCGCACCGCCCCGGCTTCCGCCGTCGCGGTCAATCGGGGCGGCCGCTGCACTCGGTGGTGGGTCTGCTGATCTTGGAGGGCCTTGCTGCTTCTACCAGCAATCATTTGCCGGCGTGCATCGCGTGGGGTGCACCGTTTGGCGGGGTCGGCGATCCGGGGCGTCGAACCTGTCGGCCGCACCGAACGCCACCGACGGCTGGCGCGGGTGCTGCTGCCGCCGGGTCGGCGGGGCTCTCGACCAGCTTGTCCGCTTTGTTGAAGAGTCCGACCGAGTTGATCGGGTTGCTGGGGCTGCCCAACCGCATCCCCGCCGCCGGTAGCTTCGGCCACAGCTCGAGGGCCTTCGCCGGCGTCATGTTCCAGAGGTCTCAGATCCACCGCCCAGTTGGGTTCTCGCACCGGGGCCGACGACGGCGTGAAGGCGTTTGGTCGGAAGCCGACCGGTGATTGGCCCCGCATCCCCCCGACCCGCCGCGGCGACGGCGCTGGAAACCGCTCCCGTCAGTGGGGCGCGGTCCGCGAAAGGAATCGGGATGGATGTCGGACTACCAGCCCGCGCGTCACCGTGAAACCGAAGTCCCGCGTGCACACCGCTGCCGTTGGCGCCACGATCATCCCGCACGCGCCGACGTGCGCGACCCCGACCTGCCCGATGGCCGACGTCGCATACTTCGCGGAGGCCTCTCGGGCGCGTGTCCGATCTCGATCAAGCGGTAGTGCGCCAACGCACCCAGTAGCCGCCGCCGTGGTCGGGTTGGTGCGGGTTGGGCGCGTGGCGCCACTGGGCGAACAGCCGGCGGGCGTCGGGCGGGGGTTCGCGGCGCGGCTCGAGCAGGAGTTCCAACTCGTCGTAGCGGGCGTCGACCCCGCCTTCGCCCGGATGGCGGTCGCCGCGTGCCTGTGCGGCGAAGTAGATCGCCGATTGTTCGCGTTCCAGGGCCAGAACCTCGTCGTCCGCAGGCCACACCAGGTACGCGCCCTCGTCGATCAGGTCCGTGAAGTTCTCGCTCCGGAAGTAGTGCGGCACGCCGTCGACGGCGGCGATGCCCGAGCGGATTCCGTCGTACCAGTCCAGTTCGACGTGGACCGGCTCGAAGTCGTCGCGAGGCACGACGGCAGGGTAACCCCCGCCGTCAGCCGACCACGGCGCGAGCCGCCGCCGGGTCCTCCGCCGCGAGCACCGCCGTGGCCAGGCGTTCGCAATCAGCCTTCGTGTGCGTGGCCAGTGCGTCCCGGACCGCCGGGATCGCGCGCGCCGGCATCGACAGGCTGCTGATGCCCAAGCCCGCGAACACCGGCGCCAACCCCGGGTCGGCCGCCGCCTCGCCGCAGATGCCCACCGGCTTGCCCGCCTCCCGGCCCGCGCGGCCGCAGGCCGCCACGAGGTCCAGCAGCGCCGGCTGCCACGGGTCCAGCAACTCCGCCAGCTCACCGGCCATGCGGTCGGCGGCGAACGTGTACTGGCTCAGGTCGTTCGTCCCGATCGACAGGAAGTCGACCTCCCGCAGCAGCGCGCGCACCCGCAGCGCCGCCGCGGGGATCTCGACCATCACCCCGGCCGACGCCAGACCCGCCGCCCGGGCCCGGGTCACGAAGTCGCGGGCCTCCGCCGGGGTCGCGATCATCGGCGCCATCACCCACGCCGTCGCGCCGGTGCGCGTGGCGGCCGCCGCGATCGCGGCGAGTTGGCCGTCCACCAGCGCCGGGTCGCGCCGCGCCAGGCGGACGCCGCGGACACCGAGCGCCGGGTTCGGCTCGCCGGCCTGGTCGAGGAACGGCAGCGGCTTGTCGGCGCCCGCGTCCAGGGTGCGCACCACGACCTTGCGCCCGCCGAGGGCGTCGAACACCGCCGCGTACGCCTCGACCTGCTCCTCATGAGACGGCGCCTTCTCGCGGTCGAGATAGAGCAGCTCCGTCCGGAACAGACCCACGCCCTCCGCACCGGCGACCGGGTCCGCAGCCGAACCCACGTTGGCCAACAGCTCGACCGCCCAACCGTCGGCGGTCCGGCCAGGGCCGGACGAGGCCGCGGCCCGCGACCGCCGCTCTTCCTCCCGCCGCCGGGTGTCGAGGACCGTCGCCTCGTCGACACCCACCCGCACCGCACCGGCCGCGCCGTCGATCGCGACCACCATCCCGTCCCGCAGCCCGGCCGCGCCGCCGCAGCGCACCACCGCCGGGATGCCCAGCGACCGCGCCAGGATCGCCGTGTGGCTCGTCGGACCGCCCGCCTCCGTCACCAGCGCGAGCACCTGCGCCGGGTCGAGGCCCGCCGTGTCCGCGGGCGCGAGGTCCGTGGCCACCAGCACGAACGGATGCCCGGGCGACGGGATGCCGGGCATCGGCAGCCCGCTCGACACCGCTACGGCCCGGTCGCGCAGGTCGTCGAGGTCGGCGACCCGCTCGGCGAGGTAGCCGCCGGCGTCCAGGAACGCCTGCCGGTGCACCGCGAACGCCGCGTCGATCGCGTGCGGCGCGTCGGAGCCCGCCCGGATCGCGTCGGCCACCGCCTCGTCCAGCACCGGATCCTCAGCCATGAGAACCTGCGCCCGCAAGATCTCGGCGGCGGTGGCGTCCGATGTCGCCGAAGCCCGCCGGTCCAGCTCCGCGGCCACCGCCCGCAGGGCCGAAGCGGCGCCCGACAGCTCGGCGGGGACGTCCGACACCGCCCGCGGCGCGGGCAGGCGCGGCGCGACACCCGCCCGGCACACCGGACCCGCCGCGAACCCGGGCGACACCCCGATGCCCCGCAACGGCTCAGCCATCGGAACCGACCTCGTCGGCGTCCAGGTCGCGGGCCAGCAGCGCGGCCAGGTCGTCGAGCACTGCGTCGGCGCCGTCGCCGTCGGCGGAAATGGTCACCGCGGTGCCGCACTTGGCGCCCAAAGACAGCACCGACAGCATGCTGTTGGCCGGTACGGGCTTGCGGCCCTCGATATTGATCTTCACCGGCAACGCGGCGGCACCGGCTGCGGCGACGAACAGGGCGGCCGGCCGGGCGTGGAGCCCGGAACGCGACCCGACGGTCACGGTGCGGGACGGCATGACGGGTACCCCCTAGGGCTCGATGGTGACCTTGATGGCGGCACCGCGCGCGACGATGTCGAACGCTTCCAGCGCCGCCGTGACGGGCAGCCGGTGGGTGATCAGGTCGGCGACCGGCACCGCACCCGACGCGATCAGCTCCAGCGCCCGCTTGTTGTGGGACGGGCTGGAACCGTTGGCGCCGACGATCGTCAGCTCCTGGTAGTGCACGAGGTTGCTGTCGACCCGGATCACCGGGTCGTCCTTGGGCAGCCCGCCGAAGAAGCTGATCCGGGCCTGCCGGGCGCAGAGCGCGAACGCCTGCTCCTGCGCCGCCTTCGCCGCCGCCGCGGTGATCACCACGTCGGCGCCGCGGCCGTCGGTCAGCTTGCGCACCTCGTCGACCACGTCGGTGTCGGCGGCGCAGATCGCGGCGTCGGGCCGCACCCGCACGGCGGAGAGAGCCAGCCGGTCCGGGTTGAGGTCGACGAGGAACACCCGCCGGGCGCCGCGGGCGCGGGCGAGCCGCACGTGCAGGCAGCCGATCGGGCCGGCACCCATCACCACCACGTCGTCACCCTCGCCGACCCGGGCCAGCTCCTGTCCGTTGAGGACACACGCGAGGGGTTCGGCGACCGACGCTTCGGCGTACCCGATGCCCTCGGGTATGCGGTTGAGACCGTCGACCGCGAGCACCTTGGCGGGGACCAGCATCAACTCGGCGAAGCCGCCGTCGTAGTGGTAGCCCATCGACTCCTGGTTGGGGCAGACGGTCATCCGGCCCCGCCGGCACTCTTCACACTGTCCACAGGGGATGGCCGCGATGACCTGCACCCGGTCGCCGGCCTGCCAGCCGGTGTCGCCGCCGTCGACCACCTCGCCGGCGATCTCGTGGCCCATCACCCGGGGCGGGCGGATGTGGTGGTGCCCGAACTTGAAGATCTTGACGTCGGTGCCGCAGGTGGAGCAGTTGTGCACCCGGATCAGCACGTCGCCGCCGGTGCGGGTGGGTTCGGGTGCGTCCTCGATGCGTACGTCGCCGGGCGCGTGGAAGCGCACGACCTTCATGCCGTCTCCTCGATGGGTGTCAACAGGTCGTAGACCGTGTCCTTGTCGGTGACCGCGCGCAACGCCGCGGCGCGGTCGGGGTCGAGCAGGATCTGGGCGAGCTCGCCGAGCACCTCGACGTGCCCGTCGCCGCGGGCGGCGATCGCGACGCAGACGGTGACGGGCTGGCCGCCCCAGTCGACGCCGTCCGGGAAGCGCAGCACGGCCAGCGCGTCCCGGAGCACCGTCTCCTTGCCGGCGAGGGTGCCGTGCGGGATCGCCACACCCTCACCGACGTACGTGGAGATGGACTGCTCGCGGGTCAGCATGGCGTCCACGTACGCCGGTGCGACCGCGCCGACCTCGACCAGCACCTCGCCGCACCGCCGGATGGCGGCGTTCCGGTCGGCGGCCGTCTCGGCGAGCCGGATGGCGGCCGGGTCGAGCAGCGCGCCGAGCCCCTCAGCCATCGAGCTCGCCGCCGGACTCGACGACCTTGACCAGCCGCGTGACGGCCGGGTCGCCGATGAACACCTGGACCGGCAGGATCACCTTGCCCGGCGCGCTGCCGCGGGCGCGTTCGGCCAGGCCGGCGTGGCAGACCACGACGTCGGCGTCGGCCGGGATCGAGTTGACCGGGGTGTGCTCGACGGTGATCCGGTGCTTCTTGAGCTGGCGCCGGAGCTGGCTGGCGAGCATGACGCTGCTGCCCATGCCGGCGTCGCAGGCGACGACGACCTTCTGGATGTCGCTGCCCTTGATGTTGGCCATGACGTTGCCGCCCTTCGAGGGATAGGGGAAAGGAACGGACCGTTGCTAACGCTTTCCGCATAGGAACGGTCCGTTCCTAACGCGGGTCAAGCGGTGGTGCGCTGCTCCGGCGCGACGCCTGCGGGCTCGCGGGCCGGTTCCGGCTGCGTGCCGGGCTGCGGGTCGGCATCCGGGGCGACGGCGGCCGCGTCGCCGTCGACGGCGGTCGGATCCTCCTTGGGCTCGAGCCGGCCGAAGCCGAGCAGCATGGACGCGACGGCGAACGTCACGCCGGCCGCGATCACGATGCCGAGCAGCATGGGTACGTAGCCGCCGCGCGGCGTCACCGCGAAGTAGGCGAAGATGCTGCCGGGGGACGGTGTTGCGGTCAGGCCGGCACCGGTGATCATGAAGGTGCCGACGCCGGCCGCGCCGCCGAGGATCATGGCGATGATCAGGCGGGGCTTCATCAGCACGTACGGGAAGTAGATCTCGTGGATGCCGCCGAGGAACTGGATGATCATGGCGGCGGGTGTGGTGGCACGCAGGTTGCGCGGGCCGAAGAAGAAGAACGCGAGCAGCAGGCCGAGGCCCGGGCCAGGGTTCGACTCGATCATGAACAGGATCGACTTGCCGGTCTCGGCCGCCTCGGCGACACCGAGCGGGCCGAAGACGCCGTGGTTGATCGCGTTGTTGAGGAACAGCACCTTGGCCGGCTCGACCAGCACGGACGCGAGCGGCAGCAGGTTGTGGTCGACCAGCCAGCTGACCGCGTCGCCGGCGGCGTTGGTGACCGTACGCATGATCGGGCCGATGCCCCACGCGCCCAGCAGCGCCATGCCGCCGCCGATGATGCCGGCGGAGAAGTTGTTGACGAGCATCTCGAAGCCGGGCCGGATGCGATCCTCGACCAGGGTGTCGAACTGCTTGAGCAACCAGGCGGTGGCCGGACCGATGATCATCGCGCCGAGGAACATCGGCGACGCGTTCTCGAGCGCGGTGCCCATCACCGCGCCGGCGCCGACCGCGACGCCGACGGTGGCGACGGCACCGACCACGGCGCCGCGCTGCCCGTGCACGAGCCGGCCGCCGGTGTAGCCGATCAGAATCGGAAGCAGGAAGAAAATCATGGGGTTGACCAGCTGACCGAAGTCCTCGTTCGGTATCCAGCCGGTCGGGATGAACAGCGCGGTGATCAGACCCCAGGCGATGAACGCGCCGATGTTGGGCATGATCATGGCGGCCAGATTGCCGCCGAACCGCTGCACGGTGGCACGGAACCCGGTGCCCTGCACCGCGGGCGTGTAGCCGCGTTCGTCGGTAGTTGTCACCGAACGCTCCCTTCGGGGGTAGGGGAGGGGTCCGGTAACCCCGCAGAACCCGGGTACCGGACGAAATCGGAATCGGGATGGATCACAACGGCGTCCCGCCGCAGGTCCTCGGGACGTGGCATTCGGGAGCCCGGCAGGCTGACGGCGGCGGCACCCCAGGCAAGCCCTTCCGCGAGCGCCGCGACGAGCTGCCGCCGCCGCACCGCGGCCGGCCCGTCACCGTTGGCGGCCGCCGCACCGGCCTCGGACGTCGGGTCGGTGCCGACGTCGTCGCTGGTTGAGGCCGACCCACTTGGAACGGACCTGTCGGTGGCCCCGGTCGTGCCGGTTCGTGACACACGGTCCGCAACCGCGACGGGTTGCGGGCCGGCTTCGTCGGTCGCGGCGGCGGCCGTGTCGCTCGAGATGCCAGCCCCGCCGGCGTCTCGGTCGGGGCCCGTCCCCGCGGATCTGGTCAGGGCGGCCAGAAACCCCGCGAGCAGCGCGTCGCCCGCGCCGACTGAGCTGCGTGGTGCCGGGACCACCACCGCACCGCTGACGACCGTGTCGGCGGTGACCAGGATGGCGCCGTCCGCGCCGAGGCTGGCGAGGACCGCGCCCGCGCCCCAGGCGCGTACCCGATCCGCGGCCGCGACCACGTCCGACCGGGACGGCAGCGGGTGGCCAACCACTTCGGACAGCTCTTCGCGGTTGGGTTTGACCAGGTGTGCGCCCGCCTCCGCGGCCGCCCGCAACGCCGGCCCGCTCGTGTCGACCGCCAGGCGCACCCCCGCCGCGACGATGCGCCGGCACAGCCGGCCGAACGCCGCCGGGGTGACGCCCGGTGGGAGGCTGCCGCAGACCACCACCCAGCCCGCGGTGCCCGCGGCGGCCAGGGCCTGGCCGGTCACCGCGTCGAACTCGACCGCCGACAGCGACGGACCGGGCTCGTTGACCTTGGTCACCGTGCCGTCGGGTTCGGCGAGGGTGATGTTGGAGCGGGTGTGGCCGCCGATCGGCACGGCGACCAGGTCGACGCCCTCCGCCGCCAGCAGGCGGACCAGTTGGGCGCCCTCGTCGCCGCCGCAGGGCAGCACCGCGCGCGACGCGACTCCGTTGGCGAGCAGCGCGCGGGACACGTTGACGCCCTTGCCACCCGGGTCGAGGCGGCCCGAGCGGGCGCGGATCACGTCGCCGCGGGCCAGGTGGTCGATCTCGATCGCCCGGTCCAGGCTCGGGTTGAGCGTGACGGTGACGATCATGCGCGGACCACCCGGACGCCGGTGGCTTCGACGTCGCCGGCCAGTTCGGCGTCGAGGCCCGTGTCGGTGATCAGCACGTCCAGGTCGGTCAGGTCGCCGAACCGGGCCAGATAGTCGTTGCCGATCTTCGTGTGGTCGGCCAGCAGCACCACCCGGCGGGCCGCCGCGATCATCGCCCGTTTGACGGTCGCCTCCGCCGGGTCGGGTGTGGTCAGTCCGCGCTCGACCGAGCAGCCGTTGGTGCCCATGAACGCGACGTCCACGTACATGTCGGCGAGCGGGCGCAGCGCCCAGTCGTCGACGGTGGCCAGGGTCTTGCCGCGGACCCGGCCGCCCAGCAGCAGCACGGTCAGGTTGGCCCGGGTGCCGAGCAGCGTGGCGAGCACCGGCGAGTTGACCACGACGGACAGCTCGCGGTCGGTGGGCAGCGCCTGGGCCAGCCGCGCGGTGGTGCTGCCGGCGTCGAGGATCACCGCGCCCTCGTCGGGCAGCTCGGCCAGGGCCGCTTTGGCGATGCGCTCCTTCTCGGTGATCAGCACCGTGTCGCGGGCAGCGAGCGCCGGCTCGAAGCCGATGCGTTCGACCGGGATCGCTCCACCGTGCACCCGGCGGAGGACACCGGCCCGCTCGAGCACGGTCAGGTCGCGGCGGATCGTCTCGGCGGTCACCTGGAAGCCGTCGGCCAGCGCGGTCACGTCGACCCGCCCCTGAGCACGGGCAAGCCGCAGGATCTCCTCTTGCCGCTCCTCCGCGTACATGTGGCTTTGCCTCCGCATCATTTTGTTTCGTTTCTGTTTACGCTTGAGTATGTGGGAAGTCAAGACATGGAAATGCCCCGACCTGCGGGTACGAGGTCGGGGCAGAGTGGACGAACTCAGGCGGAAGCGGCGAGCGAACCCAACAACGCGAGCGAGCGGGCCGACTCGCTGCCGGGCTCCGCGTGGTAGACGCCGAGCACCAGCCCGTCCGTCCCGGCGATGATGAGCTTGTCGGCGTAGAGGTCGAGGTCGCCGACCTCCGGGTGGTGCATCAGGCTGAACCGGCCCTCCGGGCGGCGCACGTCGTGCCGGGCCCAGAGCTGCCGGAACTCCTCGCTCTTGAGGGACAGCTCACCGACCAGTGTGGCCAGTCGGGGGTCGTCGCCGTGCCCGGTCGCGTCCGCGCGCAGGCCGGCCACCGCCTGCGCGACCGCCTCGGCCCAGTCCCGGTGGAACGCGCGCTCGGCGGGATCGAGGAACGCGGCCCGCAGCCGGTTGACGCCGGGGGAGAGGTTGGGCGTGAGCGCGATCGCCATCCGGTTGGCGGCGATCACGTCGAGCCAGCGGGTCTGCACGAACGCCGGCGACGTCTGCTCGTCGAGCAGGTGCCGGATGCTCTCCGGGATCGCCGTGGAGCCCGCGGTCGGTCGCGCGGCCGTGCGGGAGGTCGGCTGGCTCAGACCGATCAGGTACGCGGTCGCGTCGGCGTCCAACCGCAGCACCCGGGCGAGGGCGTCGAGCACCTGCACCGACGGATGCCGGTCGCGGCCCTGCTCCAGGCGCAGGTAGTAGTCGGAGCTGATCCCCGCCAACATGGCGACCTCCTCGCGGCGCAGGCCCGGCACCCGGCGCACGCCGACGCCCCGGCCCAGGCCCACGTCCTCCGGCGTGATCCGCTCGCGGTGGGCCCGCAGGAAATCGCCGAGCACGTTGTTGGTCTCCACGAATCCGACGATAGGTGGATCCGGCACACCGTGGGTGGTCCCCGCACACCCAGGAACAGCGCGACTCTGCCTATTCGCTGCCGGCGGGTGCACGGTCGATGGCATGACCACACACCTTCACCTCGCCGGCGGCCTGACGATCAGCCGGATGGGATACGGCGCCATGCAGTTGGCCGGACCGAACGCGTTCGGACCACCGCGCGACCACGACCAGGCGATCGCCGTGCTGCGTGCGGCGGTCGAGAGCGGTGTTACCCACATCGACACGAGCGACTACTACGGCCCCGTGGTGGTCAACCGGCTGATTCGGGAGGCGCTGTCGCCGTACCCGGATGAGCTGGTCATCGCTACCAAGGTCGGTTCACGCCGCATGCCCGACGGCCGTTGGGTCCAGTCGCTGCATCCCGAGGACCTCAAGGCTCAGATGTACGACAACCTGCGCAACCTCGGCGTCGACGCGCTGGACCTGGTCAACGTGCGGGTCGGCGGCGTCGAGGAGACCCGCGACGACCCGATCGCCGCCCAGGTGACCGCGCTGGCCGAGCTGCGCGAGCAGGGCCTGATCAGGCACATCGGGCTCAGCGGCGTGACCGTGGGCCAGCTCCGCGAGGCGCAGTCGGTCACGCCGATCGTGGCGGTGCAGAACCTCTACAACCTCGCGAAGCGCGCGGACGACGCACTGGTCGACGTGGTCGCCGCCGAGAAGATCGCGTTCGTCGGGTTCTTCCCGCTGGGCGGGTTCAGCCCGCTGCAGTCGAGCACGCTGCGTGACGTGGCCGACCGGCTGGGCGCGAGGCCGCAGCAGGTCGCGCTGGCCTGGCTGCTGCAGCGGTCACCGACGATGGCGCTGATCCCGGGCACGTCGTCAGTGGCGCACCTGCGCGAGAACCTGGCCGCCGCCGACTTGGTGCTGCCGGCGGACGCGGTGGCCGAGCTCGACGGCATCGCGGCCTAGTTCGCCGACGGAGTCGCGAGGTTGCCCGGCCAGCGCAGTGCGCGGGAGGCGGGTGCGGGACGACCGAGATGAAAGCCTTGCGCGTACGGCATGCCGAGGGCGGCGAGGGTGCGCACCTCCAGCGCGCTCTCCACGCCCTCGGCGATGATGTCGGTGACGCCCGCGCCGGCGGCGAGCAGCCGGACCGCGCGGACCACCGTCGGGTCGGGCATCCCCGGCTCCTCGTCGTGCAGCAGCTCGCGGGAGATCTTGATGCCGTCTATCGGCAGCCGGCGCACGCTGGCCAGCGACGAGAACCCGGTGCCGAAGTCGTCGACGAGCACGCGTATGCCGGCCCGGCGCAGCTCGATGAGCTGGGCGCGCGACCGCGCGGACGCCAGCAGCGCCGACTCGGTGACCTCGACCCGCAGCTCGTCGGGCGAGACGCCCGAGTGGTCCAGGGCGCGCAGCACCTCCCGGGTGAAACCGGGGTCGTCGAGCTGGACCGCGCTGACGTTGACCGACATCCAGCTGCTCCGGCAGGGGCCGTAACGCCGCTTGTCGCGCAGTGCCCGGCGGAGCACCCGCAGGCCGATGTCGCCGATCAGACCGCTGCGCTCGGCGGCGGGGATGAACGAGTCGGGGGAGACCCACCCGCGCTGCTGGTCGGGCCAGCGGGCCAGCGCCTCGTAGCCGACGATCCGGCCGCCCGGCAGCGCGACCACCGGCTGGTAGTGGACGGTCAGGCGGTCCGCCTCGACGGCGCGGCGCAGGTCGACGTCGAGGTCGACGCGCTGGCGGGCGCTGGTCAGCATGGTCGTGGCGCAGACGGTGACAGAGCCGGGTGCGTGGCGGCCGGCCTCCTCGAGCGCGAGGCTGGCGCGGGACAGCAGGGTCTCGGCGTCGTCGTGCGGCAGTGCGACGGAGGCACCGGCGCTGAGCTGCCCGTACACCATCGTGGTCCAACCGCTGCCCTCGCGGACGAGCTCGTGCAGGCGCTCTTCGAGCCCTTCCGCGTTGTCGAGCAGGAGCAGCATGTCGCCGTCGGGCAGCACGGACAGGAGGTCGGCCGGTTCGAGGCGGCCGCGGATCCGTTCGCTGATCCGGTCGAGCAGCTCGGTGGCCGCGGGTTTGCCGAGCGAGCTGCGGATCTCGCGATAGTCGTAGACCGCGAAGCGGGCGACCGCGAACCCGGTGCCACGCTCGTGGGCGAGCGTGGCGACCTGCTCACAGAAAGTAACCGGCTCGACGGGTGCCGCCGGCACGCGCGTCGTCAGGTCCGCTGTCACATTTCCCCCTGAGCACGCGGGCCCGCCCCAGCCGACGAACCCGGCGCACTGTGATTGCCGGACGCCCTACGGTACGTGATAAAGGGGGCAGATCGCGTACCCGGAATGACCGAAATCACCGGCATCTAGGATCTCCCCTGTTCGGGGGAATGCAGCGGCGCCGAAACTTGTCATACCCCGCGGCTAGAGTTGCCACGGCAGAGATTCTGCAGGTCTTCCTTCATGTCAGGAGTGGGTTGGGCTGTGGCCGACCGACTGATCGTGCGCGGCGCGCGGGAGCACAACCTGCGCGACGTGAACCTGGATCTACCCCGCGACGCCATGATCGTGTTCACCGGGCTCTCCGGGTCCGGCAAGTCGAGCCTGGCATTCGACACGATCTTCGCGGAAGGTCAGCGTCGTTACGTTGAGTCACTTTCCTCGTACGCGCGGCAGTTCCTCGGTCAGATGGACAAGCCGGACGTGGACTTCATCGAGGGCCTCAGTCCGGCGGTGTCGATCGACCAGAAGTCGACCTCGCGCAACCCGCGCTCGACGGTCGGCACGATCACCGAGGTCTACGACTACCTCCGCCTGCTCTACGCGCGGGTCGGCGAGCCGCACTGCCCGGTCTGTGGCGAGCCGATCGCCCGGCAGAGCCCGCAGCAGATCGTCGACCGCGTGCTGGCGATGCCCGAGGGCACCCGGTTCCAGGTGCTGGCGCCTGTGGTCCGCGGTCGCAAGGGCGAATACGTCGACCTCTTCGCCGAGCTGCAGTCCAAGGGCTTCGCGCGGGCCCGGGTCGACGGCGTCGTGCACCCGCTGACCGAGCCGCCCAAGCTCAAGAAGCAGGAGAAGCACACGATCGAGGTGGTCGTCGACCGGCTCGCCGTCAAGGGTTCCGCCAAGCAGCGGATGACCGACTCGATCGAGACGGCGCTGCGGCTGGCGGCCGGCGTCGTGCTGCTCGAGTTCGTCGACGAGCCCGATGACTCGCCAAACCGCGAGCGGGTCTTCTCCGAGCACCTGGCCTGCCCCAACGACCACCCGCTGGCGATCGAGGACCTCGAGCCGCGGGTGTTCTCGTTCAACTCGCCCTACGGCGCCTGCCCGGAGTGCACCGGCATCGGCACCAAGAAAGAGGTCGACCCCGAGCTGGTGATCCCCGACCCCGAGCGCACCCTGCGCGAGGGCGCGGTGCAGCCGTGGGCGACCAACCAGACTCTCGAATACTTCCTGCGGCTGCTGCAGGCGCTGGGCGACGCCGAGCACTTCGACCTCGACACGCCGTGGCGCGCCCTGTCCAACCGGGCACAGAAGACGATCCTCTACGGGTCCAACGACCAGGTGCACGTGCGCTACCGCAACAAATACGGTCGTGAGCGGTCCTACTACACCGGCTTCGAGGGCGCGGTGCAGTGGATCGAGCGGCGCCACGGTGACACCGAGTCCGAGTGGTCGCGCGACAAATACGAGGGCTACATGCGCGACGTGCCGTGCTCGGTCTGCGGCGGTGCGCGGCTCAAGCCCGAGGTGCTCGCGGTCACGATCGACGGCCGCAACATCGCCGAGGTGACCGGCATGTCCGTCGGCGACTGCGCCGACCTGCTCGGCGGCATGGTGCTCAACGACCGGCAGAAGATGATCGCCGAGCGGGTGCTCAAGGAGATCAACGCCCGGCTGCGGTTCCTGGTCGACGTGGGTCTCGACTACCTGTCGCTCGACCGGCCGGCGGGCACCCTGTCCGGCGGCGAGGCGCAGCGCATCCGGCTGGCCACGCAGATCGGCTCGGGCCTGGTCGGCGTGCTCTACGTGCTCGACGAGCCGTCGATCGGCCTGCACCAGCGCGACAACCACCGGCTGATCGAGACCCTGGTCCGGCTGCGCCGGCTCGGCAACACGCTGATCGTCGTCGAGCACGACGAAGACACGATCCGCACGGCCGACTGGGTCGTCGACATCGGCCCGGGCGCCGGCGAGCACGGCGGCGAGATCGTCCACAGTGGTTCGTTCGACGACCTGCTGAAAAACGAGGAGTCGGTGACCGGCGCCTACCTGGCCGGCCGCCGGCGGATCCCGACGCCGATGGTGCGGCGGCCGGCGACGACCGGGCGCGAGCTGGTCGTGGTCGGCGCCCGCGAGCACAACCTCAAGAACCTGACGGTGCCGTTCCCGCTGGGCCAGTTCATCGCGGTCACGGGCGTGAGCGGCTCGGGCAAGTCGACGCTGGTCAACGACATCCTCTACACGGTGCTGGCCAACCAGGTCAACGGCGCGCGGCTGGTGCCGGGCCGCCACCTGCGGGTCACCGGCCTCGACAACGTCGACAAGGTGGTCGGCGTCGACCAGTCGCCGATCGGCCGCACGCCGCGGTCCAACCCCGCGACCTACACGGGCGTGTTCGACAGCATCCGCAAGCTGTTCGCCGAGACGACCGAGGCCAAGGTCCGCGGCTACGGTCCGGGCCGGTTCTCCTTCAACGTCAAGGGCGGTCGCTGCGAGAACTGCGCGGGCGACGGCACGATCAAGATCGAGATGAACTTCCTCCCGGACGTGTACGTGCCGTGCGAGGTCTGCAAGGGCGCCCGCTACAACCGCGAGACGCTCGAGGTCCACTACAAGGGCCGCACGATCTCCGAGGTCCTGGAGATGCCGATCGAGGAGGCGTCGACCTTCTTCGAGGCGATCCCGTCGATCCACCGGCACCTCAAGACCCTGGTCGACGTGGGCCTGGGCTACGTCCGCCTGGGCCAGCCGGCCCCGACCCTGTCGGGCGGCGAGGCGCAGCGGGTCAAGCTGGCCTCGGAGCTGCAGAAGCGCTCGACGGGCCGCACGGTCTACGTCCTCGACGAGCCGACCACGGGCCTGCACTTCGAAGATATAAGGAAGCTGCTCAAGGTCCTGGAGAGCCTGGTCGACAAGGGCAACACGGTGATCGTCATCGAGCACAACCTCGACGTCATCAAGACCGCCGACTGGATCATCGACATGGGCCCGTCGGGCGGCCACCGCGGCGGCCTGCTGATCGCGGCCGGCACGCCGGAGGAGATCGCCGAGGTCCCGGAGAGCGCCACGGGCCAGTTCCTGCGGCACACGCTGGAGCTGACCGGGCCGCCCAAGGGGTCGGAGAAGGCGATCGCCCGCGCGGCCAAGGCCAACGGGGCCGGCAACGGCAAGGCTCCGGCCGGCAATGGCAGGGCGGCGGCGGCCAAGGCCGCCAACGGCAAGGCCGCGGACGCCAAGCCGGCAGCGAACGCCAAGGCCACGGCCACCAGGTCGACCGCGACGAAGACGGCGGCCAAGGCCACGAAGACGACGACCAACAGCCGGACCAAGGCGGCGGCCTCGGCCGCGGCTTCGGCTTCCGCGGACGAGAAGCCGGCGAAGAAGGCGGCCGCACCGCGTGCGCGGGCGGCGACCAAGGCGACGAGCCGCACGCGCGGCTGAGCTTGCGGCGGCCCGCGGCGCTGTTCACAGCGTGCGCGGGCCGTCCTCCACACCGAAGAACCAGTGCCGGCCGGGCGCCGGCACCGGTGGCAGCTGGTCGAGGATCAGGCGTTCGATCGCGTCGGCCAGATCGGCCACCACGGCGCCGTCGATCTGCTCCTGTCCACGCAGGAAGAACGGCTCACCGTCGAGCACGTACCGTCGCGCGGCGTCCGCCGCCGAGATGTTCCCGGCCCGGCGAAACCTGCGGCCGGCCTCGGCGATGATCGCGCGGACGTAGGCACGCTGCCGCCCGTCCCACTCCTTTTCGTCGAGCAGGAATACCGTGTTGGCGCCGAGCTCAACCTGGATCCGCAACGTGGCCACCACGTCCTCGACCCAGGACGGCCCCGGTTCCGCGGCGACGTGGATCGCCTCCAGCAGCAGGACACCGAGACTCACGTCGTAGGCCCAGAACCAACGGCCGCCGTACTCGACCGACACGGTCTTGCTCATCGTCCGCCCCTCGGGTCGTCAATGCGGAAAGGCGCGCGGCTTCCGGGGATCGACCAGGCTACGAAACTCTTCGATCCGGCTCCAGACCTGGCGGATGCCGACGGTGTCCTCCAGCCGGTCGAGGTAGCGGTTCTGATCCGCGAGGCCGGCGAGGTCGAAGGTGAAGTACATGGCCATCAGCGGGTTGACGAACAGGTTCGAGTCGCGGGTGCGGCTGGTGAACCGCACGTCGCCGTGCCGACCTTCGAGGGCCGCGGCGATCTGGCCGTTGACGATGCTCGGGCGCCGCGGTGTCGCGGCCTGGGCGTGCGCGACGGCCGCCCGGTAGGCCACCGCCTCGGGCGACCGGCTCGGGATCGAGAAGGCACCGAGGTAGGCGCCCGCGGCGTCGAGGTCGCCGATGTTCTCGAGGACCTGCGTGTGGTTGACACCGTGGTACGCGTCGATGCCGAAGCCGACGCACGCCACAAGCCGCACATGCACGCCGTCGAGCCCGGCGACGGCGGCGAGACTCGTCATGTCCTCGGCGGGCGTGCCGAGCCCGGCCTCGTCGCCGCGCATGAGGATGTCGGTGCCACCGTCGACCAGCACGACCGCGTCGATTTCGAGCCGGTCGACCAGCGCGCGGTAGGCCGCGCGCAAGGGCTGCACGCCGAGCAGCGGGAACGCGTACACCGTCGATGGCAGGCCATTGGTCTCGAGCCAGACGGCAAGGGTGCGCTCGGGGAAGTAGTCGTCGGGCCCGGCCGTGGCAGGGGTGATCCGGGCGACGTCCCGGTCGACCCAGACGTCGGGGTCGGCCAGGTGCAGCTCGGTGAACGACAGGTTGGCCAGGTGCACCCGCTTGCCGCCGGCCATGAGGGACAACGCGAGCGGCAGCGCGGAGTACACGTCGAACCCACCGCCGGCGCCGGCGAGCAGGATCCGCTCGACACCGTCCAACGCACTGAAGAAGGCGTTCGTTCGGATGGCGAGCCCTCCCCGGGTTGAGCATCGACTCAACCCATTCTTCTGGGAGTGGTCAACCGCGTTTCGCTGTCCCGGACCCGGCGGCTTGTATCGTGGGGATAGATGCGCTTTATATGCCTTTGCCGGATGTGATCGGGAACCTGGATGGCCGATGTCGGAGCGGAGTGGTCCGCTGGCATCAGGACGCCCGATCAGCGGCTGCGGGTGTTCGTCTCCTCGACGCTCGTCGAGTCGGCCGCCGAGCGCTCCGCGGCTCGCGCCGCGATCGAGCAACTGCGGCTCGCGCCCGTGATGTTCGAGTCCGGGGCCCGGCCGCATCCGGCGCAGGCGGTCTATCGCGCCTATCTGGCCAACTCCGACATTTTCGTCGGCATCTACGCCGAGGGGTACGGCTGGATCGGCCCCGGCATGACCATTTCCGGGCTCGAGGACGAGTTCGAGCGGGCCGCGGGCATGCCGCGGCTGCTCTACGTCAAGTCGCCCGCACCGGGCCGGGATCCCGCGCTGCACCGGCTTCTCGAAAAGATCAAGATGGGTGGCCACGCGGCGTACAAGCGGTTCGCCGACGCCGACGAGCTTCGGGAGTTGGTGCTCGCGGACCTGGCGACGCTGCTCGCGGAGCGGTTCGACGGGCAGCGGGGCGCCACGAGAACCGCGGCGCCTCCCGCGCCGGCCACCAGCCTGCTCGGGCGCGACGACGAGCTCGAGCGGATCGTCCACGACGTCGAGGCGGACGACCGTCGGCTCGTCGTGCTCACCGGCGCCGGCGGGATCGGCAAGACGCGGCTCGCGACCGCGGCGATGGAGCGGACCGCCGCACACTGGCGCGACGGCGCCGCCTTCGTCGACCTCTCGTCGACCACCGACGCCCGGCTCGTTCCCGACGCGATCGCCTCCGCGCTCGGCGTGGTCGCCCAGGGCAGCGAGCGGCCAGTGGACGCGTTGCACCGGGTGTTTCCGGCCCGGCACCAACTGGTCGTACTGGACAACTTCGAACAGGTTCTCGACGCCGCCCCGACGGTGGCCGAAATGCTGCGCCGGGCCCCGCGGCTGCACCTCCTGGTGACCAGCCGGGTGGCGTTGCGGCTACGCGGCGAGCGCGAGATCCGGGTCGACGCATTGGCGGTGCCGCCGGCCGGGGCCGACATCGCCGACGTCGCAAGGGCGCCGGCCCTGCGGCTCCTGGTCGACCGCGTCGGTGACGCCGAACCTGGGTTCGCGCTCACCGACGCGAACGCGCCCGCGCTGGCCGAGCTCTGTCGCCGGCTCGGCGGCCTGCCACTCGCGCTCGAACTGGCGGCTGCGTGGATGCGACTGCTGACCCCCGAACAGATGCTCGCCCAGCTCTACGAGCGCCTCGAACGACCCAGCGCCCTGGTCGACCTGCCGGACAGGCAGAAAACGCTGAACAGCACGATCTCCTGGAGCTACGACCTCCTGCCGGCCTCCGCACGGCGCCTGCTCGACCGGCTGTCGGTGTTCGCGGCACCGTTCACTGTGGACGGAGCTGCGGCCGTCGCCGGCGGCGAGGAAGCCGCGGTGGTCGACGACCTTGCCCGCCTCCTGGACAGCAGCATGGTCGGCCCGGCCGAGCGCCCCGACGGGCAGCGGGCATTCGCCCTGCTCGAACCCATTCGGCGGTACGCCGCCGCGCGGCGGGATCCGGCCGACGGCGCCCTCGACCGGCTGCACCAGCATCTCCTGGACGTGCTCCGGGCCGCCGACACCCGTCTCGGCTCGGCGGAACTGGTGCTCCGTCGCCTCGACAGCGAACAGCCCAACCTCCAGGTCGTGATCGACCGGGTCGGCAAGACGGGGCTGGACCCCGGTCCGCTGGTACGCGCACTCAGCGACGTCTGGGTCTGGATGGTCGCCCGGGGCCACCTCCGGCAGACGTCCGAGCTGTGGCAGCGGATCGCGGCGCTGCCGCGCGACCGGCTCCGGACCGAGCGCGACCGGTTGGCGATGCGGTGGCTGACCGCGAGCAGGCTGCTCAACGACGGTGAGTTCACCCAGATGGGCGGGCTGATCGACGAGATGCTGCCGGCTGCCCGCCGGGTCGAGTCGCCGACCCGGATCGCCCTGCTGCTCACGGCCAGGGCGATCGCGCTGCCGCACAGCGCCGACGAGGATTTCGGGGAGGCGCTGGCGGTGGCGGCCGACGCCGACGACCCGTTGGTGCCCGGCTACGTGCTGTCCCACTACGGCCTGTCGCTCGCGATCGACGGCCACCTGACCCAGGCCGAGGAACGCCACCGGGAGACCTTGGAGATCGCCCGCGCGCTCGACGACGAGAACCTGCGCGCCGAGGCGCACTACGGCCTGGCGATGGACGCCCTGCTCCGCGCAGATCCCGACTCGGCCCGAACCGACCTGGCCGCCGCGGTCGCCACGTACCGCGAAATCGACCATCTCGACGGCCTGACCCGGTGCATCGGCGCGCGCAGCGCACTCGCCCTGCAGGACGGCGACCACCACCTCGCCGCTCGCCTGGTGGGCGCGGCCGCCGGGAGACGCCACACGGTCGGCCTCACCCCATGGCCCTCAGTGTCCGAACTGGAGCGTCGAAACGTCGCGCACCTCACGGCCGTGCTTCCCGCCGCGGAGTTCGCGGCGCTGACGGGCGCCGGCCGGGATCTCACCATCGAGCAGGCGCTCGCGCCCTAGTCGACGACCTTGACGTCCTTCCAGAAGGCCACCCGGTCACGGACCATCTCCGCCTCCGGCAGCGGGTCGGGGTAGTACCAGACCGCGTCGCGGCTCGTCAGGCCGTCGTGCTCCAGCGTGTAGTAGGAAGCCGTGCCCTTCCACGGGCACACCGTGTGCGTGGCGGAGTCCTTGATCAGGTCGTCCCGCAGGGCCGTACGCGGGAAGTAGTGGTTGCCCTCGACCACGACGGTGTCGGCGGATTCGGCGATGACCAGGTCGTTCCAGATCGCTTTCGGCATGGTCCCAAACCTAGCGCGGGATCTTGTGACGCAATGCCGACCGCTGTCCAATCCGCGACCGGCCGCAAGCCCGACAGTTCCTATCGTCCGCGCCGTGAGCGTTCACCAGAATGACGACCGGGCGTGGGTACGCGCCGTCGCCGCCGAGTTCGGAGCCATGCGCGGCCGGCCCCTCGTCGACGCGACCATCGCCGCCGTCGGTCGCCGCCTCGGCACCGATCTCGCCACCTACGCCGAGCTGGACCTGAAAACGCTGCGCCTGCCCGACCTCGCCGCCGACCGGCCGGTCGAACGGGCCGTCGTCCAGCAGATGCACGACCAGCTCACCGCCCATCCGCTCTTCGCGGCCACCGTGCGCGGGTCGCACCCGTACCCCGGGCCGCCGTTGCAGGTCACCGACGTGCTGCCCGAACGGCGGTGGCGGCAGCATGCTCTCTACCGCGAGATCATTGCCCCGCAGGGGATCGGGCTGCACACCGTCGCGCTGGTGGTCGGGTCGCCGCCCGTGATGCGCTGGTACCAGTTCAACCGCGACCGCGAGTTCGACTCCCGGGAGATGGACCTGCTCGAACGCCTGCAACCGGCCCTGATCGCCCTGCACCGGCAGACGCCGAAGCGCGGGGGCACGCCGCTGACCGAGCGCGAGGTCGACGTGGTCAGAGGGATCGCCGACGGGCTGACCGTGCCCGCCACCGCGCGCCGGCTGGGTCTCGCGCCCGGCACCGTGCGCAAGCACCTGGAGAACGTGCACCGCAAGCTGGGCACCTCCGGGCCGGTCGCCACCGTGATGAGGGCGGTCGAACTCGGGATTTTAGAGGTGCCCAGCCTGGAGGTGCCCAGCCGGCCGGGCTAGATGACCGCGCAGGGCAACGGCTTGCCCTGGCACCCCTGGATCAGCGAGCTGACGTCGATCGTCGCGATTCGCCTGCGGTCGAGGACCACCTCGACCGTCACGGTGGTGTCGATGAACGGCAGGTCGACCACGACGTCGGCTTCCTTCAGCCGCTGGATGCGGTGCACGTTCTGCTTCGAGTCGTACGCCCGCAACGCCAGCGGGTCGTCCGCGGTGAGCGTGTCGAGCACCGCACCGGCGCTGTCCCGCAACCGCAGCGTGAACGGCCCGCTCGACCCGCGCAACGACGACGTGAAGCCCCGGTCGATCTCCAGGATCGTCGGCGTCGCCGAGCTGTCCGACACCAGCAGCCCGAGCCGCAGGTGCGAGCCCTTGTGCGGGTCGGTGTAGTCGCCGGCCGGCGGGGCCGGCTGCACGGGTGCCGGGGCGGCCGGGGCGGCCGCGACCGGCACGGCGGCGACCGAACCGGCCATGGCGAGCGGCACCGCGACGGCCGCCAGGACCAGCATTCGGATACGTCGGCTCAGCATTGTGCCCTCCCACACTTGGCGTACGCGTTCTCGGCGGCTCGCAGGTCGTCCGTCCGTTCGACCGTGTTGTCGATCATCACGTCGGACATCGGGGCGTCGCTGCGCCACCAGCCCGTCCGGGTGGTGCCGTCGGTGATCTCGTTGCAGGTGCTCGCGACGGAGCCCTCGCGCTGGCACAGGGCCTGCGAGCCGTACGTGTTGATCGCGGCGCCGTACCAGTAGCCGCCGTCGCAGCAGTACTCGTCACCCTCGTGGTAGGCGTCGTGGTGGAACTCGTGCCACCCGACCGTCGGCGAGTCGGCGGTGAAGATGTTGCCGGAGGCGTTGTCCCGGCAGTTGACCGTGTGCAGGATGCCGTTCGCCTCGGCGAAGCTCACCGGTCCGAACGGCCCACGCCGGCACAGCGCGTCGCCGTCCGGGCTGACGGTCACCTCGACGGGCACGTTCTGCACCCAGATGCCCACCTGCGACCAGTGCGTCGCGATCGAGCTGGGGAAGATCGCCCCACCTAGGCCGAGCAACTGCCAGGCGTTGTCGTCCACCGCGTTGCCGAACTGCCGCGCGCCGGTCGTCGTCGAGGTGTCGTAGCCGGTGCCCGGCGCGTACGCCACGTCGAGCGTCGTGTTCAGGGGCCGCGTGTTGATCCGGCCGTCCTTGTCGACCGCCGCCGGAACGCTGGCCCGCCACAACGGGATCAGGGTCACTTCCGGCCCCTGCGACGGCTCCGGTGGGTTCAGGTCCGTGATCCGCCAGTCGGCGGTGGCCGTCAGCATGTCCGGCACGCCCTCGGCCTCGGTCGCCGTGATCCGGTAGGCCACCGCCTCAGCGGCGAGGATGTCGGACGGGATCACCGCTTGGCACTCGTCGACCTGGAAGCACGTCTTGACGACCCGGGCCGCCAGGGTGACCGGGCGGGTCACCCAACCCGCGGGGCTCATCTCGATGGTGATCCGGGCCGCCGGCCGGGAGTTGTGGTTGGTCGCCACGACCTTGGCGCGGATCGAGGTGCCCGGCACCGCCTGCGGGTTGACCGCGGGCACGCCCGGCTCGGCCAGCGCGTACACCTCGAGGCCCGCCGGTGGGTTGACCACGGGCATGGTGATCGAGGCCGGCGAGAAGGTGCGGCCGTCGTCGGCGGTGCCTTGCAACGGGAAGGTGTACGAGCCCGGGGTGAGGAAGGTGCCGTCAGCCTGCCGGCCGTTCCAGGAGAACTGGACCTGGCCGGCCGCCCGCCGCTGGTCGGGCGTGCGGAAGACCTCGACGCCGACCTTGGACACCACCATCCGGAAGGTGCCGGTGGCCGACGCGACCGCGTTCACCGTGATCGGGCCGCTGCGGAACTGCCAACCAGACGATGGCTGGCTGGTCATGTTGGTCAACGTCAGCCCGACCCGCTGGATCACCCGCGCCTGGGTGGTCCTGGCCGAACTCGCGTCGCTCGGGTCGGCGACGGTGATCGTGTAGAGGCCGAGCGGCGCGTAGGACCCGTCCGACCACCGGCCGTCCCAGGTGATGTTGAAGATGCTCCCGTAGAACGAGGCCTGGTAGAGCGTGAACGACGCGTTCGTCGCCTGCGAGGTGATCGTGAACCGCAGCGCCGACGCCACCGACAGGGAACCGGCGATCGTCAGGAGCTCGCCGAGCCGCGGGTCGAACTCACGCGGGGCGCTGAACGGCGACGGCGACGTGATGCCGATGTTGGCCGGTCGCGGCGTCAGCGAAACCGTGAAGATCGCCCACGACGGGCCGCCGTTGGTCCGCTCGGTCGACGTGCCCCCTCCGCCGCCGAACAACGTGTACGTCTGCCAGTCCTTCGCCGGGCCGGAGTTGAGGTCGGCCTGCTCGCGGCTGCCGCCCTCGGTCGAGTCGTCCTCCCACAACTCGAAGTTGACCCGGAAGTTGCCCGTCACGGTCCGCCCCGAGCACAGCGTGCTGGGCGTGGTGATGTCCGTCCCCCCGGCGGCGGGCAGGCTCATCTCACAGCGCTGCTGCTGCCCGTCGTCCTGCGTGATGATCGCGACCCCGAACAGCTCCGGCGTGTCGCAGATGACCAGCCAGACCCGGTCGAGGCACTCGGTGGTGTGCATCTCGCTGACCGTGATCGTGACTGCGGAGCTGTAGCTGGCCGCCGCCGGTGTCGCCGGTACGGCCGCGCCGACGGCGGCCGCCACGACCGCCGTGAGCGCGACCGCCAGCAGCGCCCGCACTCGTTTACGCATGCGTTTCACGCACCATCCCCCCTTCGCGGGGTGGCTCGTGGGTCAGGGCGGCACCCCGCCGGGCCCAGACGACGT
>NZ_BONC01000089.1 GCF_016862515.1 Asanoa iriomotensis
CTTCGGCCTCGTCGCTCGCGTCGGCGTCGGTGGTGGCCTCGGGCTCCGCGTCGGCTTCGTCGGCGTCGGTCTCGGCGGTCGCCTCGGGCTCGGCCTCAGCCTCGGCCGCGTCGTCAACGACCGCCTCGGGCTCCGCGTCGGCTTCGTCGGCTTCCGCGACGGCTTCCGGCTCGGCGTCGGCTTCGGCGCTGGTCTCGGCGTCGGCGGCGGCCTCGGGCTCCGCCTCGGCTGCGGTCGCGTCGTCGACGACTGCCTCAGGCTCGGTTTCGGCCTCGTCGTCGCCTTCCGCGACCGCTTCGGCCTCGTCGCTCGCGTCAGCGTCGGCGACGGCCTCGGGCTCCGCGTCTGCTTCCTCGGCGTCGGCGTCGGCCTCGTCGTCAGCGACCGCTTCCGGCTCGGCGTCGGCGTCGTCGCTCGCGTCAGCCTCGGTGGCGGCCTCGGGCTCCGCGCCGGCCTCTTCGGCGTCGGTCGCTGTGACCGCCTCGGGCTCCGCTTCGGCGTCCGTGGACGCCTCAGGCTCGGTCTCGGCTTCGTCGGCGGTGGCGGTTTCGGTGACTGCCTCGGGCTCCGCTTCGGCTTCCGCGTCGGCCTCGGTGGACGCCTCAGGCTCGTCGTCGGCTTCGTCGTCGGCGTTGGTTTCGGCGATTGCCTCCGGCTCCGCCGCTGCCTCGGTGACTGCCTCGGGCTCCGCTTCGGCCTCCGCGTCGGTTTCGGTGGCGGCCTCGGGCTCCGTTTCGGTTTGGTCGCCTAGCTCGGTGACGGCTTCCGGCTCGGCGTCGGCTTCCTCAGCGTCCGGCTCGGCGGTCGCGACGGCGATGGCGTCCGCGTCGGCGGCGACGGCTTCGGCGTCCGCGTCGGCGGCGACGGCTTCGGCGTCCGCGTCGGCGGCGACGGGCTCGGCGTCCGTGTCAGCGGCGACGGGTTCCGCGTCGGCGTCCGTGTCAGCGGCGGTGGGCTCGGCGTCGGCGTCCGGCGTCGTGGCCTCGATCGTGGTTGCCGTTGCTTCGGTGGGTTCCGCGTCCGCGGTGGCTTCGACGGCGGCCGGGGCTTCGGCGGCCGGTGCGTCCGTGGTGGTGGCGGCGTCGCCGTTGGCGGCCGCCTCCTCGGCGAGCAGGGCCTGCCACTCGCGCTCGAACTCCGGGTCCGCGGCCGCCGCGGCGGCCGCGGTCTCCGCCGATTCCTCGGCGTCGGGGGCCTCGACGACGACGTCGGCTGCGGCGTCGGCTGCCGCCACCGCCTCGGCGTCCGCCTCGTCGAGCGCCGCCTCCGCGTCGGCGTCCGCGACCTCAGCCGCTGCGGTCTCCGCAGCAGCGGGCTCCGCGACGGCGGCGTCGGGCTCGGCGGCAGCGGCGGGAGCGTCCGATTCGGACGCAGCGGTGGCGGGTGCCGTTGCGAAGGAGGAGAAGGAGCCGCCGGCGGCGGGTGCGCCGAGGAGTTGGCTCGCCATCGGCGGGAGCGGTTGGGTCGTGCCGGAGGGGTCACTCGGACGGATGACCGGGTTCTCGATCGTGGTCTCGGTCAGGGCCGCCGAGACCGGTTCGGCGGCCGCGTTCGCCGCCTGGGCCGCGGCGAGCGCGTCGAGCGCCGACTGCGGGGCCTCGTCACCGGGTGGGCGCTGGCCGGGCACGGCAAAGGTGGGCTCGCCCTGATCGGGCTCGTGGGTGGGCTGGGGCTGCATGCGGGTGGTCCTCCGTCCGCTCCGTAACGGAAACCCGGCCGGGCGATGCCAGGATGGGTCGGCGCCGGGACCGGTGGGGGTGACGGGGCGCGACTGCCGAAACGCAACGCGTCGGACCCGTGCGCCGGCATGGCCGGCGACGGGTGGACGCGCATAGGAAAGAGGCAGGGGAGCGCCCCGCCGGAGAGCAAGAAACCCGGGCGGCGCACGGACAAACTACCGCGACGTGAGCCCGAGCACACCCCCTGATTTCGCACGGATATCCCCGGGAAAGACGCACGCCGCCGGTACGGAACAATTGGTCAGGTGGCCGTACCAGAATCGGGTCTCGACCCGGCGATCGCCGCCCGCCTGAAGCGCTCCGCCGACGGGCTCGTGCCCGCCGTCGTCCGTCGCCACGACGACGGCGAGGTGCTCATGCTCGCCTGGATGAACGACGAGGCACTGCACCGCACCCTGACCACCGGCCGGGCCACCTACTGGTCCCGCAGCCGCCAGGAGCTCTGGGTCAAGGGCGAGACCTCGGGCCACCGCCAGCACGTGAAAGCCGCCGCCCTCGACTGCGACGGCGACACGATCCTGCTCACCGTCGAACAGGTCGGCCCGGCCTGCCACACCGGCACCCCGACCTGCTTCACCGACGAGCTTCCGGTGCGGGCATGACCACCGGCGCGGTCACACCGACCCTCGAGCGGTTCGCCGAGAGCGCCCGCACCAGCCGGGTCGTCCCGGTCACCCGGCGGCTGCTGGCCGACGGCGAGACCCCGGTCGGCGTCTACCGCAAGCTGGCCGGCGGCCCGGGCACGTTCCTGCTGGAGTCGGCCGAGCCGGGCGCCGGCACGGCCTGGTCCCGCTACTCGTTCGTCGGAGTCCGCAGCGCGGCCACGCTGACCGAGCGCGACGGCGGCGCCGAATGGCTGGGCACCCCGCCCGAGGGCGTGCCGACCACCGGCGACCCGGTCGACGTGCTGCGGTCGACGGTCGCGGCGCTGACCGGCGGCCGGCACGACCCCGACGGCCCGCCGCTGACCGGCGGCATGGTCGGCTACCTGGCGTACGACCTCGTCCGCCGCTTCGAACGCCTGCCCGAGCTGGCCGACGACGATCTCGGCGTCCCCGAGCTCGGCATGATGCTGGCCACCGACCTGGTGGTGCTCGACCACTACGCGGGCTCCGCGATCCTGGTCGCCAACGCGATCCTGCCGCCGGCCGCCGACGAGCGCGCGATCGCCGCCGCGTACCACCATGCCGTCGGCCGTCTCGACGCCATGACCACCTCGCTGTCCCGGCCGACCCCGCCGATGATCTCCACGATCGACCTGGCGGGAGCCGAACCCCGGTTGGAGAGCCGGACGCCCGACGGTGAATATCCCAAGTCGGTCGAGCTGGCCAAGGAGGCGATCCGGGCCGGCGAGTGCTTCCAGATCGTCGTCTCGCAGCGGTTCGAGCGCCGCACCGGCGCCGACCCGCTCGACGTCTACCGGGTGCTGCGGACGACCAACCCGAGCCCGTACATGTATCTCCTGCGCTTCGACGACTTCGACATCGTCGGCTCGTCGCCGGAGGCGCACCTCAAGGTCACCGAAGGCCGGGCGCTGCTGCACCCGATCGCCGGCACCCGACCCCGCGGACGCAACCCGCGGCACGACAACGAGCTCGCGACCGAGCTGCTGGCCGACCCCAAGGAGCGGGCCGAGCACGTGATGCTGGTCGACCTCGGCCGCAACGACCTCGGCCGGGTCTGCGTGCCCGGCACGGTCGAGGTGCCGGAGTTCGCCACCATCGAGCGCTACAGCCACGTCATGCACATCGTCTCGACGGTGGTCGGGCAGCTCCGCGACGACCAGACCGCGTTCGACGCGCTGGCGGCGACGTTCCCGGCCGGCACGCTCTCCGGCGCACCCAAGGTCCGCGCCATGGAGATCATCGAAGAGCTCGAACCAACCCGCCGAGGGGTGTACGGCGGCACGGTCGGCTACCTCGGCTTCGGCGGCGACCTGGACATGGCGATCGCGATCCGCACCGCGCTGATCCGCGACGGTGTGGCCTACGTGCAGGCGGGCGCCGGCATCGTCGCCGACTCCGACCCGGCGGCCGAGGAGCGCGAGACCCAGAACAAGGCCGCCGCTGTCCTGGCCGCGATCACCGCCGCCGAGACCTTGCGGGCCGCCCGGTGAAGAACCCGTTCGCCGGTGGGGGACGCCGTCCGCTCACGCTCGCGGTGCTGCTCTGCGCCGTCGGCGCGGGCCTGGCCTTCGTCGGCGCCGGGCGCGTCTGGGAACACGGCCTCACCCACGGGGTCGCGGCGCCCTCGAGCTTCGACCAGACCGGCTCCGACCTCGTCCCGGGCCTGACCGCGCTGGCCCTGGTCGCGCTGGCCGGCGCGGGCGCCCTGCTGGCCACCCGAGGCTGGGCGCGCCGCGCGGTGGGCGCGCTCGTGCTGCTCGTGGGTCTTGGTCTGGTGGCGCTCGCGTTCGATCGGGTGTTCGACGCCAGCACCGCCTGGCCGGCCCTCACCGCCGTCGGCGGCGTGCTGGTCGTCGTGGGTGGGCTCGCCGCCGCTCTGGCCGGGCACCGCTGGCCCGGCATGGGCGCGCGCTACGAGCGGTCACCGAAGGCCGCGGGCGGCACCACGGACGCGTGGAACGCGCTGGACCGTGGTGAGGACCCGACGGTCAGGTGAGCGAGCGCGCGGCGGCCTTCCGCGGCGGCATGGTCACGATCATCGCCACGTGACGGCGCACCTCGTCGCGCTGGTCGGCCCGCGCCCGGTCCGCGCAGATCGCCTCCCAGGCGTTGCCGCGTGCCGTGCGGATCTTGTCGCCGCCCACGACCACCCGCTGCGCGGTGTCGATGACGCCGTACGCCGCCGAGAGGACGGCCCGCGGAAGGTCCGCTATCCCGCCCTGCTGCTGTCGTCCCAGTCTGTTGTCCATGTTCCGCCCCGATGAACAAGTCCCCTGTGGTCGGTGCACCAGTGGCACCGTCGACCAGTTTGCCCGACCACATCCTCTCCCAGGGCCGTTTCGGCAGAGTGTCCGACCCGTGGCGGATGCGGTACCGGTCACCCCCCGTGTTACCGGCAGCACACCCACGCCGGGACGGGCCGGGCATTATGCCCGACCACGCGGCGTGAGACGGCCCATACCCCGGACGCTGTCCGCGGTCCGTGGGGCCATAGCATCGGGCGCATGACACCCGGAAAGGGGAGTCCGTTGGTGAATGCTGATCAACCGCAGGGTGACGACGGCGCCAACTCGGCGGCGCCGGTGAGTGTCCTCGACGAGATCATCGCGGGTGTCCGCGAAGACGTCGAAACTCGGCAGCAGCAGGTCCCATTGGCCGAGGTGAAGCGGCTGGCGGCCGCCGCGCCGCCGCCACGCGACGCGCACGCCGCGCTGCGCCGCCCGGGCGTCGCGGTGATCGCCGAGGTGAAGCGGGCCTCGCCCTCGCGCGGGCAGCTCGCCGACATCCCCGACCCGGCCGACCTGGCCCTCGAATACGCGGGCGGCGGCGCCCGCTGCATCAGCGTGCTCACCGAGGGCCGCTGGTTCGGCGGTTCGCTGGACGACCTGGCCGCGGTGCGGGCCGCGGTCGACGTGCCGGTGCTCCGCAAGGACTTCGTCGTCTCCAGCTACCAGGTGCACGAGGCGCGGGCGCACGGCGCCGACATGGTGCTGTTGATCGTCGCCGCGCTCGAGCAGAACGTGCTGACCGGGCTGCTGGAGCGCATCGAGTCGCTCGGCATGACCGCCCTCGTCGAGGTGCACGACGAGGAGGAGGCCGACCGGGCCATGGAGGCCGGCGCGCGGGTGATCGGCGTCAACGCGCGCAACCTGCGCACGCTCGAGGTCGACCGGTCGGTGTTCGAGCGCATCGCGCCCGGGCTGCCCAACAACGTCGTCAAGATCGCCGAATCGGGTGTACGCGGGCCGCACGACCTGATCCGCTACGCCTCCGCCGGCGCGGACGCGGTGCTGGTCGGCGAGGGCCTGGTGACCCAGAAGAGCCCCCGGGACGCGGTCGCGGAGCTGGTCAACGCCGGCAACCACCCGGCGACGCCGAGGCCGGTGCGATGAGCGAGCGCAGCGAGCGCAGCCAGCTCAGTCGACTGCGGTCAGGCCGGGGCTCGCGAAGCGAGGCACGAGCATGACCGACCTGCTCCTGCCCGACGCTACGGGGCACTTCGGGCCCTTCGGCGGCCGGTTCATCCCGGAGGCGCTGGTCGCCGCGCTCGACGAGCTCGACGCCGCGTACCGGGCCGCCAAGGCCGACCCGGCGTTCGTCGCCGAGTTCGAGGGGATGCTGCGCGACTACGCCGGCGCGCCCTCGCCGCTCTACGAGGCCCGGCGGCTGTCGGCCCAGGCCGGCGCGCGAATCCTGCTCAAGCGCGAGGACCTGCTGCACACGGGCGCGCACAAGGTGCGCAACGTGCTCGGCCAGGCGCTGCTCACCAAGCGGATGGGCAAGCGCCGGGTGATCGCCGAGACCGGCGCCGGCCAGCACGGCGTCGCCGCGGCCACCGCGGCGGCGTACCTGGACCTCGAGTGCGTGGTCTACATGGGCGAGCTCGACACGCAGCGCCAGGCGCTCAACGTCGCCCGGATGCGGATGCTGGGCGCCGAGGTCATCCCGGTGACCAACGGCTCGCGGACGCTCAAGGACGCCCTCAACGAGGCCCTGCGCGACTGGGTCTCCTCGGTCGACGAGACCCATTACCTCCTGGGTACGGCGGCCGGCCCGCACCCGTTCCCGGAGCTCGTCCGCGACTTCGTGGGCGGCATCGGTCGGGAGGCCCGCGCCCAGTCGCTGGAGCGGCTGCAGGGGCTGCCCGACGCGGTGGCCGCCTGCGTCGGCGGTGGGTCCAACGCGATCGGCATCTTCCACGCCTTCGTGCCGGACGAGGGTGTCCGGCTCTACGGGTTCGAGGCGGGCGGCGACGGCGTGGCCACCGGCCGGACGGCCGCGTCGATCACCGCGGGCTCCAAGGGCGTGCTGCACGGCGCCCGGACGTACGTGCTGCAGGACTCCGACGGCCAGACGCTCGAGTCGCACTCGATCTCGGCCGGCCTGGACTACCCGGCCGTCGGGCCCGAGCACGCCTGGCTGCACGACACCGGCCGCGCGACCTACGAACCCGTCGACGACGACGAGGCGATGGCCGCGTTCCAGCTGCTCTGCCGCACCGAGGGGATCATCCCGGCGATCGAGAGCGCGCACGCGCTGGCCGGCGCCCTGCGGATCATCCCGAAGCTCACCGAGGAGCTGGGCCGGGAGCCCGTCATCGTGGTCAACCTGTCCGGCCGGGGCGACAAGGACGCGCACACCGCCGGCACCTACTTCGGGATCCTCTGATGAGCATCGCTGTGGCGTTCGAGAAGGCCAGGGCCGAGGGCCGGGCGGTGCTGGTCGGCTGCATGCCGGCCGGCTTCCCGACGGTCGACGGGAGCATCGCCGCGATGAAGGCGATGGTCGAGGCCGGCGTCGACGTCGTCGAGCTGGAGATCCCCTACAGCGACCCGGTGATGGACGGCCCGGTGATCCAGAAGGCGAGCGACATCGCGCTGGCCAACGGGGTCCGGGTGGCCGACACGATGCGGATCGTCGAGGCGGTCGCCGCCACGGGCGCCCCGGTGGTCACGATGACCTACTGGAACCCCATCGAGCAGTACGGCGTGGACAGGTTCGCCCGCGACTACGCGGCGGCCGGCGGCACCGGGTTGATCACACCCGACCTGATCCCGGACGAGGCGCACGACTGGCTGGCCGCCTCCGACGCGTACGGGCTCGACCGCACGTTCCTGGTCTCGCCCTCGTCGACCGACGCGCGCCTGGCGATGACCGTGGCCCACTGCCGCGGGTTCGTCTACGCCACCGCGCTGATGGGCGTCACGGGCGCCCGCGAGCAGACCTCGTCGGCCGCGCCGGCGCTGGTCGCGCGGGTCCGCGCGGTCACCACCGACCTGCCGGTCGGAGTGGGTCTCGGGGTACGCGACGGGGCGCAGGCCGCCGAGGTCGGCTCGTTCGCCGACGGAGTGATCGTCGGCAGTGCGCTGATCCGCTGCGTGCTCGACGCCGACGACGAGGCGTCGGGATTGGCGTCGCTGCGGGCGTTGTCCGCTGATCTGGCGGCGGGAGTGCGGGCCGTCAACCGTTAGTCAGCCGGCGAGGCCGACGACGACGTCCTGGCTCCGGGAGGCGAGCGCTTCCGCGGCCTCGGGATAGTCGGGCTCCGCGTCGCGGTCGACCTGGCAGATCACGCCGGACCGCCCGGCCACCGCGTCGGCGATCGCCATGCGGGTCGTCGGCGTCATCGGCTGGGGCAGGTCGTCGACGTCGTGCCAACCGAGGCGGCAGATCCGGCCAGGCGCGTTGACCAGGGCCTCACCGCGGCCGTCGCGGCAGCGGAAGACGTGCACGACGACGTCGGGCAGCCCTTGGCCGCACAACTCGTAGAGGCCGACGAGATCGACCATCTCGACATCCATGCCGGTCTCTTCCCGGATGTCCCGGACCGCGGCGTGGATCGGGCTCTCGTGCTCACGGACCTTCCCGCCGGGCAGCCCCCACCGGCGGTGTCCCTGGCTCTGCTGGCAGAGCAGCACGCGGCCGGCGTCGTCGGTGACGATCGCGGCGACCGCGGAAGTGAGGGAGTTCATACCGGCTTACCGTACGCCGATCACCGGTTAACGTCAGCTGTCGTGCAACGGTCGTGCACGATGCGTGCGGTGTCCGGATAGATCCGGGACGAACCCGGGGTGCCACCGGCACCATGCGCGACGGTACCGTGTTGACCCGTGACCCTCGCCGCGATTCCGAGCCCCACTCATGCCGTCTGGCAGATCGGTCCTGTCCCGATCCGGGCATACGCCCTCTGCATCATCCTGGGCATCATCCTTGCCGGCGTGGTGACGGAGGTCCGCCTCCGCCAGCGCGGCGCGCACAAGTGGGCGATCCTCGACATCGCGGTCTGGGCGGTGCCGTTCGGCATCATCGGCGCCCGGATCTACCACGTGATCACCTCACCCGGTGCCTACTTCGGCGAGGGCGGTGACCCGCTCGAGGCGTTCCAGGTCTGGAAGGGCGGCCTGGGCATCTGGGGCGCGGTGGCCGGCGGTGCCGTCGGCGCGCTGTTCGCCTGCCGCCAGCTCGGCATGCCGCTGACCGTCGCCGCCGACGCGCTCGCGCCCGGCCTGCCGCTGGCCCAGGCCGTCGGCCGGCTCGGCAACTGGTTCAACAACGAGCTCTACGGCCGGCAGACGACGCTGCCGTGGGGTCTCGAGGTGCACGAGATGGACTCGGCCGGCCGGCCCACGCTGGTCGACGGCGAGCCGGTGCTGCGCCCCGGCCTCTACCAGCCGACGTTCCTCTACGAGCTGATCTGGAACGTGCTCGTGGCCGGCCTGGTGGTCGCCCTCGACCGCAAGTTCAAGTTCGGCAAGGGCCGCGCCTTCGCGATCTACGTGATGGGCTACACCGCCGGCCGGTTCTTCGTCGAGATGCTCCGCGACGACACCGCCACGCACATCGCCGGCGTCCGGATCAACGTCTTCGTGTCCGCGATCGTGTTCATCGGCGCGCTGATCTACTTCCTGCGGGTCCGCGGGCCGCGCGAATACCTCATCCCGGTGGGCGCCGACGCGCCCGTCCCGGCTCCGCGCGCCGCCGGCGACATCTCCACCGTCGACGTCTCCGCCAAGGCTTCGTCCGCCGCGGCCATCCCGTCCGCGTACCAAGTGGTCACGGAAGAGCAGTTCAAGGCGTACCAGGAGACCGGCGCCGTCCCTGAAGCGGACGACACAGCCTCCTCGGCCGTGGAAGCGGACGGCGAGTCCGACGTCGACGGCGGCACGGCCGACGAAGATGGGCAGGACAGCGACACCACGGCCGCCGGTGCGGGTGGCCGCGCCGACGACCGCTGAGCCACCAGACCACCCGAGAGGCGGTGCCGATGCGTACGGCCGTGGTGGTGGGCGCGGGGATCGGCGGCCTGGCGACGGCCGGCGCCCTGGCCCGCTCCGGCTGGCAGGTGACGCTGCTCGAACGCGCCGACCGGGTGCGGCCCGGCCGCACGGCCCTGGTGCTCTGGCCCAACGGCATCCGCGCGCTGCGCGCCCTCGGCCTCGGCGACGGCCTCGACGCGATCGGCACCCCGCTCGGTGAGAGCGGGGTCCGGCGCCCCGACGGCCACTGGCTCGTGCAGCCGCGCCCGGTCGCGGCGCACCGCGCGCCGGTCGTCGTGCACCGCGAGGACCTGCACGACGCGCTGATCGCCGGGCTCGGCGACCGGCTCGACATCCGCACCGGCGTCCAGGTCGACGACGTGCGCACCGGCGGCACCGAACGACCCGCGGTGACCGCCGGCCGGCAGGCTTTCGCCGCCGACCTCGTGGTCGCGGCCGACGGCACCGACAGTGCGGTCCGCGCCCGGCTGGCGCCGGAGTCGGCCGTGGTCAGCTCCGGCTGCACCGCCTGGCGCGCGGTGATCCCGTGGTACCGGGCGCCGAAGAGCCTCGAAGGCCGTCCCGCCGGCGGCGAGACCCTCGGCGCCGGCTACCGGTTCGTGGCCGCCTCGCTGGGCGAGCGGGGCTCGTCGGGCGCGTCCACCCGCGGCGGCGTCTACTGGGTCGCCACCGCCGCCGGCGCGCCCCGGCCGGAGCCGCCGGCCACCCAGCTCACACTTCTCCGGCGCTGGTACGCGGGCTGGCCCGAGCCGATCGCCGACCTGCTCGAAGCGACCGAGCCCGACGACCTCGTCCAGCAGGAGGTGCGCGAACTGCGCCCGCTGCCACGGTCGTACGCGTTCGCCGCGGGACCCGGCGGCGTGGTGCTGCTCGGCGACGCCGCGCACGCGATGCCGCACCACCTCGGCCAGGGCGCCTGCCTCGCGTTCGAGGACGCGGCCACGCTCGCGGCCGCCGTCCGCGACGCCACACCCGGCCTGGCGCTGCGCCGGGCCATCGAGGGCTACGACCGGGAGCGCCGACCCCGCGCCGCGACGATGGTGCGGCAGACCCGGCGCATGTCGGCGGTGCTGCAGACCCGCGGCCGGCTCGCGCTGCGCGCCCGCGACGCGGCGCTCGGCCAGATCACCCCGCGCCTGCTCGGCAGTGCGGCGAGCACCGCCGCACAGTGGCGACCCCCCGCGTGACGGAGGAGTAAGCGGCCGAGCAACGTGGTCGAGGTGGCCGAACGTGCCATGACCAACTTGCGCGCGAGCGGGCAGACTACCGGCTACCGGACGGAAGGGTGCGTCGTGGACGAAGGTGGGTCAGCAGCGGTCGACGGGCAAAGCCCCGTCCGCGCCGAGGCCTGCCTGCTCGGCCCCGTCCGCCTGGTGGCCGACGGTGTGGACGTCCCGTTGCCCGGGCCCGCGCGCGACCTGCTGGGCCTGCTCGCGCTCCGTCCAGGTGAGACGGTGCCGGTCGACCAGGTCGGTGCGGCACTGTGGACGGTGCCGAGGCAGCGCGGCGCGGGCGCGGGGGAGCGGGTCGACGCCGCGGCCGAGGCCCTCGCCGCGGCGCTGACCGGCGCGGGCTGCCCCGAGGTGTTGCGCCGCACGCCGGACGGTCTGGTGCTCCGGTTGCCCGGCCGCGCCGTCGACGCGATCCGGTTCGGGCACCTGCTGGGCCGGGCCCGCGAGCTGATGACCGACGGCGACTGGGCCGGCGCGTCCGCCCGGTTCGCCAGCGCGCTGCGGCTCTGGCAGGTCGACATCGACGGCGACCCGCTGGCCGGCACGGTGGTCAACCCGCTCGGCTGGCTCCAGGCCGACCGCACCCGGCTCGTGCAGATGCGCGCCGCCGCGATCGAGGACCGCTGGGAGTGCCTGCTGCGCCGGGTCGCCGCCGCGCTCACCGCGGCCGGTGCGCCGGCCGCCGACGCCGACGCGGTCGCCGCCGGCTCGGCCGCGGTGGCCGCGGCCGAGGAGGCGGTCGCCGACCTGGAACGCGCGCTGGCCCGCCATCCGCTCCGCGAGCGGCTCTGGGAGCTGCTGCTGACCGCCACCGCGTTCGCCCGCGGCCGGCGCGCCGCGGCCGAGGTGCACGACCGGGCGGTGCTGGCCGTCGCCGACAACCTCGGTGTCGAACCCGGGCGCCGGCTGGGCGAGATCGCGGCACTGGTCCGCTCCGGCGGCCTGGCGACCTGGTGGGAACAGCCGGAGCCGTGCCCACCGGCGCCGGCGGCGGCCGTGCCGGCCCGCGCGGCACTGCCGGTGCCGCTGACCCCGCTGATCGGCCGCGAGCGCCTCGCCGCCCGGGTCGCCGGGCACCTCGCCGACGGCCGGCTCGTCACGTTGACCGGGCCCGGCGGCAGCGGCAAGACGAGGCTCGCGGTCGCGGTGGCCGCCGACCGGGCACCGGTCTGGTTCGTCGACCTGAGCGTCGTCGACGACCCCGCCCGGGTCGTGGTCGCCGTCGCCGCCACCCTCGGCGTCCGCGACGAGCCCGGCCGGGCGATCGCCGACACGCTGGCCGATGCCCTCGGCAGCGGCGGCGGGCTCCTGCTGCTGGACAACTGCGAACACGTCGTCGGCGGGGCCGCCGAGCTGGCGCGGGTGCTGCTCGACCGGTGCCCGGCGCTGCGGATCCTGGCGACCAGCCGGGTGGCGCTGCGGCTCCCGGACGAGCTGACGGTCCCGGTGCCGCCGTTGCCGGGTCCCGCGCCGGACGGCGAGCACACCATCGCCGGCCTGGCCATCCATCCGGCCAGCCGGCTGTTCCTGGAGCGCGCGCGGGCCCGGTCCGGTCGGCCGGTGCCGGAGGCCGACGCGGCCGCGGTGGCGCTGCTCTGCGCCGAGCTCGACGGGCTGCCGCTGGCGATCGAGCTGGCCGCCGCGCGTACACCCGTGTTGTCGGTGCCCGAGATCGTGGAGCGCCTGCGCGCCGACCACAGCGTGCTGCGCAGCCCGGACCCGACCGCGCCGGCCCGGCACCGCACGGTCGCGGCCGCCGTCGAGTCCAGTGTGGACCAGCTCGCGCCCGCCGCCCGACTGCTCTTCGACCGCCTCGCGGTGTTCGCCGGCGGTTTCGACGCCGAGGCGGCCGAGGCCGTCGCCGGGCCGGACGCGGCCGAGGGTCTCGCCGCGCTCGTCGAGGCGTCGCTGGTGGAGACGCAGCGGCCGGGTGCCGACGCGCGCTACCGGATGCTGATGCCGATCCACCGGCAGGCACTGGCCCGGCTGCGCGGCGCCGGTGCGGAGGACGCCGCCCGGGGGGCGCACGCCCGGCATTTCCTCGCGCTGGCCGAACACGCCGAAGGCGGGTTGCGCGGCTCCGCACAGGGCTGGTGGCTGGGCCGGCTGCGCCGCGAGGCGCCCAACCTGCGCGCCGCGATGGGCTGGCTCGGCACCGCGGCCGAGTCGCCGGCCGAGCCGCACGGCGACGCGGGCGTCGCCGCCGACCCGCACGGCGACCTCCGCCTCGCCGGCGCGCTGGCCGGCTACTGCCGGCTGGAGGGCTACTACCGCGACGGCCGGGAGTGGCTCGTCGACGCGCTCGCCCGGCACCCCGACGCGCCGGCCGCGCTGCGTGCCAAGGCCCTCGCTGGCGCGGGCATGCTGGCGATGCTGCTCTGCGACTACCCGGCCGCGGCCGGGCACGCGGCGGCGGCCCGCGCGGCCTGCCGGGCCGCAGGTGACCCGCTCGGCGAGGCCCGGGTCGAGCTGACGCTGGGCTCGGTGGCCCGGGAGCGGGCCGAATACAAGGTGTCGGCCGCACATCTCGACGCGGCCGCCCGGCTGTTCGGGGTGCACGGCGACGACTGGGGTGTCGCACAGTCGGCGCTGCTGCGCGGCTTCACCGCCTGGCTGGCCACCGACCTCGACCGCGCGGAGGCGAAGCTGCGCGCGAGCCTGGCGGGCTTCGAGCGGCTCGGCGACCCGGAGGCGGCGGCCACGGCCCTGATGAACCTGGGCGCCGTCGCGCTCTACCGCGGCGACGGCGACCGGGCGGCCTCGCTGCTCGACACGGCCCTCGACCGGTTCACCGCGCTGGCCTTCCCGGAGGGCCTGGGCTGGGCGCACAACCTGCGCGGGCTGGCCGAGCTGCGGGCCGGCCGCACCGGCCGGGCGGTCAACCACCTGACCCGCAGCCTCGCCACCCACCGCCAGGTCGGCGACCGCTGGCGCACCGCCAGCGTGCTGGAGGCGCTCGCCGAGGCGGCCCGGATCGTCGGGGCCGGGGAGCGCGGTGCGGCGCTGCTCGGCGCGGCGGCGACGATCCGCACCGAGCTGGGCACGCCGGTGCCGGCCTGCGAGCTGTACGACCTGGCCGCCACCGCCGCCGGTCTGCGCACCCAGCTCGGCGAGGAGGCCTACGCGGCCGCCCACCGCGCCGGCCAGACCGCCAGCCTGGACACCCTGGTGAGCGCGGCCGAGCCGGCCGTACCGGCGCTGCCGGCCCGGGCCGAGCCGGCCTAGGGGGCGCTGACCGGCGCGGGTTCGGCGATGCAGGCGGTGGCGATGCGCTTGAAGCCGACGCGCAGGTAGACCCGGGCCACGTCGTCGCTGCTGGCCGACAGGAAGACCACGCGGGCGCCGTCGGCGAGGGCCTGCCGGGCCAGCGTCAGCGTCAGCGCGGCGCCCAGGCCGCGGCGGCGGAACGCGGGCAGCGTCGCCACCCCGGCGATCTCCACGACGTCCCCCGCCCGCATCCCGATGCCGCTCGCCACCGGGCCGGCGTCGGGCAGCTCCACGATCGCGGTGAACCGGCGGCCCGCCACGATCGCCGCGCGCTCGTCGTCGACAGCGGCGGCGTCGAGGTCGACGCGGGCCGCGTCCCGCTCGGCGGGGCCGGCGGCGCCGGCGCCGGTGCCGGGTGTGCCGAATCCCACTGCCGCGACCGCGCGGGACAGCTCGGTGTCAGCGGCGAACGTGTCCGCCGCCGGGTCCAGCAGGCGGACGCCGGGCGCCGGAACGTCGGGCAGCGCGGCCGGGTCGAGCACCATCAGCGGCGCCTCCAGCACGGCCAGGCCGGCCGAGCGGGCCACCGCGAGCAGGTCGGGCGTGTTCTCGTGGACCCACTCGAACGCCTCGGGCAGGCCCAGCTCGCGCTGCCGCTCGCGGGCGGCCATGATGTCGGCGGCCGAGGGCGGTGCGGACCCGTCGAGGCGCGGCCGGGCGTAGAACGGCCACCCGGCCCCTTCCCGGACGAAGAGCACCAGACCGCCGAAGTCCTCCGCACGTGCGGTGAACCGGGGCAGCGCGTCGTAGAACGTCTCCAACCGGTGCAGGAGAGCAGGATCAGGGGTGGTCACCGCGCGAGAGTACACATCTCAGATCCTGGGCGTGTGATCAATACGTCCTGGCGGATGAGGGCCGCCATTCACGTAAACTCAGAAGACCCAGCAGGGCCGACGTCGTCCCGAACCTGAAATCAGCGTGACCGAGACGACCGTGGAGGCCCGGTGGCATACCCGTATCCCCAGGGTTTGTACGACCCGGACAACGAGCGTGACTCCTGTGGTGTCGCGTTCGTCGCCGACCTCGCCGGCCGCCGTTCCCACGATGTCGTGGCGAAGGGCCTGTCGGCGCTGTGCCGGCTCGACCACCGGGGCGCGCGGGGCGCGGAGCCCAACACCGGCGACGGCGCCGGCATCATGATCCAGGTGCCCGACGAGTTCCTCCGGGCCACCGTCGACTTCACCCTGCCGCCCGCCGGCTTCTACGCCACCGGCCTGGTCTTCCTGCCCACCGAGGACGCCGAGGCCGCCCAGGCGGTCACGGTGATCGAGAAGTACGCGATCGTCGAGGGCGCCGAGGTGCTCGGCTGGCGCGACGTCCCGGTCGAGCCCGCGGGCCTGGGCGCCACCGCCGAGCTGGTCCGCCCGCGGATCCGCCAGATCTTCCTCGCCGCGCACCGGCTGCACGACGGTCCCGACGGGCCGGCCGGCACCCCGGTCAGCGGCCTCGACCTCGACCGGGTGGCGTTCTGCGTGCGCAAGCAGGCGGAGCGCGAGACCGCCGAGCGGGGCATACCGGCCTACTTCCCGAGCCTGTCCGCCCGCACCATCGTCTACAAGGGCATGCTCACCCCGGACCAGCTCCCCGCGTTCTTCCCGGACCTGACCAACCGCCGTGTGCGCAGCGCGATCGCCCTCGTGCACTCGCGCTTCTCGACCAACACGTTCCCGTCGTGGCCGCTGGCCCACCCGTACCGCTTCATCGCGCACAACGGCGAGATCAACACCATCCGCGGCAACAAGAACTGGATGAACGCCCGCGAGGCGCTGCTGTCGTCGCCGAAGATCCCCGGCAACATCCGCCGGCTCTTCCCGATCTGCACGCCGGCCGCGTCCGACTCGGCCAACTTCGACGAGGTGCTGGAGCTGCTGCACCTCGCGGGCCGGGAGCTGCCGCACGCCGTACTCATGATGATCCCGGAAGCCTGGGAGAACGACACCGCCATGGACCCGGCGCGCCGGGCGTTCTACCGCTTCCACGCGAGCCTGATGGAGCCGTGGGACGGCCCCGCCAGCGTCGCGTTCTCCGACGGCACGCTGGTCGGTGCCGTGCTCGACCGCAACGGCCTGCGGCCGGGCCGCTGGTGGCGCACCGAGGACGGGCTGGTCGTGCTCGGCAGCGAGGCCGGCGTGCTCGACCTCGACCCGACCACGGTGGTCGCCAAGGGCCGTCTCCAGCCCGGCCGGATGTTCCTGGTCGACACCGCCGAGGGCCGGATCGTCGAGGACGACGAGATCAAGGCCGAGCTGGCCGCCGCCCTGCCCTACGACGACTGGCTGCACGCCGGCCTGATCGACCTCGAGGACCTGCCGGCCCGCGAGCACATCGTCTACACCCACGACTCGGTGCAGCGCCGCCAGCAGACGTTCGGCTACACCGAGGAGGAGCTCAAGATCCTGGTGGGGCCGATGGCCCGCAGCGGCGCCGAGCCGCTCGGCTCGATGGGCACCGACACCCCGATCGCGCCGCTGTCCACCCGGCCGCGGCTGCTCTACGACTACTTCCACCAGCTCTTCGCCCAGGTGACCAACCCGCCGCTGGACGCGATCCGCGAGGAGCTGGTGACCAGCCTGTCGGGCACGATCGGCCCCGAGGGCAACCTGCTCGACCCGGGCGCGGCCAGCTGCCGGCAGATCGTGCTGCCGCGGCCCGTGCTCGACAACGACGAGCTGGCCAAGCTGCTCTCCGTCGACGACGACGGCGACCTGCCCGGCTTCAAGGCGGTCCGGGTCTCCGGGCTCTACCCGCTGCGCAACGGCGCGGCCGGCATCAAGGCGCGGCTGACCGAGATCTGCCGGCACGTCTCCGAGGCGATCGAGGACGGCGTGCGCATCCTGGTGCTCTCCGACCGGGACTCCACGGCCGGGCTCGCGCCGATCCCGTCGCTGCTGCTCACCGCGGCCGTCCACCAGCACCTGGTGCGCGAGCAGACGCGCACCCAGGTCGCGCTGGTCGTCGAGTCCGGCGACTGCCGCGAGGTGCACCACGCGGCCCTGCTGCTCGGTTACGGCGCCGCGGCGGTCAACCCGTACCTCGCGTTCGAGTCCGTCGAGGACCTGATCGCCACGGGCGCGCTGACCGGTGTCGGCCCGGCCGACGCGATCCGCAACTACGTCAAGGCGCTCAGCAAGGGCGTCCTCAAGATCATGTCGAAGATGGGCATCTCCACGGTCTCGTCCTACTGCGGTGCCCAGGTCTTCGAAGCCGTCGGGCTCGACGCCCGGGTGGTGCAGCGCTACTTCGCCGGCACGCCCGCGAAGATCGGCGGTGCCCGGCTGGCCGACATCCACACGGAGATCGCGGCCCGGCACGCCCGCGCGTACCCGGCCAACGAGGCCGAGCGCAGCCACCGCAAGCTCGACGTCGGCGGCGAATACCAGTGGCGCCGCGAGGGCGAGCTGCACCTGTTCAACCCGGAGACGGTGTTCCTGCTCCAGCACGCCACCCGCAGCCGGCGGGAGGACATCTTCGCCCGCTACACGGCCACCGTCGACAAGCTGGCCGCCGAGGCGGGCTCGTTGCGCGGGCTGTTCCGGCTGCGCACCGGCGACCGGCCGGCCGTGCCGATCGACGAGGTCGAGCCGGTCAGCGCGATCGTCAGGCGGTTCGCCACCGGCGCCATGTCGTACGGGTCGATCTCCGCGGAGGCGCACGAGACCCTCGCGATCGCGATGAACCGGCTCGGCGGCAAGTCCAACACGGGCGAGGGCGGCGAGGACGTCGATCGGCTCTACGACCCCGCCCGCCGGTCCGCCGTCAAGCAGGTGGCCAGCGGCCGGTTCGGCGTCACCACCGAATACCTCGTCAACGCCGACGACCTGCAGATCAAGATGGCGCAGGGCGCGAAGCCCGGCGAGGGTGGCCAGCTGCCCGGCAACAAGGTGTGGCCGTGGATCGCGAAGACCCGGCACGCCACGCCGGGCGTCGGGCTGATCTCGCCGCCGCCGCACCACGACATCTACTCCATCGAGGACCTGGCGCAGCTCGTACACGACCTCAAGATGGTCAACCCGGCGGCGCGCGTACACGTGAAGCTCGTGTCGGAGGTCGGTGTCGGCACCGTCGCGGCTGGCGTCGCCAAGCTCAAGGCCGATGTCATCCTGATCTCCGGACATGACGGGGGTACGGGCGCCAGCCCGCTCAACTCGCTCAAGCACGCCGGCACCCCGTGGGAGCTGGGGCTGGCCGAGACCCAGCAGACGCTGCTGCTCAACGGCCTGCGCGACCGGGTCACCGTGCAGGTCGACGGCCAGCTCAAGACCGGCCGCGACGTGGTGGTCGCCGCCCTGCTCGGCGCCGAGGAGTTCGGCTTCGCCACCGCGCCGCTGATCGTCTCGGGCTGCGTGATGATGCGGGTCTGCCACCTCGACACCTGCCCGGTCGGCATCGCCACCCAGAACCCGAAGCTGCGCGACAAGTTCACCGGCAAGCCGGAGTTCGTCGAGACGTTCTTCGAGTTCCTCGCCGAGGAGGTCCGCGGCTACCTGGCCGAGCTGGGCTTCCGCTCCATCGACGAGGCGATCGGCCACGCCGAGCTGCTCGACCTGGTGCCGGCGATCGACCACTGGAAGGCCAACGGGCTCGACCTGACGCCCGTGCTGCACGTGCCGGACCTGCCCGAGGGTGCGGCCCGGCGCCGGGTCCGCGCGCAGGACCACGGGCTCGAGCGCGCGCTCGACAACCAGCTCCTGGAACTGGCCGCCCCCGCGCTGGCCGACGGCGCGCCCGTGCGGGCCACCGTCGCGGTCCGCAACGACCAGCGCAGCGTCGGCGCGATGCTGGGCGGCGCGGTCACCCGGCGGTTCGGCGGCGAGGGGCTGCCCGACGACACCATCGAGCTCGACCTCGTCGGCACCGGCGGCCAGTCGTTCGGTGCGTTCCTGCCCCGCGGCGTGACGATCCGGCTGCACGGCGACGCCAACGACTACGTCGCCAAGGGCCTGTCCGGCGGCCGGATCGTGGTGCGCCCGCACGTCGACGCGCCGTTCGTGGCGGAGCAGCAGATCATCGCCGGCAACACCATCCTCTATGGAGCGACCGGCGGCGAGCTGTTCCTCCGCGGCCGGGTCGGCGAGCGGTTCGCGGTCCGCAACTCCGGTGCCACCACGGTGGTCGAGGGCGTCGGCGACCACGGCTGTGAATACATGACGGGCGGCACCGTCGTCGTGCTCGGCTCGACCGGCCGCAACTTCGCCGCGGGCATGTCCGGTGGCACCGCCTACCTGTGGCGGGCCGACCCCGCCCGGGTCAACCCCGAGCTGGTCGACCTGACCCCGCTCACCGACGACGAGCAGGTCACCGTGCAGGCGCTCGTGCAGCGCCACTTCGCGGAGACCGACTCGGCCGTCGCCGAGGACCTGCTCAAGCGCTGGCCGGAAGCGGCCCGCGAGTTCACCGCGGTTGTCCCGCGCGACTACAAGCGCGTGATGGAGGCGATCCGGGCCGCCGAGGCTGCCGGCCATGACGTCGACACGGCTGTCATGGAGGTAGCACGTGCCTGACCCTCAGGGTTTCCTGCACCATTCGCGGAGGCTTCCGGAGCGGCGTCCGGTGCCGGTCCGCATCCAGGACTGGCGCGAGGTCTACCCGTCGGCCGACGACGGGCTGATCCGCGAGCAGGCGAGCCGCTGCATGGACTGTGGCATCCCGTTCTGCCACCAGGGCTGCCCGTTGGGCAACCGGATCCCGGACTGGAACGACCTGGTCCGCACCGGGCAGTGGGCGTCCGCCTCGGAGTCCCTGCACGCCACCAACAACTTCCCGGAGTTCACCGGGCGGCTCTGCCCGGCGCCGTGCGAGGCGTCCTGCGTGCTCACCATCGCGGGTGGCGAGTCGGTGACGATCAAGCAGGTCGAGGTCGAGATCGCCAACCGGGCGTTCGACCTCGGGCTGGTCACGCCGCAGCCGGCCGGGCACTCGTCGGGCAAGCGGGTCGCGGTGGTCGGCTCCGGCCCCGCCGGGCTCGCGGCGGCGCAGCAACTCGCCCGGGCCGGGCACGCGGTCACCGTGTTCGAGCGCGACGACCGGGTGGGCGGGCTGATGCGGTACGGCATCCCCGACTTCAAGCTGGAGAAGTCGCACATCGACCGGCGGATCTCGCAGTTGGCGGCCGAGGGGGTGGTCTTCGAGACCGGCGTCAACGTCGGCGTCGACGTGACCGCCGACCAGCTCCGGGCCGAGTACGACGCCGTGCTGCTGGCCTGCGGCGCGCTGCAGGGCCGCGACACGCCGGCGACGCCGGGGCGCGGGCTGCGCGGCGTGCACCTGGCCATGGAGCACCTCGTGCCGGCCAACCGGGTCGCCGCGGGTCTGGCCTCCTCGACGCCGGTCGACGCCGCCGGGAAGCACGTCGTGATCATCGGCGGCGGCGACACCGCGGCCGACAGCCTCGGCGTGGCGCACCGGCAGGGCGCGGCGGGCGTCTACCAGCTCGACCTCTACCCGGAGCCGCCCGCGGCCCGCGACGAGGCCCGCGACCCGTGGCCGACCTGGCCGTGGATCCTGCGCAACTACCCGGCGCACGAGGAGGGTGGCGCGCGCGACTTCGCGGTCGGCGTGCAGGAGTTCGTGCACGACGGCACCGGCGCGGTGCGGGCGGTACGCATCGCCGAGGTGTCGGTGACCAAGGTCGACGGTGAGCGCCGGATCCACGTGGTGCCGGGCTCCGAGCGGGAGCTGCCGGCCGACGTCGTGCTGCTGGCGATCGGCTTCGACGGCACCGAGCCGCAGCCGCTGCTCGACCAGCTCGGCGTGACGCGCAACGCGCGCGGTGCGGTGGACGCCCGGCCCGACTGGCAGACGGGCACCGACGGCGTGTTCGTCGCCGGCGACATGCACCGGGGCGCCTCGCTGATCGTGTGGGCGATCGCCGAGGGCCGGGCCGCCGCGGCCGCCATCCACTCGTACCTGGGCGGCGAGGGCGAGCTGCCGACGCCGGTCGATCCGGCGGCCGTACCCCTTGCTGCGTAATAGGTTTTTGACGCTCGGTGACTGTCGGTCGGGTGCCATCGGCGCCTGTGCCAGGAGTAGGCTCGCTGACGGTCACCGGCGGTAGATGACGGCGGTGACGGCAACTGTTCGGATTCCCGACAGAAGCCGGTTACGAGGACGATCCGGGAAAGAGACTAGCCTCATGGGCGTGACACGCCGCGCGAAGATTGTCTGCACGATGGGCCCAGCCACCTCCTCGCCGGAGCGGATCCGTGGCCTCGTAGACGCCGGTATGGACGTCGCACGGCTCAACTTCAGCCACGGTGACCACTCCGACCACGAGGCGATCTACAAGCTCGTGCGCGAGGCCGCCGACTCGGCCGGCCGCGCGGTCGCGGTGCTCGCCGACCTGCAGGGCCCCAAGATCCGTCTCGGCCGGTTCGCCGACGGCCCGCACGAGTGGCGCACCGGCGACTCCGTGGTGATCACCAGCGACGACATCATCGGCACCGCCGACCGGGTCTCCTGCACCTACGCGAAGCTTCCGCAGGAGGTCAAGCCCGGCGACCGCCTGCTGATCGACGACGGCAAGGTCGCGGTCGAGGTCACCGAGGTCACCGGCAACGACATCCGGGTGCTGGTCATCGAGGGCGGCCCGGTCTCCAACAACAAGGGCGTCTCGCTGCCCAACGTCGCCGTCAGCGTGCCGGCCCTGTCCGACAAGGACACCGAGGACCTGCGGTTCGCGCTGCGGCTCGGCGTCGACCTGGTGGCGCTCTCGTTCGTCCGCTCGCCCGACGACGTCAAGCTGGTCCACTCGATCATGGACGAGGTCGGCGTGCGCCGCCCGGTGCTGGCCAAGGTCGAGAAGCCCGAGGCCGTGGAGCGCCTCGAGGAGATCGTCGACGCCTTCGACGGCGTGATGGTCGCCCGCGGTGACCTCGGCGTCGAGCTTCCGCTCGACCAGGTGCCACTGGTGCAGAAGCGCGCCGTGCAGATGTGCCGCGAGGACGCGAAGCCCGTCATCGTCGCGACCCAGATGCTCGACTCGATGATCGAGAACGCGCGCCCGACCCGCGCCGAGGCCTCGGACGTGGCCAACGCGGTGCTCGACGGCGCCGACGCGCTGATGCTCTCCGGCGAGACCAGCGTCGGCAAATACCCGGTGCTCACGGTCTCGACGATGGCAAAGATCATCTCGACCACCGAGAGCGGCGGGATGCCGGTGCCGCGCCTGCAGCACGACCCGCGCACGCACGGCGGCGCGCTCACCATCGCCGCCTCCAACGTCGCCCGCGCGGTCGGCGCCAAGGCCATGGTCGCGTTCTCCCAGACCGGCGACACGGTCCGCCGCCTCGCCCGGCTGCACTGCGAGCTGCCGCTGCTGGCCTTCACCCCGGTCTCCGAGGTGCGCGCCCAACTGGCGCTGAGCTGGGGTGTGGAGACGTTCCACATGCCGTTCGTGCAGCACACCGACGACATGTTCCGCCAGGTCGACCAGGCGCTGCTCGGCCTCGGCCGGGCCGAGCCGGGCGACTACGTCGTGGTCGTGGCGGGCAGCCCGCCCGGCACGCCGGGCTCGACCAACACGCTCCGGGTTCACCTGATCGGCTCGCTGGTCGACCCCGCCACCGTCACGCGCCAGACTCCGTGACGGCCGGCGCCATGCCCGAGGGCGGGCAGTCGGCGGTCGACTACCTGGTCCGGATGCTCGACCTCGAGCGGCGCTCGGAGGACACCTTCGTCGGCACCACGCCGGTGGTCGGCCTCCAGCGGGTGTACGGCGGCCACGTGGCGGCCCAGGCCCTGGTCGCGGCGGGCCGCACGGTCGACCCGACACGCACGGTGCACTCGCTGCACGGCTACTTCGTGCGCCCGGGGGAGTCCGGTCAGCCGATCGAGTACCGGGTGGAGAACATCCGCGACGGCCGCTCGTTCTCGGTCCGCCGCTCGGTGGCGGTGCAGAACGACAAGACGATCTTCTTCATGTCCGCGTCGTTCCACCGCCACGAGGACGGCCTCGACCACCAGGCGCCGGCGCCGCTGGACGTGCCCGGCCCCGACGAGGTGCCGACGATGCGGGAGCGCCTGGGCCCGTACCCGGAGCGGTTGGGCATCTGGAGCTCGGTGCCGTGGTCGCTGGACGTGCGCTACGTCGGCGAGCCGGGCTGGGTCCCGCCGGGCGACCGCCGCGCGGACCCGCACCAGCGGGTGTGGATGCGCATCGACGGCAAGCTGCCGGACGACCCGCTGCTGCACGCCTGCGCGCTCACCTATGCGTCCGACATGACCCTGCTCGACTCGGTCCTGTCGGTGCACGGCGAGGTCTGGGGCCCGGGCGGCGTGATCGGGGCCAGCCTGGACCACGCGCTGTGGTTCCACCGCCCGTTCCGGGCGGACGAGTGGTTCCTCTACGACTGCTGGAGCCCGTCGGCCTCGGGCGGCCGTGGCCTGGCCACGGGCCGCATGTTCACGGCCTCAGGAGCCAACATCGCCACCGCGGTCCAGGAGGGCCTCCTCCGCCGCGTGGGCGCATGATCCATTCGGATATACGTACCCGATAGGATTAGTGCCATGCGACTGTCCGCACGGGTCGACTACGCACTGCGCGCGATGGCAGAACTCGCCGCCGCGGCGGCTGACCAGGACGGCGCCACCCCGTCGCCGATGACCGCCGAACAGGTGGCCAAGGCCCAGGAGATCCCGCCGAAGTTCCTGGAAAGCATCCTCCTGCAGCTACGCCGGTCGGGCCTGGTCCACGCCCAGCGCGGGCCGGACGGCGGTTACTGGCTGGCGCGACCGGCGCGCGAGATCGGGCTGGGCCAGGTGATAAGGGCGATCGACGGGCCGCTCGCCAATGTGCGCGGGCAACGCCCCGAGGATCTTGGCTACACGGGCGCCGCGGCGGCGCTGCAGGAGGTCTGGATCGCGCTGCGGGCGAGCGAGCGCGAGATCCTGGACCTGGTCTCCATTCACGACGTGGCCACCGGAAAGCTCCCGGACCGCGTCCGCGACCTCACCGCGGACCCGGCGGCCTGGGCCTGAGCGGGCTATTGGCCCACGACGGTCCGGAGGTCGCATCTCGGACCGCCGCGGGTACCGACATCGAACCATCTTTGGCCGCGCTGCGATTCCGATTGGCGTGCTACGCCGGATCGGACGCTCTGTGCCAGATGTCGCTACCGTCCGTTTTCGACGTACGGTTCGTCCGTGGAACGTGCTGAGCTGATCTCGCTGCTGACCAGCGGCGCCGACGCCGACGTGGCGTGCCGCGAGGCACTCGAGCGGGGCGCGGACTTCCACGTCTTCACCGACGAGGGTGGTCCGATTCCGGCGAGCCAACTCGCCCCGACCTACCGCCGGCGGGAGGCCGGCATCCACCGGCAGGGCATCGAGACGCTCGGCTTCGCGGCGGCGGTCGAGACGCTGGAGACGCTCGGAAATCAGCCGGTGCTGCTCGGCCGGGTCGTCTCCGACGAACCACTGATGTCCTTCGTGCTCTTCTTGACACCCGACACGACGTCGGTCCTGGCCTGCCTCGGCGTGGGCCAATTGCCACCCCGCACCTAGGGTCTGTCTCGAAG
>NZ_BONC01000090.1 GCF_016862515.1 Asanoa iriomotensis
CAGCGTCACCTGCATCAACAGCGTGACGCCACCGGCGGTCGAGGGAGTCGACTACTTCCGCCAGTCGTCGGACTTCTTCCCGGGCGACAACACGGGCCTGTTCGCCCTGCCGCCCGACGTCGACCTCACGACCTTCCCGGGCGACCCGGGCTCGTACGGCTTCTGCGACGACGACGACATGGCCTGGCTCGAACGCCACAGCATCGCCAGCCAGTCCAACATGGTCACCATGCGCAATGCCGGCACGACCGGCGCCATCCTGCATCTCGCGAACCTGCGGGTAGAGGAGTTGACCAGCAGCACCCCACGCCCGGTGATCTGGTTCGAGTGCGCAAGCGCCGGCAACGACGACACGGTCGAGGCCTTCGTCCACCTAACGGAAGGCGGCCGCATCGAGGTCGACAAACGCAACGGCGAGGCCCTCCTACCGGGCCAGGCCTTCTCCTTCAGCCTGGCCCCAGGCGAAGGCGGCGTCCTGATAGCCCACCTACTCGGCGGCGAGTCCGACTACGCAGGCAAGCTGGTGGTAACGGTCGAGTACGGCGAGGCCAGACAAGACGTGGTCCTACAACTCGGCAACCAGGGCGAAACGTTCAACGTCCCTGGCGGGGCACGGTCGATCACGATCTCCCCGCCCCAGTCGGCGACCCACCCCTTCCACTGCCACGGCCTGACCGACGATGACGACGACTACGGCTGCGGAATATCCGAGATCCGGAGCATGGTCTCCTAGTAAATCGCCGTCGGCCCAGCCCGACGGGCCAACGCGCCACCCTTCTGACCGCGTGCAGGTGAAGGTGCTCGCCGCGGGAAGCCGCCGGGTCGGCGGATTCGGCGCGGGCCCGGCAGCGGTAAAGGGGCGGTGCGGGCGCGGGAGCGGTGCTCGCGGCCAGGGCTCCGCCAACCCGAAGCCTGTCCTGACCTGCTCCTGGGCTGCCGGGGACGCGTTCTCCTCGCTGGTTCTGGCGAGTTTCTGGCCGGCGGCGGTCAAGGGCGGTGTGGGCGCGGGCGCGGTGCTCGTGTACAACGGTTCCCCCACCGGGAAGCCCGCCCTGGCCTACTCTCGGACCACGAGGAGGCGGCCTCCGCGCAGATCTGGGCGGCCCTATGACCCCTGGACCTTGCAGATGACGCGACCACGTCCCGGTGGCTAACCAGGCAGCGGGAAGAACGCTCCGGAGCGGGCCGGCACGTTGACGCTCGCGTCCGCCACGATGGCCTTCTGGTCCGTGTTGGTCCAGTTGACCGCCACCACCACGCGCTGGCCGTCCGGCTTCGTCAGGACCCGGTGCAGCAAGCCCGGGCCGGGCAGGTTCCAGGTGAGGGCGCGGGCCTGGTCCGGTGCGAGCAGCCCGACCACCGCCGCCCGCGTCTCGGCGTCGCCGGTGGCCGCGTAGCTGAGCGACGGGTACGTGGCCACGAGCACAGCGCCGCCCTTGCGCACGATGCCCGGCGTGCCGTCGGGGAACGCAGCAACCACCGACCCGTCGGACACGGCCAGCGTCTCAAGCTGCCAGTGCCCGATCAGGCCGCCCACTTCAACAGGCTCGGCGAGGATGTCGGCGTCGACCTGCCGCGCCCCGAACAACGTCTCCAGCCCCGCGCCAGGGACCGCCGCCCGGCGCCGGCCCAGGTCGTCGTATTCGCCCGGCGCCGCCTCCGCCACCAGCGTCCCGCCACGATGGACGAAACTCGACAAGGCGGAGGACAGCGACGCACCAGCCACTGACGGCATCGGCCAATAGACCGATCCCACATGCCCAGGCACCCCGGCGGCAGCCACCCGGTCCGCGTGCAGGATCTCGACCGGCAGGTCCGCGTCCAGCAGCAACCGGTAAGCACCCAGCACCGCGTCCGTGTAGAGCGACATCGAGCGGTCCGTCGCGAACGCGTGCAGCGCAGACTCGCGCGAGACCAGCAGCCCGACCGACCCGGGCTCGGCGACCGCGCCCTCCAGCGACCGGACCGCGGCCCCGAACTCCGACGCCGCCGCCACCCGCGCGGTCACGCTGCCGTCCGGCGTGCACAAGCCATAACCAGGCGCCTCCGGACCGAGCAGCTCCGGCCGCCACTGCCAGAACACCACCCCGGACGCACCCGCCGCCAGCGCGTTCCACATCCACAGCGCCACCGTCGACGGCGCGGGATGCGGCGTGCTCTCGCGGCCATAACGCCGGCCCCGCCCACCCTGCAGCTCCGCCTGCCAGAACGGCTTCCCGTCGGCGGCACCACGGGCAGTGTCCAGGTTGAACAGATGCTCGACGTGGTCATCGGCCATCAGCCACGTGGGAAAGCTCGACGTGCCGAAAAGGTCCACAGGGGACGTCAGCGTGAACTCGTCGAGCGTGTGCGTCGCGAGCTGACCCGTGAACCCGCTCAGCGCCACGTGCGTCATCACCGGATGCGCGGGATCGGCCGCACGGACCACCGCGCACCGCCGATCGAGCCACGACGCAAGATTGCGGAACCAGTGCGAGCGCCAATCAACCATGTCCGGCACCGCCTCGAACACCCGTGGCGGCCCCACCTGGTCCCAGGTCGAGAATCGACGCGACCAGGCAGCATTCAGCCCAGACAGCGAGCCGTAAGACGACCGTAGACCCGCGACGAACCCCGAAACCGAGGCATCGCAGTAACAGTAGAGCCGATCCGGAAAGTACGACGCGGGCTCCAGATGCGGCTCGTTCCACACGTCCCACACCCGCAGGGCGGGATGCGTGCGATAGCGTTCCACGACAGCGGTGAGAAACGCCGACGCCGCCGACCACACCGATGGATTGTCGAAGCAGAGCCCCGGCCACCCGCCCCCAGGCGTGTTCATTGCGGCGGTCAGCCGTACCGGACGCTGGTCTTGATCGTGATAGCGCGCTGCGGGATGCCGCGCAGCCAGCCAATAGGGCGCGTTCTCCAGGATCGTGTTGACGACCACGCCGAGCCCCTGCTGGTGCGCCAGGTCGAAGAGCGCGTCGAGGTCGGCGAAGTCGATCGCGTCAGGGGTGGGCTGCATCCACGACCAGCAGGCCCAAAGCTTGACGGTGTCGAAACCGGCGGAACGCATCCGGGCGAGATCGCGTTCCCAGTCGTCCCGCGGCGGGTTCGGTGGCCGGTAGTACTGAGCCCCGACGATCATCCCTTCACCGCTCCAAACGTGAGGCCGCGCACCAGGAACCGTTGCGCCGCAAGGCCGAGGACGAACACCGGGATCAGCGCGAGCACCGCCGCGGCCGAGCTGCCGCCCCAGTCGACGGACACGGTGCCGATGAAGCTCGCTACACCGATCGGCACCGTCTGTGTGTCACGGCCCGAGAGGACGAGGGCGAACAGGAACTCGTTCCAGGAGAACAAGAGGCAGAGCACGGCGGTCGCGGCGAGGCCGGGCGCGGTCAGCGGCACGGCCACGCGCCAGAACGCCCCGAACCGGCCCGATCCGTCGACCAGCGCGGCCTCTTCGAGGTCGGGCGGCAGCTCCTCGAAGAACGACCGCATCATCCAGATGACGATCGGCAGGTTGAAGGTGGTGTGTGCGGCGATCAGCGCGAAGTAGGTGCCCAGCAGCGAGGCCCGCTGGAAGATGACGTACATCGGGACGACGAGGGCCACCGCCGGCACCATGCGGGTGAACAGGATGCCGCCCGCCCAGAACTCGCGGCCGCGGATCGGCAGGCGGGCCAGCGCGTACGCCGCCGGCACTCCGACCGCCAGGGACAGCGCCGTGCTGCCGAGCGCCACCAGCGTGCTGTTCGTCAGGAACGACTGGAAGTGCAGGTCGCCGAGCACCTTCGCGTAGTTCGACAGCGTGGGCGTGAAGGCCAGCTTCAGCGTCGGCGTGAAGATGTCGGCCGGCACCTTGAGCGAGTTGACCACCACGGCCGCGATCGGCACCAGCACGCCGAGCAGGAACACCACGACGATCGTGTAGCTGGCGACGGTCCACCGCTTCACAGCGCCTCCCGCCGGCGCAGCAGCCGGATGTAGAACGCCGAGACGACCAGGACGGTGAGGAGGATGAAGACGCTCAGCGCCATCGCGTACCCCATGTCGAAGTAAGAGAAGCCCGTGCGGTACGTGTAGAGGCCGATCGTCTCCGTGGACAGCCCCGGCCCGCCCTTGGTGAGCACGAAGACCGTGTCGAAGATCCGGTAGGTGTCCATCGTGCGGAACAGCAGGATCAACAGGATCTGCGGCACGATCGCCGGCAGCACGATGCTGCGCAGGATCCGGAGCTGGCCGGCGCCGTCGACCCGAGCCGCCTCGAACTGCTCCTCGCTGATCGACAACATGCCGGCGTGCATGACCAGCACGACGAACGGCGTCCATTGCCAGACGTCGACCGCGATCAGGGCCGGCAGGGCCAGACCCGACGAGCCGAACCAGCCGATGCCGCTCGGCAGCCCAACCGCGCTGGACAGCTGGGTGACCAGGCCGAACTGGGGATCGAGCAGGTAGCGCCAGAGCAGCGCCGTGACCACCGGCGCGATGATCATCGGTAGCAGGATGAGCGCGTTGGCCAGCTTCCGGCCCTTGGTCATCTCGAACAGCGCCGCCGCGACCACGAAACCCAGCACCAACTCGACGCTGATCGCGCCGACCACGTAGATCACGGTGTTGACCAGCGCCCGGCCGACGGTCGGGTCGTGCAGGATCCGCGTGTAGTTGTCGACCCCGACGAACGGTTTCGGCAGGTTGAGGTCGGTCAGCTTCCAGGAGAAGAGCGACAGCACCAGCGAGTACGCCAGCGGCAGGATGATCAGCACGGCCAGCACGACGAGCGACGGCGTGAGCATGCCGTACCCGAGCCGGCGGCCCTGCCGTCCGCGGCGCCGTGGCCCGGCCCGGACCGGCGTGTCCACCGGCCCGGGCCGCGTCAGGGTTTCCACCCGTCGATCACCCACCTAATGCCGCGGACACCGCCTGGTACATCGCGTCAGCGGCCTGCTCGGGAGACTTGTTGCCCTGGATCGCCTCCTGCACCGCCAGCTCGATCTGGTCCTGGGCCTTCGGCCAGGCCGCCACGCTCGGCTGCGGGTTGGAAGTGGTCAGGGCCTTGTTCATCGCGTCGAGGAACGGCAGCTTCGCCGCCACGTCCGGGTTGGTGTAGAAGTCCTTGGTCGCACCGCCGGTGGCCGCCGCGATCGCGACCTTCGCCTGCTGTTCGCCGCTGGTGTACCACTGGAGGAACGAGTACGCGGCATCCTGCTGATCCGACTTGGCGGAGATGCACCAGTTCCAGTAGATGAGCTCGCCGGCCGGCTTGTCGGCGGTGAAAGCGAGCGGCGCGTAGCCCCACTTGCCGGCCGTCGAGGACTTCGCCGGGTCCTCCAGGGCCTGCAGCGACGGCGTGGTGCTGATGATCATCGCGGCCTTGCCCTGCGCTGCCGCGGTCGACGCCTCGTCGACGTGGAAGTTGAGCACTCCACTGGGCGCGTTCTTGGCCGCCTTGACGTAGAAGCTGACCGCCGTGGCGGCGGCGTTCTTGTCGAGGGTGGTCTTGCCGTCCGGGCCGAACCACCAGTTGCCCTGCGCGGTGAGCAGCGAGCCCATCACGTCGGCGACCGCGCCGCCGCGCTTGCCCGGCAACGCGATGCCGGCCATGCCGTCCTTGCCGTTCAGCGTGGCCGCCGCGGCGGCGACCTCGTCGAGCGTCGTCGGCGGCTTCAGGTTGTTCTTCTCGAACACGTCCTTGCGGTACGCGAGGACGGTGGTCGACACGAAATCGGGCAGGCAGTACTGCTTGCCGTCGTACTTGCCCTGCTCCAGCACGTTGGGAAGGTAGGAGTCGGCCGAGAACCCGCCGGGGTTGCGCTTGGCGTCGGCCAGCTTGTCGTCGATCGGTGCGAGGTAGCCGGCCTTGGCGAACTCACCGAACCAACTCGGGTGCACGTAAAGGATGTCGTACCCGCCGGCGCCCGCGAGCGTCAGCGCCTGCTTGTCGTGGAGGTTCTCGTAGGGAACGGCGTCGATGTCGAGCGAACCGCCGGTGGCCTTCGCCCACTCGGCCGCCGCGTCCTTCTGCCCGCTGGTCCAGGGATCCCCGGCCCAGCGGGACAGCACGAGCTTGTCGTCAGGGAAGCGGCCCATCGGACCGCCGGCGCTGGCCGGAGCGGCGTTCGGGTCGCCGGAGCCGCCCGACCCGCCGTCACCGCCCCCACTACACGCGGCGACCGACGACGCGACGACCAGGGCGATCGCGAATCGGCACCAGCGCCGCTGTGGTCTTGCCATATCCGAATCTCCTTCCGGGGCCAAGCTAGCGTTTTGTGATCAAGGCTTCTACGGGTCCGCCGCCCTTGGCCGCCGACTCGTAGCCCGCTGCGATCACCCGCAGGCAGGCCACGCCGTCGTCGAGGGTGGGTCCGAACGGGCGCAGGCCCGCCCGCGCCCGGTGGATGTAGGACGCGACCTCGCGCTTGTAGTGGTGGGTGTGCGGCGGCCAGGAGCCGTAGTCGTGGGGCTCCGCGGCGTCCGGTTCGATATGCGGTGTCGTCCAGCCCCGGTAGAGCGGGTCGTCGCCCGACCGGTAGACCTCGACCCGCGGGAACGGATCGGTCGCCCGCATGACGAGCGTGCCGTCCGTGCCGTAGATCTCCAGGTTGTTGCGCATCCCGATGTCGGCGGACAGGCTCCAGACGGTGCCGATCTCGCCGAGACCGCCGTCGGCGTACCGCAGCAGCGCTACCGCGATGTCCTCGCCGTCGAGGTCGGGCTTGTGGCGGTTGGCGGTGAACGCCGACACCTCGGTGATGTCACCGACCAGCCAGCGCAGCAGGTCGATGCCGTGGGAACCCTCGTCGATCCAGGCACCGCCGCCGCCGAGCACCGGATCGGACATCCAGGCCGTCATGTCCGGCGGGCAGCCGATCTCCGCGATGCCGGCCAGGCCGATGAAGCCGCGGGTGAGCAGCACCCGGCCGAGCACGCCGGAGTCGACGATCTTCTTGGCCCGGTCGGCTTCCTTGGAGAAGCGGCTGACGAAGGCCGCGGTGCCGTCGACGCCATTCCGGCGGACGGCCTCGGCCATCGCGGTCGCGTCGGCGACCGTCGTGGCGATCGGCTTCTCGCAGAACACGTGCTTGCCGGCCTCGGCCGCGGCGACCACCTGCTCCGCGTGGCGGCTGTTCTCGGAGTGCACCATCACGATGTCGAGGTCGTCGCGGGCGACCAGGTCGCGCCAGTCGTCGACGAACGTGTCGACGCCGTGCCGCGCCGCCGCGGCCCGCCCCCGTGCGGCGTCGTCGTCGGCGATCGCGACCACGCGCGCTCCGGGGATCTCGGCGATGGCCTTCGCCCGGAACTCCGCGTGTACGTGTGCCCAGCTGATCATGCCGATCCGCAGGTCGGTCATCGAGTCGTCTCCTTGATCTCTTCCCGGCGGCCGCTGGCCACGGATCGGTAGGCCGCGTCGACCACGGCGAGCACGTCACGGCCGACGTGGCCGTCGCTGAGCGACGGCGCTCCGCTGCGGAGGCAGTCGAGGAAATGTCCGAGCATCGCGAGATGTCCGTCGGCGACCAGGCCCGCGATCGGCATCGGGTACGACCAGCCGGCGCGCGCGTTGACGACCTGGAGGGGCTGCCGGTGGAGGTTGTCGACGAGGATCCGGCCCTCGGTGCCGAAGACCTCGAACCGGGAGTCCATCGCGCCCTGGAGGCTCCAACTGTCCTCGCACTGGCCGATGACGCCGTTGGCGAATCTCAGCGTGAGCACGGCGGTGTCCTCGGCCGTCGTCCTGTCGTGGTGGACGAACGTGCCGGCCTCGGCGTACACGGCGGTGATTGGTGCCTTCGCGAAGAAACGACAGAACTCCAGGCTGTGTACGGCCATGTCGAGAATCGCGCCGCCGCCGGAGCGGTCGGGGTCGAAGAACCACGGGGAGTGCGGCTCGCCGATGCCCTCGCAGGCCTTGACGCGGAAGACCGTGCCGATGTCGCCGGCGTCGACGAGTTGCCGCGCCTCCTGGAGGGCCGGGATGAACGGCACGTTCTCCGCGTAGAACAGGCGGGTGCCGGCCTCGTCCACGGCTTCGAGCATCCGGTCGGCCTCGTCGAGGTCGCGTGCCAGCGGCTTGATGCAGATGGCGTGCTTGCCGTGCGCGGCCGCGATCTCCACCGCGGGGAGATGGACGTCGGGCGGTGCCACGATGTCGAGCACGTGGGTGTCCGGGTCGGCGGCGGCTTCGGCGATGTCGGTGAGGGCTTGTGCTTCGTCGTAGGGCGCGGCGGCCCGCTGGGCGGACTCCGGGCTTGTGGCGACCACGCTGGTGATCCGCACGCCGGGAAGCTGGGCGAGCGCGGGCAGGTGCATCTGCCGCGCCCAGAAGCCGGCGCCGATGACGCTGACGCCGATCACGGCTTTACCGCCGTGCCCTCGTCGAGGGAGCGCTGGGCGGCCAGCACCAGGGCGAGGGCGTCGCGGGCCTGGCGGGGCGTCGCCGCCTGGGTGCCGTCGACGCGCCCGTTGATGCGGTCGGCGAAGTACTGCTGCTCGCCGCGGTAGCCGTACTCCCAGACGAGGTCCGGATATGCCCATCCGCCCGACTTCTCGAAGGTGCGCATCGCCTGGGCGTGCACCAGGTCGACGGCCGCGCCGCCGCCGCTGCCGTACGTCTCGATGGTGAAATTGCCGTGTCCGGCCGTCCAGGTGACGTACATGCTGGTCACGACGCCGGTTTCGTGTGTGACCGTCACGGTCGCGTTGTCCGGGCTGCGGTAGCGCTTGGCGCCCTCGAGCACGTAGGCGCCGCCGGCCGTGTAGACCGTGGTCGCCGGGCCGAAGAGCCACTGCACGAGGTCGCCGAAGTGCACGAGCGTGTCGAGGATGACGCCGCCGCCCTGTGCCGGGTCGTAGAACCAGTCGTTGGTCGGCTCCCAGCCGAAGACGGCTGCCCGTGCCGCGATCGGCTCTCCCAACTCGCCGCCGGCGATGCGGTGCTTGAGGTTGGGCAGGGGCGGGGTGAACCGCAGCATGAAACCGTGCTGGAGGATTCGGTCGCTGTTGGCGGCGGCCTCGACCACCCGGTCCGCGTCGGCCAGGGTCAGGCTGATCGGCTTCTGGCAGAAGACGTGCTTGCCGGCCCGGAGTGCCTGGATGGTCTGGTCGGCGTGGAGCGCGTTGGGCGAGGCGAGCAGGACCGCGTCGACGCTGTCGTCGGTCAGGACGGCGTCGAGGTCGTCGGCGATCGTGAGACCGTAGTCCTTGGCGAAGGCTTCCGCCGCCGCCTGGTTCGGGTCGGTGCAGGTGGTCAGGCGGGCGCCGGCGACCTGCCGGTAAGCCTCGGCGTGGACGCGGGCGATGCGGCCGGTGCCGACGACGGCGACGTTGACGGTCATCGGGTCTCCAGGGGGAACGTGACGCGGGTGCCGGTCTCGGCGGCCTGGTAGGCCCCGATGATCATTTCGAGTGCCTTGAGGCCGTCGTACGCAGTGGGGATGTCTCCCTGGTCGCCGCCGTTGACCCAGTCGCGGAAGGCGAGCAGGAGGTCGCGGTAGCAGGCCTCGTAGCGTTCCTCGCCGACGAGGTCGATGTAGCGGCGGCCGACCCAGGGCTGATCTGTTCCCTGGATCTCCGTTTGGGGGCTCTTCTGGTAGTGCAGCGCGATCTCGCCGCGGGTGCCGGACAGCTCGGCGTGGTCGGGCGACGCGAGCGGGCCGAAGTAGTCGGCCGCATGCCAGGTGCTTTCCACCGTCACGATGGCGCCGTTGTCCAATGTGTACGTGGCGATGCCGTAGTCCTCGACGCCCAGCTCTTTGTAGGTCAGCGTGCCGATCTGGCCTGTCACGTTGACGGCGTCGGCCTGGAAGAACCAGCGGAAGAAGTCGGTGAAATGGACGCCGTGGTCCAGGAAGCCGCCGCCTCCGCCGCGCACCGGGTCGGCGTACCAACCCTGGCTTTTTGTTTTGGGCGAGTCGGTGATCGCGCCGACGGGAAAGCGGATCGAATAGAAGCCGGAGACGAGGTCGCCGACCGCGCCCGCGCGCACCGCGTCCAGCGTCTGGCGGTAGACCGGCAGGTAGCGCAGCAGGTAGGCCATCATGACCGGGACGCGCTCGGACGCGTCGACGATGCGGCGGGCGTCGGCCATCGTGGTGGCGATCGGCTTGTCGAGCAGCACGGGCTTGCCGGCTGTTTTCGCCAGATCGACATGGTCGGCGTGGGCGGAGGTGTAGGACGTGACGATCACCGCGTCGACGTCGTCGCGGTTGATCAGGTCGGCGTAGTCGGTGGTCCAGACGCCGTCGGTGTAGTCGGCGGCGAACTCCTTGGCCAGGTCGGCGCGCTCGTCGGCGACGCCGACCAGACGCAGCCCGGGCAGCCCGCGGCGCAGATAGTCGGCGAACGGATAGGCGTGGTAGTGGTTGTGCAGGCCGACGATGCCGATGCCCAGGTCAGACACAGACTTTCTCCCTTGCCCGGTCGGTACGCAACCGGTTTACGCAACCGGTTGCGTTATCTTGGGCCCGAGGGTTCGATGGGCACAAGAGGTTACGAGAAGATTTCTGACGGCGGCCTGGTAGCGTTGCGCCGCAACAGCGCAACCGGTTGCGTAGATCTTGGAGGCCGGCGTGACCGCCGCGAAGAACGACAGACTCACCATCCGCGACATCGCCGCGCTCGCGGGCGTGTCCGCCGGCACGGTCTCGCGGGCGATGAACGGCCAGCCCGGCGTGGGCGCCGCGACCCGCGACCGGATCTCGGAGATCATCGCGGAACACGGCTTCCGCGTCGACCCGACGGCCCGCCAGCTCTCGACCGGCCGCAGCCGCACGCTCGGCGTGCTGTTCCCGCTGCACGCGTCAGAGGTCGTGCTGCACCCGGTCTATCCGGCGTTACTGGGCGCGCTGGGCGACGCGGCCGAGCGGGCGGGCTATGACCTGCTGCTGCTGACGATGTCCGGGCAGAAGTCGGCGCACGTGCTGGACACGGTGAGCCGCCGCCGGGTCGACGGCGTCGTCCTGCCGGCGGCGGGCGCCCGCGACCCGATCATCAAACAGCTGGTGGGCCTGGGCGCGCCGACGGTGCTGATCGGCCACCGCAGCAAGCTGCCGGGCGTGGGCTGGGTGGACTGCACCCACGACACGGCCGCGACAGAGCTGACCCAACTCATGATCGACGGCGGCCGCCGCTCGCTGGCGTTGATCAACGGCCCGGCACACGTGTCGGCCTGCAAGCTGCGCTCGTCGGGCTTCTGGTCAGCGGTGAAGGCGGCGGGCATCCCCGGCGCCCGGGAGATCTCGGTCCCGTTCGACACGGCGGCGGCCACGGCGACGGCCCTCGACCTGCTCCGGGGCCCGAACCGCCCGGACGCGATCGTCTGCGCCTCGGACACGATCGCGGCCGGGGTCCTGGACGCCACCCGGACGGTGGGCCTGTCGGTCCCAGGCGACGTGGCCATCAGCGGCTTCGACGACAGGTCGCTGGCGGCTCATACGCAGCCGGCGCTGACGACGGTCCGCATGCCGCTGCAGGAAACGGGTCACGCCGCGGCCCACATGCTGTTCGCGATGCTCGGCGACGAGCCCTTGACCACGCGCCGCATCGTCCTGCCGACGGAAGTGATCATCCGCGACTCGACCCCGCGCCCGGCCAGTCGCTAACTCACGGCCGTAGGCCCTGTTTCATAACTGAGGCCGGGCTGCGGCGGGCCCAGGCGCCGACCAGCTTGTCCGGACTGGCTGGGCCGCTCCGACGTCACGGGTGTCCATGACTGAGGAGGAGCGGATGAGCGGCAGATGGCGGCGTCTCGTATGGATTCCGCAGGTGTTGTTGGCCCTGGCCATCGGCGGCGGAGGCCTGGCGAAGCTGTTCGGCGACCCGGCGATGGTCGACCTCTTCGCGGACATCGGCGCCGGCCAGTGGTTCCGGTACTTGGTCGGCTCCCTCGAACTGACCGGCGCGGTGGGCCTCGTGATCCCGCGCCTGGCGTTCGCCGCGGCGCTCGGCCTGACGGGGCTGCTCGCCGGCGCGGCCGTCACCAACGTCGCGGTCCTTGGCGTCTCACCGCTCGTGCCCGTCGCGTACCTGGCGGTGGCCGCGTTGCTCGCCTACGCCCGCCGACCGGCCGCCGGACAACCGCGACCCGCCGCCGGCGAGGTCTTCCGATAGGTCAAAGGCCCACCGCGCGCCGGGTGTACGTGAGACAGGTCGACTGGACGGTTTTCCAGCTCGCGCCCAGCGCGGCCGGAGCGGCATCGGCGCCGCTCACATCGTTGCGGACCACGGCGTCGACGAGCGCCAGCAGCTTCTTGCGCCGTACTTCTCGTCGATGCAGCGGGCGGCGTAGTAGGCCAGACCGTACCTGGCGCTGATCTCTTCGTCGTCGCTGTTGTCGCGCGGGTACGCCGTGGCCAGGTCGCCGTCGTAGCTCGATCTGTTCAAGAAGCGGCGCACCTCGTACCGTCGCGGATAGCTCCCGACCGAAGCCCCGTTCGCGCCCGCCAGCTCCGCCAGGCCCTCGCTCAGCCACCACGCCGAGCCGTCGAAGTCGGTGAGCGCGGCGTTCGCCCCCGAGGCCACGTGGGTCATCTCGTGCCGGAGCAGCGTGGCGGTCTGGCCGATCGGTGAGACGCCCATCCGCAGCACCAGGTCACTGCCTTCGACCCGGCGAGGCACGGCGAATCCGATGTACGAGTCGTCGAAGGTGTTCTGGTACCTCGTCCACTCCTTCTTGCCGGCGAGATAGACGACGTACCTGTGTGGCTTGGTCTCACCGAGCGAGAAGCGGTCGGCCACCTTGGCCGCATCCTCGGCCAGGCGCAGGGCGGTCGGCAGATCCTTGGCGTACGGCTTCGTCGCCGCGACGACGACGCGCTTCCCGAACCGGACGACGAGCGGGCTGACCTCCCACGGCCGCGGCCCGTCGCTGGTCTGCTCGATGTCGATGATGCGGAACCCGGCGGGCGTACGCAAAAACGTCGTCGATGTCAGCGGACCGAGCTTTCCGCAGCCGGGAGCGCCGACGCAGTACGTCATGGAGATGTCGGTGTTCCACCGTTCCGGTGCACCGCCCGGCGACGGCCCGATGGCGATGCTCTGCTTGACGTCGGCGACCCGCAGGGCGCGCAACGCCGTGAATCGCTGCTTGAGCACCTTCTCGACCGCGGGATAACCGGCGGCAGGTGCCAGGAAGGCGGCCAGGTCGCCCGTGAGCAGAGCGGCGCTCTGCGCCTCGAGGATGGCATCGATCCCCGCCTTGGCGGCGGCTTCCGGCGCGGCCTTGTCCGGGCTGGGCGACACGCTCGCGGTGGGCGTGGAACTGGCAGCGGACGGCGAGGTGGCGCACGCCGCCGTGCCGAGCAGAAGAGTTGCGACTACCGCCAGGACAGCCCGGCGACCCCGTTTGTCGATCACGGTCACCGAAGATACGGCTGCCCAGGATCAATGTGATCACCCCGTTCGGACGGCCGGTGGCCGGCTTCGACCGCCTGAAGGTGACGTGGGTTAAACGGCCGTTTGCTAGCTGGACATTCGGATTTCATCTAGTGTGAGGGCACCCGGCCCGAACGTGCGGACCGCTCACGCAGAGGGAGGCTGATGGTCATGGCGAAGAAGTCCAAGAAGGACAAGAAGAAGGACAAGAAAAAGAAGAAGTAGTCCACCTGGACCTCTGGGGCGGCTCCCTGCGAATGGGCGCCGCCCCGTCCTGTCCCTACTCCTAAGTGGACTCCTTGCGTACGCGCGGCACGAGTTCGAAGTGGACTGTGTGTCCCGTCGTGTTTCGGCCGAGCCGGTGTGTCAGCGGCACGACGACTCCGTGCAGCAGCGGGTACTTGGCGCGCAGGGCACGGGCGGCCGCCGCGTGCTCCACGCCACTCAGCTTGCGGGCGACGGCGTGCAGCTCCGGGCCGGTCGGCGTGCCACGGGCGGTCGACGGCGCGACCGTGACGGCCGGGTTGTTGCGGATGCGACGGGTCTTCCAGGCCTTCTGGTAGCTGCGCACGTAGGCACGGTCGCCGGCCACCACGATGCTGACCGGCGTCGCGACCGGCGTGCCGTCCCGGCGGAACGTCGTGAGCGCGACCGTCTTCTGCCGGGTGAAGTGTGCCCAGTCCGGCGTCGCCGCGCCGTCGACGTGGCCCAGGACCCAGCCCAACTGGCGCCACCGTTCCAGCAGGGCGACCGCGGCCAGCGCGGCGGAAACGGCGATCAGCGCGGTTTGACCGGTAGCGCCGCCGATGTTCCGGTCGGCGATGTGCGACGCCGTGTGCGCCACGCTGCCGACCAGGTATCCGCCCAGGCCCACCGTGAATCCGTCGGCCCAGACGACCGCGAGCAGCAGCGCGGCCCCGAGGCCGAGCTGGAACGCCCCCGCGTCGTGCACGAAATGCTCGCTCGGCGGGAAGTTCACGAACGATGCGAAAGAGCCCGGCGCGCACAGCCCCCAGAAACCCGCGGTCAGGGTCAGCAGCGCGAGGACGACGGTGATGGCCCGAATCATTCTGCTCATACCCCGGGGACGGCGCAGCGCGTACGTGTGTGACGGCCGCACGTGTGATCGGATCTACTCGATGTCGGTGCCGATCTGGGGAGGCAGCAATGCAGCTTCGTACGCTCGGGCAGGGCCTGGAGGTGTCCGCGCTAGGCCTGGGTTGCATGGGCATGAGCGAGGGCTACGGGCCGAACCCCGGTGGCCGCGACGACATGATCGGCGTGCTGCGCGGCGCGGTCGAGCGCGGCGTCACGCTCTTCGACACAGCCGAGGTCTATGGCCCGTATGTCAACGAGGAGCTCCTCGGTGAGGCGCTCGGGCCGGTGCGCGACCAGGTCGTGATCGCCACCAAGTTCGGGTGGGACATCCAGGACCGCCAGTCCGTCGGCTTGGACAGCCGACCCGAGCAGATCCGCCGGGTCGCCGACGCCTCGCTGCGGCGCCTTCGTACCGACCGGATCGACCTGTTCTACCAGCACCGGGTCGATCCCGCCGTGCCCGTCGAAGACGTCGCCGGCACCGTCGCCGAGCTGGTGGCGGAGGGAAAGGTCGGCCACTTCGGGCTGTCCGAGGCGGGCGCCGGCACCATCCGGCGCGCCCACGCGGTCCATCCCGTCACCGCGTTGCAGAGCGAGTACTCGCTGTGGACCCGCGGCATCGAGTCCGAGATCCTGCCGACGCTCGACGAGCTCGGCATCGGTCTGGTGCCCTTCAGCCCGTTGGGCAGAGGTTTCCTCACCGGCACGGTCGGCACCACGACCGAGTTCACAGCGGACGACATCCGGACCACGATCCCGCGCTTCACGGCGGAGAACCGGACCGCCAACGAAGCCCTCGTCGACCTGGTCAGGCGGGTGGCCGCGACGCGGGAGGCGACGCCGGCGCAGGTTGCCCTCGCGTGGCTGCTCGCCCGGCGGCCCGCGCTCGTGCCGATACCCGGCACCCGGCGGCTGGAACGCCTCGACGAGAACATCGGTGCGACCCGGATCGAGCTGTCGAGCGCCGATGTCGCCGCGCTCGACGATGCGGCGACTCGGCTCGGCGTGGCCGGTGCCCGTTACGGCGAGGCGATGCAGAAGCTGACCAGACTCTGACCGGTCGTCGCCTTGTGATTGCTCAGCGTAAATCCGAGGCGAGTTGTCGTACCCGCTCGCAATGATGAGCCCCATGCTCGGTGATGTCCTTCCCCATCGGCCTGAGGCGCGTCGGTTGCTGGCCGCGACCTTGTTCTCGGCCACCGGCCGTGGCTTGACGTTGCCGTTCATGTTCATCTACCTGACGAAGGTCAGGGACGTGCCGGCCGGCACGGCGGGCCTGATCATCGCCTGGATGGCGGTGTGCGCGCTGGCGATCGGGCCGGTGGGCGGCTGGGCGGTCGACCGCTACGGCGCGCGCCGGATCGTCCTGCCGATGCTGCTGGTCGAGGCGGTCGGGGTGGGCAGCGTGGGCTTCGCGCACACGCACTGGCAGGCGTTCCTGTCGGTCACGCTCATCGGCGCCGGCGGCGGCGTGATCTGGGCGGCGAACACGACGATTCTTTCGTCGGTGACCGACGGCCTAGAACGGCAGAAGACGTTCGGCCTCAACTTCGCCCTGCTCAACCTAGGGATCGGCACGGGCACGGTGATCGCCGGCGCGATCGTCGACCTGGACCGCCCCGGCACCTTCCAGATCATCTACCTGATCGACGCGGCGCTCTATCTGGTGCCGTTCGTCAACCTGCTGACCATGCCCGGTGTGGGGCGGCGGCTGGCCCGCGCCGCACCCGACGACCCGGCCGCGACGCGGGTGCGCGAGCCCGGCTACCGGGAGGTCTTCGCCCACCGAGGCTTCCGTCGCCTGCTGGCGTTCAGCGTGGTGCTGACGATCAGCGGCTACGCACAGATCGAGGTGGGCTTCACCGCGTTCTCGATCGACGTGGCCCACGTCGGGCCGCAGACCGTGGCTTACGCCTTCACGGCCAACACCTTGGTCATCGTGCTGGCCCAACTATTCGTGGTGCGGATCATCCAGGGCCGCAGCCGGACGGTCCTGCTGTCCGTGGTCGGCGTGATCATGGCTGCCTCCTGGCTGATCCTCGGCGTGGCGGGCGCGATCGACGGCCGCAACGCGGCCCTGTCGGCGGTGGCGGTCATCGCCTGCGCCGCCGTGTTCGCGGCGGGCGAGACGCTGCTGTCGCCGATCAACCCGACGCTGCTCAACGCACTGGCCACCGAAGAGCTACGCGGCCGGTTCAACGCGCTGGGCTCGATGGTCTGGGGCATCAGCGGCATCGTGGGCCCGATCACCGCGGCTCCGCTGATCGGCGGAGGCCACAGCACGATCTGGCTAGCCCTCACAGTGGCGGGCTGCCTAACGGCAGCCCTACTGGCGGCGTCCCTACGCAAGGTGATCACCGCCGAACAGGACGGCCGCACACCACCACCCACCGCAGCGGACGCCCCAGCCGCGCCCGACCCCGTAACGGAAGGAGCAAAGGCGCAAACAGTTTGACCCGCTGGCCCCATCCGGGGTGATCCCGCTCGTGTCGGCTTGGTTGTGGATCTGGACGAGGGTCTGGCGTCGGGGTTTCGACCGATTCGCGCAGAAGGCGTTGGCCCGGCTGCGGACCTGGACACGCGTATGGCGGATCCGCGTGCCTTCGAACGTTGAGGACCGCTACTGGGTCTCGGTGTCGAGAAGCAGCTCGTACACGTGGACGTCGCCGTTGGTGCGCACTTGGCGGAAACCGGCGCGTTCGAGGGTGCGTTGGGATGCGACGTTGTCGCTGGTGGTGTCGGCGACAACTCGCGACAGACCTTGCTCCGCCGCGATGTTCAGCAGGGCGAGAAGTGCCTCCGTCGCGTAGCCGTGACCGCGGGCTGACGGGGCAAGGCCGTAGCCGACCTCGACACACCCGACGTGCGGCTGGCCCTTGAAGCCGATGCCGCCGATGGCCTTCCCGTCAGAGGCTCGGGTGATCCGGTAGTGACCGAACGGGCGCTGGTCGCCGTGGATCGCGGTGGCCCGGAGAAAGGCCGTCACACCGATGACGTCGCCGTCGAACGGAAAGTCGTCAGCCCAGGCGTCCCCGACGGCGGCGCGCCGCCCGACGATGCGTTCACCCTCTGCCGCGTCGATGGCGTGCAACCACAATCGCGGCGTTCGAAGCTCGGTCACGCGCAACAGCGAAGCAGCGCTGCGACACCACGCACAAGCCGATTACGCCATCGTTGCCCACGGTGGGAGGTAGCGGTTCACATACTCGCGCGCACGGGGGAGCGGGTCACGCCAATACTGGTCCGGCATCCGGTGGCGGTTCGCCTCGCAGAACGCACGAAGACCGACGGTGACCCTGACGCGCTCCAACACGCGGCCTTCGAAGGCCGCGTTCGCCGCCACCAACTCCGGCTCCGCGTTCCAGCCCGAGTGGTCGAACGCCCAGCCGTCGCAGGCCGCGTACACGTGGAAGAGCTGTCGCTCGCCCGCCAAACGCATCGCGGTCACCCTGATCGGCCGGTCCGGGAAAGTATCCCGGCAAGCCCAGGCGAGGATGTGGCACGCCCCGGCCGCGAAGAAGGCCTGGTCTGCCCTCTCCCACGCGATGCGTTGATCCGATCGCTCCAGCGATGTCCGCCGAAACGCTCCCGCTGCAACCGTCGCCACGGCACCTCACGCTTTCAGGCCCCCGCGTGCTCCGCGATGTGCGTGGCGGCACTACCCGAGGCCGCACCCCGGGTATGTGCCGACACCGCACACCTGCGGACCGGACGTCGTCCAGGCGAGAGCTAGCCCCGGCCGGCCGCGCGCACGATCCGGTCCGTCTCGTCGTCGAACTCGCCGATCAGCTCCTCGAGCATGTCCTCCAGCGCGACCACGCCGACAACCCGGTGGTCGTCGGAGAGGACGACCGCGAGCTGCGCCCGGTGCTCCCGCATCATCCGCACCGCGGTGGCGACCGGTAGCCCTGCCCCCAGGGACAACGGCGATGACATCAGATCCGCGGCGGTACGCGGTGCGCCCGGGAAGGTCGTGGCCCGGACCGCGTCGCGGATATGTACGAAGCCGCGCACCTGGCCCACGGTGGAGATCACGGCCAACCGCGACCTGCCCGTGCGCCGGCTAGTCAGCTCGACGTCGCGGGCCGACGCATCCGGCGGCACCGAGACGACCTCCGCCAGCGGGGTCATCACCTGCGCCACCGTCGTGTTCTGCACCGCGAGCATCGCCGTCAACAGCTCGTGTTCGCCTGCCTGGATCGTGCCGTGCTCGCGGGACGACTGGAGCAGCAATCGCAGCTCGTCGGGGCCGTGCACCTGAGCCAGCTCGTTCTGCGGATGCACCTTGACCAGCCGCAGGCAGGCGTTGGCCAGCTCGTTGAGCGCCAGCAGCGCGGGCCGGAAGACCCAGGTGAACGCGCGGAACGGCCGGGCCAGCAGCAGCGCCGACGTCTCCGGGTGGCTGATCGCCCACGACTTCGGTGCCATCTCGCCGACCACCACGTGCAGGAAGCTCACGATGATCACGGCGAGCAGGAACGCGAAGACGTACGAGATGCCGGACGGCAGGCCCGTCGCGTCGAAGACCGGCTGGAGCAGGTGGCTGACCGTCGGTTTGGCCAGCGCGCCGAGGGCCAGCGTGGACAGCGTGATGCCGAGCTGGGCGCCGGCCAGCATGAGCGACAGCTCGCGTACGCCGGCGATCGCCGAGCGGGCCGACTTGTTGCCGGCCGCGGCCGCCTGCTCGAGCCGGTGCCGCTTGGAGGCGACCAGCGCGAACTCGGCGGCCACGAAGAACGCGTTGGCCACCAGCAGCAACACCGAAATGATCAATGACCAGGTGGTACTCATGCGCCCACCACCGTCATCGACACCTCGTCCGGCACGTGCCGGCGCACCGACTCGACCCGCAGGCGGGCCTGGCCGGGCGAGACCGGCTCGCCCTCGGGGGTGAGCACCGGCGGCAGGTCGGCCACGACCTCGTCGCCGGGTGACGGCACCCGGCCCAGGCGCTGGAGCACCAGACCGGAGAGCGTGTCGTAGTTCGGCGACGACGGCAGCACCAGCCCGGTCGCCTCGGCCACCTCGTCGAGGCGCCAGCGGCCGGGCAGCGACCAGGCGCCGTCGGGGCGGCGGCGGGCGGCCGGCTCCGGCAGGTCGTCCTCGTCGTGGATCTCGCCGACCAGCTCCTCCGCGATGTCCTCGAGGCTGATCACGCCGGCGAAGCCGCCGTACTCGTCGATCACTATGGCGAGCTGGCGGTGCTCGGCGCGGAGGCGCTCCAGCACCACGGGCAGCGGCAGCGACTCAGGGACCAGCAGGGCCGGTGCGGCGAGCGTGCCGACCTCCACCTTGCCTCGGTCGGCCGGGTCGACCTCGACCACGTCGGCGACGGCCACGATCCCGCGCACGTCGTCGACCGCGGTGCCGAGCACCGGGAACCGCGTGTGGCCCCGGTCGAGCAATTGCACCACCCGTACCGCCGGGTCGTCGGCGTTGACCGTGACCACGTCGACCCGCGGAATCATCGCGTCGCCAGCCGTGCGGGTACGGAAGTCGAGGCCGCGGTCCAACAGCCGCGAGGTGTCCGCATCGAGCACGCCCGACTCGCGGGAGCTCTCGATGATCCGGTCGAGGTCCTCGGTGGTGGCGCCCTGCGGCAGCTCCTCGACCGGCTCGATGCCGACCGCGCGGAGCAGCCGGTTGGAGGTCGCGTCGAACAGCTTGATCAGCGGACCGACCATCTTGAGGTAGGCCAGTGTCGACCGGGACAAGGCCCGGGCGAGCGTTTCCGGCTTGGCGATCGCGAGGTTCTTCGGCGCCAACTCGCCGACCACCATCTGGATGACGGTCGCCACCGAGAGCGCGATGATCACCGAGATCGTGGCGGTGACGGCCTCCGAGGCGCCGGTCAGGCCGATCAGGTCGGCCACGCCTTCACCGATGTACGGCTCGGCGAAGTAACCAGCGAGCAGGGCGGTGACGGTGATGCCCAACTGGGCGCCCGAGAGCATGAATGACAGCCGGGACGTGACGCGCAACGCCCGCTCGGCGGCCGCATCACCCGCCTCGGCCTCAGCACGCAGCTTGGACCGGTCAACGGCGACGTAAGCGAACTCCTGGGCCACGAAGAAGCCGGTCGCCACTGTCAGAACGACGATGAGGGCGAGGCCCGCGAGAATCAACATGATCGAAAGAGCCGGTGCGAGACCGGCTCGGTACTACTACCTTCGTCCACCTGACGAGGTTATCCAGGTTCGCTGTGCGTTGGCTGGGAACCGGCGAGGTACCCGCTGGCCTGCAGTTGGAACAGCTCCTGGTAGAGCCCGCCGGCCGCGACCAGCTCCTCGTGACTGCCGTGCTGCACGATGCGGCCGTGGTGCAACACGTAGATCTGGTCGGCGTGCCGCACGTTGGCCAGCCGGTGCGTGATCAGCACCACCGTGCGGTCCGGCCGGCGGCGCAACTGCTGGAACATCGCATATTCCGCCCGCGCGTCCAGCGCCGACGACGGTTCGTCGCAGATCAGCAGGCTGGCGTCACGGTAGAAACCACGGGCCGCGACGAGCCGCTGCCACTGCCCGCCGGACAGGTCGTGTCCGTCCTTGAACTGCCGGTTCAGCAGTGTCGCGTACCCCTTGGGCAGTTTTTCGATCATCTCGTGTGCCGAGGCCGCGCTCGCCGCGTCGACGATCGAAGGTCCGACATCACGGTGGGTACGCCCGACCGCGATGTTCTGGTGCGCGGTGAACGGGAACTTCCACCAGTCCTGGGTGATCACCGCGACGTGCGCCGCCCGGCTGGCCGGGTCGATCAGGCTGGCGTCGAGCCCGTTCCAGGTGATCGTGCCGGCGGTCGGCTGGTAGAGCCCGGCCAGCAGCTTCGCGAGGCTCGACTTGCCGGAGCCGTTCTCGCCGACGAGCGCGATCACCTGTCCTTTGCGGACGGTCAGCGACACCTCCTCGACGGCCGGGTTGTCGGTGTCGGGGTAGCGCAGGCTGACCCGGTCGAGCCGGATCTCGTCGAAGCCGGTGACCTGCTCGCCGCCCGGCTCGGGCGCCTGTGCCCAGGCCCGGTCGACGAACGTCCGGAAGTCGCCGTAGTAGAGCGCGTCCTCGTAGAGCCGGTTGGTCGCGTAGATCGCCGTGTTGAGGCCCATCTGCGCGGCCTGCAGCGCGAGCAGCGCGGTGGCGGCCGCGGCCAGCGGGATGGCGCCTTGGACGAGCAGCCAGCCGAGCACGCCATACAGGGCGAGGCTGGCCAGCCCGCCGACCGCCGCGCCGACCGTGCGGGTGCCGGTCTGCGCGCGGACAAGACGCATCTCGGCGGCGGTCTGGTTGCGCATGATCCGTGAGTAGCGACCCAGCAGGAAGTCGCGCATCTGGTAGCTGCGTACCTCGGCGGCGGTGTGCCGGTTGGCCATGATGCTGCCCAGCAGCCACATCTTCCGCCGCCGCCCGATCCAGGCGAGCATCGCCAGATATTCGCGGCGGGCCATCCGCACGGCGGTGATCGCCGACGGGATCGCGGCGATGATCAGGCAGGGCAACAGGATCGGCTCGATCACGGCGATCGCCGCCGCGGTCGCGGCCACCCGGACGAGGCCGGTCAACAGGTCCACACTGGAGTTGACGATCGACGCCGCCTCGATCATGCCGCGGTCCTTGGCGCGGTCCATCTCCTCGGCGAAGCCGGAGTCGTCGAAGGCCGCCAGCCCGACCGCGGTGGTCGCGCCGAACAGCCGCAGCTCGACCGCGTAGTTGATCTGTGGCGCGATGCGGGCCTGCGCCCAGCCGGCCGCGATGGTCAACGCGCCCCGCACCGAGACGGCGACCGCCGCGACGATCAGCGCCGGGAGGGCGCCGCGGACGCGGTCCGGCGTCGGGCCCGCCGCGAACAACTCGGTCAGCACCGTGCTGGTGGCGAGCAGACCGAACGTGGTAGCGACGCCGGCGATGACGTTGAAGCCGATCGCGGCCAGGGTGTCGAGCCGGTTGGCCGACCACGCCAGCGCGACCGCCTCGCGGACGATCGCGGGCAGGCGCCGGGCAACGGCCCAGAAGCTGGTTTCGGCGAACGACTCGCTGTGGTGGAGCCAGCCGGCGGTTTCCAGCTCGGGAAGCAGGTCTTCGTCGTCGGGCAGGTCTGCGTCGGCACGGCTGCGCTCGTCGATCGCCACTGGCCGCTCCTCGGACCACGGGGGGCAGTCTGGAATGGCTGAGGACCCGCACGGGTCCTCATTCATGGTAGTCGCACGCGGAAGTTAGCCTCGGCGCGTGGAAATTCGCGACGCCCTGCCGGACGACTGGCCCCGCATCTATCCCTTCTTCGCCGCGATCGTCGACGGCGGTGCGACCTATGCCTATCCGGCCGACCACACGCTGGAGTCGGCGCGCTCCTTGTGGATGGATGAGCCCCCGGGGTCGACCGTCGTGGCCACCTCCGAGGACGGGCAGATCCTCGGCTCGGCGAAGATGGGCCCCAACCGGCCCGGGCGCGGGTCCCACATCGCGACCGCGAGCTTCATGGTCGACCCGGCGCACCAGGGTCGCGGCGTGGGGGCGGCGCTCGGCGCTTATGCGGTCTCGTGGGCCCGGGCTCAGGGCTATGTCGGCATGCAGTTCAACGCCGTGGTCGAGACCAACGTCGTCGCGGTGCGGCTGTGGCAGCGGCTCGGCTTCACGATCATGACGACGATCCCCGAAGCGTTCGACCATCGGACGCGTGGTTTGGTCGGTCTGCACGTGATGTACCAAAAGTTCTAGGCGGCACTTATTGGCATCTGTCCCTTTTGGAGGAAAGATGACTCATACTTTCGGCTAGCTTCTCCCTCCCAAGCGGCTTAGAGTGAGCGTCGATCGGTTAACCCGTGCTCCATAGCAAAGATCGCTGTCGGGTACGCCCTGGGAGGCCCACCATGTCGACGCAGACAGTCTTCGAGTCCACTCCCGACACGGCAACAGTGCCGGCGGAGAGCGCGACCGAGCTCCTGGCCGCGCTGGCCGCGATGCCTGCCGGTCACCCGTCCCGCGCCGCACTGCGGGACCGCACGATCGAGGCCTGGCTCCCCCTGGCCAACCACCTCGCCCACCGCTACGGCGGGCGCGGCGAACCCACCGACGACCTGCTGCAGACCGCGGCCGTCGGCCTGATCAAGGCCGTCGACAAGTTCGACCCGTCTCGTGGGGTCGACTTCGCCGGCTATGCGATCCCCACGATCGTCGGTGAGCTGAAGCGCCACTTCCGCGACCGCACCTGGGACATCCGGGTGCCGCGCCGGCTGCAGGAGCTGCGCCTGGCCATCTCCGAGGCCAACAGCTCGCTGCTGCAGTCGCTGGGCCGGTCGCCGACGGTCGCCGACATCGCCCTGCACCTGAAGATCTCCGAGGAGGAGGTTCTCGAGGGGCTGGAGGGTGCCCGGGCCTACAACGCGGTCTCGTTGTCGACGCCGACCGGTGACGGCGAGCGCGGCACCGAGCTGGGTGACCTGCTCGGCTCGGAAG
>NZ_BONC01000091.1 GCF_016862515.1 Asanoa iriomotensis
TCGCCGGGGCACCACCCTGATCCACGCGACACCCCCTGCGCATTCGGGCGCGAGAAGCGCGCCGGATAACGTTATCAAGCAGAAGGCGGGGGCAGTTCGCCCGAACCACGGGCGATCAGCTCGACCGGGACCGTCACCGTCTGCACCGGGCGCGCCGGGTCCGCCGCCCGCGCCACCAGCAGGTCGATCGCCGTCCGGCCGATCTCCGCGCTGTTCTGCGCCACCACCGTCAGCGCCGGCCGCAGGATGTCGGCGAGGGGAAAGTCGTCGAACCCGACCAGCGCCAGCCGACCGGCGTCCGCACCCAGATAGCGCAGCGCCTCGATCGTCGTCGCCACGTTTCCGGTGATCAGCGCCGTCGCCGGCGTCGGACCCGACAGCACGGACGCCAGAGCGGCGGCGACCCGCGACGCCGTCACCGTCCCCGGGTGCACCATCCCCGACAGCGGCCCACCGCTGGCCGCCACGCAGGCCCGGAACGCCGCGGCCCGCTCGCGCCCGGTGAAGATCCGCTCGTCGTCGCCGATGTACGCGATCCGCCGGTGCCCGTGCACCGAGAGCTGCCGATAGGCCATCCCGATCCCGGCCGCGTTGTCCGACAGCACCGCGTCGGCCTCCACGCCGCCGCACGGCCGGTCGACCGCGACCAGCGGCATACCGGCCGCGACCTCGGCGGACAGGTAGTCGTGGAACATCCCGATCGGCTCGATCACGATCCCGTCGACCCGCCGGCGGCACATCGACATGACCGCCTCCCGCTCGCGGGCCTCGTCGTCCTCGGTCGACATGGCCAGCACGGCCAGGCCGCGGGCGCGCGAGGCGTTGTCGACCGCCGACAGCACCGGGTGCGCGTCGGCCAGGTTCCGGACCGCCGCGCCGATCGTGCCGCTCGTGCCGCGGCGGAGTTGCTGCGCCCGCTCGTCGGGCGCGTAGTCCAGCGCCGTGATCGCCGCCCGGACCCGGCTGACCAGGTGCGCGCCGACCGTCGGGTCGTCGTTGACGACCCGGGACACGGTGCGCAGCGCGACTCCGGCCTCGCGGGCCACGTCCCGCATGGTCGGGCGCTTCCGCCGCGCGCCACCGCCCAGCCGATCGGTCATCGCCTGATCCTCCTCTTCGGACGCCCGTCGTCCGAGCATCCCGACAACACTCTTGACACGCGAGTGAAACTTCCTATGCTTCCGGATAACGTTATCCCACGCTGATCAACTTGACTAGTCCGAATGCCGTCCCCCAGGAGGACCCCTTGATACGGAAGCCGCTGCTCGCGGCATGCGTCGCCGGTCTCCTCGCCTTCACCGCCGCCTGTGGCAGCGGCGACGGCGCAGGGAACGAAAGCGGCGAGACCGCCCTGACCTACCTTGTCTTCGAGACCCCGAGTCTCGACGCGAAGTTCTGGGACGACTCGATCGTCGCCGCCAGCGCGCAGGTTCCCGGCGTCAAGATCAATAAGATCGTCGCGCCGAGCACCGACCGCGACGGCTACGCCAAGCAGCTACAGCAGTCAGGCCAGTTCCCCGACCTGCTGCAGTCGATCACACCGTCCAACTTCGTCGGTGCGGGCCTGCTCAAGCCGTACGACAAGACCTGGATCGACGCCAACTTCCTGCTGCCGTCGGCCAACTCGCTCAAGGGCGAGGTCTACATCCCGCCGACCAACTCGCAGATCGTCCCGCAGGTCTACTACAACAAGAAGCTGTTCGCCGACGCCGGCATCAGCGCGGCGCCCAAGAATTGGGCGGAGTTCCTGGACGCCTGCGCCAAGCTCAAGGCCAAGAACATCAACCCGATCGAGCTCGGGGGCGCCGACCCGTTCGCCGCGAGCATGCCGCTGGTCGGCATCGTCAGCGCCGACATCCTCGGCAAGAACAAGAACTGGCTGCAGGACCGCTACGCCGACAAGGTGAAGTTCGCCGACGCCGACGTGGTCACCGCGGTCGAGAAGTACCGGACCCTCGTCGAAGGCGGCTACTTCGACAAGGGCGCCCTCGGCGTCAAGTACGCCGACTCGATCACCAGGTTCACCAGCGGCAAGTCCGCCATGTACCCGATGGGCAGCTGGTTCCTGGGCTCCGTGCCCAAGGACACCGCCGACAACTTCGGCTCGTTCCCGTGGCCGACGGACAGCGGCGACGTCGTCGTCCCGTTCGTCGGCGGCGGCTCGATGGCCATCTCCGCCAAGGCCAAGGACACCGCGCTCGCCGAGAAGTTCGGCCAGGCCTGGTCCCTGAACCCCAAGAACCTCAAGACGCTCATCGAGACCGACGGCGCCTTCCCGATGCTCAAGGGCAAGTCGCTCGACGACTACGGCGTCACGGTCACCCAGGTGTTCAAGGACTCCTACGCCTACGTGGGCCAGGACAACAACAAGGTCAGCGCGATCAGTTGGGCGACCAACGACGACGCGCTGCCGCCGGGCCTCAACGACGCGTTCTACGCGGCCGCGCAGGCCCTGTTCACCAAGGACGACGTGGCCGGTGAAATGAAGAAGCTCGACGACGCATGGAAGACCGCCGCGCAGTGAGGAAGAAGTCCGGCGAGCGGGGCCTGGCCCTGCTCGCCGCCCTCGCGCTCGTGCTCTACCTGGTGTTCCTCGTGCTGCCGCTGCTGCTCAGCCTGCGCAGCAGCTTCACCAACGAGAACCCGCTGAAGGCGAGCAACGACTTCGTCGGCCTGAGCAACTACACCGAGATGGCCGGCGACGACCAGCTCAAGGCGAGCCTGACGTTCACGCTGATCCTCGCGTTCGGCGTGACCATCGCCGCCAACGCGCTCGGGGTCGGCTTCGCGATCCTGCTCAACCGCACCAGCCTGAGCTACCGCGTGATGCGTACCGTCGCGTTCCTGCCGCAGGTGCTCTCCGGTGTGATCGTGGCCTTCGTCTGGGAGACGATCCTGACCCAGAACGGCCTGCTCAACACCGCGCTCATCAAAACAGGCATCCTCGACGAGCCGTACCCCTGGTTGGGCAGCCCCAATGCGGCGCTCTTCTCCATCGGCCTCGTCGTCACCTGGGTGATGAGCGGCTTCACCACGGTCGTCTACCTCGCCGCCCTGCAGAGCATCCCGCTGGAGCTGCACGACATGGCGTCCCTCGACGGCGTCCGCGGCACGCAGCGGTTCCGCAAGATCACCTGGCCGATGCTCGCGCCCGGCACGACAATCAGCGTCACGATCAGCCTGATCACCGTGCTGAAGCTCTACGACATCATCACGGTCCTCACCGGCGGCGGCCCGGCCAACTCGACCCAGTCGACCGCCCTCTACATCGTCAAGCTGGCGTTCACCAGCGACCGGGTCGGCTACGCCAGCGCCGTCGCGATGCTCCTGCTCGCGCTCTCCGCGGTGGTCGCCCTCACGGTCACCAGCGCGCTGCGCCGCCGGGAGATCTCCCTATGACAACCATTCCCAGGGATACGCGCGACCGCCCGGCCGCCGGCGGGAGGACCGCCCTGCCACCCTCGCTCGAGACGCCCACGCCACCCCGGCGCCGCCGCCTCGGCGGCCGGCTGCGGGTCCTGGTCGCGGCCGCCGTCACGCTGGTCTTCGTCGCGCCGATCTACCTGATGCTGGTCAACGCGTTCAAGTCGCAGGAGAAGATCCTCGACAACCCGATCGCCCCGCCGTGGCCGCCCACCCTGGAGAACCTGACCCAGGCGCTGACCCGCCCCGACAACCTGATCCCGCTCGGCCTGCGCAACTCGCTGATCGTCGCGGTGGTCTCGGTGGCGCTGATCGTGCCGCTCGGCTCGGCGTTCAGCTTCTACATCTCGCGCAGGAGCGGGCGGGTCAAGGCCGCGATCCTGGTCGCGCTCTCCGCCGGGCTGATGATCCCGCCACAGGTCACGCTGCTGCCGACCATCAAGATCCTCACCTGGATCGGCCTCGACCACACGTACCCGGGCCTGATCCTGGCCAACCTCGGCGGCGGCTACCTGTCGTTCGCGGTCTTCGTCTACGTCGGCTTCATGCGCTCGGTGCCCGACGAGATCATCCAGGCGGCCCGCCTCGACGGCGCCACGGGCCTGCGGATCTGGTGGCAGATCGTGATGCCGCTGGTCCGGCCGGCCACCGCCACCGTGGTCATCTTCCTGACCCTGTGGATCTGGAACGACTTCCTGAACCCGCTGTTCATCCTGGGCCCGCTGCAGGGCCAGACCATCACCACCGGCCTCTACCTGACGATCGGACAGTACTCAGTGGACTACGGCCAGCTCTTCGGCATCATGTTCCTGGCCGGCGTCCTGCCGGTGGCCGGCTACCTCACGGTGCAGAAGCAGTTCGTCGCCGGCCTGACCTCGGGTGCCACCAAGTGACCGGGGTGCCCGCGCTCGACGACGTCGCGGGGGAGTGGGTCGCCGCCGGCGACCTGGGCCACCTGCCGTCGCTACGCAACCAGCGCGGCCAGGCGCACGTCAACCACGACCTGACCAGCGTCTCGTGGCTGGCCGCGCCGCCGTTCGCGGGCGGCTACCACACCGGCGTGCTGCGGGTCGACGGCGTGGCGCCGGGCGTGCAGCACTACCGCTGGAAGCCGTGGGGCACCCGGCGCACCTACCGGGACGCGCACGTCGCGGTCGCCACGGACACGAGCCTGGCCTACGACGCCGACCGGCTGCTGTGGCGGGTCGAGGTGACCAACACCCGCACCGAGCCGGCCTCGGTGGAGCTGACCCAGGACCTGTTCGCGCCCGTCGGCCACGACGAGACCGGCTGGGGCTGGCTGCACACGGTGCCGTGGAACGCCTCGGGCGAGCACGACTACCACGCGCTGGAGCGGATCCGGGACACCACGCGGCCGGGTGCGCAGGGCGCGCCCTACCTGCTGGGCCCCGGCCCGCGCCGGCTGCGCCTGGGCCGGCCGCGCCCGCCGGGCATCCAGCGCGACGAGGACAGCGCGCCGATGCTGCTGGAGTACGAGCTGCCCCGGCACGTCAGCGCCGACTGGGTCTACCCGCACACCAGCTCGGTCCGCGGCGAGGTGCGCAGCATCGAAAGGAACGGTCCGTTGTTAACGCATAGCGTTAATAACGGACCGTTCCTTCTGGACACCCGCAGCGAGGTGGCGCTGGACGCCTTCGAGCTGGTCCCCGGCACCGAGCTGGAGCTGGAGTTCCGCACCGACGAGCCCGGCCACGACGGCGTGCTGCTGACCCACGGCAACCACCCCGACTCGCTCCAGCTCGGCGTCGCCGACGGCCGGCTCTGGCTGGGCATCGGCGGCGAGCGGGAGACCGCCGACCGGCCGCTGGAACCAGGCCGCTGGCACCGGCTCCGGGTCACCGTCGACGCGCACCAGGCCCGCCTGCTGATGAACGGCACCGAGGTCGCCCGCACCGGCCACTGGACCCGCCCGGTCCGCTGGCGGTCCACCGTGGACGACGGCGTCGTCGCGGTCAGCGACACCCGCAGCGGCGCGCGCGCCGCGTACGCGTTCGCCGTACCCCCGGACGAGCTGGCGCCGCACGGTGCCGGCGCCCGCGCGACGTGGCGGCGCACCCTCGGGCCGGGTGAGTCGGCCGTCGTCGGTTTCGTGCTCGCGTTCGGCACGGACGCCGCGGAGGCCACCGCAGCGGCGACCGCGACCGCCGCGCGCCTCGACGCGGAGCTCGCGGAGACGGCCGACGCCTGGCGGCGGCTCTGGGCGCACGCGTTCACCCCTGGCAACCCGGACTTCAGCGGCCACCTGCCGACGCTGCGCACGGACGACGCGGACCTGGCCCGGGCCTACTACATGGGCGCCCTGCTCGTGCTCTACATGCGCAACACGAACGTCGGAAGCACCGGCCCGGTCTTCCTCACCGGCGGGCCGCGCCTGGGCGCCACGACCACCTTCTTCTGGGACCACACCGAGTGGAGCCGGATGTACGCGATGCTCGACCCGGCCGGCCTGCGCGCCTGGCTGCTGGCCGGCCTCGCCGGGCCCTATCACGAGTCCTTCGGTTACGACGTGCGCGGCGGCGGGCCGCTCGGCAACTACTACGTGTCCAACGAGTACTCGCTGTTCCGCCTCGTCGAGCACTACGTCGGCGTCACGGGCGACGTCGCGTTCCTGTCCGAGCCGGCCGGCGGGCGCACGGTGCTCGACCACCTCGAGCGCCTCGCCTACGGGGTCGCCGGCCGGCGCGGCACGGGCGTGCTCGCCGACTTCGGCCCCGACGCCTGGCGGGTCCTGGAGTGCGTGCCGAACTATGTCGACGGGATGGCCTCGTTCAACGCGGCCTACGTCCACATGCTGCGGTCGTACGCGGACCTGCTCCGCTTCCTCGGCCGCGACGCCGACGCGGCACGCGCGGACGACGACGCGGCCGCGCTCGCGACGGCCGTGCTGGACCTCTACGCGGGCGGCGGCCGCTGGCAGATCGCCCACCCGGACGGCCGCGAGACGATCGGGCACGTCCTCGACTTCGGTCTGGTCGCGGCGTCGATGGCCGACGACCTGACCGCCGAGCAGCGCGCCGAGATGGTGACGTTCGTCGTCGACCATCTGCTGGCCGGCCCGTGGATGCGGGCGCTGTCGGCCGACGACCCGATCGCGCCGTTCTCCGACCGGCCCGACCACGGTGCCGGCGGGGCGTTCGGCGCCTGGCCCGGCGTCACCGCGTACGGCCTGGCCAAGCTCGGCCGGGCCGACCTCGCGGTCGGCCTGCTCGGCAGGACTCCACAGGCTGCCTCCGGCGGCCTGTGGGGACAGGCGATGGAGCTCCTGGCGGACGGCACGGACCGGGCGCGCGTCGCCGGCCGTGGCGTGGCCAACCGGGACTGCATCGCGGGGGCGGCCATCGCCGAGGCGGTCATCGCCGGCCTCTTCGGCGTGGAGCCCGGGTTCACCGCACTGCGTTCCACCATCCCCCATCCCGACACGGTCACCGCCCCGGACCTCGGCACGCTGGAGAACCTGAACCTGCGACGGGCCCCCGAACCTGTGGGAGCCTGCTGAGCGCTTGTCCGGCGGCGGGGACCATCGCCGCATCAGGAAGGACAACCGTGAGAACCCGACCGTCCCGTCGCGTCCTCGCCGGAGCTGTCGTCGCCTCGGTCGTCGCCAGCGTGGGCTTCTTCGCGCCCTCGCCGGCCCAGGCCGCGACACCCACACCCGACCAGCAGTGGGCGGCGATCCAATCGCTGCTCGCCAACGTCAAGGGCCGCTGGACCGATCAGTCCTACGTGAACTCCATCGTCAACGGCATGCCGAGCACGGCCCTGCTCGGCAACGGCGACATCGGCGTCACCTCGTCCGGCAGCACCGGCGTCAAGACGTTCCTCGTCTCCAAGGGGAACTTCTGGCGCGGCAACCCCGGCCCGGCGGTCGCGCCGGTCGGCGGCGTGACGCTGGCCGCGGCCGGCGGCGGCAGTGGCTCGACCAACCTCGCGCTCGGCGCCACGGCCACCGCGAGCAGCTCGCACCCGTCGTTCCCGCCGCCCCGTGCGGTCAGCGGCCAGTGGGGACCGGGCTACGAGGGCTGGGTGTCCGAGATCGGCAAGCCGCAGACGCTCACCCTCGACCTGGGCACCGCGAAGACGTTCACCCGCTACATCGCCCGGCACGACAGCGCCGCCCGGCCGGCCGAGACCGCCAACAACACGAAGAACTTCCAGGTGTTCACCTCGACCGACAACCAGAACTGGTCCACCTGGGACACCGTCACCAACAACACGGCCGCGGTCACCGACCGGACGCTGGGCTCGCGTACCGCCCGGTGGGTCCGGTTGACCACGACCGAGCCGACCCAGGGCACGACCGCCGACTCGCAGCAGAACCCGCGGGCCCGGATCGGCCAGTTCGAGCTGTACGGCGCGGGCGGCGGACCCGGCGGGCCGGGCGGGACGTTCCTGGAGGAGCAGAACATCCTCCAGGGCGACGTGGACACCACGATGACGATCGGCGGACAGTCGGTCGTGCTCAAGACCTGGGTCGCCGCCAACGACAACCTGCTGGTCACCCAGATCCGCTCGACCGGCACGGCGGCGGTCCGGCTGGAGGCCCGCACCTGGTCGGGCGCGACCGCCCCGATGAGCGGGTTCACGCAGACCTCGGGCGTCTCCGGCAACACGACCTGGGCCGCCCGCAGCACGCCGGGCGGGTCGCGCTGGGTGTCCCGGGCCGCGCTGGCCAGCCGGCTCGTCGGCGCGAACCCCGTGGCGGCGCCGACGTCGGCGGGCAACACGGCGCGGTTCCAGTTCGACCTCGCGCCGGGGCAGACGCTGCGGCTGGTGACCGCGGTCGCCGGCGGAGGGGCCAACAACGCCGACCCGGCGCCGGGCGCGCGGACGCTGGCCGAGGCGCAGACCGGCACGGCGCTGGACGGGCTCTACAACGGGCACGTCGACTGGTGGAAGCAGTTCTGGCTGCGGTCCTACGTGGACCTCGATGACGACGTGCTGGAGCGGTTCTACTACGCGGCCCAGTACTTCCTTGGTTCGGCGTCGCGCAACGGGAAGACGGCGCCCGGGCTCTACGGGCTCTGGATCACCAAGGACGACCCGTACTTCAACGGCGACTACCACCTCAACTACAACTTCGTCGCGAACTTCTACGGTGCGTACTCGTCGAACCGGGCCGATCTGGCCATGCCGATGATCGACGCGATCATCTCCTACCTGCCCGAGGCCCGCCGGTTGTCCACACAGGACCTCCAGCGGGTCAAGAGCGACTACGTGACACCGAGGTTCGGCACCGGCGGCATACCGGGCGGCGTGCTGTTCCCGGTCGGCATCAGCCCGTTCGGCGCGACCCCCGACGCCAACTACTGGCAGCAGGTCGGCAACTCCCTCTTCAACGTCGTGGAGTTCATCGCCTACTGGGACTACACCCGGGACCGGACCTACCTGCAGAACAAGGCGTACCCGTTCATGAAAGAGGTCGCGACGTTCTTCAGCCGGTGGATGGAGTACGACGCGGCGACCGGCCGCTACACGACGTGGGGCGGGCCGCACGAGGGGACGTGGGCGCGCAACCCGAGCCTGGACGTCGGCATGCTCCGCTATCTGCTGACGTCGCTGCTCGCCGCCAGCACCGAGCTTGGTGTCGACGCGGGCTCGCGGCCCTTGTGGCAGCAGATGCTCAACGGGCTGCCGCCGATCGCCACGACGACGTACAACGGGAAGTCGGTCTATGCCCTGGGTGACCCGGGCACGATCTCCGACGGCCGGGCGATCCGCCCTGGCGACAACACGGTCAACCTGGAGTTCATCCACCCCGGCGAGGGGCTCGGCCTGAACTCGCCGGCGGCGGACCGCCAGCGGGCGATCGACACGCTGGACGCGATGAACTCGTGGGGCCAGGACAACAGCTTCCCGAAGGTGTTCACGCAGGCGGCCCGGGTCGGGTATCCCGCGCAGAGCCTGATCGACAAGCTCAAGGCCCAGATCACCGCGAAGACCGACGCGAACCTGCGGATCCGGGACGAGTGGCACGGCCTGGAGAAGTCCGGTGCGACCGAGGCGATCAACAACCTGCTGCTGCAGAGCGACGACGGCGTGGTCCGGGTGTTCCCGGTCTGGCCAACGACTAAGAACGCCAGTTTCGTCAAGCTGCGCGAGAAGGACGCGTTCCTGGTCTCCAGCGCGCTGTCCGGCGGCCGGGTGTCCTATGTCGACGTGACCAGCGAGGCGGGCCGCCAGCTCCGCCTGCGCAACCCGTGGCCCGGCCGCGCGGTCGTGGTCACCCGGGTCGGCGGCGGGACGGTCACGCCGACCGTCAGCGGCGACGTCATCTCGTTCGCGACACAGGCGGGAGCGACCTACACGGTCACCTCGCCCTGAGGCCCCCTGGGTAGGGGAATCACCGCCGGCCCGGCTCGTCGCCGGGCCGGCGGTCCTCGATCGCCGCGGCCACGTTGCGGCGCAGTTCGAGCGGGATCAGCTCGATCAACTGGTCCGGGCGCAGCGGCAGGTCGAGCAGGCTGAGCCGCACCCGGCTGCGGTTCGCGTAGTCGCTGACGGACAGCCGCACGACCTGCGCCGCCGCGGCCAGCAGGTGGACGGAGAGGCTGGCGCTCGCGGGGAGGTGCAGCGGCCCGGTGCCGTCGGCCTCGACCGTGAGCGCGTCCTCGGCCCGGAACGCGACGCGGTCGTCGCCGCCGAGCACCACCGGCCGGCTGATCCCGGACATCGGCGCGACCGGGGTCACCACCATCGCGTTCGACGAGGGCGAGAGCACCGGCCCGCCCGCGGAGTAGTTGTAGGCGGTCGACCCGGTCGGCGTGGCGACGATGACCGCGTCGGCGCGGTAGTAGCCGTAGTGCACGTCGTTGACGGTCAGGTCGACGTTCGTGGTGCGGCCGGGCCCGGTCCGGCCGAGGACCACGTCGTTGAACGCGCACCGCCGCTCGTCGCCGACGGTCACCTCCATGCCGGCGTGCGCCTCGATCGTGTAGTCGCCCTCGGCGAGCCGGTGCAGGGCGCCGGGCAGGCCGGCGGGGGTGACCTCCACCAGGAAGCCGAGGTTGCCGTAGTTGACGCCGAGGATCGGCACGGGCCGCTCGACCATCAGCCGCATCGCGCCGAGCATGGTGCCGTCGCCACCGAGCGCCACGACGCCGTCGACCTGCCGGCGGAACTCCGCCTCGGTCAGGACGTCGACGCCGTCGGGCAGCCGCGGGCGGTCGGCCTCGCGCGCGACGACGCGGACGGAGTCGGTGCGTGCCGAGTCGACGATCATGGTCAACGACCGGTCGACGGCCTTCGTCGGGTGGAGCACCAGACCGACGGAGATCATCTATTCACTGTACGCGGAGCCGGGATCACTCAAGCATCGATGTCGCAAACCGTATAAAACACCCAGCAGGGACATTGCGCGGGGTGTACGCGACTACGGTGAGGGAGGTGTGGGCTCGACAGCGCGGGTCATTCATCGCCTTCAACGTGATCACGTTGGCGGCGGCGCTCGCGGTCCTGCTCACGCACCTCGGTGACGCGGCGGCCAACGCCGGCAGCGCCGCGTTCTGGGTGATGGTGGTGCTCGCGGTGCTGGCGGGGACGCAGGCGTTCGCCGCCGAGATCGGGCCCGAGCGGATACGCGTGACCATCGCGCCGACGGTCTGCTTCTCGTTCGCGATCCTGCTGACCTGGGGCCTGTGGCCGGCCGCCGCGACGCAGGCCGTCGCCTGCGGCGTGATCGCGTGGCGGCTGCGGCGCACGCTGTTCGAGGCGGCGGTGGCCGCGGCCCGCTACACCCTGGCGCTCGGCGCCGCCTCGGCCATCCTCTGGCTGGGCGAGCCCGACCCGTTCCGGGACAACACCGGGTCCAGCCTCGCCACCGACGCGCTGTCGGTCGTCGCGGCCGGGCTGGCCTGGCTGGCCGTCTACGGTGTGCTGTTCCTGGGCACCCGGCTCGGCGAGGGCCTGCCCTGGCGGCGCGCCCTGGTCGTGGTGCGCGACCAGGTGCTGTTCAACTCCGCCCTGCTGGTGCTCAGCCCCGTGCTGGCGCTGGCCGCCCGGATCAACGTCGCCTTCCTGCCGCTGGCGATCATCCCGCTGATCGCGGTGCAGCGGCTGGCCCAGCTGTCCAGCCAGCGCGAGAACATCGCCCGGCAGGACCCGCTGACGGGCCTGGCGAACCGCACGGGCCTGCGGGCGGTGTACGACCGCCTCGTGGTCGGCCCACCCACCCGACTGGGCGCCGCGGAGCCCGCCCGGCCGAGCCTGATCATCCTCGACCTCGACCGGTTCAAGCAGGTCAACGACGCACTCGGCCACGACATCGGCGACCAGCTCCTGGTGGCGGTCGCCGGCCGCCTGCCCCGGGTCGACCCCCGAGTCGGCGTGACGGCGCGGCTCGGCGGTGACGAGTTCGCGATCCTCGCCCGCGCCGACGATCCGCAGGCCCTGGCGCAGGAGGTGGCCCGCGGCCTCAACCAGCCGGTCTACCTGGAGGGCCTGCGGGTCGACGTCACCGCCTCGGTGGGTGTCGCGACCGACGAGGGCGAGGGGTTCAACGCGCTGCTCCGGCACGCCGACGTCGCCATGTACGAGGCGAAGCAGCGCGGCGACACGATCGCCACGTACGACGTGCGGTCCGACCGGGCGAGCCCGGCCCAGCTGCGCCTGCTCGCGGACTTCCGGCGCGCCCTCGAGGTCGACGACGTCGACCGGCTGCGGGCGCACTACCAGCCGCAGGTGTCGCTGAGCACCGGCCGCATCGAGGCGGTCGAGGCCCTGCTGCGGTGGAACCACCCGCAGATGGGTCCGGTCAACCCGGAGGACATCGTCAGCCTGGCCGAGCACACCCCGGTGATGGTCATGCTGACCCGCCGGATGATCGACCGGGTGACGGCGCAGGTCGCCGCCTGGAACGCGGCCGGCGTCTCGCTGCGCGCGTCGCTCAACGTCAGCACGCGCGACCTCTACAGCGAGGAGCTGATCGACCACCTGGCCGAGCGGATCGCGCACCACGACATCCCGCCGGGTCAGCTCCAGATCGAGCTGACCGAGAGCGCGATCCTGGCGGACGTCCGCCGGGCCCAGGCGCCGCTGCGCCGGATCGCCGACCTGGGTGTCACGATCTGCCTGGACGACTTCGGCACCGGCTACTCGTCGCTGCAACACCTCCGCCGCCTGCCGATCAGCGAAATCAAGATCGACAAGTCGTTCATCGCGGGCATGGCACACAACCGCGACGACGCCGCCATCGTCCGCTCGACCATCGAGTTGGCCCGGTCGCTGCACATCCGCACGGTGGCGGAGGGCGTCGAGGACGACATCACCCACAAGCTGCTCGCCAAGGCCCGCTGCGACCTGGCACAGGGCTGGCACACGGCCCGCGCGATGCCGGGCGACCAGCTACCGGCCTGGCTCGCGGAACACGACGACGACGGCCGCGCCGCCTGACCGACGCCTCAGCGCAGCGGCGCGAAGTAGTCGCGGAGGTGGTGGATCAGCCCGTCGCGGACGCGGAAGATCTGCACGAGTGACATCCGGGTGCCGGAGGTGAGCGTGGTGTCGATCTCGGCCACGAACACGTCGGGATCGCCGGTGGTGTGCAGCGCGAACGACGTGCGGCTCGGGTCGACCGGGTCGTCGCCGGCCGCGGGCATCCGCGCGTACGCGGCCGCCATCCCGGCCCGGATCACGTCCCGCCCGGCCAGCCGCCGCGGAAACACGTCACCGTCACCCGCCAGCGGCGCCTCGTAGACACCGTCCTCGGTGAACAGCGCGGCCACCGCATCGGGATCGCGACTCATCGCTCCGGCATAGACGTACCGCTGGAAGATCTCCTGTGGGTTGGTCACGTCGGGAGATGGTGCCAGGGTTTCGTCGTCGCTGGGTCACATGCGCAGGTGGTCCCAGTCCAGGATGCCGGCGCCGAGGTCGCGGACCGTGGCCAGCAGGCCCAGGCGGGCGCGGCGCAGGTCCGGCTCCTCGGCCATCACGTACACCTCGTCGAAGAAGGTGTTGACCGGCTCCGTGATCTTCGCGGCGGCCGACAGGAACGCGAACAGGTCCGGGCCCGGCACCTCGACCGTGCGGACCACCTCGTCGAGGCGGCGCTCGGCCGGCTCGACCAGCGCGGCCGCGTCATATTCCGCCGGGGTGCCGGCCGGGACGATCCGGCGTGCCCGCTGGATCGCCTCCACCAGCGCCCGGAAGCGCTCGTCCTTGACCAGCTCGTCGAGCTGGTGCAGCAGTTGGTCGACCAACGCCGGGCGGTCGGCGTGCGGCAGCACCGCGCGGACCCGGTCCACCGGGTGGCCCTCCTCGACCAGCACCTGCTCCAGCCGGCGGGTCAGGAACTCGCCCGTGTCGGCCAGCACCTGGGCCGTCACCTCGACCGGCTGCTGCGCGGCGGCGGCGGACAGGGACTCGGTTAGGCTCACGGGTACGAGGCCCGTGCGGTGCACCGCGAGCAGGCCGAGCACGGCCCGGCGCACCGCGAACGGGTCGCTGCTGCCGGTCGGCAGGCCGACGGTGGCCGCCATGCCGGCGACCAGGTCGAGCCGGTCGGCCAGCGACAGCACCGCGCCCGGCACGTGCGCCGGCACGGCGTCGCCCGTGTTGCGCGGCAGCTCGCTCTCGAAGACCGCCTCCGCGACCGCGGCCGGCTCGCCCGCGTGCGCGGCGTAGTCGCGCGCCATCACGCCGGCCAGGCTGGTCATCTCGGTGACGAGCTGGGCGGCCAGGTCGAACTTGACCAGCTCGGCCGCCCGGCCCAGGGTGTCGCGGTCGTGGCCGCCGAGGGCCATGTCGGCCGCCACCGTGCGGGCGAGGGTGCTGATCCGGGCCGCGCGGTCGGCCATCGAGCCGAGCTTGTCGGTGAACGTCAACCGCTCCAGGCGGTCGCGCATCGCGTCGAGCGGGGTGTCCCGGTCGGCGCGGTAGAAGAAGGCCGCGTCCTCGTAGCGGGCCCGCAGCACCGCCTCGTTGCCGGCGCGGACCAGGTCCTCGTCGATGTGCCCGTTGGCCACCGCGACGAAGCACGGCAGCAGGCCGCCGTCGGCGCCCCGCACCGGCAGGTAGCGCTGGTGCTTGCGCATCACGGTCGCCAGCACGGCCTCGGGCAGGCGCAGGTAGCTCTCGTCGAACCGGCCGAGCAGCGGCGCCGGCTGCTCGACGAGGTAGGTGATCTGGTCGATCAGCGCGCGCTCGCCCTCGACGTCGATCTGGCCGCCGACGGTGGCGGCCAGCCGCTGCGCCGCGGCCACGATCTCGGTGCGGCGCTCGTCGGGGTCGGCGACGATCCCGTGCGCCCGCAGGGTGTCGAGGTGGATCTCGGCGCTGTTGACGGTCACCACCGGCGCCTGCGCGGTCCGGTGCACCCGGGTCTCCCGCCCGGACGCCAGCGACGAGACCGCGAACGGCACGACCTCGTCGCCGCGCAGGGCGAGCAGCCAGCGGATCGGGCGGGTGAACGACAGGGCGGGGTCGTTCCAGCGCATGTTCTTCGCGGAGCGCAGCGTGCCGACCACCTTGGCCAGCACGTCGGCGAGCACTTCGGCGGCCGGCCGGCCCGCTTCGTGCTTCACGACCGTCACGTGGGCCACGCCGTTGACGTCCTGCTGCCCGAGGTCGGCCAGCTCGACGCCCTGCGAGCGGGCGAAGCCGCGCACGGCCTGGGTCGGCTCGCCGGCGGCGTCGTACGCCGCGGAGACCTTCGGACCGCGCACCGTGCGGACGTGGTCCTGCTCGCGGTCGGCGACCGCGTCGACGACCGCGACGATCCGGCGCGGCGTGGCCAGCACCGTGATCTCGCCGTGCGCCAGCCGGGTGCCGGCCAGGCGCTCGGTCAGCTCGCGGCGCACCTGCTCGCGGGCCGCCCGCGCCTCGGCGGGCGGCATCTCCTCGGTGCCGATCTCGAAGGCGAGCTGCCGGAGGCCGGGCGAGCCCTCGACCGCGGCGGGCACCTCGGCGGCGGGGGTGGCGGGAGTGACGCCCAGCGGGTGGCCGAGCTCCTCGCGGCGGGCGATCCAGAGCTTGGCGACCTCGCCGGCGAGCCGGCGCATCCGGCCGAACTCGGCCGCCCGGTCGGAGGTGGACACGGCGCCGCGGGAGTCGAGCACGTTGAACGCGTGCGAGCTCTTCAGCACGTACGAGTGCGCGGGGACCGGCAGCCCGGCGTCGACCATCCGCTGCGCCTCGGCGGCGTACTGGTCGAGGAGCTGCCGGTTGGTCGGCACGTCGGCGTCGTCGAGGTAGTAGCGGGACATCTCGTACTCGGCCTGGCCGAAGATCTCGCCGTAGCTGACGCCGGGCGCGTACTCGATGTCCTTGAAGTGCCGCACACCCTGGAGCGCCATGATGATCCGCTCCATGCCGTAGGTGATCTCCACCGACGGCGGGTCGAGGTTGACCCCACCGGCCTGCTGGAAATAGGTGAACTGGGTGATCTCCAGGCCGTCGAGCCAGACCTCCCAGCCCAGGCCCCAGGCGCCGAGCGCCGGCGAGGCCCAGTTGTCCTCGACGAACCGCACGTCGTGCGCGGCCACGTCGATGCCGAGCGCGGCCAGGCTGCCCAGGTAGAGCTCCTGCGCGTTGCCCGGGTCCGGCTTGAGGATCACCTGCATCTGGGTGTGCGTCTGGATCCGGTTGGGGTTCTCGCCGTAACGCGAGTCGTCGGGCCGCACCGAGGGCTCGACGTAGACGACCCGCCACGGCTCCGGCCCGAGCACCCGCAGGAACGTCGCGGGGTTGAGCGTGCCGGCGCCGACCTCGGTGTTCGTCGGCTGGACCGTGAGGCAACCCTGGTCGACCCAATAGGCGGTGAGCCGCGACAGGGCATCCTGCATGGTCAGCATCGATGACTCCTTGATGGGGATTTGTCCCCGTCGAGTCTACGCAGGTGGTTGTCGCGCGAGCCCTGACGGGGCTCGTGGGGCCGGTGGTGCCCCCGGTCGGATTCGAACCGACACTGTCGGAGGTTTGAGCTCCGTGCCTCTGCCATTGGGCTACGGGGACCGCGGATGTTGGACACCACGACGATGAAGCGCACTCAGCCTACCTACTACGCTAAGGGGCGCGACACCGGACAGGCCGGTCGCGGACGCATACCTGGGGAGAGGCTTCGTGGGCGAGTCGCAGACTGCCGAACGTCGGCGCGTGCTGATCGCCGAGGACGAGGCGCTGATCCGGCTGGACCTCTCGGAGATGCTGACCGAAGAGGGTTACGACGTGGTCGGCGAGGCCGCCGACGGCGAGACCGCGGTGCGGTTGGCCGAGGAGCTCAAGCCCGACCTCGTCATCCTCGACATCAAGATGCCGATCATGGATGGGCTCGCCGCCGCCGAGCGGATCGCCGCCGGGCGGATCGCCCCGGTCGTCATCCTCACCGCGTTCAGCCAGCGCGACCTGGTCGAGCGGGCGCGGGCCGCGGGCGCGATGGCCTATCTGGTCAAGCCGTTCCAGAAGAGCGACCTGGTGCCGGCGATCGAGATCGCGCTGTCGCGGTACGCCGAGATCAGCTCCCTCGAGTCGGAGGTGGCCGGGCTGGCCGACCGGCTGGAGACCCGCAAGAGCGTCGAACGGGCCAAGGGCGCCCTGATGACCACCTACGGGATGACCGAGCCGCAGGCGTTCAAGTGGATCCAGCGCACCGCGATGGACCACCGGATGACGATGCGCGAGGTCGCCGACCGGATCGTCGCCGAGGGCGCCGGCGGCGCGCCGACCCCCTCCGACGCGAGCTAGGCGGCCGCGGGATGCGCGCGCCGGCTCGGTTCGCCGCGCTCGCGGCGCTGCTCCTCCTCCTTGCCGGCTGCGAGTCGGCTGCGCCACCGCCGCCGCCCGAGCCGGTGCGTCCACAGTGGAACCAGCTCACCCTGCCGGTGCCGCCGGGTCCCACCGGCCGGGTGCTGGTCCGGGACGCGATCCGCTGCGGGCAGTCCTGGTACGTCGGCGGCGGCGTCAGCACGCCGGCGGGTGACACCCGGCCCGCCCTCTGGCGCACGTCCGACCCGGCGGCCGCGACCGGCTGGACGGCGGCCCCGGTCGACACGGTCAACGACTACTACGCGATCCGGAGCGTCATCTACTCGCTCGGCTGCCGCGACGGCCTGGTCGCCGCGATCGGCGCGAAGAGCGGCGGCGCGCACGGCAACCCACGGGTGCGCACCTTTTACTCCCGCACCGACGGCACCCTGGTCGCGGTGCCGTCCAGGGACTTCGAGCTGTACGGCGGCGGGCGCCAGGTCAGCGTCAACCACATCGCGGGCGGCGGGCCGGGCGGCTGGCTGATCGCGGGCAACCGGGCGGGCGGTGCGACCGTGTGGACGTCGCCGGACGCCACCGCGTTCACCATTCACGAGGACCTGGCCCCGCTGGCCAACTCGCCCGAGCTGACGACGACCGCGGTCGACACCGTCGCGGTGCCCTCCGGATGGGTGGTCACGGGTGGCGCGCGCCCGAAGGGCCGGATCGACCGCGATCCTTACGTATGGACCTCTGCGGATGCCGCGGCTTGGACCCGCGTCCCACTTCCTGGAACGCCGGACGACGAACAAGCGCAACGGATCGCGCGTACGCCCGACGGGTTGGTCGCTCTGGGCGTTGCCGGCACGGCGTTCGCGGCCTGGCGCGGCGACGCGACCGGCGCGGCGGGCTGGTCCGGCGCGACCAAGTTCGGTGACACGGGCGTCGGCATGGTCGCGGGCGTCGACGGCGTCGCGGTGCTCGCGTCGGCCGGGCGGATGGTCGTCGCGACCGTCGGCGCCGACGGCCATCGGCTGTGGACCGGCAGCCTTGCCGGTAAGGACTGGAACAGCGTGACCGCCCCTGTCCAGGTCGGACCCGGGGGTTCCACCGCCGTTTCCGTCGGCGGAGACGGAGACACCCTCCTCTTGCTGACCGACGACGGCGCCACCAGCGGCATTTGGGCAAGCCAATTCCCAAGGGCGTGACCTCGGCGTACGACCGTCGACTGTGACACCGAACGAGCCAATTCCGACACCCTAAGTAACGGTTGCGTCAACGCGCCTAGTGAGGCCTTACGTTGGTCGCTGTAGTGGGATAACGTCCCGGCCCAGACCGGGTGAACGGTCCGGTTCGTCGTTGCAACCTCCCGGCCCGCGACGGCGGGCTGATGGATGGAGAAGGGGCTTAAGCCTTGAGGCAGATTTTCGTACGCGCTATTGGCGGTGTCGCTCTCGCGGCGCTCGTCATGGGCGGCGCGGCTGCATGTAAGCAGGACGAGGGCGGTTCCGGCAGTTCCGACGCGAGCAAGGTGTGCGACCTCAAGATCGGCTTCTTCGGCGCGCTTTCGGGCGCTGACGCTGGTCTCGTGACGCCCGGCAAGCAGGCCGCCGACATGGCCGTCAAGCAGTACAACGCCGAGCACGCCGACTGCAAGGTCTCGATCCAGGCCTATGACTCGCAGGGCAAGCCAGAGCTTGCCGGCGGTCTGGCCACCAGCGCTGTCAACGACGCCAAGGTCGTCGGCATCGTCGGCCCCGCGTTCTCCGGCGAGACGGAGACCGCGGCCCCGACCTTCCAGCAGGCCGGCCTCCCGGTCATCACCCAGTCGGCCACCCGGCCGAGCCTGTCCGAGCAGGGCTGGCAGATCTTCCACCGCGGCGTCGGCAACGACTTCTCGCAGGGTCCGGCGGCGGCCTCCTACATCAAGGGCCTCAACCCGGCCAAGGTCTTCGTCGTCGACGACCAGTCGGCGTACGGCGCGGGTCTCGCGGACGAGGTCAAGAAGGCGCTCGGCCCGCTGGTCTCCGCCAGCGACAAGGCGACCGACAACCAGCAGGACTTCAGCGCCATCGTCACCAAGGTGACCGCTTCCGGCGCGTCGGCCCTCTTCTACGGTGGTTACACCGAGGAGGCGAGCCCGTTCCTCAAGCAGCTGCGGGCCGCTGGCTACAAGGGTGCCTTCGTCGGTGGTGACGGCATCTACGACGCCAACATGCTGTCGGTGACCGGTAAGGCCGACGTCGAGGGTGCGGTCGCGACCTGCCCCTGCGCCCCGGCGACCGCCGCCAAGGGCACCTTCGTTCAGGACTTCCAGGCCGAGTACAACGCCGCTCCGGGCGTTTACGCGGACGTCGCCTACGACCTCACCAAGATCTTCCTCGAGGCGATCGGCGAGGGCAAGTCGACCCGTGCCGACATCCAGGCGTTCCTGACCAGCTACAACAAGCCCGGTGCCGCCAGTGGCGTCACCTACAAGTGGACCGACAAGGGCGAGCTCGACCCGAGCCAGGTCCGCGTCTGGGCCTACGTCGCCAAGGACGGCGCCTGGGCGCCGGACAAGGAGATCCCGAAGGCCTGATCCAAGGCTGAGCCGGCCCGACAGCACCTCTCTCGGGCCGGCTTCTCCATCATCAGGCACGACGGTCGCGTCAAACCCCATGGCGGTGCGGCCGGGCGCAACGGAGCCCGGCCGCACCGGCCTTGACTGAGGGATCTCCCGGGAGAACCTGTAGCAGATGAATGAACTAATCAACGGTTTCCCGGTCCTCACGGTCACCGGGTTGACCCAGGGCGCGATCTACGCACTGATCGCGCTCGGATACACGCTCGTTTACGGCGTCCTGCGCCTGATCAACTTCGCGCACTCGGACGTCTTCATGATCGGCACCTTCGGTGCCATCTGGACCTGGTCGGCGTTCGGCCTGGACGCCAGCTCGGCCCGGCCGTCCCTTGGTGAGGCCCTCGGCCTGATCGTGTTGGCGATCGTCGTGGCCGCGCTCCTCTGTGGCTTCTTCGCGATGCTCGTCGAGATCACGGCCTACCGGCCGTTGCGGGCCCGCAACGCACCACCTCTCGCGTTCCTGATCACCGCCATCGGCGCGTCCTTCGTGCTCTCCGAGGGCATGGGCGCGTTCACCAACCGCCGCCAGTTCGGTGTGCCGGCGATGCTGCCGACCGAGCCGGTCGTCACCCTCGGCGGCTGGTCGCTCACCCCGCTGCAGATCTCCACGCTGGCGGTCGCGGTGATCGCGATGGTCTCCTTGGACTGGTTCGTGCAGCGCACCCGGTTCGGCCGGGGCATCCGGGCGGTGGCGCAGGACGCCAACACCGCCGCGCTGATGGGTGTCAACAAGAACCGCGTGATCCTGCTGGTCTTCCTGATCGGTGGTCTGATGGCCGGCGTGGCCGCCGTGATGTCCGACATGAAGGCGGCCAGCACCCGCTTCAACGTCGGCTTCCTCATCGGCCTCAAGGCCTTCGCGGCCGCGGTGCTCGGCGGCATCGGCAACCTGCGTGGCGCCGCCCTCGGCGGCATCCTCCTCGGCCTGGTGGAAAACTACGGCTCGGCGGTGTTCGGCACGAACTTCCGTGACTTCATCGGCTTCCTCGTGCTGATCCTGCTTCTGATGTTCCGCCCGACCGGCCTGTTGGGCGAGTCGCTCGGGAGGGCACGCGCATGACCGACCTTCGCACCCGCTGGCGCGATTTCCGCCATGGCGTGAGCCAGCGTTGGGACCGCATGCCGAAGGCCAGCCGCATCGGCGTCATCGTGGTCTTCGTGGTGTTCCTGTACGCCCTGCCCAACAAGGGCTTCTACGAGTACCTCGGCCTGCCGCTGGGTGAATACATCCCGCTCTACACCACGCGCAACGACATGGCGACGGTGCTGTTCCAGTGCGGCTACTACATTCTGCTGGCGCTCGGCCTCAACATCGTCGTCGGCTACGCGGGCCTGCTCGACCTCGGCTTCTTCGGCTTCTTCGCCGTGGGCGCCTACACGGTCGCGACGCTCACGTCGCCGCGAAGCAAGGTCTTCACCGAGTACAACTGGCTCGAGAGCCCGTGGCCGTGGCTGGTCGCGCTGCCGCTGGCGATCGCGCTGTCGTTGTTGGCCGGTGTGATTCTGGGCTTCCCCGTGCTCAGATTGCGCGGCGACTATCTCGCGATCGTGACGCTCGGCTTCGCCGAGATGATCCGGATCGTCGCGCAGCAGAACGACTGGATCTTCAACGGCGACCGGGGCATCCCCAACATCGGCCGCCCGCCGGGCACCAACAGCGACGGGTCGCCGATCTTCCAGTTCGACGCCAAGCCGTACTACTGGCTGATCCTGACCGTGATCATCGGCATGGTCTTCCTGATCCGGAACCTCGTGCGCAGCCGGGTCGGCCGGGCCTGGATCGCCATCCGGGAGGACGAGGACGCGGCCGAGCTCATGGGCGTGCCGACGTACAAGTTCAAGATCTGGGCGTTCGCGATGGGTGCCGGCATCGGCGGGTTCTCCGGCGCGCTGTGGGCGGGGCAGATCGGCTTCGTCAACGCGTCGACGTTCAAGCTGGAGCAGTCGATCCTGGTGCTGGCCGCGGTGCTGCTCGGCGGCGCCGGCAACATCTACGGCGCGATCCTGGGTGGCTTCCTGGTCATCTACGTGCCGGAGTGGCTGCGCTCGGTCGGCGACGTGTTCGGTCTGCCCGAGCAGGTCCGGATCGCCGGCGAACTGTACGACATCAGCGCGACCAACCTGCGTTATCTGTTCTTCGGCATCATCCTGATCGTGGTCATGATCTTCCGACCACAGGGGTTGTTGCCCAACCGGCGGCGTGCCGCCGAGCTCAAGGACCGCGAGAAGGAGGCGATGGTCGGTGCCTGAGACGCCTCCCGAGCCCCAGGACGCTCCCGAGCGGGACGTCACCAGCGAGCGCGACGCGGCGCCCGACGCCCGGACCACGGTCGGTGTGCCGGCCGAGCCGCCGTCGGACTCGTCCGTCGCGGAACCCACCCCGGCCGCGGCCGGGCGCAAGGCCCTGCTCGAGGTCGACAACGTGACGCTCCGCTTCGGCGGCGTCGTCGCCCTCGACAAGGTCAACTTCAACTTGTACGAGGGCGAGATCCTCGGTCTGATCGGTCCCAACGGGGCCGGCAAGACCACCTGCTTCAACGCCATGACCGGCGTCTACACCCCGACCTCGGGCGAGATCCGGTTCCAGGGCCAGAAGCTCAGCGGCCGCGCCCGCTACAAGATCACCAAGTTGGGCATCGCCCGGACGTTCCAGAACATCCGGCTGTTCCCCGAGATGACAGCGCTGGAAAACGTCATGGTGGGCGCGGACGCGCACCACAAGACGAGCGTTCCCAGCGCGCTGCTGCGCCTGCCGCGCTACTGGCAGGAGGAGCGCAGCGGCCGGGAACGGTCCCGCGAGCTGCTCGACTTCGTCGGCATCAGCCGGCACGAGGAGGCCGCCCGCAACCTCTCCTACGGCGAACAGCGCCGCCTGGAGATCGCCCGGGCGTTGGCGACCCAGCCGAAGATGCTCTGCCTCGACGAGCCGGCGGCCGGCTTCAACCCGGCCGAGAAGGACTCGCTGCTGCAGCTGATCCGCGACATCCGCGACACCGGCGTGACCGTGCTGCTCATCGAGCACGACATGCGGCTGGTCATGGGCGTCACCGACCGGCTCGTGGTGCTCGAGTTCGGCAAGAAGATCGCCGAGGGTTCGCCGGCCGAGGTCCGCGAGGACCCGAAGGTGATCGCGGCTTACCTGGGGGTGCCCGCAGATGCTGCTTGATGTCGACAACATCACCCTGCTGTACGGGCGGATCCAGGCGCTGCACGGCATCTCCGTCACGGTCGAGGAGGGCGAGATCGTCGCCCTGATCGGCGCGAACGGCGCGGGCAAGACGACCACGATGCGGGCGATCTCCGGCCTGCGGGCGATCGCCTCCGGGCGGATCCGCTTCAACGGCGTCGACATCACCCGCATGCGTGCCGACCTGCGGGTCATCCAGGGGATCTGCCAGTCACCGGAGGGCCGGGGCGTGTTCCCGGGCATGTCGGTGAAGGACAACCTGGAGATGGGCGCCTACACCCGCCGGGACTCCGCCAACATCGCCAAGGACATGGAGCATGTCCTGGAGCTGTTCCCACGGTTGCGCGAACGCTTCAAGCAGCCGGGCGGCACCCTGTCGGGCGGCGAGCAACAGATGCTGGCGGTGGCGCGCGCGCTGATGAGCCGCCCCAAGCTGCTGCTCCTCGACGAGCCGTCGATGGGCCTGGCCCCGATGCTGATCCAGCAGATCTTCGAGATCATCACGGAGATCAACCAGCGGGACGGCACGACCATCCTGCTGGTGGAGCAGAACGCCCAGCAGGCTTTGTCCCGCGCCCACCGCGCGTACGTCCTCGAGACGGGCAAGATCGTCAAAGAGGGCACGGGCCGCGACCTCCTGCACGACCCGGCGGTCAAGGACGCCTACCTCGGCGTCGCCTGACCCGCCCCGCCGCACCGAACGGCCCGGACTGCTCCTCGCAGCCCGGGCCGTTCGCCGTCCCGCGCCCACACCAACGACGCGCCGGGTCCAGCGCCCTCGTCGCCTGTCGCGCGATTCGCAACCCCTTCCGCGCCCGCTGTGTTCAGCGGCTACCGCTTGGTCCGTGCCACGGCGCGTTCGGCGGGCTTTCGTTTTGTCCGTGCCGTGGCGCGTT
>NZ_BONC01000092.1 GCF_016862515.1 Asanoa iriomotensis
CGTTCCGTGCCCGCGGCTCGTCCGTGCCCACCGGCCGGTCGGTGTCTGTGGCGTTTGTGCGCGCCGGCCGGTCCGTACCTACCGTCCGTTCGGCGTCGACACCGGCTCCACATCTGTGGTCTTTGACGCCCGGGCCAGCGCTCGGCAACGCCGATCGCGCCGCCTGCTTCGCCGCCCGCTCGCCGATCTTGGGCATTTGTTGCGCCTGGAGGCGCATTCGTTGTCCTAGATCCGCCGCCACCAACTGTCGACACCGTTCCGTCAACCGGATCTTGGTCGGCCGTTGCGCCCAGGACCGCAACCGATTCCCTAGATCGCGCCCGTTTGGCCTCGACGGCGCCCCGGGCCGGGCCAGCCGGCGGCGGTCAGGGCGCGGCTGAGCTGAGTGGCGACCTCGGCCGGGCGGCTTCGGACCATCGCTGCCGAGAACGGAGGATGCGGTCGCCGGCTATCCAGATGTCGTTCTGCCGACGCATGTCGGCCTCCCACTGTGCGGGCTCGGTGTGGTGGGATCCGTCGACCTCGGCGTGCAGGTGAAACTGCCCCCAGTACGCGTCCAGGTAGCGGGTGCGTCCGGTGGCGTCGGCCCGTTTGCGTTGTAGGTCCGGCGTGGGCAGGCGATGTCGTCTGCAGAGTCTGACCAGGTCGACCTCCGCGAGTGAACCGGCGCCACCGGCTGCATCCGTGGCGGTCGCCACCACCAGCCCGCGTCGGCGTGCTCGCGGCATCCGATCGGTGACCGCGAGGATCTCCGCCGGCCGGACGAGACGCTGCTGGCAGGCCGACACCACCACCGTCCGGGCCTCGTCGTCGTCCGGGGCCCACTGTGCGGCGTCGACGACTGCGCGGGGCATCGTGGTCCGGTCCGGGCGGCCTCGTTGCCGGTCCGCATCCGGCAACGCAGAGGTCCTGCGTACCTTCACCGCCGGCAGGTCGAGCGGCAGCCGGCGCAGCAGTTCGGGTGCCTTGCGGGTCGCCGGCACGAGGACGTCGATGGCGTCCCGCCGCCAGCGCCCGCGCAACCCGGCCGTTCGCGCGGCGGCCAGCCCCGCAAGGATGGCGCCGGGGCCCGAGGCGAGCACCGCGACCCACACGTGCTGGTCGAACGGCGACGCCGCGGGCCCGGCGAGGAAGACTCCGGTGCAGACGCGCCGCCAGCGACCCGACGCGACGCGATGCCGCACCGCGGCGGGACTCAGGAAGATCAGCGCCTGACGGTACGTGATCACTCCGGACTGATCGAACAGCAGCCAATCCAGATCGGAGTCGTCCTCGGCCGGCGCGCGCACCGCGTCATGAAAGCAGGCACCACCGAAGCGCGGCGGGCCCGCGACGCGGAACCGCGGACCTCAGTTGTCGTTGCTGAGTTGGTCGCGGTGGTCGTGGATGAACTCGGCCAGGGAGCGGGGGGAGCGGCCGATGATGTCGGCGACGTGGGAGTTGGTGAAGTCTCCCCAGCCTGCGCCGTAGGCGGCCCGGTAGTCGGCGATCATCGCCGCGTACCACTCCGGAAGGCCGAGCTGGAGCAGGAAGTCGCGGACGCCCTCGGGGTCGGCGGGCACGTACTTCACCGGCCGGCCGAGTGCCCGGCCCGCCTCCTCGGCCGCCTCGTGGAGCGAGACGCTCGCCGGGCCTGTCAGCGTGTAGATCTTGCCCGCGTGCCGTTCCGGCGCCAGGAGGATCTCCGCGCCCACCGCGGCGATGTCCCGCACGTCGATCGCGCCGACGCGGCCCTCGCCGTAGATGCCGAACATCTGCTCGCCCGCCACCGAGCCCAGCATGTTCTGCATGAAGTTGGTCGGGCGCAGGATCGTCCACGGTATGCCCGACTCCTGCAGCTCCCCGTCCGACAGCGCGTGCAGCCGCCCGTTGCGGGTCGGTGCGTCGTGCGCGGCGCCGATCGCGGAGAGCCGCACCACGTGGCGTACCTCCGCCTGCCTCGCCGCCCACAGCAGGTCGCTGCTCTGTGCCGGTGCCTGGGCGCCCATCGGCGTCAGCAGCCACAGCTTGTCGACGCCCTCGAACGCCGGGCCGAGGGTGGCGGGGCGGTCCAGGTCGCCGGCGACGTACTCGACGCCCGCCACCTTCGTCACCGCGGCGGGCTCCCGGACGAGGGCGCGCACCGGCTCCTGGTCCGCGGCGGCCAGCGCCCGCAGCACCTCCCTCGAGACCATGCCGTTCGCGGCGGTAACCAGAATGGTCATGACTTACTCCTCACGGTCCGTGCGCACCGCGATCCCGCCGCGCGCCGTCGTCGAAGATATAGTCCAAAAACTTGACCGTCCAATGATTGGACTAAGTATGAGGCGCAGCACACGCAAGGAGCAGGAACCGGATCTCGGGGTCCTCGCGGTCCAACTCTCCGCGCGGGTGCAGCGCGAGATCTTCGCGCGCGCCGCCGAGCAGGGCTTCGACGACGTGCGCCCGCGACACGGCGCGGTCCTCGCCTACCTGGACGAGGAAGGCATCCGGCCCGGGGAGTTGGCGCGGCTCGCGGGCCGCAACAAGCAGACAATGGGCGCGATCATCGACGAACTGGAACGCCTCGGGTACGTCCGCCGCGAGCCGGACCCGGCCGACCGCCGTGCACGTCTGATCGTGCCGACCGAACGGGGGTTACGCGTGATGGTGGCCTCGGACCAGTACGTCCGGGACATCGAGCAGTCGCTCTCGGCGCGGCTGGGCGCGGACCGCTACGCGGAGTTCCGGGCCGCCCTGGTCCAGGCCGCCGCGAGCCTCCCGGCCTCGGGCCACGACACCGAGGGCTGACGGGAGAGGGACGCGGCCGCGGCGCGGGCAAGGGTTGCGGGCCGGCCCGAGTGCGGGCCCGGGTGCGCTGATCGACGGGTGGGCCCATGATTGGTCGACCTTCGTGCGAAGACGTGGCTTTCCGGTTTGACCGCGAGCCGACCCGGACCTGGCAGCGGAGCGAAGCGGAGCGGTGTCCGGCGGGAGCGGCGGTCCGGACCACCGCGGGCCCGGGAACGCCTGTTCTTGATCTTGATCTTGCCTTGATGTCGACTGTTTCTCGGCTGTATGCGCCGATCCCGACATGGGGGACGAAACAACCCGGGTCCGCGGAGCATCCTGTCGTACCCGGCGACTAGCATCGCTCGGGTGAGCGACCAACCCCGGATCCTGCTGCTCGATGGCCATTCGCTGGCCTACCGCGCGTTCCACGCCCTGCCCGTGGAGAATTTCTCCACCGCGACGGGGCAGTCGACCAACGCGGTGTTCGGGTTCACGTCGATGCTGATCAACATGCTGCGCGACGAGAAGCCGACGCACATCATCGTGTCGTTCGACGTGTCGAGGCAGTCGTTCCGCACCGAGAGATACGCGGAATACAAGGCCGGGCGGTCCGAGACGCCCAAGCCCTTCCAGGGGCAGGTCAGCCTGGTCAAAGAGGTGCTCGCGGCGCTACGCATCCCGGTGGTGGAGAAGGCGGGCTACGAGGCCGACGACGTGATCGGCACCCTGACCCGGCAGGCGCGCGAGGCGGGCATGGAGGTGATCATCTCCAGCGGCGACCGCGACGCGTTCCAGCTCGTCGACGAGCACGTGACCGTGCTCTACCCGGTGCGTGGCGTGTCCGAGGTCTGGCGGATGAACCCCGAGGCGGTCGAGGCCAAATACTTCGTGCCGCCGAACCGCTACCGCGACAAGGCCGCGCTCGTGGGCGAGACCAGCGACAACCTGCCGGGCGTCCCCGGCGTCGGCGACAAGACCGCAGCCAAATGGATCAAGGAGTACGGCGGCATCGACGGCGTGATCGCCAACGCCGACAAGATCAAGGGCAAGGCGGGCGAGAACCTGCGGGCCAACCTGGCCAACGTGATGCGCAACTACGAGCTCAACGCGCTGGTCTGCGACCTCGAGCTGCCGATGGGTCCGCAGGACGCGCGCTGGCACGGGTGGGACCGCGAGGCCGTCCACGAGATCTTCGACGCGCTCGAGTTCCGGGTGCTGCGCGAGCGGCTATATCAATACCTCGACGCCGTCGAGCCCGAGGCCGAGGCCGGTTTCGACCTGTTCGGCGAGATCCTCGCCGCCGGTGCGGTCGGCACCTGGCTGACCGAGCACGTCCGGCCCGGCATCGCCACCGGTGTGGCCGTCGCGGGTCACTTCGGGCGCGGCACCGGCGAACTGACCGGCATCGCGCTGGCCACCGCCGACGGGCCGGCCGCCTGGTTCGACCCGACCCAGCTCGAGCCGGCCGACGAGAACGCGGTCGCCGCCTGGCTGGGCTCCACCGAACACCCCAAGGTGCTGCACGACAGCAAGCCGGCCCGCCTGGCGTTCGCCGCCCGCGGCTGGGAGCTACACGGGGTCGCCCGCGACACGGCGATCGCCGCCTACCTGGCGCGGCCCGACCAGCGCACCTACGACCTCGCCGACCTCGCACTGCGCTACCTGCACCGCGAGCTGCGCGTCGACGTCCCCGAGACCGGCCAGCTCACCCTCGACGGCCTGGGCGGCGACGAGGGCGCCGTCGAGCAGAACCTGATGCTCCACGCCCGCGCGACCCTCGACCTGGCCGAGGCGATCGACGCCGAGCTGTCCCGCGACGGCGAGCTGTCGGTCCGGCTGATGGCCGACGTCGAGCTGCCGCTCTCCGAGGTGCTGGCCCGCATGGAGCAGATCGGCATCGCGGCCGACACCCACTACCTGTCGGAGATAGAGGCCCACTTCGCGGCCGAGGTGAAGGCGTCGGCGCAGTCGGCCTACGAGGTGCACGGGCGCGAGTTCAACCTCGGCTCGCCCAAGCAGCTCCAGGAGATCCTCTTCACCGAGCGCAACCTGCCCAAGACCCGGCGGATCAAGTCCGGCTACACGACCGACGCCGACGCGCTGCAGGGCCTGTTCGTGCAGACCGGCGACCCGCTGCTCGAGCACCTGCTGCGGCACCGCGACGTGGCCAAGCTCAAGTCCACGGTGGACGGCCTGCTCAAGTCGGTGTCCGACGACGGCCGCATCCACACCACCTACTTCCAGACGGTGGCGGCCACCGGGCGGCTCTCGTCGACCGACCCCAACCTGCAGAACATCCCGATCCGCACCGAGGAGGGCCGCCGGATCCGGCGGGCGTTCGTGGTGGGCGAGGGCTACGAGACGCTGCTGACGGCCGACTACAGCCAGATCGAAATGCGGATCATGGCCGACCTGTCCAAGGACGAGGCGCTGATCGACGCATTCAACTCGGGCGCCGACTTCCACGCCGCGACGGCTTCGTCGGTCTTCAGCATGCCGCTGGAGCAGGTCACCGCGGACCACCGCCGCAAGATCAAGGCCATGAACTACGGCCTCGCGTACGGCCTGAGCGTCTACGGCCTGTCGCAGCAACTCGGCATCGCCACGGAAGAGGCCCGCGGCCTGATGGACGAATACTTCGACCGCTTCGGCGGCGTCCGCGACTACCTGCGGGCGATCGTCGACCGGGCGCGCCAGGACGGCTACACGGAAACGATCCTCGGCCGCCGCCGCTACCTGCCGGACCTGGTCAGCGACAACCGCCAACGCCGCGAGATGGCCGAACGCATGGCGCTCAACGCACCGATACAGGGCTCGGCCGCCGACATCATCAAGGTCGCGATGCTGCGGGTCGACGCGGCCCTCAAGGAATCCGGCCTACGCTCGCGGATGCTGCTCCAGGTCCACGACGAGCTGGTCTTCGAGGTGGCGGAGGGCGAGCGCGAGCAGACGGAGACCCTGGTCCGCGAGGCTATGGGCGGCGCCTATCCGCTCGCGGTCCCACTCGAGGTCTCGGTGGGTCTAGGCCGCGACTGGAACAGCGCCGACCACTGAACGTTGCGGGTGGTCAGTCGGTCGTGCGGCGGCGGTCGACCTCGTACGCCATGGTCAGCTCCGCGACGTCACGCGGGTGGGTCAGGGACCGGCCCGTGCGTTCCTGGAGCCGGCGCAGCCGGTGCCGGACCGTGTTCGGGTGCACGAACAGCCGGGCCGCGGCGTCCGCGCTGGAGCCGCCCGCGTCGAGCCACGTGCCGAACGTGTCGAGCAACGACGCCCGGTCGGCTGCCGGGATCTTCGCGAGCGATGCCAGCACCTGGTCGGCGACCTGCTCGAGCACGTCGGGTGCGGTCGCGGCAGCGGTCGCGAGAGGGTCCCGCCCGAAGACGCTGACCCGCTGGTCGGGCAGCGTGCTGTTGAGCGCGATCCGGGCCAGCCGCAGCGCCGCCGCGGTGTCCTGCAGGCGTGCGTAGGGGGTGCTGACGCCGACCCCGGCCGCGGGCATGTCGGAGAGCGCATCGACCAGCTTGTCGACCGGCGCCGCCGCGGTCAGGGCCGCCAGGCCCAGCTCGACCCCGTGCTGCAGGCGCCACGCCGACGGGATGCCGAGCGCGCTCAGCCGTCGCTCGGCGTGCGGCAGGGCCCGCCGGCCGACCGTCGCCGCGCGGGCCGCGATCACCACGTACGGTCCGCGGGACGGCAGCCGCAGCAGGTCGGCGGCCTCCCACAGGTTGCTGTCGGCGAGCTCGCCGTCGAGCAGCGCCTGCACCAGCGCGGACCGCTCCTGCTCCCGGTCGACGAGCTGGGCCGTGGCCTCGTCGCGGTAGCCCTCGGCCATGTCGTGCGTGTAGACGTCCTGCGCCAGCCACATCCGCGTCGCGGCCCGCAACGCCACTCCGGTCGGCACGGCTTCGGCGGCGGCCGCCTGCGCGACCTGCTCCCAGACGAACCGCGCGCCGACCCGGTAGGCCTCCATCATCGCCGTCAACGGCACCCCGTCACGGGCGCGCCGGCGGCCGTGCTCGCGGGACGGCCTCGACTCGGTCGGCTCGGTGTGTCCGATCGCGCCGAAGACCAGGGTCAGGTTCTCCAGACAGGCCCTGCGCAGCTCGGCCGCCGGCACCATGTCGGTCCGGTAGAGCGCGACGCCGGCCCGGATCCGGTCGGCCATCGCGTCCGCCAGCTCGTCGACGCGCTCCATCAGGCGCGCTCCGAGCGCGTCTAGCGAGCCGTCCACGTCACCCACCTTGGCATCGTATGGCCCCGGCATTGTGCAGCGGGACAACCGAGGCCCCGTGATCGTGTGTGCGGGAACGATGACGAAGGCGGCCACCCCGGCGAGGCTCGACGGCAGGTCAAACCGAGAGGAAGGGACCGGGATGTCATCGATCGACGAGCAGGTGAGCAGGGTCAACGACAGCGGCCGTCCGCCGGTCGTGTTCGTGCACGGGCTGTGGCTGCTGCCCAGCAGCTGGCGCCGCTGGGAAGAGCTTTTCGAGGACGCCGGGTACGCCGCGCTGTCGCCGGGCTGGCCCGACGACCCCGACACCGTCGAGGAGGCCAACGCCCACCCGGAGGTGTTCGCGGGCAAGGGCATCGGCGAGGTCGCCGACCACTACGCCGGGGTGATCGCCCGGCTCGACCGCAAGCCGGCCGTCATCGGCCACTCGTTCGGTGGGCTGCTCGCCCAGATCCTGGCCGGGCGGGGCCTGTCCGCGGCCACGGTCGCGATCGACGCCGCGCCGTTCCGGGGCGTACTCCCGTTGCCGCTCTCCGCCCTGCGCTCGTCCAGCCCGGTGCTGACGAACCCGGCCAACGCCGGCCGCGCGGTGCCGCTCACCTACGACCAGTTCCGGTACGCGTTCGCGAACGCCGTCGACGAGGACGAGGCCAAGCAGCTCTACGAAACCTATGCGGTCCCGGCGCCGGGCCGCCCGCTCTTCCAGGCCGCGACGGCCAACCTGAACCCCTGGACCGAAGCCAAGGTGGACACCGAGAACCCGGATCGCGGCCCGCTGCTGGTCGTCTCCGGCGAGCGCGACCACACCGTGCCCCGGGCCATCAGCTGGGCGTCCTACCAGCGCCAGCAACGCAACCCCGGCACCACCGAGTTCGTGGAGCTGCCCGACCGCGGGCACGCGCTGACCATCGACCACGGCTGGCGCGAGGTCGCCACGACCGCACTCACCTTCGTCCGGCGTTTCCAGTAGAGGAGCAACCCACGTGCCATCGCCACGCACCGCGCTGATCCTGCGCGGCATCCTCGCGCTCGTCCTCGGCGTCGTCGCCGTCGCCTGGCCCGGCATCACCGTCGGCGCCTTCGTCATCCTGTTCGCGGTGTACGCGTTCCTCGCCGGCGTCATGGAGGCCGGCCACGCGTTCCGGTCCACCGGCGGGCTGGCGGTCGCCGGCCGGCTGCTGCTCGCCCTCGTCGACGTCGCGGCGGGCGTCGTCGCCCTCGCCTGGCCCGGCATCACCGCGCTGGTGCTGGTCTGGTGGGTCGCCGCGTGGGCCTTCGCGGCCGGCGTCGCCGAGTTGGTCGCGGCCTTCGGCGCGGGACGGGCGGCCGGCGAACGCGCCCTCTACGGGCTGACCGGCCTCATCTCGCTCGCCCTGGGCGTGGTGCTCGCCATCCGTCCCGACCTCGGCGCGGTCTCGCTGGCGACGCTGTGGGGCCTGTTCAGCATCGTCTCGGGTGTCACCAGCCTGGTGCTGGCGGCCAACCTCGCCCGCGCCCGGGAGGCGTTCGCCCTGCCTGCCTGAGCGCCCGACGACGACGGTCCGCGGGAGAGATGGCCCGCGGACCGATCAGGTCGTGTCCTGCCGATCAACGCGGTCGGCGGGCGGGCCGGCAGGGGAGACCGGCGCCTCCGCCTCGCCGGCGTGGCGGCGACCCGCGGCCCGCATCCCGTACACGAAATAGAGCACGAACCCGATCGCCATCCAGATCACGAACCGGATCCACGTGTCGACCGGCAGGTTGATCATCAGCCAGAGGCAGGCCAGCACCGAGACGATCGGCAGGACCGGGACCCAGGGGGTACGGAACGCGCGCGGCAGGTCCGGCCGGGTCCGGCGCAGCACGATCACGCCGATCGCGACCACGACGAAGGCGAACAGCGTGCCGATCGACGTCAGCTCCGACAGCTTGGCCAGCGGCACGAAGCCCGACACCAGCGCCACCACCACGCCCGTGCCGATCGTGATCAGCCACGGCGTGCCGAAGCGCGGGTGCACCCGGGCGATGCCCGGCGGCAGCAGGTGGTCGCGGGACATCGCGAACAGCACCCGTGACTGGCCGAGCAGCAGCACCAGGATGACCGTGGTGATGCCGCAGATCGCGCCCAGCGAGATCACCTTCGACGCCCACTCGACGCCCACGTCGGAGAAGGCCTTCGCCAGCGGCGCGCCCGTGTCCAAAGAGCTGTATCGCGCCATCCCCGTCACCACGAACGCCACCGCCATGTAGAGGACAGCGCAGATCGCCAGGGACGCCAGGATGCCGCGCGGCATGTCGCGTTGTGGGTTGCGGGTCTCCTCCGCCGTCGTCGCGACCACGTCGAAGCCGATGTAGGCGAAGAACACGATCGATGCCGCCGCCACGATGCCGAAGAAGCCGAACTGCTGCGGCACGATCCCGAGCAGCGCCTGCAACAGCGGCTCCTCGCCGCCGGAGACACCCTCGGACGGCTGCCCCGGCGGCACGAACGGCGTCAGGTTGTCCGACGTGACGTAGAACAGGCCCAGCCCGATCACGAACAGCACCACGGCCACCTTCACCGCGACCAGGATCCCGGTGACCCGCCCCGACAGCTTCGTGCCGACCACGCCGACCACGGTCAGCAGGGCCACGATGAACATCGCGCCCCAGTCGGGCACCGCCGAGTCGCCGGCCAGCCAGGGCGGCAGATCGAACAGCGTCTGGAGGTACGCGCTCCAGCCGCGCGCCACCACCGCCGCGCCGAGGCCTAGCTCCAGGACCAGGTCCCAGCCGATGATCCAGGCGACCAGTTCACCGAGGGTCGCATAACCGAAGGTGTACGCACTCCCCGCCACCGGCACCGTCGACGCGAACTCGGCGTAACAGAGCGCGGCCAGCGCGCAGACGACCGCCGCGAGCAGGAACGAGATGACGATCGCCGGACCGGCGTTGCGGGCCGCCTGCTGGCCGGTGAGCACGAAGATCCCGGTGCCCACGATCACGCCGACCCCGAACACCGTCAGGTCCAGCGCGCTCAGTTCCCGCTTGAGCTTGTGCCCCGGCTCGTCGGTGTCCTGGATGGACCGTTCGATGCTCTTGGTGCGCAGGACGGAGATGGCCATGGATGCGATTCTCGTACCGCGCGGCCGGACGCGCAGCGCGAGCGGAGGTCAGGGGCGCGCGGTCACGAAGATCACGGTCCCGGGGAACAGCCGGCCCCGCAGCGGGCTCCACTGTCCCCACACCTGGAGATTGGACTCGGGCCACTCCGGCTCGACCAGGTCCTCGACCACGAACCCGGCACCGACCAGCTCCCGGATCCGGTCGCCAAGGGTCCGGTGCTGCTCGACGTAGGAGACCACCCCGGCCGCGGTGGTCTCCACGTACGGCCGCCGGTCGAAGTAGGAGTGCACCGCGACGAGCCCGCCCTCGCCCGGGTCGTCCAGGAAGATCCACCGCATCGGGTGGGTCACCGCGAACACCCACCGCCCGCCCGGCCGCACCACGCGGAACACCTCCCGCATCAGTGCCGCCGAGTCGGCCACGAACGGGACCGCGCCGAAGGCGGTGAACGCGATGTCGAACGATTCGTCCCGGAACGGCAGCGCCAGCGCGTCGGCCTGGACCAGCGGCACGCGTACGCCCGAGGCTGTGTTCCCCGTCACAGCGTGCCGCAGCATGCCGGCGGACAAATCGGTAGCAACCACCTCGGCACCCGCGGCCGCGAGCCAGCGCGACGCGGCCGCCGCACCGGCACCGACCTCGATCAGACGCTTGCCGGCGACGGGCCCGAGCAGGTGCGCGTCGGCCTCCCGGAGCCCCTCCGGGCACCAGCGGAAGTCGACCTCACCCAGGAAGGCACCGTGTTCGGCCTGGTACGCGTCGGCATCCCTGTCCCACCAGCCACGACTGGCCCGCCGGGCCTCCGCGTCGGTCACCGTCCGCCGGCCCACGCCGGGATCGTCGTCAGACACGGATCAACCCCATCACGCGGTACGTTGTTGGCGCGGCTTGGGGAGGGCTTGCACGCTGTGGTAATGCGCACGGTAAGCTAGTCGATGCGCACGCGGATTGTGTGCCTCGGCAGGGAGCAGGCGTCCGCGGTCCACGGACACCATCAATGATCATGGGCGATCGTTGCGGTGTGCCCGACGACCAATTCGCTGGCGCACACAGGTCATTAGCTACCCGCACCGCAGCTGTGACACACCATCCGACCGGAGCAACCGCCCACATGACGAGCAGCATCGAGGCCACCTCGAGCGCAAACAAGGTCACCGTCGACGACCTCGGTTCCGAGGAGGCGTTCCTCGCCGCCATCGACGAGACCATCAAGTACTTCAACGACGGCGACATTGTCGAAGGCACCGTCGTCAAGGTCGATCGGGACGAGGTCCTGCTCGACATCGGCTACAAGACCGAGGGCGTGATCCCCTCTCGTGAGTTGTCGATCAAGCACGACGTCGACCCCGCCGAGGTGGTGTCGGTCGGTGACCACATCGAGGCCCTGGTTCTCCAGAAGGAGGACAAGGAAGGTCGCCTGATCCTCTCGAAGAAGCGCGCGCAGTACGAGCGGGCGTGGGGCACCATCGAGAAGATCAAGGAAGAGGACGGGGTCGTTCGCGGCTCGGTCATCGAGGTGGTCAAGGGTGGTCTGATCCTCGACATCGGCCTGCGCGGCTTCCTGCCCGCGTCTCTTGTCGAGATGCGGCGGGTGCGCGACCTGCAGCCCTACGTGGGCCGCGAGCTCGAGGCGAAGATCATAGAGCTCGACAAGAACCGCAACAACGTGGTTCTGTCGCGCCGCGCCTGGCTCGAGCAGACCCAGTCCGAGGTGCGCACCGAGTTCCTCAACAAGCTCCAGAAGGGCCAGGTCCGCAAGGGCGTGGTCTCGTCGATCGTCAACTTCGGCGCGTTCGTCGACCTGGGCGGCGTCGACGGTCTGGTGCACGTCTCCGAGCTGTCCTGGAAGCACATCGACCACCCGTCCGAGGTTGTCGAGGTCGGCCAGGAGGTGGAGGTCGAGGTCCTCGACGTCGATCTCGACCGCGAGCGGGTTTCCCTGTCGCTCAAGGCGACCCAGGAAGACCCGTGGCGTCAGTTCGCCCGCACGCACGCGATCCAGCAGATCGTGCCCGGCAAGGTCACCAAGCTGGTGCCGTTCGGTGCGTTCGTCCGGGTCGACGACGGCATCGAGGGTCTGGTCCACATCTCCGAGCTGGCCGAGCGCCACGTGGAGATCCCGGAGCAGGTCGTCCAGGTCGGTTCCGACGTCATGGTCAAGGTCATCGACATCGACCTCGAGCGCCGGCGGATCTCGCTGTCGCTCAAGCAGGCCAACGAGGGCTTCGTCGAGGGCGAGGAGCACTTCGACCCGACCCTCTACGGCATGGCGGCGACCTACGACAACGAGGGCAACTACATCTACCCCGAAGGCTTCGACCCCGAGACGGGCGAGTGGCTCGAGGGCTACGACAAGCAGCGCGAGACCTGGGAGACGCAGTACGCCGAGGCTCGTCAGCGCTGGGAGGCCCACACCAAGCAGGTGCAGTCCTCCCGTGCCGCCGACGCCGAGGCCGCCGCGGCCCCGCCGGCCACCGGTGGCGGCGCGACGGGTGGCGGGGCTTCGTCCTCGTCCTCGACGCCGGCCCGCGCGACCGAGGAGCCCGCGGGCACCCTGGCGACCGACGAGGCACTCGCCGCGCTTCGCGAGAAGCTTGCCGGCAAGTAGTTAGAGGTTCGTCCCTGAGGCCCCCCTGTCCGCGGAAAGCGCGGACCGGGGGGCCTCACCATGTCTGCTCCGGGGGCCGAGCCCCCGGACACCCCCACGTAGGCCCCCGCCGTGGTCCCGCGCCGCGGGCTGCCCTGGCCGTTGGCTTGTTAGCCTGGCGCTCGTGTTGCGTGTGGGGTTGACCGGGGGGATCGGGGCCGGGAAGAGCGCGGCGGCGGCGCGGTTCGCGGCCAACGGGGCCGTGGTGATCGACTCCGACCGGCTGGCCCGCGAGGTGGTCGAGCCCGGCACTCCTGGGCTGGCCCAGGTCGTGGCGGCGTTCGGGCCCGAGGTGCTGGCCGCCGACGGCGCCCTCGACCGGGCGGCCCTCGGCCGGATCGTGTTCGCCGACCCGACCGCCCGCAAGCGGCTCGAAGGCATCCTGCACCCGCTGATCCGCGCCCGCAGCGCCGAGCTGGCCCACGGCGCGCCGGCCGACGCGATCGTCGTCAACGACGTGCCCCTGCTGGTCGAGACCGGCGCCGCACCCTCGTACCACCTGGTGGTCGTCGTCGACGCGGCCCCCGAGGTCCGGATCGAGCGGCTGGTCCGCGACCGTGGGATGACCCCCGACGACGCCGGCGCCCGGATCGCGGCCCAGATCGACGACGCCACCCGGCGCGCGGCAGCCGACGTGGTGCTCGACAACAGCGGCCCACCGGCGGCGCTGGTCGACGCCGTCGACACCCTCTGCGCCGACCGGTTGGTGCCGTACGAGCGCAACGTCCGCACCGCCACCTGGGCCGACACGGACCCGGTGGCGACGCTGGTCGACTACGACCCGACCTGGCCTTCGCAGTACGCGCGGCTGGCCGCCCGGATCCGCCACCACGTCGGCGGCGCGCACCGGATCGACCACATCGGCTCGACCGCCGTGCCCGGCCTGGCCGCCAAGGACGTCGTCGACATCATGCTGACCGTCGACTCGATGGCGTCGGCGGACGCGCTGGCCGATGCCCTGACCGCGGCCGGCTTCCCGCGCAAGCCCGGCATCTATCAGGACCGGCCGAAGCCGCCGGACGCCGGGCCGTGGGAGAAGCGGATGCACGCCAACGCCGACCCCGGCCGCCGGGTCAACCTGCACGTGCGGGCCGCCGGGTCGCCGGGCTGGCGGGCGGCCCTGCTGCTCCGCGACCACCTGCGCGCCGACGCCGCTGAGCGCGACGCGTACACCTCGGTCAAGCGCGCCAACGCGGGCCGCCCGATCGACGACTACGTCGACGCCAAGGAGCCGTTCTTCGACGACCTCTACGCCCGCGCCGAGGCCTGGGCGGCGCGGACCGGCTGGCGTCCCTAACCGAGCCGGTCCGTCGGCAGGCTAGGTACCTCGCCGTCGACGAGGTCGAGCTGGGCGAACGTGCCGGATCGGGTGCGGGCCTCCAGGCGCCGGAGCGCGCCGCTCTTGTCGATCCAGTAGCGCATGCGCGCCTGGCCGCGGCCGATGATGCCCTGCTCGGCGGGCTTGGCGATCTCGAAGACGGTCACCGGGTCGCCGTCGATGGTGTCCTTGCGCAGGAACGACGCGCTGTCCTCGAAGAAGCTCGCGGTGTCCCGGTCCGGCGCCGCGGCCGCGAGCGCCTCGCCGAGCAGCAGGTCGATGTCGAGGCCGCCGCGGGCGTCGGTGCGCTCGGTCCAGGGTTGGAAGGTCCATCCGTCGTACGGGGCGGGCATGGGCGGGGTGTCCATCTCCTTGCCGGCCTTCGTCTGGAACGACATGCCCTCCACGCTGGCCCGCAGCACCGCCACGTCGGTCGGCTTGCCGGTGTCGTGCACGGCCAGGTAGGCGACCGCCGCACGCCAGTCCAGCCAGCCGCCGCCGCGCAGGTCCGCCACCGGCACCGTGGGCACGGTGACGGTGACCTTCGCGCCGCCGCGCTCGTAGTTACGCTGGCGCATCTTGGCCAACAGCGCGGTCTCGGTCTTGGTCGGCTTGCGCGGTGCGATCGTGCCGCCGCCGAAGGCCGGGACGGCGTTGACCTCGGGGCGCTCGGCGCGGTCCAGGTCGACCCGCAGCGACAGGTTGCCGGGCAGGAGCGCCTCGAAGCGGCGCAGCTTGGGCCCGCCGGTGTCGAGCCAGTAGCGGACGGCGCCGCCGAGCTCGTTGAGCGCGGTCGGGGGAGCGGTGCGGGTGGGTTTGGCGCTCGGGCTCGGGGTGGTTTTCCGCTCGGGTCGCTGGCTGGCCTGCGGGCTGGCCTTTTTCGACGGGGTCGCGGTGGGCAGGGGCTGCGGCGGGACTGCCGGGCCGAGCAGCACGTCGACCGCCGTACCCCCGATGCGGTCCGTGCCCATCCAGCGCGCTTCGGACCTGGCCAGCAGGTCCGCCTGGTCCGGCTTGGTGCTGGCGATCAGGAACACCAGCGACAGGAAGGTGTCCAGCGGGGTGGCCTTCTGGCCCGTGGGGGTCCAGGTGCGCAGCCGCCAGCCGTCGGCCGGGGGCTCGGCGGGCGGCTCGGCCACCGGCGGCGCGGGCTTCGTGGCGTCGCTGGGCCGCGGTGACTCGGCCTCCGCGGCGGCCTCGCTCGCCGTCGCGGGCCGATTCGCCACCACGCCGGGTACGGCCTGCAGCAGCCCCCGTTGGTTGCCGGCGCCCGGCCCACCGACCCGCAGGTAGGCCAGTGCCTTCTTCCAGTCGACCCAGCCCGCGACCCTGACCTGGGCGTTGCCGTCGCCCCAGGTGGCGCTGACGCCGGAGCGCTCGTCGCGGTAGTTGGTCACCCGCATGTCGGCGAGCCGCTGCGCCTCCGCCACGGACAGCGGGCGGGCCTGCACCGTCGGCTTCTCGGGTTGGCACGAGACCAGGCCACCGACCAGACCGGCGACCGAGCCGAGGGAGAGGCAGGAGAGCACGACCAACGCGACGATGCGCCGCTTTTCGGCGGGACGACGAGAAAGGGTCACGCGTGGTTGAACGGCAGATCGTGGCAGAGGTGACGTGTCTTGCTCACGATGGCACGTGAGGGGACTCAGGCGCTTGTGCCAGGTGGCCCAGACGCTCGCGCGAGGTGGTTCAGACGCCCGCGCCAAGTGGCTCAGGCGCTCGCGGCGGCCGGTCTGCGCATCGCGCGACCGCGTCGGGTGCGCACGCCGACGATGTGCCGGGGCTGCAACCACAGCGCCGGGGACGACCGGCCGGTGTGGAGGCCCGGTCATTGCTCCCGGTCGGCCGCCGCGAGCGGCCTACGCTCAAACGGTAGCGCGGTGACCTATCGCACACAATGACAATATTGAAGCCGATCACGTACCGTCCGTCGGCCACCGGGAAGATGTCGTACCCCCGACGTAGTTTTACAGGCATGACCCTGAACATCCCCCGCACCGACGGCCGGTTCGAGGTCGTCAGCGACTTCAAGCCCGCTGGCGACCAGCCGGCAGCCATCGACGATCTTGAGCGCCGGGTGCGGCAGGGTGACCGGCACACGGTGCTGCTGGGTGCCACCGGCACGGGCAAGAGCGCGACCACCGCGTGGCTGATCGAGCGGCTGCAGCGGCCGGCGCTGGTGCTCGCGCCCAACAAGACGCTCTGCGCCCAGCTCGCCAAGGAGTTCCGCGAGCTGCTGCCCAACAACGCGGTCGAATACTTCGTCTCCTACTACGACTACTACCAGCCCGAGGCCTACATCCCGCAGACCGACACCTACATCGAGAAGGACTCCTCGATCAACGAGGAGGTCGAGCGGCTGCGCCACTCGGCCACGATGTCGCTGCTCACCCGGCGCGACGTGGTGGTGGTCGCGACCGTGTCGGCGATCTACGGCCTGGGCACCCCGTCCGAATACCTCGACCAGGCGGTCCGGCTCAAGGTCGGCGCCGAGGTCGACCGCGACCAGATCCTGCGCCGCCTGGTCGACATCCAATACACGCGCAACGACATGTCGTTCACCCGCGGCACGTTCCGGGTCCGCGGCGACACGCTGGAGATCATCCCGGCCTACGAGGAGCTGGCCGTGCGGGCCGAGCTGTGGGGCGACGAGATCGAGAAGCTCTACTACCTGCACCCGCTGACCGGCGACGTGATCCGCGAGGTCGACGACCTGTTCATCTTCCCGGCGTCGCACTACGCGGCCGGCGCCGCGCGGATGGAGCGGGCGATCACCGGCATCGAGGCCGAGCTGGCCGAGCGCCTCGCCGAGCTCGAGGGGCAGAACAAGCTGCTCGAGGCGCAGCGACTACGGATGCGCACCACCTACGACATCGAGATGATGCGGCAGGTCGGGTTCTGCTCGGGCATCGAGAACTACTCGATGCACATCGACGGCCGGTCCTACGGCGACCCGCCGTTCTGCCTGCTCGACTACTTCCCCGACGACTTCGTCACCGTGATCGACGAGTCGCACGTGACGGTCCCGCAGATCGGCGGCATGTACGAGGGCGACGCGTCCCGCAAGCGCCTGCTGGTCGAGCACGGCTTCCGGCTGCCGAGCGCGGCCGACAACCGTCCGCTGCGGTTCGACGAGGTGCTCGAGCGGGTCGGCCAGATGGTCTTCCTCTCGGCGACGCCGGGCCCGTGGGAGATGCGCGAGGCCGGCGGCGAGTTCGTCGAGCAGGTGATCCGGCCGACCGGCCTGATCGACCCCGAGGTGGTGGTCAAGCCGACCAAGGGCCAGATCGACGACCTGATGCACGAGATCCGGCTCCGCACCGACAAGGACGAGCGGGTCCTGGTCACGACGCTGACCAAGAAGATGGCCGAAGACCTGACCGACTACCTGCTGGAGCACGGCATCAGGGTGCGCTACCTGCACTCCGAGGTCGACACGCTGCGCCGGGTCGAGCTGCTGCGCGAGCTGCGCAAGGGCGACTACGACGTGCTGGTCGGCATCAACCTGCTGCGCGAGGGTCTCGACCTGCCCGAGGTGTCCCTGGTGTCGATCCTCGACGCCGACAAGGAGGGCTTCCTGCGCAGCGGCCGGTCACTGGTGCAGACCATCGGCCGCGCCGCACGAAACGTGTCCGGCCAGGTCCACATGTATGCCGACAAGGTCACCCCGTCGATGGCCGAGGCGATCGACGAGACCAACCGCCGGCGGGCGAAGCAGGTCGCGCACAACGAGGCCAACGGCATCTCACCGGAGCCGCTACGCAAGAAGATCCACGACATCCTCGACGACATCTACCGCGAGGCGGAGGACACCGAGGGCGCCCTCGGCGGCCCGAGCCCCGCGATCGTCGGTGGCGGCGGCCGGCAGATGTCCCGCGGCAAGGGCCCGGTCCCGGAGACCAGGTCCAAGGGCAAGGCGGCCGCGCGCACGTCGACGGAGGGCATGGCCCGGCACGACCTGGCCATGCTCATCCAGGAGCTCAACGACCAGATGCTGGCCGCGGCGCGCGAGCTGCAGTTCGAGCTGGCGGCCCGCATCCGCGACGAGGTCCACGAGCTCAAGAAGGAGCTACGCGGCATGGACGTGGCCGGCGTCAAATGATCGACTACACCGTCGGAGCGCCGGGCGGCGCGCTCCGACGGGCCGTCGGCCCGTACGTCGGCTACGCCGAACGGGTCCCGACGCCGCTGGCCCGCCGCGAGGTGGCGGTCTCACGGTGCGTCCTGGTGATCGGCTGGGGCGCGCCCCTGGACGTCCGCGACCCCCGCGGCCCGTCCGGCGGCGCCACCGCCGTGACATCGTTCGCCGCGGGCCTGTCCGACAGCTACGTCGACACACTCACCGCGGCGGGCGTGGCCGAGGGCATCCAGGTGATGCTCGACCCACTGGTCGCGGCCCGCATCCTGGGCCGACCGTTCGGCGAGGTCGCCAACCGGGTGGTCGCCGTCCCCGACCTCGACGGCCACGCTCTCCGCGACGTCCGGGCCCTGCCGTCCCGCCTGGCCGCGGCCACGGACTGGCCGGCCCGGTTCGCCCTGCTCGACCGCGCGTTCACGGCCCGCCTGGCCGACACCCCACCGCCGGACGCGCGCCTTTCGGCGGCTTGGCGACGCTTGCGCGCCACCGCGGGGGCGGCCCCGGTCGCGGCGTTGGCAGCGGAGACGGGCTGGACCCGCCGCCACCTCGGCGCGGTCTTCCGCCGTGAGCTCGGCCTGCCACCCAAGGTGCTGGCCCGGTTGATCCGCTTCGAACGGGCCCACCGGTTGTCATCCCGCGCCGCGACGGCGGGCTGGGCTGCCGTAGCCGCCGACGCCGGCTACTACGACCAGGCCCATCTGATCCGCGACTTCCGGACCTTCACGGGCTCAACCCCGACCCGCCTGCCAGCGGCCGCGATCGACGGCCCGGCCTACGCCACCTGACGCACCCCACGCCCGACCGCGCTACACCACGACAAACACGGGGCCTCAGCCTCCGCTCGACCGTGCGGCCGGGTCCGCCGTCTATCCGGTGTTGGCCGCACTCGAGGAACGCGGCGCGGCCCGAGCGGGGTGCGCTGATCTCCCGGTCGTCGTTAGCCAGCAGCCGACCCGGCACGCCGGCGCGGCTCTAAAACTGAAGGTCGGTTATCTGAGATCGAGGCGGACGGTGGCGTCGGTCAGCGGTCCAGGTCGCATCCGCGATCTGCGGATGGACCCGTGGAGCGGCCCAGACCTCGTGCCAACCCACTGTGCGGCGGCCTGACCGACATACGGGCCGCGGTGGGGGAGCCGTGTCCACAGATCTGTGCCGACGGGCGCTTCATATTGCCCTGCCATGATCACTGCGACCCGGCGCCGGCCTCCCTGGCACTTCGGTTCGCCACCTTTAGGCTGTTCAAGCTGGCGGAGGCAGGTCCGGCGTCGCGGCTTGACCTTGGATTTTCGGCTTGCGCCGCCCACCGCCGCGTGGCCGCGATCCTGACCATGATCATGTGTGGCTCATCTGGAGGTTCCGGGGGCCGTACCGCTGATCGTGTGCACTGGGTGTGGTCGACACGCCGTGTGGGCACACGACCAGCCGCACATGATCATGCGGTGGGCCTCCAACTGAGCCGACCGGCCGCACATGATCACGCTGCTGGCGTCCAACCGCCCCGAACAGCCGCACACGATCACGCGCCGGCGTCCCGGGTCGGCGGCGTCCGATCACGAACCCGCCGTTGCGAACGGTTACCCGGTTCTGCCGCGCCCGACCAGATGCGCGCACTACGCGGTGCGCAAGCGCGGATCCCACGGCATCGGCCAGGGTGTCCTCCGGCACGCACCCGCTCCGACAGGTACACACATGCCGCGGCGGTTCCGCCGCGAGCACCTCGACCAGGTCGCCTCGGGTCGGCAGAACGCGTTCGTCCACACCAACGGCCGTCGGACAGCGAACGCCTCCACGATCGAAGGTGCGAAGCAACGACGACCCGACAGCCATGCACACGTCGATATGGACACCCGCCACCGCGCGTCAGGACCCATAACGACTCGAAGGATCGCCGCACCTCGACCCCCGGCGACCACTGACCGCTTGGATCAGGTCGTCTAGCCGTAGCGGTTGAAGCCGCCCTCCGAGTCAATCACCTGGCCCGTGATCCAGGAGGCGTCGGCCGAGCAGAGCCAGTCGACCAGGCGGGCGGCGTCGTCCGGGGTGCCCCACTTGCCGGCGGGGAACAGGTGGGCGCTGGCCGCGAGGTCGGCGGGGGAGGCCCAGCCAGTGTCGGTCGGGCCCGGGTTGATGCAGTTGATCGTGATGCCGCGGGCCATAAGCAGCGTGCCGAGTTGTTGGGTCAGGTTCTCCACGGCTGCCTTGCTGACCGCGTACGGCAGCTCGCCTGTCATCGGGCCCAGCCGCTGGCCGCTGGAGAACAGCACCACGCGGCCGGCGCCGGCGGTGTGTGCGGCCGCGAACGCCTCGATCAGCAGGATCGTCGCGCGGACGTTGACGATCAGGTGCCGGTCGATCTCCGCGGCGTCGAGGCCGCCGAACGTGTTGGAGGTCGAGTACGTGTGGACCGCGACCAGCGTGTCGACCTGCCCGTAACGGTCGACCGCTGCACGGACCAGCGCGGCGGGGGCGGTCGGATCCGAGAGGTCCGCCGAGGAATAATGGTGGCGCCCGCCCAGCTCGGCCATGATCGCCGCCACGCCGTCGGGGTCGCCGCCGTAGGGCTGGTCGTCGTCGTACGACGGGAGTCCGGTCAACAGCAAGCGGTGCCCGCCGGCGGCGAGCCGCCGAGCGACCGCGGCGCCGATGCCGACCCGTCGGCTGATGCCGGTAATCAGTGCTACGCGCTCCGTCACGCCGATGACCCAACCACAGGTCGATCTTTCCCGCGCGCGCGATTTACGCTGGCCGGATGCCGCAGCTGCAGCGCCTGAACGCCGACCACGCCCCTGAGCTGCTGCGCTTCGAGCGCGAGAACCGCGCGTACTTCGTGCGCTTCATCTCCGACCGCGGCGACGACTACTTCGCGACGTTCGCGAGCCGCCACGCCGAGCTGCTCGCCGAACAGGCGGCCGGCCAGCACCACCTCCACCTCCTGATCGACGACGACGGCGCGGTGCTCGGCCGCTTCAACCTCGTCGACGTCGCCGACGGCACCGCCGATCTCGGCTACCGGCTGGCCGAACACGCCGCCGGCCGCGGCTTGGCGACCGACACGGTCCGCCAGATCTGCGAACTGGCCCGCACGGACTACGGCCTCCACCGGCTTTACGCCGAGGCCGACCTGGACAACCCGGCTTCGCTCACGGTCCTCCGCCGCAACGGCTTCACCCCGATCGGCGACGTCGTCGTCGTGGGCCGCCCAGGAATACGCCACGCCCGCGACCTGGCACCAACGACTGACCCCAGCCCAACCCGGCCGTCCACCTCCCGACCCACCTGATCCGTCATCTCGCCGAAGGGCCGAGAGGCGTGGCCGACTCTCCGGCCGAGGCGGACCCCGCCTGCGCGGGTGCCACACAGGGAGCGCGGCGCGCGCGGTCGCCGCTCGCGGGGCGCGCTCGATCGACGGGCGGAAGCGAAGGTGCGCGGGCGGCCCGGTCGTCGGCGGCGAGGCGGCCGATCGACGGCGTGGAAGACGAGGATGCAAGGCTGGCGCGGTCGTCGGCGGCGAGGCGCGGCCGATCGACGGCGTGGAAGACGAGGATGCAAGGCTGGCGCGGTCGTCGGCGGCGAGGCGCGGCCGATCGACGGCGTGGAAGACGAGGATGCAGGGCTCGCACGGTCGCCGGCCGCGAGGCGCGGCCGACGACGCGGCGAACTCAGGCCTCGGCCGCCACGTCCGTGAAGTGCTCGACGACCGGCGGCGAGGCGAAGTAGGGCCCGATCAGGGCGCGCCACTGCGTGAAGCGGTCCGAAGCCCGGAAGTTCTCCATATGAGCCTCGACCGAGTCCCACTCCACCAGCAGCACGAACCGCGACGGCGACTCGATGCCGCGGGTCATGCGGATCGAGCGGAAGCCCGGCGTCTCCCGGACGATCGGATGGGCCTTGCCATACGCGGCCGCGAACGCCTCTTCTTCGCCCGGCCGGATGTCGATCAGCGCAACCTCGAGGATCATGCGCGACAGCCTCGCACGCTGCGCCGGAACGACCGATAACGTCCTAGGACGCCGTACGCGGTGTGTCGCGGTGCAGCAGATCACGGGTGAGTCGTCGTGGTCGATGTGTCAAAACAGCGCCCGATGGGGGAGAATGGGTCCTGAGGAGGGGAGTATTCCCCCGCGGCGTTGTCGTCAACACGGAAGCCGCTCGGCCAGGCCGGGCGTCGGCCCGGCAGCGTCGGTCACCTCGGCTCACTCAGGCCGCGGTGGTGGAAGAGACCTCCCGACAGTCACGACTCAGCACGCCACCCCGCGAGGGTGGAGTGGTCTGCCTGCCGGAGGTCTATTTGAACGCGCCTGAGCTCAACGTGTCCCCGCTCGTGTGGGGCATCACCCTCGTGGTGATGGTTGCGGTGCTGCTGGCAGACCTGCTCATCATCGGGCGTCGCCCGCATGAGCCGAGCATCAAAGAGTCGACGATCTGGGTCTCGATCTACGTCGGTCTGGCGCTGCTCTTCGGTCTCGGCCTCTGGTTCACGTCGGGCGGGGTGTTCGCGGGCGAGTTCTACGCGGGCTGGCTGACCGAATACAGCCTGTCGATCGACAACCTCTTCGTCTTCGTGATCATCATGTCGCGGTTCGCCGTGCCCCGGCATCTCCAACAGGAAGTGCTGCTGGTCGGCATCATCCTGGCCCTGGTGATGCGCGGCGCGTTCATCGCCGCCGGGTCCGCGCTGATCAGCCAGTTCTCCTGGGTCTTCTACATCTTCGGCGCGTTCCTGGTCTACACCGCGATCAACTTCGCGCGGCAGGGCGAGCCGGAAGAAGAGGACTTCAAGGAAAACATCGTCATCCGGTGGGTACGGCGTGCCGTCCCGTTCTCCCGCGACTTCGACGGCGTGAAGATCACGACGACCGACAGCGTCGGCAAGCGGCTGTTCACGCCCATGCTGATCGTCATGATCGCGATCGGGACCACCGACCTGATCTTCGCGCTCGACTCGATTCCCGCGATCTTCGGCGTGACCAAGGAGCCCTACCTGGTCTTCACCGCCAACGTGTTCGCGCTCATGGGCCTCCGCCAGCTGTACTTCCTGCTCGGCGGCCTCCTAGACCGCCTGGTCTACCTCAACATCGGCCTGGCCTTCGTACTCGGCTTCATCGGCGTGAAACTGGTCCTCGAGGCACTGGCCGACAACAACCTGCCGTTCCTCAACGGCGGCGAGCACATCAGCTGGGCGCCACACATCCCCATCTGGCTCTCACTGACGGTAATCCTCGGCACCCTCTCCATAGCCACGGTGGCGAGCCTGGTCAAAAGCGCCCGAGACAAACGGCGGGACCGCGAACTGACCACCGTCGGCTAACCCCGAGGTCCGGGCCGGCCCGGAGTCCAGGCGTCGCCGGGTGGTCTGCACCCGGCGCAGCCGGGGGTGTCCGGGCCATCCCGGCTGGCGCACAGTGAGAGACGGGCCGCCACGCCCACGGCTGGCCAAACGCACGCGGGGATACACATCTCGGTACGCCGGCCGACCAGCTACGGCTTCTGCCAACGTCCCTGGCCGGAAACAGATCCAGAACGAGAAGCGCCGCCCCGCCGATGAGCCGGGGCGGCGTTTTCGCGGTGTCGGCGCCGGTCA
>NZ_BONC01000093.1 GCF_016862515.1 Asanoa iriomotensis
TGCACCACCGCCAGGCGCACGCCGCCGAGATTCGCGCGGGCCACCTCGGGCAGCCGGGCCCGCAGCGCCGGCCCGTCGTTGTTGCCGTAACAGCCCACCAGCCGCCGGGACCGGGCCTCCAACTGGTCGAGCAGGTCGACGTCGACCCAGTCGCCCGCGTGCACGACGACGTCCGCCTCGTCCACCATCATCCACAGTGGAGCGGGGAGGTCCCTGGCCCGCTTGGGCAGGTGGGTGTCGGACATGATGACCAGCAGCACGTTTCCTAAGCTAGCGAACGTCGCTGTGCGGACGGTGCGCACATGTGTCATCGTCGATGAGTGAGTGCGAACCAGAACCACCGGCCCGAGGCGCCCGTGCACTGGGTGGCCGACGGCATCCCGCGGATCGAGCTGGCCAACCAGTTCCTCGCCCAGCTCGACCACGCCGGCGGCACACCCGACCAGGTCGTGCTGACCCTCGGACAGGCGGTCGACGCGGGCACCCCGCCGACCGTGCTGTCGGCCGTGCCCATCGGCCGCTACGGGCTGACCCCGGCCCGGCTCGACGACCTGATCATGGTGCTGCTGGACGCCCGCCAGGAGCTGCTCGGGCTCACCGAGCCGATCCCGCCGGCGGATCCGGCCAAGCCGGTCGTCGCGCGGCTGGATTCGGTCGAGCCCGTCCAGGCGGTGCTGCGCGAGCGACGCTGAAACCCGGTCGCTTTCGGGGCGGCCGAGGGTTAGCGTGCCGCGCGTGACCCGCCTCGCCCGCTTGGTGCTCGTCGACAGCCACGGCACGCCGCTCGGCGTGCTGCCGCCGTACCCGGTGCCCGTGCCCTGGTGGCAGGAGTCGGCGGACGTCGTCGACGGCGCCCGGGTCCACTTCGGCCTCGACGTCACGATCCTGCGCATCCTGTTCGCCGACCGGCCGGCGATGCCCGGCGGCACGGTCACCTACCTGGCCGAGTGCGCGGCCGCTCCGGCCGGCGCCGTGCCGCTCGCGGAAGCCGGCGTCGACCCCGCGGTGGTCACCGCGCCGCAACCTCACCGCGCGCCCTACGCGCAGCCCGGCGGTCCCGCCCGCAGCGTCGCCTGGGCGGCCGGGCGGCTCGAGGAACTCGGCTGGACAGGCGTCACCGCGCACCAGCACCGCACCTGGAACCTGTCGGCGATCTGGCGCCTTGACGCCGACGGCGGCCGGCGGGCGTGGCTCAAGCAGGTCCCGCCGTTCTTCGGCCACGAGGGCGCCGTGCTGCGCCGGCTGGCCGGCGCCGTGCCCGGGCGGGCGCCGGAGCTGATCGCGGCCGGTCCCGAGGGCCGCCTGCTGCTGGCTCACGTGCCCGGCACCGACTGGTACGAGGCGGACCTCGCCGGCCGGCACCGGATCGGGGAGACCGCACACGGCATCCAACTGGCGGCGCTGGCCGACCTCGACGCGCTGGCCGCCGCGGGCGTGCCGGACCGGCGGGGCGCCCGCCTGTCGACGTGGATCCGGGAAACGCTGGCACCGCACCGGCCGGCGGTCGACGAGGTCCTGCCCGACCTCGACGAGCGGCTGGCCGCGGCCGCCGCCTGCGGGCTGCCGGACACGCTCGTGCACGGCGACCTGCACCCCGGCAACACCCGGGTATCCGGCGACGGCGACCCCGTGGTGATCGACTGGGGCGACGCGTACCTGGGAAACCCGGTCTTCGACATCCTGCGGCTGAGCGAGACCGTCACAGACGACGCGGCGGCCGGCCTGCGCTCGGCGTGGGCCGCGCGTTGGCGGGCCGCCGTGCCCGGCTGCGACCCCGAACGGGCCGTCGAGGCGCTGGCCCCGGTCGCGGCGCTGCGCAACGCCGCCGTCTACGCGGCGTTCCTCGCCAATATCGAGCCCGCCGAACACCCGTACCACGCCGAGGACGTACCCCGCTGCCTCCGGGAGGCGCGCTCAGCGGCGCTGACCACTACCGTAGGTGGATGACCGACGGCGCAGCGCTGCGCGCGCGGCTGGTCGACCTGCTGCGCGAGGACGGTGGACTGACCCGGGACGACCTGGCCCGGGCGTTCGCCACCGTGCCGCGTGAGCTGTTCCTCGCCGAGGGGTTCCATAACCACGACACCGGCCTGCTGCGCCCCGGTGACGACGGCTTCCTGGCCGGCGCGTACCGCAACGACGCGCTGGTGACCAAGCTGGACGACGGGCGCCCGGTCAGCTCGTCGAGCCAGCCGTCGCTGATGGCGCTGATGATCGAGGAGCTGGGCGTCGCCGCCGGCATGCGGGTGCTGGAGATCGGCGCCGGCACCGGCTACAACGCGGCGCTGATGGCCGCCGTCGGCGCGGACGTGACCAGCGTCGACCTGCAGCCCGACGTGGCCGCCCGGGCCGCGCAGGCGCTGCGTGCCGCTGGCGTCACGAACGCCCGGGTGCTGGTCGGCGACGGCTACCTGGGCGGGCCGGGCGGCGGGCCGTACGACCGGATCATGGTGACCGTCGGCATCACCGGTGTGTCGCCGCACTGGCTCGCGCAGCTCGTGCCGGGCGGCCAGATCGTGGCGCCGATCGCGCACGCCGGCAACAACCCGGTGCTGCGGGTCTGGACGCGGCCGGCGGACGGGCGGGCCGAGCCCGGGTGGCCGGCGCAGGCCGAGATCTGGGCCGACGGCGTCTGCGGCGCGGGCTTCATGTCGGCCGGCGGGCCGCTGGGCGCGAGCTACCCGTGGGCGCACCCGGCGCCCGTCCGGACACCCGACTGGGCGGCCCTCGAGCCGGCCGAGTCGCCGCGCTGGCCACGGTCGATCGGTGGGCTGCGCTACCACGACCTCTGGTTCGCGGTCGGCGCGTGGGACCGCCGGGCGACCGGCGCGCCGTTCGAGGGCGGCACGGGCTGCGTGCTGCTCGACGAGACCCGCGCCGGCGGGGCGGCGATCAGGGCCGACGGCGGGATCCTCGCGGGCGGCGACCAGGCGGCCACGTACGCCTCGGACGCCGGGATCCTGGTGGACCGCTGGGTCGACCTCGACATGCCCGGCATCGAGCGGTGGCGGGCGGCGTTGGTGCTGGCCGGCGACCCGGAAGCACCCATCTACGTCCCACGCGCCTGGTCGATTCCCGCTTAGAACTCGCCGCGGAGTCGTTCGCGGAGCGGGCGCCCGTCGGGGTCGTAGACCAGCCGGTAGACCGGCACCGCCCACAACCGCGTGCGGAGGCGCAGGCGTTCCGGAGCGTGCGGGCGCAGCCGGCCGGGCGGGCGCGGGCCGCTGCGGCCGCCGCGGTGCCATTCCTCCAGCGCCGACGCCGTCTCCGTCAGCGCCTCGACCGCGGTGGCGGGGTCGGCGAGCGCGTCCACGTCCGACCGGTCGAGGTGCTCGCCCAACAGGCGCAGCCGCAGGTCCCGGGCGAACACCCGGGCGCCGTCGCCGAGGCCGCCCGGGTCGCGGGGCTCACGCGGGTCGCGCGTCTCGTCGAGGACGGCGCAGGACAGTTCGCTGTCGTGGGTCCACGACCGGCGGTTGAGGTTGTCCGAACCGACGCTCGCCCAGACGTCGTCGACGACACACACCTTGGCGTGCACGTACACCGGTGTGCCCTCGTGGTTCTCGACGTCGAAGACGTGCACCCGGTCGTGCGCGGCCGACTGGCACAGCCGCAGCGCCATCTCTCGGCCGACCAGGTTGGGCGGCAGGGCCAGCTTGCCGTCGATGTCGGGATGCCGCGGCACCACGGCGACCAGGTGCAGGTCGGTATTGGCGGTCAGGGCTTCGGCGAACAGCTTGGCGACGTCGGTGGACCACAGGTACTGGTCCTCGAGGTAGATCAGGCGGCGGGCGCGGCGGATCGCCTTGGCGTAGCCGCGCGCCACGGTGCGCTCCCCGTCGGGGGCGAACGGGTAGGGCGGCCGGACCGCCGGATAGGTGCGCAACACCTGCACGGCGTGCGGGCCGGCCGGCGGTGCGGCCGGTGGGCGCGGCGGCAGGCGGTCGGCGGTCAGGTCGGCGTCCTTGAGCTTGTCGGCCACGTAGGCCGCCGGGTTGTCGACGTCCAGCGACGTGGGGTCGGTCCAGCGCTCGCGGAACGTCCGGTCGAGCACGTCGACCACCGGGCCGCGGAGCTTGAGCTGGACGTCGTGCCAGGGCGGGCGCGGCCCGTACGCGTCGGACATCGCTATCGGCTGCGGGTCACCGAGGTGCGTGGCGTCGTCGCGCCGGCTGTGGCACAGGTCGATGCCCCCGGCGTACGCGACGTCGCCGGCCGGGTCGCCGGGGCGCCGCACCACGACCAGCTTCTGATGGTGTGACCCGCCGCGGCGGACCCGCTGGTCCAGCAGCACCTCGCCACCCGCGGCCTGGACGGCCTCGCCCAGTTGGCGGTTCTCCTCCTCGCTGTAGGACAGCTTGTCGGAGTGGGACCGCCACACCAGCCCCTTGACCACCACGCCACGCTCGGCCGCCCGCGCGAACAGCTCCGTGACGGTCGGGCCGTTCGGCAGCAGCCGCTCGTCGGGGTCGCCCCGCCAGTCGGTGAACAGCAGGTGGTCGCCCTTGGTCAGTCCCTCGACGGTGCGGACGAGGTCCGCGAAGTACGTCGCGCCGTGAACGAGGGGCTCGCAGTGGTTGCCTTCGGTCCAGTTGGGTAGATCTGAGGCCGCATTGCCCCGCTCTGCCCCGGTGAGATACCAGTCCTCCATCGGCATCCGTGGGGTATTTCCCAGACCGCTCGGCGGTCACACCCCAGGGCGGGACGACACGTTGACACAGAACTGCCAAGGCTGGCGCGAAACCGCGATTTCTCTCCGTAACGGCGCGCCTACCGTCATTGTCGAAGGACGGCAGGTAAGGAGGGCCCCGATGAGCAGTGAGATCATCACCCCGGATTCGGAGAGCAGCCGCAGCCGGGAAGGCAGCAGTGAAAATGGTCTCCTGCTCGCCGTTTTGGTCATGGTCATCCTGGGCGTGATCGCCATATTCCTGGTGACGGCCTAGGCCCCTTCGGGCCCAGGCCGTCGTCGCGGCTCAGGGGCGGTCGCCCTCGCCCGCGGAGTGCGGGACCCGGCTCGCCGGGATGACGCCCAGCCGGCCGGCCTGGTAGTCCTCGAACGCCTTGACCAGCTCGGCGCGGGTGTTCATCACGAACGGGCCGTAGTGCGCGACCGGCTCGCGGATCGGCTCGCCGCCCATGATGTAGAGGTCGAGGGCCGGCGTGTGCGCGTCCTGCTGCAGGTCGGCGGTGATCCGCAGCGCGTCGCCCGGGCCGTGCACCGCGAGCTGGCCCGTGTGCATCGGGCGCTTGTCGAGGCCCACGGTGCCGCGGCCGCCGAGCACGTAGACCAGCGCGTTGAAGTCCGGACGCCAGGGCAGGTCGACCTCGGCGCCGGGCTGCACGGTCAGGTGCGCGATGGTGATCGGCGTGTGGGTGGTGCCCGGGCCGGCGTGGCCGTCGATCTCGCCGGCGATCACCCGGACCAGCGCGCCGCCGTCCGGCGTGGTCAGCAGCGCCGACTCCTTGCCGCGGATGTCCTGGTAGCGGGGCGGGCTCATCTTCTGGACCCGGGGCAGGTTGACCCAGAGCTGCAGGCCGTGGAACAGGCCGCCGCTGGCCACCAGGTGCTCCGGCGGCGCCTCGATGTGCAGCAGGCCCGAACCCGCGGTCATCCACTGGGTGTCGCCGTTGGTGATCGTGCCACCGCCACCGTTGGAGTCCTGGTGGTCGAAGATCCCGTCGATGATGTACGTGACGGTCTCGAAGCCGCGGTGCGGGTGCCACGGGGTGCCCTTCGGCTCACCCGGGGCGTAGTCGACCTCGCCCATCTGGTCGAGGTGGATGAAGGGGTCGAGGTCGGTCATCGCCACGCCGGCGAAGGCGCGCCGGACGGGGAAGCCCTCACCCTCGAAGCCGCTGGGTGCGGTGGTCAGCGAGCGCACCGGGCGGAACGTGGTGGCGGCGGGGTCGAGGCGGGGCAGGCGGGGCAGGACGAGGACGTCTTCGACGGTGACGGCAGGCATGGGACTCTCCTAGCGTGACTCTGCTCGGGCGGCGGTCAGCCGCTCGTCGATGCGGGTGAAGATGCGGGTGAGCGCGGCGAGGTCGGCCTCGTCGAGGTCGTCGACGAGGTGCCGGCGCACGGACAGCAGGTGCTCGGGCGCGGCGGCGCGCAGCGCGGCCAGCCCGGCGTCGGTGAGCACGGCCTCGCTGCCGCGCCGGTCCGCCGGACAGGGCTGGCGGGCGACCAGACCGCGCTTTTCCATCGTGCCGATGTGGTAGGTCAGCCGGCTGGGCGCGAAGATCAGCTTGGCGGCCAGGTCGCCCATCCGGAGCCGCCTGTCGGGCGCCTCGGACAGCCGCACCAGCACGTGGTAGTCGGCGAGGCTCAGCCCGCTCGCCGCCCGCAGCTCGTCTTCGATCCGGGTGAGCAGCCGCTGGCTGGACTCGACGACCGCGCGCCACGCGGCCAGCTCCGCCGGGCTCAACGACCGTTCGTCACTCATCACGCCTCCGAGCGTACGCGGTATTTCAAATCTGAACAACCGCGCCGTACCGCCTGTTGTTCCCGTGGCCGGTGATTAGCCTGGGTGACGTGGATGACCTTGATCTGGCGGACTACCGGGAGCGCGTGGCCGCCCTCTACCTCTCGGACGTGGACCTGGCCGGCTTCCGGGCCGGCCGCGACGCGCTGTTCGCGAGCCACCCGCAGTCGGCGATCCCGCCGGACGAGCGGCCAGCCTTCCAGGGCCTGCGCTACTTCCCCGAGAACCCTTCCGCAGCGGCCGAGGCGCCGGTGCGGCCCGCGACCGGCGGCCTGGACATCGACACCGGCGGCCCGGACGGCGTCGTCCACTACCGCCGGGTCGGCATCGCGGACACGCCCTGGGGCCCGCTGACGCTCTGGTGGATCGAGGCGTACGGCGGCGGCCTGTTCCTGCCGTTCCGCGACGGCACCGCGGGCCCGCACACCTACGGCGGGGGCCGCTACCTGACGGACACGGTCAAGGGCACCTTCGGCCGCGGGGTGGTGCTGCTCGGCACCGACCGGGTGCGCCTGGACTTCAACTACGCCTACAACCCGTCCTGCGCGTACGACGACCGCTGGGCCTGCCCCTTGGCCCCGGAGGAGAACCGGCTGGCGCCGCCCATCGAAGCAGGGGAACTCAACTACCACTAGATGATCAATTCCAAGGGTCGTCGGGACAGGGCACCGACGAGCAGGGACCACCGTCGTTCGACCGGCCTTTCCGAACGAAGCAACACGCGGGCTCGACAGTGTGCGCACCGGTCCCCCGCCTTGATCGTGTGAACGTCACCGGGTCAGGACAACCCCGCCTGCCTGATCAGGTGTGCGGGATCAGGTAACCCGGCGGCGTGTCGCGCGGACCAGCCACACCCGATCATTCGACGCGCACCATCCCAGGCTGACCGGCCACACACGATCAGCCCGAAGCGGAACAGCCCGAAGCACAGAGGGTCAACCGGCCGCCGGGCCAACCAAAACTCCTGCCATCCATAGGACCTGAACCGTCTACTGTGACGCCGTGCAGGATCTGGCGATCAATCTCGTGGCGAGCGCGTTGGCCGCCGTGGCGGCGTGGCTCGTGCAGCGGGGTGTGTCATACCGGCGGCTGGCGCGGATGCGGGGGTTCTTCGGGCTGGCTGAGGGCGCGCCGAGCCTGTTGATCGCCGGGCGGCACTGGTCGTCGCCGCGGGTGTCCAGCGTGCACCGCAACGACATGGGCGCCATCGTCGAGCTCGGCGCGATCGTCAAGGACTGCGGCGGCCGGGCCGATCTCGTGCCCGCCGCGGAGGCGCCCAAGGAGCTCGGCAAGGTGACCGAGTTCTGCATCGGCGGCCCGGAGAGCAACCCCCGCACCGGCGCCCACCTGCGTGCGCTCATGCCGGGTGTCCGGGTGACCACCTACGAGGAGGGCGGCGAGCGGGTGCCGATCCTGGTCGGCGACGAGCGCTACGAGCGGCAGCCGCACGAGGAGGCGCACGTGCTGCTGGCCCGCGCCCTGCCCACCGCGCACCCGGTCTTCCTGCTCATCGGGCAGACGGCCCTCGCCAATCTTGCAGCCGCCCGCTACCTGGCCGGTCACCACCGAGAGCTGCAGAGGCAATATGGGGACAGCTCCCCGTTCTGCCTGGTGCTGAAGGTGCGGCAGCCGGGCGCCTACGGCCCGGACCTGGTGGAGCTGGTCGGCGACGTGACGGAGGCGGCCTTCGACGGCACCACTCCGCCGGCGCTGCCGAAGCAGCGCCGGTCATGGCGGATGGTGGGCCGCCGGCCCTGACCGACCGGCGACCCACCGGGGGTGGCTCGTGGGTCAGGCCAACACCCGGCCGGGTCCAGACGACGACCGACCGCGCGGAGGTGGGCCGGATACCAACACCGGTATCCGACCCACCTTCGCGCACGCCGGGACGCCCCTGGACTTCGCCGGGGCAACACCCTGACCCAGGCGCAACCCCTGTTCAGCTCGCGCCGCTGGCGTTCCAGTTCATCCGGGTGATCAGCTGGCGGGCGGCGTCGGCGTGCTCCGCGTCGACCATCACCGCGTATTCGGTCGCCTGCAGCGAGCTGCGCGAGCTGAAGTCGCGCTGGCCGCGGGTCATGCCGTGGGCGAGGGCACCGAACACGGCACCCCAGAACGCGCCGATCCCCAGGCCGACGAACACCACGGCGAACCAGTTGTTGTTGGAGAAGATGCCGAACAGCAGGCCGATGAACAGGCCGAACCAGGCGCCGCTGGCCGCGCCGGCCAGGGCGGCCCGGGCGGTCGTCAGCCGGCCCAGCACGTTCTCCACGAGGCGGAGGCCGCTGCCGACGATCGCGGTGGTCTCCACCGGGAACTGGTTGTCGGACAGGTAGTCCACCGCCCGCTGCGCGGCGGCGTAGTCGGAGTAGGTCGCGACGGTCACGGTCGGGCGGCTCGCGCCCTGGTCGGCGACCGGGGCGCCGCCGAACATGCCGCCGCCGATGCCGCTGCCGGGCATCGGCGCGCCGGGACCGGACGGTGACGCCGGCACGCCGCCTGGCCCGGGCGGGATGTTGCTGGCCGGCGTCGAAGGTGTGGTCATGATGCCTCCTCGTTCATTTACCACTTCCCTGATCTTCGACCGGCCAATCGCCCCTGTGTTGTCGTTCCGGTCAACTCGCCGTCAAATCACAGCACACGAAACGCCTCCCAACTGCCAGACGGTCGGGGGTACGAAGGTGCCCGAATAGGTGCCCTGGAAGCCGATCGTCGTGGATCCGCCGGTGGGCAGGCTGCTGTTCCAGGACAGGGGCCGGGCGGTGACCGCAGCGCCGGACTGGGTCCAGGTGGCGCTCCAGCCCTGGGTCAGCCGGGCGTTGCCGCCGAGGGTCCCCATCAAGGTCCAGTTGCTCACCGGCGGGCCGTTGTTGATCACCGTGAGCTCGGCCGTGAAGCCGCCGGGCCAGACGTTGAACCGCTGCCGGACCTGGCAGCCCCCGGCCGGCGGGTTGGTCGGCGGCGTCGTGGGCGGGGTGGTGGTCGGCGGGGCGGTCGTGGGCGGGGCGGTCGTGGGCGGCGTCGTCGGCGGGTTCCAGGGCCCTGCCGCGATCGCCAGGTCGTACGCCCGCTGCGGCACGAACTGGCCCGCACCGGCGATGCAGCCGTCGGCCTCGCCGGGGAGCTTGACCCACAGGAACGCCGCGATCGCCGTGTCGCCGGTCTGGGTCGTGCTCGGCGTGCCGATCGCCCGCCCCGCCGGGTCGCACCACTCGCTGCCGAGGGGTCCGTTGCCGTTGCGGCTGGTGTCGACGACCGCCTTGAGCTGCGGCGCGCCGATGGCGTTCAGGACCGCTTTCGCGTACGGGACGGCCTCGCTGTTGGCCCGGTAGTTGGACACGTTGACCGAGATGCCGTCGGCGCTGTTGACGATGTCGGCCGCGACCGCGCGGGACGCCGCCTCGCCGGCCGAGAGCCAGGCCGAGTGCCCGACGTCGAAGTAGACCTTGGCCTGCGCCGAGCCGGCCTTGAGCCGCTTGCCCGCGTACGCCATCGAGGCCCTGGTCTCGGCCTGTTGCGCGGCGCTCTGGCAGTTGGTCATCAGGGGCAGCACGTCGGGTTCGAGGACGATCGAGGCGGGCCGGCCGGCGAGCCCGGCGGCGACCTCGTCGATCCAGGCCCGGTACGCGGCGTGCGACGGTGCGCCGCCGGAGCTGGCGCCGCCGCAGTCGCGGTTCGGGATGTCGTACACGACCATGATCGGGATCTTCCCGGCGGCCGCGGCGGCGCCGACGAACGCGTCGACCTGGCCGCGGACGGTGGCCGTGTTGGTGGTCGTGAACCAGCGGGCCTGCGGCACCTGGGCGATCCGCTCGCGGATCACGGCGGTGCGGCTGTCGGCCGGGTTGGCGGCGACCCATTTCGCGGCGTTGGTCTCGGGGTCGACGTAGAAGGCGGAGTCGACGGCGGCGTTGGCGATCGGGGGTTGGGCGACGAGGGCGGTCAGCGCGACGGCCAGGGCGGCCGCGCCGGCGCAGGCCGCGCCGAGGACGGATCTGCGGTGCATGGCGGTTCTCCTATGGCGTGAAAGGCAATAGAGGACCGTCAGTGGAAGCGCTCCCAGTGAGCTTACGTGCTGGGTCCGGCCATGTGAAGACCGGAAACTCGCTGTCGGGGTGGGCGGCGCGGGCGGTAGCGTCGCGCCTCGTGTCCGTGGAATGGGAATGGGACGAAACGCTCTATGCCGGCAGTGCCATCCACTACCCGGTCGGTCGGGTGGGTTACCCGCCCGCGTTGGCGACCGCGATCCGGGACGCGCTAGGCCTCGACGGCACCGGCCGGCTGCTCGACGTGGGTTGCGGGCCGGGCTCGCTGACCCTGCTGCTCGCGCCGCTGTTCGCGGGCGCGGTCGGCGTCGACGCCGACCCGGGCATGCTGGCGGAGGCCGCCCGCCGGGACGCCGGCGCGAGCGTCCACTGGCGACAGTCGCGGGCCGAGGACCTGCCCGCCGGCCTAGGCCGCTTCCGGGTGGTCACGTTCGCGCAGTCGTTCCACTGGATGGACCAGCCGCTGGTGGCGACGCGCGTGCGGCCGATGGTCGACCAGGCTTGGGTGCACGTCTTCGCACAGACCCACCGCGGCGACGACGGCACCGACCCGCTGCCCGGTCCGCGGCCACCGTGGGACGCGATCGGTGACCTGGTCCGCGACTATCTCGGGCCGGTGCAGCGGGCCGGCCAGGGCTTCCTCGCCAACGGCACGAAGTCGGGCGAGGAGGACGTCATGCGTGCGGCGGGCTTCCAGGGACCCACCAGGATCACCGCCGTGCCGGCCCGGGTGGTGACCCGCACCGCCGAGGAGATCGTCGCGTCGGTGCTCTCGATGTCGGGCTCCGCACCACACCTGTTCGGCGACCGACTCGTCGACTTCGTCGCGGACCTGCGCAAGCTGCTGGGCGACGGACCGTTCGCGGAGCGACTACGCGAGATCGACGTGGTGATCTGGACGCCGTGACCGGGCGGGACCGGGCGAGCCCCGATCCCACCCGGACGAAACCTCAGCCGCCGTTGGACGGCTGGTAGCGCGGAGTGCGGGCGTGGCGGGCGGCCGGGTCGCCGCTCAGCGCGTCGACCGTGTCGAGGAACGTGCGGCCCAGCCGGGCGCGGGCCTGCACCGCCGGGTGGGTGGCGCCGAAGTCGTCGGCACCCGCCTGGCCGTCGGCGAAGATGGCGTACGTCAGCACCGGCGCGCCGGCCCGGTCGAAGATGATGCCCGCCTCGTGCCGGGCGTTGTCGAACCAGCCGGCCTTCGTGGCGATCCGCAGCCGCTCGTCGGAGGACATCTCGCGCCGGATGCCGTCGGTGAACGCGATCGGCGCCCGCAGCCGCGACAGGATCGCGTCGGTCGAGGCGGGGGAGAGCAGCGTGCCGGCGACCAGGGCCTGGAGCAGGTCGTGGGTCTCGCGCGGGGTCGACCGGCCGAGGAAGAACCGGTTGGGGTTGGCCACCGGTTGGACCTGGGTGTTCGGGAAGCCCTTGGCGACCAGGATCTCGTTGATCTCGGCGGCCGGCGCGACCAGACCGCAGAGCCGCACGGCGGTGTCGTCGGAGACCGTCAGCAGCGCGGCGAGCACGTGGCCGAGGGTGACAGAGCTCGGGTACGCGCCGTCGAGGCTGAAGATGCCGTCGCCGCCCGGCACCACGATCGCCGCCGTCACGTCGACCCGCTGGTCGAGGGTGAGCAGGCCGCGGTCGACCTTGTCGAGCACCGCCGTCGCGACGGCGATCTTGTTGACGCTGTATGCCTCCAGCACCGTGTCGGCCTCGTCCGCGACCGCGACCTCCGCCGACCCTGCGACGGTGATGTAGGCCTGCCAGTTGCCGCCGACCTCGGCGGTCTCCCGGGCGTAGACCCGGCCGACCTTGCGCGCCGCGCGCAGCGGCGTCGGCTCGGCGGTGGTGGTCGCGGCGCCCGACGGGGCGGCCGACGCGACGGCGGGTGTACCGAACACGGCCCCCGCCGTCGCCAATGTGCCGAGCCCAAGTGCGGTGCGGCGGTTGAGCGACGAACCCATGCGAAACCCTCCCTGTTGGACAGACCGCTCGATCCAACCATGAAAGGGTTTCACCCGCCGCCCCGCTCAGCCGCCGTTCGAAGGCCCATGCAGCGGCAGATCCAGCTCCACCTCGGTCGACTCGCCGGGCAGTGGGCTCACCGCGTCGAAGAACGCGCGGCCCATCCGGGCCCGGGCCCGCAGCGCCGGGTGGGTGGCGCCGAAGTTGCCGGCGCCGGCCTGTCCGTTGGCGAAAATCGAATAGATCAGCGAGGGCTTGCCGGACCGGCTGAACATGATGCCGCTCTCGTGCCGCCCGCTGCCGAACCAGCCGGCCTTGGTGGCGACCCGCGACCGCTCGGCCGACGACATCTCCTTGCGGATCCCGTCGGTGAACGCGATCGGCGACCGCATCCGCGACAGGATCACGTTGGTCGAGGACCGCGACAGCAGCCGCCCGGTGACGAGCTGCCGCAGCAGCGCGTGCGTCTCGCGCGCGGTGCTGCGGCCGAGATAGAACCGGTGCGGGTTGGCGACCGGCTGCAACTGGGTCTTCCGGAAGCCCTTCTTGGCCAGAATGCTGTTGATCTCCGCTGTCGGCACGAGCTCACCGCAGAGCCGGGCCGCCACGTCGTCGGACACGGTCAGCAGCGCGGCGAGCACGTGGCCGATCGTCACCGAGCTCGGGTACGCGCCGTCGAGCCGGAAGATGCCGTCGCCGTCACCGGCGGCGATCGCGGCCGTCACGTTGATCCGTTGGGTGAGGGAGAGCTGCTTGCGGTCCACCTTGTCGAGCACCGCCACCGCCACGGCGATCTTGTTGACGCTGTACGCCTCGACCAGCAGGTCGGGTTCGTCGGAGACCGCGACCTCGCTGGACCCCGGCACCGTGATGTAGGCCTGCCAGTTGCCCCGTGCGGCCGCCGCCTCCTTGTTGTACGCGGCCCGGATCCGGCGGGCGGCCTCGATCGGCGTGGACTCGGTCAACGGATCCGCCTCGAACGCGTCCGGCGCGCCCGCCGCGGCTGGTTGCAGGCCGAGCACGGCGCCGGCGGTCGCTATGGTGCCGAGCCCGAGTGCGGCCCGGCGGTTGAGCTGGGAAACCATTCGTAAACCCCCGTAAGACGATATACAGGGCGATTGAAGCACGAAGTGGTTGTCCTCATTGGGCAGTTGCGTCAGGCGTACACCACGGTCAGCGGTGACTCGTCAAGATGGGCGAGCAGATCGGCGGGATCCTCGTAGACGGCGACCGCGCCCGCGCCGGCCAGCTCGGCCCGCGAGGTGCCGCCACAGGTGAGCGCCACGCACGGGACGCCGAGCTTGGCGCACGCCGCGATGTCCCAGATCGAGTCGCCGACGTACACGACGTGGTTGGTCTCCAGACCGAGCTTGCGCAGCGCCGCCTCGATGATGTCGGGCTCGGGCTTGGTCCGTTGCGCGTCGCCCGACGAGGTCGCCGCGTCGATCGCGTCGTCGACGGCCAGCGCACGCCGCATCGCGGTCAGCTCCTCGGGCGTCGCGGACGACGCCAACGCCACCCGCTGGCCGCGCTCGTGACACGCGCGCAGCAGGTTGGCCGCACCGGGCAGCGGGCGCAGCTGGTTCAGGAACGGCGCGTACCGCTCGGCATGCACCGCTCGCACCAGCTCGTCCTGTGACCTGTCGCGCTCGCTGCCGAGCAGATGGTCGAGCAGCCGGTCGGCGCCCATGCCGACGGCCCGGTGGATCTGTGCGACCGGCACGTCGTGCCCACCGGCACGAAAGCCCTGCCACCAGGTCACCGCGTGCAGATAGGTGCTGTCGACCAAGGTGCCGTCGACATCGAAGAGGACGCCCACCGGTGTGGTCATGGCACCCCGATACCCCGCTCCTCCTCTTTCGATGCGCGCAGGCCGATCTCGAACCAGACGGTCGAACCGCGCACGGCGGGGTCCGTGCCCCACGCGTCACTCAGCTCCTCGATCAGCCCGAGCCCGCGCCCTCGGCTGCTCAACGTCTCCGCGTGCGCCCGCGTCACCGAGCCGCGGGTGCCGCTGTCGGAGACCGCGACCAGCAACCGCTCGGCGCTCAGGTCGACCTGGACCCGGGCGGCCGTGCCGGCGTGCAGCAGCGCGTTGGTGGCGAGCTCGCTCGCGCACAGCACCGCGGCGCCGATCACCTGCTCGGGCACGTTCCAGGCGGAGAGCTGCGCGGACATCCAGTGCCGGACCCGGCCGGGCGCGGTCGGCTCGGCGGGGATCTCCATGCCGGCGGATCGGCTCGGCGCCGTCGCGTGCTCGACCGCGAGCACCGCCACGTCGTCGTCGGTGGTGCCGCCGACGGCGGCACAGGCAACGGCGCACAGGGTACGGGGGTCGCCGCCGCTGGCACCGGCCACGCTCGCGGCCACCTTCTCCAGCCCGGCGGTCATGTCGAGCCCGCGCCGCTCGACCACGCCGTCGCTGAACAGCACCAGCGTGTCGCCCGGCGCCAGCCGCGCGGTGCCACTGCGGCGCGCGCCGCCGAGACCCAGCGGTGTGCCGGCCGGCACGTCGAGGTAGTCCGCGGTGCCGCTGGCGTGCCGGACCAGCGGCGGCGGATGCCCGGCCGTCGCGATGGTCAGCCGACCGTCGCGCTCGATCACGCCGTACGCCACGGTGACGAACAGCTCGTCGGTGCGCGCCTCCGCGCCGAGGCTCGCGACCAGCCGGTCGAGCCCGGTGAGCACGGTGTCCGGCGCCGCGTCGGCCAGCGCCAGCGCCCGCAGCGCCGCCCGCACCTGGCCCATCAACGCCGCGGCGCGCACGTCGTGCCCGGCCACGTCGCCGAGCACCACGGCGAGCCGGCCGCCGGGCAGCGCGAACGCGTCGTAGAAGTCGCCGCCGGCCGCGTTGCCGTCGACCCCGGGGTCGTAGCGGGCGGCGAGCCGGAAACGCGGGTCGTCGGGCAGGTGCTCGGGGAGCATGCTGCGCTGCAGGAGTTGGGCGGTGCCGTGCTGGTTCTCGAATCGGCGGGCCCGCTCGGCCGCCTGCGCGACCAGCTTGGCGGCCGCGGTCAGCAGTGCCCGCTCGGCGGGCGACCAGGGGCGCTGGTCGTGCCGGCCGAGGGTCAGCGCGCCGCGCAGGGAGGTCGTCCGGAGGGGGAGCGCGGCCAGCGCGCGTACCTTCTCGTCGTGCCGGTCCTGCGGCGCCACCCGCAGCGGGTGACCGTCGGCGGTGAACCGGGCGAGGCCCGCGCCCGCCGCCACGGCCAGGGGCGCGACCGAGTCGGTCGCGATCCGCCGCCAGACCGGCGGCAGCCGCTCGTCGGCGTCGTCGAGCACGTCGCCGCGGATCCGGCGGACCGTGCGCCAGTCGTCGCCGTCGTCGACACCGAACGCCACCTGGTGCACGTCGGGGAAGGACAGGCCGTAGCGCAGCGCGACCCGGGCCACCTCGTCGAGGGTGAGCGTGCCGGCCAGCGCCTCGGCCAACTCGCTGAGCCCCTGCAGCCGGTGCGCGACGGGCACGGGCTCGGCCACGACGACCAGCACGCCGGCGATCCGGCCGCTCCCGTCGCGCACGGGGGAGAGGCCCCGGACGGGCAGCGCCGGGTCGGGCTCACCGGAGTCGGTCGGCGGCCACTCCTGGTCACGCGGCGTGAACCCGGTGTGCTGGGCCTCGCGGACGGCCGCGCCGGCCGGGCCCTCCCAGGCGGTGCCGAACACCTCGGCCGCGGGCGCTCCGTACGCGTCGGGGTGGCGGTCGCCCAGCACCTGCGCGTACGCGTCGTTGTAGATCAGTCGCAGCCGGTCACCGTGCAGGAACGCCATCGCGACTGGTGAGCCCAGCACCAGGTCGACGACCGCGAGCAGGCCGGGATCCCAGCCGTCGGTCGGCGGTGCGCCCACCGGCGGCGGCGACGCACCGGAGCCTGGCATGACAGCAGCGTAACCGCCGCCGGGCGGGGCGGCGCGGCGGCGAAGGCGGGGATTGCGAGCAGGGGCGACCGGGTAAGCCGTGCGCTGACATCCACCCCTACGGAAGGTCTGACATGGACATCGGTGCCGCGCTCACCGACATGTGGCGGTCAGTGCTGCTGTTCGTGCCGAAAGCACTCGCGTTCCTGGCGATCCTGCTGATCGGCTACCTGATCGCGCGGGTCGCGCGCAAGCTGGTCGACACGTTGTTGACCAGGGTCGGCTTCGACCGGGCGGTGCGGCGCTCCGGGATCGGTGCGCGGCTCGAGCGGTCCCGGTACGACGCGAGCGACATCCTCGCGCGGCTGGTCTACTACGCGATCCTGCTGTTCGCCCTGCAGCTCGCGTTCGGCGTGTGGGGCCCGAACCCGATCAGCGACCTGATCGCCGCGGTCGTGGGCTGGCTGCCGAAGGCGTTCATCGCGATCGTCATCGTCGTTGTCGCCACCGCGATCGCCAGCGCCGTCCGGGACCTGATCACCGGCGCGCTCGGCGGGCTCTCCTACGGCCGGCTGATCGCGACCGTGGTCTGGGTCTTCATCGTCGGGCTCGGCGTCATCGCGGCGCTCAACCAGGTCGGCATCGCCACCACGGTGACCACGCCGGTCCTGGTCGCCGTGCTCGCCACCGTCGGCGGCATCCTGGTCGTCGGCGTCGGCGGCGGGCTGATCCGGCCGATGCAGGGGCGCTGGGAGCGCTGGCTGGACCGGGTCGCGGCCGAGTCGGCGGTGATCCGGGAGCGGGCGCAGGCGTACCAGGCGGAGAAGGCCGCGGCGGAGCGGCGCCGGATCGACGAGCAGGAGGCGGCCGAGCGGGCCCGGGCGGAGGCCGAGGAGGCCGCGCGCACCGAGGCCGCGGCCGAGGTGGCCCGGGTCGAGGCGGCCCGGCTGGAGTCGGCGCGGTTGGAGTCGGAGCGGTTGGCGGCCGAGCGGCGGGACGCGGCGGCGCGGGCCGAGGTGGACGCCGCCGAGACCTCGGTGATCAGCACCGAGGCCGAACAGACTCAGGTGATCCGGCACCCGGACGAGCCGCACATCGTGCCCGGCATGCGTGAGCCGACGCCGCCGACGGGCCTGCCGATCGCGGAGGAGCGGCCGGCGGAGATCGCCGAGCCGGCGCCGCCGGCGAAACCGCGGCGACCGCGGAAGACCCCGGCGCCGACCCAGGAGCTGCCGGCGGTCGAGGACGAGGCCGAGCGGACCCAGGTCATCCGGCCGCAGGACTGATCCTTTTTGCGGGCGCCGGCCGGTTACTCGACGCTGTCGGGAGCCGGCTGGCGCCGCTGCGCGTCATCGACGAGGATAAGCGTGCCGATCATCATCCCGACCAGGATGCTCAGCAGCCAGGAGTCGTCTTGCAGCAGCCGGGCGGAAAGCGGGGCCTGAACGGCGATGGCCAGGAATGCGAGCCAGGCGTAGCGGCGCTGGCTGACCGTCAGGATGCTGGGGGTCGTCTCGCGCATTCCCGCAAGTCTGCCTGGAGGTCCGGGATGCACCAGTCGGCCGTTCGGTCGAGTTTGTGGCGTTCGGTCGTACCACTGCTCGCCCTGCTGCTCCTGGCCGCGTGCACCGCGCCGGGCCCCGCGCGGCTGCGCCCGCACTGGGCCGCCGAGCCGGGTCGCGGCGCCGTCTCGGGTCACACGGTCACCGGCCCGCGCCACGGCCTCGACGCGGCGACGTTCACGCTGGAGAGCGGCGTCACCGCGGTCACGGTCCGCGTCGCGGACCTGGGCGACGAGCTGTTCCGGGTACGCACGCCGGACGGCGCCGGTGTCGCACCCCGGATCGACCGGCGCGGCGCCGACCTGCGGCTTACCACCCAGGGCACCGGAATGTCCGGTCCCGCCGAGCTCGACGTGACCCTGCACCGCGAGGTGGCCTGGCACCTGCGGCTCGGCGGCGGCAGCGGGGACGAGCGCATCGACCTGCGCGGCGGCGTCGTGACGGCGGTCGACTTCGTGGCGGGCGCCGGGCGGATCTCGCTGGCCCTGCCCGCGCCGCGCGGCACGGTGCCGGTGCGGATGACCGGCGGCGCCGACGATTTCCAGGTGCGGCTGACGGGCCGGGCGCCCGTGCGGGTGCGAATCGGTGGTGGCGCGGGCAGCGCCTCGGTCGACGGCCGGGCGCAGAACGGCGTACCAGGCGAAACGGTCATCGAGGGCTCGGGTTGGGCCGCGGCGCGGGACCGTTACGACGTCGACCTCGCGGCCGGCGTCTCCCGCTTCTTCCTCGACCGGGAATGAATGCGGATGGAGAGCGCTCTCATCACTATCATCGCCGGGTGACGTCCCCCTCGGCGCGGCCGATCCGCATGTCCCTGCTGGTCCTCGCGTATTTCGCGTTCATCAGCCTCGGCCTGCCCGACGGCCTGCTCGGTGTGGCGTGGCCGTCGATCGCGGGCGATTTCGGCGTCGGCACCGAGGCGGTCGGCCTGCTGCTGATCGCGTCCACGGCCGGTTACTTCGTGTCCAGCATCGCCGCCGGTTTCACGCTGGCCCGGGTCGGTGTGGGCTGGCTGCTGGCGATCAGCACGGCGTGCGCCAGTGCCGCGCTGGCTGGTTACGCGATCTCACCGGCGTACGCGGTGATGGTCCCCTTCGCCCTGCTGGCCGGCTTCGGCGGCGGCGCCATCGACTCGGGCCTGAACGCCTACGCGGCGTCGGCCTTCGGCCCGAAACACATGAACTGGCTGCACGCGTTCTTCGGCCTCGGCGTCGCGATCGGCCCACTGATCATGACCGCGGTGATCACCGTGGGCGGTGCGAGTTGGCGCTGGGGCTACGTGATCGTGGCGTCGGCACAGGCGTGCCTGGCCCTGGCGTTCTTCGCGACGGTCCGCAACTGGACCCGCCACGCTCCGGCACCGGCCCCTTCGGTTCTTCCCGAGGAACCGGCCGCCGTCACCGGCGGTGACGCCGTCGCCACCAAGGTGGCGACCAAGCCCGCGACGAAGGTCAGCACGCGCGAAACACTCACCATGCCGGCGGTCTGGCTGGGCGTGCTGGCCTTCGCGGTGTACGTCGCGGTCGAGATGGGCGCCGGCCTCTGGGCCTTCCTGCTGCTGACCGAATCCCGCGGGGTCAGCGCGGGGATCGCCGGCCTCTGCGTCTCGCTGTACTGGGGCATGCTCTTCGTCGGCCGGGTGGTCCAGGGCATCGCGTCGGAGCGTTTCAACCCGACGAAGATCCTGGTCGGCAGCCTGTTCGGGATGGCGGCGGGTTCGCTGCTGGTCGCGCTGCCGCTCGGTGCCTGGGCCGCGATCCTGGGCCTGGCCGTAATCGGCTTCGCCGCGGCCCCGGTCTTCCCGTTGCTGACCCTCACCACCGCGGACCGGGTCGGCGCGGCCCACGCGGACCGCGCGATCGGCATGCAAATCGGCGGGGCGGGCCTGGGCGGCGCCCTGATCCCATCGGGCATCGGCATCCTGCTGGGCAACTTCGGCGCCGGCGCCCTCGGCACCTGCCTGCTCATCCTGTCGGTGCTGCTGATCGCCTTCTACGCCGCCGCCACCCGCGGCACACCCCGCCCAGCTACGCGTTGACGTCGAGTATCGCCCTTCTGGACAGCCAGGCAGCCATTCGCCGGATGAAGTCAGCTGCCGCGGCACCACGGTCGGGATGGATCCGCACGTTGCGACGCGCTCCATCGAACCACCCGACCTCGGTCCCTTCCAGGTACGCGCTCGGTGTCCACCGCTGATCCGCACTCCACGTCTCCCAGAGTTCGATCAACGCGGGATTCTCTCGGAGACGTTGAGCGAGAGTGTCCTCGAAACCCGGATCGAGAAAGTAGCGGTCAGCTAACTGAAGAAGGAGTACGAACGCTCGCTCCGACCGGTGCTCGACAGTCGAAGCGACACGAGCAGGCGCCTCGCCCACGCTGTGCTTAGCCGTCCCTGTCTCGCCCACGCGCCACCTCCACTGCCGTCGAGCGGGTCCGTACGTTCACTGTCGTGATGGCGCGGCGGCGGTCCAGACAGCCAGCGCCCGGCGGACCAGGTCGGCATTGTCGAGGATCGGTGCGCCGGCCGGGCCGACGACGGTGTCTTCCAGTCCGATGCGGGTTGGCAGCCCCAGCCGGCCCGCGTGGGCGACCAGCGGCCAGCAGGCCGCCTCCTCTCCGTGCAGCAGCCGCGGACCGTCAACCCCGAGTTCGTCGAGGCTGGCGAGAATCGCGTCAGCCGCCGCGGTGGCCGTGTCAGCCGCACCGTCGACGATTTCCACCAGGATGCGGGTCCAGCCGGACCGGCCGGCGGCGGCCAACGCCTGTGCGTCGGCGGTCGACCAAACTCCGGCCTCCACTGCGATCCCGGCCCGCCGCAAAGCCTCGACCAGGTCGACGAAGCCGGGCTCGCTGACATTGACCGAGGCGAAGTCGGGCCGTGCCGCCGACGGCAGGTCGGCCCAGCGGGCCACCATCGCGAGCCGCCGCCCGATGTCGCCGTCGCTGATCCACAGCCCGGTGCTCACCCCCACCGGCATGCCCGAACATCGCCGGCGCACCGCGGTCACGGCTGCGGCCACGTCGTCGGGGTCCAGCGACTCCGCGGCGTCGCGATCACGTGGGTGCAGGTGCAGCGCCTCGGCGCCGGCAGCCACCGCGCCAGCGGCCGCTGCGGCCAGCTCGCCGGGTGTGATCGGCACGGCCGGATGCTCCTCGCGGCGCCGACCGCCGTTGAGACACGCCTTGATCCGTTGGATCTGTGGCTGCACGAAGTCTCCTTCCGCCCGTGGCCGTCACACTAGCGAGCGGCATCGACAAGCAGCCGAGAACGTAGTTGGCGGGCGGCCTCGATCGGCTACCTGACAATCGGATCCGATCGAGAACCGGGCGGTGCCTGGCCGGGCCGCGTGAGGCAATCGGCGGCACGCCCCTCGAGGTGAGTCGGCGGGGCGGTTCGCGGTGTTTCGCGGAGTGGGTGGGCGAGGGCTCAGAAGTCGACGCGCATGACGGCGCGGCGTGGGGTTGGGTTGCTGATTTCGGTGAAACCCGCGTCGGCGAAGACGGTGGTCGTGCCGACGAAGAGCTCGCCGCCGCCGGTCTGGTCTGGCTCGACGCGGATCGGGTAGCCCTCGATGGCCGTGGCGCCGCGCGTGCGGGCGAACTCCACCGCCGCACGGGCCAGGGCCCGGCTCACCCCGCGCCGGCGGTAGCCCGTGCGGGTGACGAAGCACGTCACCGCCCAGACGCCTGGGTCGTCCTTGGCCTCCTCGCGGCCCGACCAGGGCACGCGGGCGCGGAGCAGGCGCTCGTAGGCGATCCGCGGCTCGACCGCGCACCAGCCCACCGGTTCGTCGTCGAGGTAGGCGACCAGGCCGCTGGTTTGCGCGGCCGACGGCTCGCCGCAGTGTGTCTGCGACCGTAGCCGGTCCGTGCGCTCCTGTTTAGGGATCGCCCAGACGTCGCGGGACTTGAACCACTGGCACTGGCAGTTGGCCGGGTCGCCGCGGGTGCCGAACACCGCCCGCAGGTCGTCCCGGCTCGCCTCGTTGGCAGGCCGCACCGTGACCGTCACCCGCGCCACGCTAGCGGGTGTCAGTCCCGCCGGGGCGCCCAGCCGGCCGGGACGAAGCGGGCCGCGTCGCGGGGGTGGCGGTCGTCGAAGACCACGCCGGACGGGCCCGTCACCCGCACCGCGTCGACGTAGACGCCGCGGCCGTGCGGCGCCGCGGCCGTGCGGCGCCGCGGCCGTGCGGCGCCGCGGCCGTGCGGCGCCGCGGCCGTCGTCAGCCGCCAGCGCAGGTGGGTGGTCCCGGCCGGCAGCGCGGCCTCGGCGGTGAGCCACTGACGCCCCTGGAAGCCGGTGTACGTGCCGTCGGTGCGCCAGCGATAACCCGGTGCACGCAGCGTGACCGGCACCAGCCGCCAGGTTCGCCCGCCGTCCGTGGACGCCTCGACCGCGCCGGTGTCGGTCGACGCCGTGTCGTACCAGAGGTCGAAGTTTGTCCGTGTGCCGCCGCGCAGCGGGATCGTCAGCGTCGCCTTACTGCCGTCGGCCTCCCCCGCGTACCAGGAGGTCGGTCCCTGGCTCGGTCGCACCGGCAGCGCCATCGCCAGGTCGGTGCCCACGGCGGCGCGGGACGGGCTGTTGTTGCCCCACTCGCGGGTCGGGTGCACCCGGTTGGTCAGCAGGATCGCGAACGAGTGCGCGAGCGGGTCCAGCACGATCGAGGTGCCGGTGAAACCCGTGTGCCCGGCGGTGACCGCCGAGCTGAGCGCGCCCATGTAGCGCCGCTGGTCGAGCTCGAAGCCAAGGCCGTGCGCGTGGGTCGGGAACGCCCGGTTGTAGTCGGTGAACAGCAGCCGGGTCGAGCGCTCGTCGAGGATGCGGGCGCGGCCGTAACGGCCGCCGTTGAGCGCCGCCTGGGCCAGCGTCGCCAGGTCGCGGGCCGTGGCGAACAGGCCGGCGTGTCCGGCGACGCCGCCGAGACAGTACGCGTTCTCGTCGTGCACGCTGCCCCAGACGAGGCCGCGACCGAGCTGGTACTCCTCGGCGGCGATCCGCCAGCGCAGCCGCGGCGACGGGTTGAACCTGGTCTCCTGCATGCCGAGCGGCTCGGTGATCCGGTCCGCCACGACGCGGTCGAGCCGCTCCCGGGTGTCCCGCCGCATCGGGATCCAGCGGTCGCGAGTCGGGTCGGTGCCGGCGGCGTCGGCGCAGCGCAGGGCGAAGCCGACCGCGTCGTGCGCGACGATCACGCCGTTGCGGCCCGGGAGCGCGACCGCGCCGGGATGCGTGGGGGAGGGCTCGAGATAGGACGCGACGGTCGTGGACGCGGTCGACGTACCGCGGCGTCAGGCCGGCGGGGCGAGCACCGCGGAGGCCGGACTCGCGGCGAGCACGGCGACGGTGGCGAGCGCGAACGTCCGGTTGAACGTCCTGTTGCCCGCGCGGCGGGATACCTAGGTTGATCCGCGAACAGAGGACACGGGAGGAAAGCATGGCGGTACGAAAACTCGGACGGGCGCTTGTAGCACTGGTTCTCGTCGTTGCGGGAAGCTTGGCGTTGGCGCAACCGGCACAGGCTGCCTACAGGACCTTCTACGTCGAATACCGGCATGGCGGCGGGACCGGCGCCATCGCGGTGGCGACCAGAGGTTCCTTCTACTGGACAGCGCGCTCAGTGGTGATCGTGGACCCTGAGCTCTACGTCCTGAACGGCCATTGTGGGCTCGCCTACTACCTCGGTGTGCACAGCTGGAATGTCGACACCGGCTACAACGTCGGCCCTATCTGCAACACCACCGGCGTGAACCAGTATTTCAAGATCGGCGGCGCTGTCCTCGACGGTAGCAAGTACGA
>NZ_BONC01000094.1 GCF_016862515.1 Asanoa iriomotensis
GTAGAGGTAGCCGTCGGCGTCGGCGCGCACGTAGTCGCCGGAGTAGACCACTGTCTCGGCCGGGACGCCGACCGGCGGGCGCGGGTGGGGGCGGAACACGGTTGCGGTCGTGTCGGGGTCGTTCCAGTAGCCGAGCGCGACGGTGGGTCCGCGGTGGACGAGTTCGCCGGTGACACCGGGCGGACAGGGCCGGGCGCCGTCGTCGAGGACGAGAATTTCCGTGTTGGGAATGGCCCTGCCGATCGAGGTGGGACGGTCGGCGACCTGGGCCGGGTCGAGGTAGGTCGAGCGGAACGCTTCGGTGAGCCCGTACATCAGGTAGATGTCGAGGTGGCGTTGGGCCGTGCGGATCTGCTCGATCGTGGCCGGGGCCAACGGCCCTCCGGAGTTGGTGATGTAGCGCAGCGCGGGCAGCGGCAACTGCCCGAGAGGGCCGGCCAGAGCCGACCACAGCGAGGACACGCCGGCCAGCCCGGTCGCTTCGGTGGCGGCCAGGGCGCGGCAGATGTCGGGGCCGAAGAGCGAGCGTTGGGTCACCACCGTTGCGCCGGCGGCGAAGGTGGCGAGAACCTGGTTGAGTCCGTAGTCGAAGCTCCACGGCAGGACTGCGAGGGTCCGGTCCCGGCTGTTCAGGTGCAGGTAGTCCCGCACGATGGTGGCCCCGGCGAGAAGGTTGTCGTGGCTGACGGTGACGCCTTTGGCGGTTCCTGTGGACCCGGAGGTGTAGATCAGCCCGGCGACGTCACGGCCGATCCGCGGGACGGCGGTCGGGAGCGGGGACTCTCGGAGCGTGTCAACGTCCACGATTGCCCCGCCGGGCAGGGCCTCGGCGTCGAGCAGGTGGTGGTGGCGGGTGGTGGTGAACACCAGCCGGGCGTCGGCGTGGGCCATGATGTGCCCGACCTGCCGGGGGCGCAGCTGTTCGTGGACGAAGACCGGAACGGCGCCGGCCAGGTGGGCGCCGAAGTACGCCGCGAGTGCGTCGACCCCGCGCGGGAGCAGGATGGCGATGCGGTCGCCGGGGCCGACGCGGCGGGCCACGAGGCGAGCGCAGCGCCGTGCGCGGTCGTGCAGCTCGGCATAGGAGATTCGGGTAGGGCCATCGATGACGGCGGTGTGGTCAGGTGTGCGATCGGCGTTGGCGGTGAGGAGGTCAGCGACGGTGTAGGTGGGTGTGTCCATGACCGGCTACCGGATGGAGACGTCGCCGGTGCCGGCGGTCTCGTGGAAGCGCAGGTGGGCCCAACGTGCCGCAAGAGCGTCGATGTCGGCGGCGTCGGCGCCGTGTTCGGCCAGGCGGGCGCGGTTGAGGTGGTAGAAGTTCGTCGCGCGGGTCGCCTCGGCGGCGTGGCGGGCCGCGAGGTCATCGGCGACGGTCCGGTCACTGGTCTCGACCTCGATGGTGCGGGCGTGATGATCGCGGGCGCTGTCCTGGATGGCGGTGACGAGCCGGGCATAGCCGAGAGTGGAAGGCGCGTACCAGTCGGCGATCTCGATCCGGTCGCCGCGTTGCAGCGTGACGGCGTAGGCGATCGGCTCGTTGCGACGTGACACCACCACGTACCGGCAGGTGGCCAGCGGATAGGTCTCGTGCCGCCACTGGTACCAGGCACGATCCCGGACCAGCGTGAAGTCCGCCTTGCCCATCAGCTCTTCGACCAGCGGTCCGATTGTGTCGTCGAAGGTGTCGGCTTCCCACGATCGGTCGAGCCGCGCGACCGCGGCGTCGGGCGTATCGGTGACGGCAAGGCGTAGCCGCCAGACTGGGACCTGGTGCCAGCGGGTGAACGCTGCGGCGGCGATCGGGCTCGGGTGGTGTACGCCGACCACCGCCTCGCGGGCGGTCATCCGCTGGACGAGCGTGCCTGCGGCGCTGTGGTGGGCTTCGGGCAGCTTGCGCCAGCTCGCCAGGTAGACGCCCGGGACGGTGACCGTGCCGACGCGGAAGCGGGCGTGCAGGTTGTAGGCCGTGGCTTCGAGGCGGCCGTCACGCTCGACGGCGTAATAGTCCGGCCGGTCGCCCTTGGCGGGGTTGGTGGTGAACTGGTAGCGGTAGAAGTCGTCGCTGGAGGCGTAGTCCTTGCCTTGTCGGGCCAGCATTTCGTGTCGGGCGGCCCGCTGCGGGTCGCTGGATTCGATGACCGTGACAGGTGCGCGATGGGCCTGCGCTGGGAGCTGCCAGATGGCGGCGGTGACCGGCTGCTTGGCCAGGGCGCGGGTCCGGGTGACGAACTCGTCGATGGTGGTCGGCGCGTGCAGCCGGGTCAGGTGCAGCAGCTGAGCCTGGTACGGGGCGGTGACCTGGGTGGCGACATCACCGACCCACAGGATGCCGTGATAGCCCAGCGGGTGGATGACGTCCGTGCAGTCGATCGCGAGTCGCTGGTGCAGGCGTCCGAAGGGAATCGTGAGGTAGCGCGGTGGCACGCCGAGCTGGTCGGTGAGCTCGTCGTGTGCGGTGGTGATCTCGGCAGGGAGGCGACCGGCGGGCAGCGCTGCCAAGTTGGTGTGGCTGGCCGTGTGGTTGGCGATGGTGATCAGCGGATGTCCGGCCAGGTCCCGGATGTGCTGCCACGACAGATAGCCGGTGCCGTCGAGAAACGGTCGGGCGAACGGCTCGACCGCGGCGAACAGGGGTTCGATCAGCGTGCCGGTGACCGCATCGGGGTCGAAGTCGTCGCGTTTGGTGAGGTGGTAGAACGACACCGGGTCACCGCCGGCGGCGGCATCGGGGAACGCGGCCCGGGTGGCGGCGGCCACGGTGTCGGGGTCGGCGAAGCGGTCCACGCAGTAGACCTTGTCCCGAGTGCCCCAGCCGGCCGAGGCCAGCTGCGTGCACACCGACACGGTCACGGGCAACTGCCGGTCGAGCATCATCTGCATGCCGGTCAGCGCCGCGGTGGGCACGTCGTCGAACGAAACGACGAAGTTGACGTCGGCCAGTCCGCGGCAGCTGCGGACGTCGTCCAGGCTCACGATCGCGCCGTGCTGCTGCATGTGGTCCAGCTGCGCGCGGAAGACGTCGGTGGGGACGGTGTGCAGCCGGTGTAGCGGGTTGGCGTCGTCGACGGCGCCGATGCGGTGGTAGTTGACGGCGATGACGGTGTGCGCGCCTGGCATGGTCAGTCCCCGGCCCGCATCCGTGCGTTGCTGCGCACGACTTCGGCGAGCAGCTGCGGGTGGTAGCCGGCCGCGGTCGCGGCCTGGATGATGGCGTCGGTGTCCTTGGGCAGGCATTTGCCGGAGTAGCCGCGGTCGGCGGCGAACACCGCAGTGTGCATGGGCTCGACGCGCGGGTCGAGCAGCCAGCCCTCGCGCACGGTGTGCCAGTCGGCGCCCATGGCGCGGCAGATCTCGTAGAACTCGTTGACGAACGTGACCTTCGTGGCGAAGTAGGTGTTCTCCATGTACTTGATGACTTCGGCCTCGCGCGCGGTGCACTGGAAGTACGTCTTCGACGGTCCGAGCACCGGCAGGAAGGCGTCGATGAAGAAGCTCCGGCTCTCGGCAGCGCCCCCGATGATGAGGAACGGCACGCCGGTCGCGGAGTCGGCCCAGAACGGCTGGTGATAGGTGCTCTCCCCGACGTACTCGGGGCTGAAGCAGATGATCTTCCCGGTCGCGTCGGCGAGGTGGTCGGTCGTGCCGGGCGGGACGGTGGACTTCAGCAGAATCCGCTGGGTGGGCAGCCGTTTGATCGCCTCGATGACGTTGGTGGTGTCGCAGGCGCCGGTCGCGTCTGGTGGGGTGTTGACGCAGACGATGGCGAAGTCGCAGGCGGCAAGCGCGTCGTGCGGGTACGGCTTGGTGTCGGTCAGGTCGTACGTGATGAGCTCGGCGTGGTGCTGGAACATCGCCTGCATGGTGGCGCCGACGTGTCCCATCCCGATGATGCCGATCTTCATGGGTGGCTCCGATCCTCACGTGAGGGGGTGAAGGGCGACGTGTGGTCTTCCGGTCAGGCCGGGCTCACCTGCGCAGCGTGCGGGGCGGCGCTGGTGACCGGGGTCGGGGCGGTGAAGGCTTCGAGCCGGCACCCGACGGCGTGCCGGGTGAGTTGCTCGGCGTTCGGGCAGGAGGTGGTGTATTGGGACAGGTAACCGGCGTGGTAGGTCGGCCGGTACTGATATCTGGTGGTGTCCACTTCGATGCCCTGCGCGGTGAGGGCGCTGGCGAGTCGTGTGGCGTCCTGCTCCTGGGGGCAGATCGCGACGATGCCGTAGCGACCGTGTTCGGCCACCGCCGGCGACTGCCTCGCCGCGGCCCATTCGATACCCGTGGCGGTGAGCATCGCGGTGGCGGTGTCAGCCAGCGTGGTGAGGTGTGTGCGGAGCTGGTCGGCGGCCTGAACTTGGCCGAGGCACCAGGCCGCCCCGAGTGCATTGATCTTGAAGTTGATGCCGAACTCGGCACCGAACGATCCGGCCGGGATGAGCCGGCGTCCGCTGTCAGCGGTCGCCTGCCCGAAGTTGCGCACCTGAACGATCCCGTCGGCCAGGTGACGGTGGTTGGTGAGGCAGATGCCGCCTTCGCCGGCCTTGAACGGCTTACGGCTGTGCAGGCTCAAGCAGACGATGTCCGCCACCTGGCACAGGCCGGTGTCTAGACGCAGGAACGGCGCCTGGGCGGCGTCGACAATGATCGGTACGCCATGGCGGCGCCACGCTTCCAAGGCTGCTGGTTGCTCATCCCAATAGCCCCACATTGGGACGGGCACAGCGGCCTTCGGCTGCCGCTGCTCGATGACGTCCTCGACGGCGTGAGGGCTCATGCCGAACGATGCCGGGTCGGCGGAGTCGCAGAAGATGGGGTGGGCGCCGATGGCAGTGATCGCCAAGGCGGTCATGGCAGGTGCGAGGGCCGAGACGGCGACGTTGTCGCCGGGACGCACGCCGACGGCTCGCAGCGCGCAGATGAGGGCGCCGGTGCCGCTAGAGGTGCCGAGCGCGAACTGTGCGCCGACGAGGTCGGCAAATGCGATCTCCAGCTCACCGGCGATGTCGGCGTTGCCGGAGCCGCCTTGAGCGATCGCAGCGGCGAGATGGGTGCGGGTCAGTTCGTCCACGGGACGTCCCAACAAGTGAGAAGTTCGTCGAACGCGCGATAGGTCGGTAGGAGGTCCCGCAGTACAGCGGCCTGTGAGCTGGCCGGGTCCGCGTCGCCGAGAACCCGCGACTTGAACGAGGCGAGTTCGGTGGCGTATCCGGCCGCGGTGTAACCGACGTTCGTCGGTGAACGTCGCCACAGCACACGAGCGCCTGGGTAGTCGGCCACGTCCGGCTCTCCTCCGCCGGGCAGGTACGACAGCTCGGAGAGGTTGCGCAGGCTCAGGAGGTCGCCGCTGTCGCAGAAGACGTCAAGCTCGTGGTAGAGCCCGGCAGCGCTGGAGCCAAACGATGCCTCGATGCGGGTGCCGGAATCGTGGTCTTCGCCGACCACGACACACAGCCGGCCACGGTTGACCCGGACGCGTTGACCGCTGATCGCCGTCGCCACCGGCGCGAAGGACAGCGCCAGGTCGATGGCATGGATGCCTTGGGCGTAGAACAGGCTCGCTTCCATCGACAACCCCGGGCCGAACGGCTCCAGCGGCTTGCGCGCAACCTGGACGACCCGAACGTATGCCGGGCGGCCGTGCCGTCCGGTGCTCAGCCGCCGGCCAAGTTCCAGGACACCTTCGGCGCAGCGGAAGTTCATCCCGACGCCGCACACCCGGTCGGCGGCGTCGACCTGGTCGATGAGGTCGCGCAGTTGGGCCAGGTTCGTCGCTGGGGGCTTCTCGACGAAGACGTGCAGGCCCTGGTCGACGGCCCACCCGACGTTGCTGGCGTGCTGGGCTACTGGCAGGGCGAGGAGGACCGCATCGAGCTGCCGGACCGGGACCTCGTCGAGGCGGTTGTAGACGTGGGGAACGCCCCACTGCTCGGCCAGGGTCTTGGCCTTGTCCAGGTCGGCGTCGACGAGGCCGACCGGTTGGATACCGGCGGTGAGCGCCGCGGGGAGCAGCACCTCGCCCCCGTGGCTGCCGCAGCCCACTATGAGAGCGCGCACCACGGCCACCTCCTTCTCGGTTGAGGGGTTAAGCAGTTTCTGACTGATGTCGGTTAGCTGGCGTCGGGTTCTTCGGGAGTGGTGACCGGTTCGTCGTCGGCCCACAGGGTGGGTTGGTCGGCGGTGCCGGTGTCCGCCGAGGCCGACTGGCGGGCTGTGCGAATCCCGAGGGGGTCGCTGCGTGTGCGGCGGCGTCTGGCGATCCACCAGGACGCCACCGCGTCCGCGGCGCGCCGGTACTCGTCGATGTCGTACACGGTGCCCAGTCGCGCAGTCTCTTCGTTGAGCAGGACTGCGAGCCCCTCCAGTGCCACCAGTTCGGCGTCGGCCAATGGCCGCACCGACTCGTACCCTTCGATGAGCCGGGTCGTCTTTCGCGCTTGGAATCGCACCTGTTCGCCGCCACGGAACATGCCGGTGGCGATCAGCTTGGCCAGATCGAATACGGGCGGGGCGAACATCATCTTGTCGAAGTCGATGAACCCGAAACCGTTGACAGTCGCGACGACGTTGCCCCAGTGCATGTCGCCATGAATGGGCTGCGGGGCCATCCGCTCGGATTGGGTGGACAGCCACGCGAAGATCCGGTCGCGCCACAGATGGCGGGCGACGTACCAGGTGGGCAGTTGCTGTTCCCGCGTCGGGGTGGGGCTGGGTTCGAAACTCAGCCGACGGTCGGTCAGATCGACCGCAGAGCCGGCCAGGTCCAGGTGCAGCCGCGCCAGGTGCTGCCCGAGCAGCCCGGTGTCGGCCTTAAGGGCCGCGCCGATGCCGATCCACGTGCACAGGTGAACCGTCCAGGTCCGGCCGTCAACCTCCAGCCGCTCGGCGGCCACCGTTGTCGGGCACGTCACCGACCGGACATCGTCGACTAGCGTCGCGATCCGGCGGATGAGCTCCAGCGGCTTGGGCGTCAACCGCAGCGCCACCGGGGGAAGCTCGTCCCGCTTCGACACGCCCATCCACACGGTGGCCTGCGTTGCTCCCGTCACCGGAGTAAAGGCGTACTCGTCGACGTCGGTACCGTTGTCGAGCAGACAGGTGACCGCCTGCTGGAGCAACCCGTCTGGATCGGTGGACACGTCACCCATACTGTTCTCCCTACTGCCGTGGCTCACTCATCGCCGAGGTCGTCACCGCGGTGTCTTCGCCGGCGCTTGCTGTCCCCGCCGAAGGTGGCCAGCCAGTGCCGGCCAGAAGGCCAGTCCTTCGACCGGCCACGACGCCGCCACGCCGGCTAGCCGGGCTGCGAGGCGGCCGGGACGGTCGCCTGTGCCGGGCAGCAGAAAGGCCGGCACCACCGGACTTGCCAGCAGTCCGGCCAGCCGAACAGCGTCGCCTCTGGTCGCTCCTCGCCGTGCGACTGCAGCTGCTACCACCGTCACACCGGTCAGGACCGCGACGGTACTCAGGCCCCACGCCACCGGGATCGCGCCGTGCGCGGCCCGCAGGCCAGCCAGCTGCCGATCGGTCAGGCGCAGCTGGTCGTGCTCACGACACCACGCCACTGTGGCATCGAAGTTGAGCAATCCACGCATCCAGGCTGTCTGCTGAGTGACCAGGTCGCGGACGGTGCGTGGTACCTCCGCGAGGTCGCGGCTTGCGAGTAGGCCGATCGGTTCGCCCCGCAACCGGCAGATCCAGCCCAGCAGCAGCCCGTCTGCATAGGCGAAGTCCGGGAATCCGCCGATGTCGTCGAGGAAGTCGAGTCGGACGAACTCGCCGTGACCGAAAGTCGAGTACGGCGTGATGGCAGCGCTCCATGACCCGGCGCGGGCACCTCGGGTGTTGCGCGCGTAGTAGTGCGAGCGGGTCCACCAGGTCTGCAAGACCGAGTTGCCGACCGCGACCGCTCCAGTTCCGGCGCGGTCGGGCACGACGTAGTCCACCAGCTGCTGGAACACCCTCGTATCCGGTTCGGCGTCGATCCGCTGCCAAAGCTCGGCGAACGTGGTGTCGGCCGGGCGGGAGTCAGCGTTGTAAACGCCAATCCAGGTCTGCGTCGCCGCCTGCCCGACCGGACGGTGCTGCTCGGGGCCGGCCTGGTCAACCGCAAGGTTGAGCTGCGCCGCGCGGAACCGGGTCACCTCGTCGCAGTGCAGATGCCGGAGTCGTTCGGGATGACCGAGGGCGTCCAGCTCCGACGCCACGAGGTCGTGCGTAGTGGCGTCGTGACCGGGCTTTTCCTTCGCGGTCGTGACGAACACGACCTGATCAACGTGAGTGCGTTGGACGAGGTGATGCCAGAACCGGACGGCGTCGGCTGCGATCTCCTGCTCCAGGTACAACGGCACCACGCAGACGATCCGCTGGTTACCGGCGCCGTCCTCGTCGGTCGTGGCAAGGCCGGCCAGCCGGCGACGGCTGAAGCGTCCGCTCTGGATCACTGCGGCGAGTTCCAGCGCGCGACGCGCGAGCAAGCCCGCCGCCAACCCGGTCACGGCGTGATCAGCGAGTCGAGACCAGCGAACGTGTGTATCCGATGCCATGCAACACCTCCTGACAGCTCAGCACGATGGTGGCCCGTATCCAGCCGGCAGCGATCCGGCGGGCCCGGTGGGTCACGTTGTTCCACAGCACGTTGGCGGCGATCGTCGTCACGACCCGACGGGGCGCGTCTTGCGGGTATCGACGTCGCGCCCACAGCACTCCGCGGGCCCGGCCACTTCGGTAGCAGCGACGCATGTACTGGCCGAACGTGGAAGGGTGGTCGTGGCTGATGGTCATACCGGCCAAGAGCGCTGCGTGTCGATGCAGCTGCAGGCGGCGCCCCAGTTCCACGTCGCTGTATGCGGGCAGTGCTTCGTCGAAGCCGCCGACGTCGACGATGGCCTGGCGCCGGTAAGCGCTGTTGCCGCCGTTGACGTACGGGGGGCCGAGGAAGTCACCGCCGACGCCGGGGTCGACGTACCAGGAGCCGAACGTTTCTCGGTAGTACACCTGGTCTCGCAGCTGTGCATACAGGTTGTGCTGGTCCGAGCCGATCACTCGACCGCCGAAGGCGACCAGCTGCGGGTACGTCACGAAGGCGGCCAGCGCGCTGGACACCCATCCGGGGCCCGGCACTGCGTCGTCGTCAAGGAACGCGACGATCTCGCCACGAGCGTGACGGACGCCGACGTTGCGTCCCTTCGCGATGCCGTGCTGAGTTGGCAAATGTATGGGCCGGTACCTGCCGGCGGACGGGACCCACCCGTACGGCTCACAGCCGTCGAACACGAGCACGATCTCGACCAGGAGGCCGGGGTGCTCAGCGAACTGGTCTTCCAGCGCGGTGCAGAGGCGTCGGCACCCCCCGCTGCGCTCGCGCGTCGTGACCACCACACTCAGCGCCACCCTGGCTGCGGCGGGGCTCATACGTTCACCCCGAGCGCCGCCAGTTCGCGCCGCAGACCGTCCGGCGAGCCGTACACATAGCCGCGCCATCCGATGCTGCGGCCGGCCTCGACCCACGAGGCCGTGTCGTCGATAAATAGGGTCCGGTCCGAAACTGTCGCCGCTGCATCCGCCACAAATTGGTAGGCGTGTGGATCAGGCTTGGCATAGCCAATATCGGCTGAGCAGAATACCCGCTCGGCGAGATCGCGTATCCCGTGATGGTCCAGGTCGTTCCAGAGTCGCGTCGTCGCGTTCGAGAGCAGCAGGACCCGAACGCCAGCGCGCCGAGCCGCTGTCAAGATTTCCACCACGGGTTCATTGAGTTCGCCGCGGTAGGCCAGCCATTCTTCGACCGCCGGCGCGCCCACCACGGCCGCTGCCTCGCGGAACCACTCGTCCTGGTCGATCCGGCCGATTGCAGCCGAGCGCGCCGAAGGCGTCTTCAACAAAGTTCGAAGCAATACACCATCAGGTACGCCGTATCGGCTCTCGATCTCCGCGCAGCGATCCGGCGCGAACGTGATCAAGACGCCACCGACATCGCAGACAATCGTGTCGATCGCCGCCTCGCTGGACTCGCCCGCGTCCCCGCCGTTCGGCGCTGCGACCGACGTGAACCCCACTTGATGCGCTTCGGGCTTACCTGTCGTCGTATGCCCATGTGCCGTTTCGTCGGTGGCTGTCATGTCCTCTGTCCCACCTTCGTCCGTGTCGTGACTCGGCGTCGATCCGGCCGCTCGTGTGGGAGCTTCGACTGCCGCCAGAGCATGCAAGGCGTCCAAGAGCTGGCTTGAATGGCCCTGGTGCCACAGGGCCGACGTACCGAGGCTGACGGTGAGCCGGTACTGCTCGTGCGGGGATACGAACACCCCGGCCAGGCGGCGGCTCAGGCCGTCGCTGAGTGGCGCTACGCCGCAGTCGAGGCAGACCGTCTCGATGGTGCGGATCATCAGGTCGCCGCCGCCAGCGAGCCAGAACGCTTCGGCGTAGTGCTCGACCAGCCGGTTGTACCACCAGGCAGGGTCGAGGATCAGCTCCACGCAGGGCCGTAGCAGGTTCACGTTGACCGTCATGCCGGGTCGCCCGCCAGCGCTGCGAACGTCTCGGCGAGGTCGAAGACGGCGGTGACAAGCCGGTGATCGGAGGGCCAGTCGGCCGGGTCGCCGGCCGGGATGTGCACCCGGTAGCTGCCCGGTTCGATGTGCGGGAACATTGCCGGGTTGGCGACCAGCCAGTCCTTGATGATGGCGCCGCCGGAGTCGACGTTGTTGTTGACGGTGGGCGTCAGCGCGGTCGCCGAACCGGCCCGCCACGCGAGCTCCGCGATGGCGTGGTATCCGCACCCGCCCACCCGGTTGTCGCCGTCCCAGGAGCCGATGAGGTGGTCGACCGCGTCGGTGTCGGTGGCCCAGGTTCCGTCGGGCAGGCGGCGGGCCTCGGCGCTGCGTCGCTGGTGGCTGGCGATGGTCCAGTCTCGATGCGGCAGGTGTGGTCCGGACGCGTTGGCGTTGAGGTCGCCGCCACCGATGACCGGCAGGTTGGTGTCGCGGCCGTATCGGGCCAGCCGTGCTGCTTCCTGCCGGCGGATCGTGCCGGAGTCGGGATGCCAATGGTCGACCCAGGCCAGGAACTCGGCGCGGCTCTCGCCGTCCCGCGCGGTGTCGCGGACCGCGAACCGGGCGACGTTGAGTTTGTCCGCGTAGCTGTAGGGGTCGTCGGGGTTCCACCAGGAGCGTAGGACGAGCACGGTCGGGTCGTAGACGATCGCGGGTGGGATCGGGCCGCGAGGGCAGACGCCGAGGACGCCGACGTAGGGCACTGCGAGTGCGTCAGACAGGGCCTCTGCGGCGCCGTGCAGGCCGGCGTTGGCGTCGGCCCGCCACAGCTTCGCCTCATTGATCAGCCACAGCGCGGGTGCCGTGTCCAGGTCGGCGGCGGCCTGTTGAAGGGGACGGAAGTCGTAGCCGCCGCCGGGGAGCAGGCAGCCGCCTTGGCAGTTGAACAGCGCCACACCGATCCGGGTCATGATCGCTCGATCCGGGCGACAGCGCCGTATGCAGCGACCTCTTCTACCTTGGCCTGCGGTTTTGGGTCGAGGTCGGGCCGCCACTCGACGAGCGAACACACCCCGGGCGCGAGCAGGTTCAGCCCGGTGAAGAACTGCTCGAACTCGGCGCGGGTTCGCGGGCGGAAGGGTCCGTCTTTGCCCTTTTCGGCGAGGCGCCGTAGCCGTTCCAGCGTCTCGGTCGGCAGGGGGTCGTAGGTGGCGTGCGAGATGGCCAGATAGCTGCCGGGCGGTAGCTGCTCGACCAGGTCCGCCACGATGCGGTGCGCCTGCTCGTCGTCATCGAGGAAGTGCAGTACGGCGATGAGCAGGACAGCGATCGGCTCGCCGAAGTCGAGCGTGGCACGCACCGTCTTGTCGTCGAGGATCGTCGCCGGATGACGAAGGTCAAGCTCGACGTACTCGGTGACCCCTTCCGGCGTCCCGATCAGCAGCGCTCGGTTGTGGACCATGACAAGCGGGTCATTGTCGACATAGACGACTCGGGCGGCCGGCGCGGTTTCCTGCGCGACCTGGTGCACGTTCGGCGAGGTGGGGATGCCGGTGCCGATGTCGAGGAATTGGGTGATGCCAGCCTCGGCGGCCAGATATCGGACGACCCGTTGCATGTAGCGGCGGTTTTCCCGGATGGAGGTGACGGTGTCGGGGTACGCCGCCGCGATGCGGTCGCCGGACGCTCGGTCAGCGGCGAAGTTGTCCTTCCCGCCGAGCCAGTAGTCGTAGCGTCGCGCGGGATGCGGCACGCTGGTGTCGATCTTGGGGACCGGTGCGGCGTCTTCGTCGGGAAGGCCGGGCGGCGGTGTCATCATCAGGGGTCCGGTCCTAGCGTCGGGCTGCTACGGGCGCGCCTGTGCGGGCGCGTTGGCGGTCGGGGAAGCGGGCATCGTTGCGGGGGCGCAATGGTGTGCCAGGCGTGTTGGCAGCGGACCCAGCAGTGGCCGCCGTATCCGCCGCGGCGGGTCGCGGATTGCGGCCGACGCCCGCGAGAAACCCGGCGAGGAACGGGCTGTTCGCCGAGGCCGGTAGCTGCTGCTGCTCGGTTGGGTCTGGCCGCCATGCGTCGACCGGAACCAGCCCGGCGGGCTGGGCCAGCTGCGGGTCGGGTGTGATCAGGTCGAGGTTGCCGAACAACGCCCGGATGTCGTGTGCGCTGCGCAGGTGCAGCGGAGTCGGTGTGCGGGCGTACAGCTCGGTCACGGTCTCGGTCGCGTCGGTGGTGGTAGTTGGGCTGGCGTGGGAGATGACGAGCAGGCTCCCCGGTGCGGCCGGTCGCATCAGCTCGTCAAGCACGGCCGCCAGCTCGTCGACCGCGCCGGAGACGAAGTGCAGGACCGAAACCAGCAGGACGGTGACCGGCTCGCGGAAGTCGATCAGCCGACGTGTCAGGTCGTGGCCGAGGATGCCGGCCGGGTCACGCAGGTCGGCCTCGATCACCTCCGCCCCGCCGACGTCGTTGAGCAGGACTTGGGCGTGCTTGACGACGACGGGATCGGCGTCGACGTAGAGCACCCGGCCATCCGGGTGGGCAACCTGGACGATGTCGTGGACATTGCCCCGCGTCGGGATGCCCGAGCCGAGATCGAGGAACTGGCGGATGCCCTGGTCCAGCGCGTACTGGACCGCGCGTCGGAGGAACCGGCGATTGGCCCAGGCCGCGTCTCGGACTTGCGGAGCCACCTCCAGGACGGCGAGCGCGGCGCGCCGGTCCGCGTCGAAATTGTGGGCGCCGCCGAGGAAGAAGTCGTACATCCGTGCGGCGTTAGGCCGGGACAGGTCGATGTCCGGCGGCGTCCAGCCTGCCGTTTCAGCGCCTGCCATCACGCCTCCCGTCTGGGTGGGGGTGTGCCGCCGCGCGACGGGGGGTTGCGGCAGCGGCACACCCCCGGGTGCGCCGCCACGACCACAGGCGGAGGCGCAGGCGCACGGCGCCTGTCGCGGTGGTCGGACGGCGTCGGCCGCTCGCCGGCCGAGCCATTTCGGCGAGCAGCAGGGTGTGGCTGGGGCGGGGGCGGGTCTGGCGGGCTGTCATAACGGTCCTCAGCCCAGTCCGGGACGGTGACCCTGTTCCATGAACAGGACGTAGTAGCGGACCAGACCGTTGGGCACGACGAAGTATTCGTGGGCGCCGATCGAGCGTTGCTCGGAGGCCAGCAGCTGGCCGCTGCTGGAGTCGAACAGCAGGGTGTACTCCACGCCGCGACCGACGAGGCTCACTGCGACGCCAGGGCGGCCGGCCCGATCGGTCGTGACGGGGCGGTAGGTGAGACCGTCGAGGTCGGCCAGGACCCGGAGTATGGCTCGCCGTGTAGGCAGTGTGACGTAATGGGTGGTGTAGAGCTCGTCCACGGCGCGGATCATCGCTTGCGGCCCGTCTGGCATCGGATCGACGGTCGCGAGCTGCCGGGCCAGCGCGGCCGGCTCGGTCGCGATCGGCCCAGCGATAGGGCTGCGTCGGTTTCCGGCGGCGAAAGTGGTGCGCGTGGTGTGCCCGTTGACGAACTCGCCGTCCGTGGTCCGGTAATTCGGGTCAGCGGTCTTGAACGTATAGTCCGGCGCGTTTTCAATGTCGATCCCCTGGCCAGAACCGTCCTCGGCCTCCCACCGTCGGAACTCGGACGCGAACACCGCTGGGGTGTTCTTCGGCATGCCGGCCGGCGCGGGCGAGCCGGTCGTGCTGATGCTCCAGATCCGCCAGTGGTGGTACGTGTACCCGGTCGTCGAATCGTCGGGCGTCGCGGCGATCGACTCGGCGAGCCGGACCAAGGCGTCGTGCGGAGACGTCGAACCGGCCGGAGAAGCGATGCTCAGCACGACGGCCTGGGATGGCGCGCCCCAATGCGCATGGTCACCGACGACGAACACCACAGCCGGAGCAGCCACGGAAAGGAGAAGCCCCAGCACGCTCATCACCGGAGCAAGCCGACGTCTCCGTGGTGGCGATTCCGGTGCCACTCGGTCACTCTCCTGGAGAGTGATGGTCACGTCGGCGGCATCAGGGACCGGCGGGTCGAGCTGCTGGGAGCCGGGGCGGAGGGTCATCGCATCGCCGCCACGGCGAGGTCACCACGACCGGCGTCAACGGCCGTGACGACGGCCCGGACCGTCGCCTCGTCGTGCTGCTCGACAACATAACGCAGCCACTGCGTCAGCTCCCGTGTGGACCGGCCGTCGTACAGGAACTCGGCTAGTTCCAGCGCGGCGGTCAGCCCGCACAGGGCGACGGTCTGATCGTCCGGTGAGGTACGGTGCCGGCCTTGCCGCTCGTGGTAGGCGACCGCGTCTTTCACGTGGGCGCGGGCGCGCACCGCGTACCGGTGGTGCACGGGAAGGTAGGTTTCGGTCTTGACCAGTCCGCCCCAGCGACTGACCTGGGTGCGGCGCAGCAACCCGATCATGATCAGGTTTGCACGGACCCGTTCGGGGAGATCGTTCGCGGCGAACCCGCGCAGCCAGGTCCGTAGAGCGTCCCCGCTGGTGTGGATGCGTGCGACGCGCTCCACGGCGGCGAGCGCGGCGTCGGTCAGCGAGTTGGCGGTCGGGCCGGACTTGGCGACCGCCAGCTGGCCTGGCGCTTCGTACCACTGCTGCTTCCAAGTGTCGAAGCCCCAGCCGATGTAGATGTGCTTGGTGAACCACAACTCCAGCAGGAGCGCACCGGCCAGCCCGATCGCCAGCGTCTGCTCGTTGATGAGTTGCTTGCCGGTGTCGTCGTCGTGGGCCAGCAGGTACAGCTCGGCGTGAAGCGGTAACACTCCTATCGGGTCGGTTCGGGTCGTTTGCACGGGGCGCGCCTCGCCTGTGGTGGTCGTGTAGGTGGTCATCGGGCACCGGCCTCGGGCGTCTTCCAGGGGATCGCGCGCAGCCGCTCGTGCACACCGCCGTAGGCAGGCTCGGCGAGCAGGGCCTTGGGGATGCGGGCGAGCATCGTGTAGTTCGGGTCGCACACGTTGCCCACGGGCGCGGTGCCGGCCTGCGCGACGAGCTGGTAGGCGTCCAGCAGGTCCAGGTCGGTCAGCTCGGCCACCCAGTGCACGAGGTCGTGCTGGCTGATCCGGAACGCGTCTTCCAGAGGCCGCGCGCAGCCGATGGACAGCAGCCCGTCGTTGGTCTCCAGCCGGGGTGTCGGCGTGGACACGCCTTTGATCACGTCGACGGTGATAGTGGTGTGCATCGCCGTCTCGACCGCGACCCCGGACGCCTCGCCCTGGCCTTGGCGGGCGTGGCCGTCGCCGAGCGCGAGGAACGCGCCATGGACGAACACCGGCAGATACAAAGTGGCGCCGACCCGCAGCTCCGGTGTGTCGAGGTTCCCGCCGTGCACGTCGCTGGTGATCGTGGAGATTGCCTGGAACCCGGCGGGGGCCACGCCGACGGTGCCGTGCATCGGCGCCAGCGGCAGATTCACTGCGAAGTCGCTGTGGCTGGCTTGGAACGTCACCGTGTCGGCGGCGACATCGATTGGGTACCTCCATACCCGTTCGTCCAGCGGCGGCTGCAAAGTGGCTGTGGCGTGGGTCGAGGTGAGTGCCCCGAAGTGGGGGAAGGTGGATGACACTCCCCAGTCCCGGGCCGGGCTGATGTCGAGGAAGTGCACGGCCAGGGTGTCGCCGGGCTCGGCGTCCTCGATGTAGAACGGGCCGGTGACCGGGTTGAGGTAGGGCATCTGGCACACGCGGGTGGGCAGGTCGTCGATCGTCTTCACGGCGCCGCCGAAGCAGTCTTCCGTGTAGAGGCTCAGGACCTCGCCAGGGCGCAGTTCGAGGACGGGTTCCCGGCCGCCGAACGTGAAGCCCAGCTCGGCCAGTTTCGGCACATACATCTTGGGCGTAGAGGTGGCGGTCATCGGTCACACCGCCTCGTGGACCGGGCTCGCGGGGGCGTGCGTCGGTTCCATGCCGGACAGCTTCGGCCGACGGCCGGTCGCGTACATGATCCCCAGGACCACGATGCCGAGGCCGATCCAAACAAAGCCGAGCTTCTGGGCGGCGACGTTGGCGTTCCAGATGACGAAGCCGAGGATCGTCGCGCCGATCGCCGGCATCAGCAGATGCGCGAACAGGTTCCGGCTGCGGCGGCGGAACACGAAATAGATGATCACCGCGAGGTGCAGCAGCAGGAACGCCGTCAGCGCCCCGAAATTGATCATGCTGGAGAGCAGGCTGATCCCGTCGGCGCGGCTGTTCATGTAGAGACCGAGCGCGAGACTCACGACGGCGACGAGCAGGATAGCGTTGCGCGGGACGTTGTGCTTGCGCGACACCTTCCCCAGGAAGCTGGGCAGCTGCTTGTCGCGGGCCATCGCGTAGAGCAGTCGGGAGATCGCGACCTGGGCGACCATCGAGTCCGGCAGGCCCCAGGCGATGGCGGTGGCGATCGCGCACAGCGTCGCCAGCCAGTGCCCGCCGGCCACCTGGGCGGCGTTGTAGAAGGCGGTGCCGTCCGGGTCGCCGTTGGCGATGAGCGCCTGCGGGTCCGGCGTGAGGATGGCCGCCAGCCAGGTCTGGGCGATGAACAGCACGCCGGCCAGCAGCAGCGCTCCGGCCATGGCTCGGCCGACGAGCTTGCCACCGCCGCGGCTCTCCTCGGCCAGCATGGAGATGCCGTCGAAGCCCAGGAAGCTGAGCACCGCGACGGCGGTCGCCGCGAGCACGATCGACAGGGTGAACGTGTTCGGGTTGTAGAGCGGTTCCCACGTCCAGTGGCCCTTGCCGGTGAGGATGGCCCAAATTCCGACGCCGATGAAGACGCCCAGCACAGCCAACTCGCCCAGCAGCATGATCCAGGTGAACCGGGCCGTCATCTTGATACCGAAGGAGTTGATGATCGTGTTGGCCAGCACGAACGCGACCAGCCACAGCCACACCGGCACCGCCGGGACGGTGGCATGCATCGCGACCGAGGCCACCAGGTAGAGCAGCGACGGCACGAGGATGTAGTCGAGCATGATCGCCCACCCGGCCACGAACCCGAACGGGGCACCGATCCCACGACCGACGTAGTTGTAGACAGAGCCTGACAGCGGGAACGCGTTGACCATCCGCGAGTAGGAGAACGCCGTAAAGATCAAAGCGACCATGCCGATCGCGTACGCCGTCACGACCATGCCGCCGGAGGCGGAGAACACAGCACCGAAGATGGCCATCGGCGCGATGGGCACCATGAAGATCAGCCCGTACGCGAGCAGGTCGCGGAACCGCAGAACCCGACGTAGCTCCTGCTGATACCCAAACTGCTGCAACTCTTCGACCGGATACGACACCGGGAATCCTTCCGCCGTTGGCTTCATTGAGGGGGATGTGGAGGTCGGGGCCCGGCAACGGGCGAGAATCCAGTCGCATTCCGATTAGCTGCACGCGACCCGGCTGCGCGGCAGGCGGCGATTACGCAACCCGCCGCCGCGCCCTACGGCAGCGGCGACGGGCGCAGCTTCATGTGGAAGGCATGAACCGGACGTCGTCGAGCGTGCCGCCGACCTCGATGCGTCCATCGAATTGCCCGAGGACCGCCGCAACGAGCTCAGATGGTCCACCAAACCCGGACGCCGGCGTTTCGCAAACCGCGTGTACGTATACCCGCTGCTCGATGGCATCTGCATCAATTGGCCAGAGCCGGCAGCCGCAGAAGCTCACATACTCACGGCCAGAGCCAGCATTAAAACCGGGAACAAAGCGCTGACCACAACCGCAAAACAGCTGCCCACACAGCGGATACCGGCTGTCCATAGAGCCGGTCCTCCCAGCCCAGCTGACGCTCATGAGGGGGGTAGTCGCAAATGTGCGGCGCCCGCGAACCGCCAGAGGTCTTAGTTGTCCGCGGCGACGCCGAGATACCCGGGCTCGGACGATCTCTGCCCGCTGGCGTGAACCTCTTTGAACAGGTGATGACGGGTGATGGGGTCGCTGGTTCGCTCCACGACGTGCCGCGTCAATGTCGGCAGGATTCACACCTGCCGCCGCGATGATTGTGGCGGCATGATGCCGAGATCGGCAGTCGTCCCTTGAACAAGATCGGCATCGGCCTGCGCTGTCCCGAGCGTGTAGCTGGTAGACCTGCACGGCCAGCGCATACCTAGGCGAGGCGCGCAGGCCAACAACGACATCGCCGAAACGAGGTGTAACCGGATCGGCCGATTTGACCAAAACCAGGTGGCCGCCCAATGTCGAGGCCTGGACGCGGCGTACGGTCGTTGGCGGTGTCCCGTAGGCCGTCATCACGCCTCCTTGGCGCTGGTCAAATTGGCTGACCAGCAAGTCCGACTGTCGTGTGATTCGGAATCGCGACATCGATGCGTCGCGTGTCGTGTGCCTACGATCACCGACAGTCCGCACGTGCGGAACCCTGAACTACCAGGAGTATTAGCAGGAGTATTAGCAGCAAGCGCCCGCCTGACCTGGGGTTTTATAGCGAAGAGGGACCGCTGACAGACTTCCGCTTCCACGACTGCGGGGTTACGCTCTGGCCGCCCCGGACAGTCCTACAAGCTCGGACAGTCCGTGGTCGACGTAGCCTTTGCCATGCCGGAGGTCAGTTCCATGATCAGTCCCTACGTGCGACGCCTGCGCCTGGCGTCTGAGCTGATCCAGCTCCGCGAGGAACACGGCTTCTCGACTGTGCGACTCGCCGCAGCCGCCCAGATGCCTCGGCAGCGCATCAGCCAGCTCCAGAACGGGCACGTTCGCCCCAGCGACGACGAGATAATGCGAATTCTCGATGTCCTCAAGGTCGGTGAACGCCGGTGGGAGCAGATCATGGCCATCGCTCGCGACGCTCGGGAACGCGGCTGGTGGGACAAATTCCGTGACGAGATGGGGCCGCGGCAAGCCCTGTACGCCGACCTTGAGGCTGGTGCGCGTTCGATCGCCGAGTACCAACTGACCCTGCTACCCGGATTACTTCAAATTCCGGCGTTTACCGAAGTGCGTGCCCGCGCCAACCGCGGCACTCGCCCGGAGCAGTTCGATCCCTCCCGCGCGCTAGAGGCCCGCGCGATACGCCAGCGAGTGCTCGACCGCGCGGCAGGGCCGTCTTATGAGGTAATCATTGACGAATTGGCTATCCGCCGGCACGCGGCGCCGCCCGAAGTGGTCCGCGCGCAGCTTGAACATCTGGCGAAGGTAGGACTTGAGCGTAAAAAGAGGGTAACGATCCGTGTCCTGCCATTGTCAGCTTCTCTCCCTGGCCATGTCGTGCCTGGCTCGGCGTTCTTCACATACCGGTATCCCGATCCAGGTGATCCCGTGGTTGTGGCCGTCGATACCGTAACCTCCGACCTGGTCCTCACCGATCCCGCAGACATCGGCCACTACCTCGATCTGTATCAACGACTCCAGCAAGCAGCACTCACGCCGGCCGACAGCCTCAACTTGCTCGCCTCGGTAGCTGCGGAGCTGCCCAACTACACAAGGAACTGACGATGAAGCCCCGCATATTTACCAACTGGCGTAAATCCCGCCGCAGCGACGGTGCGAGCAACTGCGTCGAGGTCGCCTTTGCCGCCGATGGGCACGTCGGAGTCCGGGACAGCAAGAATCGCTCTGGTCCAATTCTAGAATTCGATCCGGCCGAGTGGGCAGCGTTCATCGGTGGCGCGAAGGACGGGGATTTCGATTATGACTCCAGACGGCGCAGTTAGCGTCTACTTGGCGAGATTATCTCTTCACATATGCACATCGATTTTGACGCGAAGGCGGGTCTGGGTAAACGGTGTGTTCACCAACCAAGATAGACGACAACGAAGCGATGACAGCGGACGAAGAGGTTCGTCAGCTTCGGTCGGCGATGCCGATACCTACCACCACCACATTCGGCACTAAACGGCCCCGTCCTCTGTAACCCGGATCACGGGGCGGGGCGCACGCATAGCACCAATCCGCCGGGTCGGGCCGGCTGCCGCGCTGCCCAGGTTCTCAGTCGACAGCCAGACAACTTAGATCACGGCCGTCCAACCCGGACCGGGTCCAGCGATGGAGCGGCTTGAGTGCGGTCGAGCGTTGCTGCCATGCTGGCGGGTGGACCTCTAAAGTCCGCTGCTCGCTAGCCCCGGTCCCTCGAACGAACGAGAAGGTGAAGCCTTGGATGCCGGCGAACGCACAAGCGGGTCTCCGCACGCTGCGGACGCGGCCCAACCTGGCACACGCTCGCAACGGGCCGGGACGGACGGCGGTGGTAGGCCTCGACCAAATAACCTATTGCGCGACGCGCGGCTTCGGTTACCGTCACCTGCTGGTTCCGGACTTCCAATGTCCCGGCAAGAGTTGGCTCAAGAGGTCAACGCTTACCTATATCGCAAATACAAGCTCGGATTAAATCTGGACGAAACCGATATCGGAAAACTGGAACGAGGCGAAAACCGTTGGCCGCGTGAGAAGCGCCGCGAGGCATTCCGCATAATTCTGCGCTCGACAACCGATGCCGAACTCGGCTTTTACCCCACTCGCCGGAGCCGGTCTGGCGGAGCAGCCGCGCTCCGCGACACCTCCAACACTGCCATGCCAGGGGTGGATTTGGTGCGGCAGGCGCTGATCGACGCGCTCCGCGAGGGCGCGATGGCCGAGGCCAGCCTAGAGGACTGGGAGCTCACCGTTGTCCGCTACGGCGAAGCAACGCGAACTCGTCCTCCGAGAGTGCTCCTGGATGATATCCGTACTGACTTTGTCGATCTGACGCGGGCGATTCACCGCCACCGCTCCGCCTCGGCGCTACGCAGACTCTCTCGCACGGCAGCACAAATGTCAGGGCTGATGACCCTAACCCTCTGCAAGCTTGATCACAGATCGGCATTCCGCCAATGGGCGAGCGTCGCACGTCTTGCGGCAAACGAATCCGGCGACCCGGTTACGCAGTCGTGGATCCTCGCTCAAGAGGCATACGGGCACTTCTACAGCGGAGACCTGGCTGAAGCAATCGATGTAGCAAAGCAAGCTCAGGACGTCGTAGGGTCAACGCAATGTGTCGGCGCGGCGCTGGCAGCAGCGCTCGAAGCGCGAGCATACGCCGTAACGGGTCAGGCTAGGGAGACTCGATCCGCTCTCGGTCGAGCGGAGAACAACCTTTCGGCGCTTGAGGGAGATGCACTTCTCTCGTCTGCGTTCGGCTACAACGAAGCGCAACTTAGATTCCACGAAGGAAACGCTTATACATACCTTGGTGACCTGCCGCGGGCCCTCAAGGCGCAAGAGCGTGCGCTGGAGCTCTGTCAGCCCGGTGATTACACAGATTGGGCGATGACCCAACTCGACCGGGCAGTATGTCTGGCTACGAGTGGTGGTACCAACGAGGCGATGAGGGCTGCCACCGAGATGTTGCGCACACTTGGCGAAGACCAACGTCGCGGCATTATTACCCTGCGCGGGCATGCGATCTTCAATTCGTTTACAGAGCCACAGAAAAAGCTGCCCGCGTCGCGTGAGTTCTACGAACTGCTGATGCTCACTACCGAATCGAAGGCGGTGTTAATACCTTGATCCAAATTGCTGCCGCTCAGCCTCAAGATGCCGAGGCGTTTGCCGAACTTGCAGAAGAGATGGATCGCTTCTATGGCGCCAGCCAGGTTGAACCGCTAGAGATTCGACTTAATCAAATTAGACGGGCTCTCTTCAGCGACAGTCCTTTCGCCCATGCGCTGCTCGCATGGAACGGCGACCAGCTTACCGGCTTCGCTACGTATTCATTTCTTTGGCCGGCCGCAGGTCTCACGCGATCACTGTT
>NZ_BONC01000095.1 GCF_016862515.1 Asanoa iriomotensis
GGGCCCGCCAAACCGGGCCGGCCCCCGGTCGGCCAGACCGGGCCGGCCCCCGGTCGGCCAGACCGGGCCGGCCCCCGGTCGGCCAGCCCACGCCGCTGACGACGTCCACACCGCAGGTGCGCCAGCACGCTTCGCGAGCCTCACGCTCGGGCCTCACCCGCCCGCAGTTGATGGCGGGCGCCACGCGCCGCCGGCCGGCCGCACGTTGGTGGTCTTGCAAGCCGAGCGTCAACGGCAGCAGCAACGGGATGACTGCCTGCCGCGGCAGCGCCTTGCGGAGGGACGTCTTTGCCTCGCCAGTTCTTTTGGTGGCGGCCCTCACCGTCGCCGCCGCTTGCGGTGCCGACGCGAAGGCGGACGAGCGTCCTCGTCGTCGTAGGTGACGGCGCGGTGGGCGTCTCGGCTTGCTCTCAACCCATCGCCGAAGCGTCGAAGCGGCGTTCAGCCGTTTGCCTCCACGGGAACTGCATGATGGGGGAGCCATCACTTACCCGAGCAGCCGCGATCAACCGGCGACCAAAGTCGACCGTGTGGCGTTCACCGGTGCGTCGTGGTTCTGACGGCTATCACAGCGGCCTCACTCAACTCCATGATCTGGGAGCCATCACCTACCCGAGCAGCCGCGATCAACCGGCGACCAAAGTCGACCATGTGGCATTCACCCGGTGCGTCCTGGTCCCGACGGCTATCACAGCGGCTTCACCCGACTCCGCTTCCCACCGCCACGACTTGGCGATCTGTCGAATCGCGAGGGACGGTGACTGCGAATCGTTGCTGTGGCCCACCTGCCCGTTCAGCACGCTCGTGGTCGAACCATTTTGGCGATCAGGGGGGCGGCACCTGGGCCCGTCCGCCGTAGTCGGGAGTCCCGCCCACTTGGTGCGGTTGCGCCGCATGCGGTCGCCCCGCACCGGGTTGCCAGCCCAGCGGTTGCTGACGCTGCCCGGGTGGCTGTGCGGCAGCGGTCCGCGCAGAAGCGGCGGCGCCCTGGCCGCCCGGACCTGGCACCCCGGCGGGGCTGCCTGGGCCAGGAGCGGTGTTTCGGCGCCGTACCTTCGGCGCTTTGACCGATGTGGACGGCTGACCGTCCGCCGCCGGCTGGCGGGGGTTCGGCGCGCGGCGCGCCGGTGCCCCGATCGCAGCCTCGCCGAGAACGCCGCGGCGTCGAGTGCGCCGGATCACCGCGGCACTGAGCGCGATCACCAACGCCAGGCCTGCCAGCGTGGCCGCCGTCCAGGTCGCGATCCTCCGCGTGTCGGCCATCGGGTCCTTGGGCAGCGTCACCGGGGTGAGCGCCAGCGGTGCGGGCGATGGCTTCACGGCCCCGGCGATCGCCGTCAGGGCGCGGTAAGGGTTGATCATCCCGTACCCCACCTGGTTGTTGCGCCCCTCCGGCGGATGATCGGCGGTCGCGCGGATGCGCTCCGCGACCTGCGCGGGCTTGAGCTTCGGGTCCGCGGACCGGATCAACGCCGCGAGCCCGGACACGTACGCGGCCGCGAAGCTCGTCCCGCCGTCCTTGAACTGCGCGTACCCGTCGCCACGCGGCATCGGCCCCGCAACCTCAGCCCCGGGAGCGGCGACGTCCACATAGGGCCCCGACGTCGAGGTGTCGACGTGATGCCCCTCCTTGTCGATCCCCGCGACGGCGATCACGCCTTCATAGGCCGCCGGGTAGGCAGTCTGCTCGTTGCCGTTGCTCCCGCCGTCATTGCCAGCCGCGGCCACCACCACGACATCGCGGTCGAGCGCGTACTCGATCGCGTTCTCCAACGCCCCCGTCGGGTCGGTGGTGAGCGACAGGTTGATCACGTCGACGTCCTGGTCCGCGGCCCACTTGATCGCCGTCGCGATGTCCCCGGACGTGTTCGGGTCGAAGTCCTTCTGGAGATCCCGCAGCACCCGGACCGGCAGAATCGACGCCTTCGGCGCGATCCCGCTGAACACCGATTTCTCGGGCTGCCGGCCCGCGATCACGCCGGCAACCAGCGTGCCGTGCGCCACCTCGTCACACTGCCCCTTCGCCGACGCGTCGACGAAGTCGCGACCCTCGAGCACTTTGCCTTCGAGCGCCGGATGCGTCGCTGACACACCCGAATCGATCACCGCGACAGTGATCCCCGCACCCTCGCTGATCGGCCAGGCAAGGTCGGGCCGCAACTGCTGCAAGGGCCACGGCTGCGCGGTCATCGGCTCGCCCACATCGGGCCCACACGACGGCACCCGCCCCACGACGGAGGCCGCAGCACCAGGCGCGACCGCACCGACCGCGACAACAGAGCCCACCAAGGCGGCCGCAGAGGCCATCGCACTCCATCGCGTGGCGAGCGAGCGCCACCGACCGGCAGCTGCGCGAAGCATCGTCGCGGTCGATCGGGTGGTGAGGGAGGGTCGCTGGCTGGTGGTCGCGTGCAACGTCGCGGTCGATCGGGTGGTGAGGGAGGGTCGCTGGCTGGTGGTCGCGTGCAACGTTGCGGTCGATCGGGTGGTGAGGGAGGGTCGCTGGCTCGCGGTCGCGTGCAATGTCGCGGTCCATAGGGTGGCAAGCGAGGCTCGTCGACCGGCGGCCGCGCGGAAGGTCGCAGTCCATCGGGTGGCGAGCGAACGTCGCCGGTCCACGGCTTCACGCAACGTAGTCAGGGTCCGTCGATTGGTCGGCGAGCGTCGCCGACCAGTCGCCGCGCGCAACGTCGTCGCGGTCCATCGCCTGGCGGGAGACCAGAGCCGGCGCTGGTTCTGGCGCAACGTCGCGGAGGTCGTCATCGTCCACCATGACCCGGGACCACCCGAGACGCTGCTTGGTCCGGCCGAAGTCCGTGCGGGACCAGCGGCGCCGGTTGTGGTGACCACCGACTCAGCCGGTCCGTTCCGACGGGCCGTGGTCTCGCCTTCAGGGGACACCGGCGACGCTCGTCTGGTCAGTTGCCGAGGACCGGCGGCGGTGGGGCGTCGTTGCCGTCGTTCCACACGTTGTCGTCCTCGTAGAGCCAGCTGTCGTACTCGTCTTCGTCCCCGTGCCCGTGAGACCCACCCGGACCACCGACGAACCCTGCCCCGCGACCGGCGCCAAGCTTGGCGGCGGCGCCCTTGCCCGGGCCGGCGCCCGCGCCCGCTCCGACGCCGCCGATGCCGGCCATGCCGCCGCCGCGGGCACCGCCTCGCCCGGCGCCGGCCGCGCCCGCGCCGACTCCGCCGATGCCGGCAGCTCCGCCGGCGCCGAGCCGGCCGGTGCCGCCGCGCCCGCTGCCCGCGCCGCCCCGGCCCGCCAGGCCGCCGCCCATCGGGGCGATGGACGGCGCGACCGGCTTGCCCAGCGAGCCGCCGCCCGGGATGCGGCCAAGGCCGCCCGCGCCGATGCCGCCGCTGCCGAGCCCGGCGCCGCCGCCGAGGCCGCCCGTGCCCAAGCCGCCTCCGCCTAGCCCGCCCGTGCCGAGACCGCCGGTGCCGAGGCCCGGAGACGTGGTCAGGCCGCCGCCTGCACCCGCCAGGCCGGACCCTGGCTCGAACTCGCCGAGGTCCGGACCGGTGGGCTTGCCGATCGGCGAGCCGTCGAGCAGGCCAGGCATGTTGCCGACGCCGGTGCCACCGGGTTTGGGCAGGTCGAGACCGCCGACGCCGCCACCGCCGCCGGCACCACCGAGGTTGGGAACGCCACCGCCGCCACCGCCGGGGACGCCGCCGAGTTCCGGGGATTTGACTTCGGGGGTGAAGCCGCCGGCCGTCACGGCGGCGTCGGGCGCTCGTTCGGCTGCTGACTCGTGCTGCCTGCTGACCGTGTCGTACGCCTCGCGTGCGTCGCTCTCGACGTCCGTGAGCAACTTGCGGAACTGGTCACCGATCCAGCCGAGGGCACTCATCGGGGCGTTGTCGAAGACGTTGGCCTTCAACTCGACTTCGAGCACGCCGGGACCGATGGAGATGCGCGCGTCGCGTGCGGCCATGAGCTCGCCGAGCATGCTCGCCGGGACCGGCATCGCCGCCTGCGCGGCTTGGAGATCCTGCGCGGCGGTGCGGAGTGTGTCGACGATGCCGGTGGCACCGTCGGGCGCGGCGCTGTCGGGGAGCTTCTTCAGATCCTGGCTGACGGTCTTGACCCGCTCGGCGAACGCGTCGGCTGCCTTGCCCGTCCAGAACGCGTCGATGCCCTTGATGTCGCGCTCCAGGGAGGTGCAGACATCGCGTACGTTGCCGATCAGCTCCTGCCAACCGAGCGCGGCGTCCTCGACGTCAGCGGGACGCCCGGCGATGACGACCTGGTTGACCATGGTCGTCCAGTCCGTTTCCATCTGCTCTTCCTCCCCCGACAGATCGCTAGATCTGGTGCTGCTTCTCAGCTGCCTTGCCGAAAATCGTCTGCCACTGTTGCGCGGTGAGCGCGTTCCGGTCTTCGGCCGCCGCGTAGTTTTCCTTGATCTTGCCGAGCGCATCGGCGGTGTCGCGCAACTGCTCGACGATGTTCTTGAGGCCCGCGCGGAATGAGGTGTAGAGCGTGGTGTGCTTGCCTTGGATCGCGGTGGCGCCCTTGAACCCGCCGATGGCCGGGTACATCGCGCTCGGCGGCCCGTCGATCTTCTCGAGGAGTGCCGGCATCGCCCAGTACAGCCGGCTGAGATAAGCGGCTCGCTCGCGTAGCCATTCCTGTGTGGCCTCGAGCGACTCGAGGTCGACGCCTGTCTTGGCGTCCGGCGCCGACTCGGTCAGCCCTTTCGGCGCGACATCAGGCCGCGACGTGCCGACGTTGGCCTGGTCGAGGCGCATGTCGAAATCGAACGGTCGGTCCCATTCGGCGTGCAGCCGGTCGCCGTTGTTGTCGACCGTCATCACCGAGCCGTCCTTGAGCTGGATCTCCACAGTGTTCTGGTCGATCCGCTTCCAGCTCTCAACCTGTCCGTCGAGTTCCTTGTTGCCGGACTCGAACTTCTCCCCCATTGCTTCTCCCCAGGTCTCGGCGGCCGTTGCTGGTGCCGGACGTCAATGCGTACCCTACCGTTCACCCGACAACGGCGGTTGCCGCTGCGCGTCTGGCGGCTGACCGGGCTGCCCGGGTTGCTGCGACGGCGGACCGTATGTCGGCTGGGGCGGTGGCGGTCCGTACACCGGCTGCTGTGGTGGTGGCCCGTAGTTCGGCTGTTGCGGCGGCGGCGGATAGTGGCCCTGCTGCCCGTAGCCCGTCGGCGGTGGTCCAGCCCACGGGGGTCCTGGCCGCTGACCGGCAGGCGCACCCGGCAACGCGCCCCGCCGGCGCCGGCGGTTGGACCAGACGATCAGCACCACGATCGCTGCCACCACGGCCAGGCAGCCCAGGCCGTACACCAGCAGTCCGACCGGATTGGTGAACCTGATGCCCAAGCCTGAGCCGCCATCGCCGCTTTCGTCCGCGGACCGGCCGCGTGCGGTGTCGTCAGGTAGTGGAGCCGCGGCGCCGAGCGGGTTGGCGTCGACGCGTGGGACGTCGGCGGTCAACGCCCGCACCGGATCGATGATGCCGAACCCGTAGAGGCTGTCGCGACCCTTGTCGCCCTTGTCAATCGCTGTCTTGATCAGCCGGTTGACGACGTTGGCGGCGTCGAGGTCGGGAAACTCGGCGCGGATCAGAGCGACGACTCCGGACGTGATCGCGGCGGACTGGCTGGTGCCGCTGCCGACGCCGTACCCGTTGCCGGTGTTGACCGACATGATCACGTCGACGCCCGGTGCGGCAACCGCGAGCTCGGGGCCTCGACTGGAGTTCTCCCACACTCCGCCTTTGCGGTCCACCGCGCCGACCGAGACCACCCCGGGGTGCCGGGCGAGCTGTCGCAGGTCGGTGCCCTCGTTGCCGGCGCTGGCGACCACGACGACGTCGTGTTGTTGCGCGTACGTGATGGCGTCGTCGAGCTCGGCCGATTCCAGGGGCGACGTCGTGCCCATCGAGATGCTGATGACCCCGGGCTTCTGATCTGCCGCCCACCGGATCGCCTCGGTCATCGTCCTGGTGTCGTCGCCCACCGCGACCGGCATGATCCTGGCCTGCGGGGCGATGCCGAGCATGCGCTGCTGACCACCGCCACGCCCCGCGATCAGGCTCGCCATGCCGGTGCCGTGGCTTACCTGCTGATCAGGGTCGGTGCGGCCGTCACCGGCGGTTCCGGGGGCGAAACCCTTGCCAGCCACGACCTGGCCGACGAGATCCTGGTTGTTCGCTTGGACGCCGCTGTCGACGACGACCACCGTCACGCCGGCGCCCTTGGTGATCTGTTGGGCGCGGGCGATCCGGAGCGTGTCGAGATGCCAGGACAACGACCGCACCGTGTCGGCGTGCGCGGGCGTGGCGAGCAGCGGCAGCGTCGCGACCATGAGAACGGCCGTCGCCGCGGCGAACCACCGCGCGAGCGAGCGTCGGTCCTTGATCTGCTTCATCTCACCGCCCGTGTCGCTGTCAAGGCGGGCAGCGCAACCAGCGCATCGGCGGGCGTGACTGTCCGTGCGGCCAGTGTAGAGGTCGGCGCTGGGCGGAGAACGACCCGCAAGCGGCCTGTGGATAACTCGCTGCCTGTGGATAACCCCGTCCTAGGGTCCGTCATCGGGTCGACACTGGCCACCGACCACAACGGACGCGGCGACGACCGAATGTTCGGCCGCCGCCGCGTCCGCGGTGACTACGCGGGGAGGACTCAGTGCGACTTTCCGGTGCGTACGACGCCCGCCGCGCCGCCACCACGGCGGACCGGCTCGGCAGTGGCGACCATGCCACCGTTGCGGGTGAACTCGATCGCCGTGGCAGCACCGAGCTCAGCCGTGCTGGCGAACGTGGGTTGCCCGAGTGCGGCCAGGTCGGTGCCGTAAGCGGTGATGAACGCGGGCTCTGCCTGTGGCGCCGCACTGTTGCGTTGCGACGCGCGGGGTGCGGCCATCGCCTCTGGCAGGGTCATCCCGAGGTCGATGCGGTTGACGATCATCTGCAGCACGGTGGTGATGATCGTCGCGCCGCCCGGGGTGCCCAGCGCCAGGAACGGCTTGCCGTCGTCGAAGACGATCGTCGGCGACATCGACGAGCGCGGCCGCTTGCCCGGAGCGGGGAGGTTCGGGTCGGGCGGCGCGCCCGGGGTCTGGATGAAGGTGAAGTCGGTCATCTCGTTGTTGAGCAGGAAGCCGCGGCCAGGCACCACCATCGCGTTGCCGCCGGTCTGCTCGATGGTGAGGGTGTACTCGACGATGTTGCCCCACTTGTCGGCAACGGTGAGGTTGGTGGTGCTCTGGCCGGGGTTGCCCTCGGCTGCGGCGGCCGAGGTCGCGCACTCGCCGTAGCGGCCGTCGGGGTTGCCGGGCGCCACGGGCTTGGCGAACGCCTTCGCGGGGTCGATCAGGCAGGCGCGTTCGGCGGCGTACCGGTCGCGCAGCAGTTCGTCGAGCAGCCGCTGCGAGGTGTCGGCGCCCACATACCGGTTGCGGTCGGCGAACGACAACGCGCTGGCCTCGAGGTAGTGGTGCAGGGCGTCGACCGCGCTCATGCCGGACAGGTCGAACCGTTCCAGGATGTTGAGCGCCTCGCCCACCGCCACGCCGCCGCTCGACGGCGTCGACATGCCATAGACCGTGTATCCGCGGTAGTCGGAGCGCGTCGGCGCCGGGAACCGGACGTCATACCGGGCAAGGTCGTTCAGCGTCATGCCGCCTGGACGGATCTCGAACGCCCACGGCACCGCGGGGTCGGCGGCGACTGGCGGGTGCTGCACGGTCGCCACGATGTCGCGGGCGATCCGGCCCTCGTAGAAGGTGTCGGTGCCGTGCCGGGCGATCTCCCGGTACGTATCGGCCAGGTCGGGGTTGCGGAAGCGCGAGCCGACCGTCGGCGGCTGCCCGCCCGGCAGGTACAGGTCGCGGGTGGAGCCGAACTGCGCGAACTGGGCGGAGTTGTCCGCGATCTGCTGGCGGAACGTGGCGTCGACGGTGAAGCCGCGCTGCGCGACGTCCGCCGCCGGGGCCAGGGCCGCGGGCAGCGACCGCGAGCCCCACTTGCGCAGGGCTTCCTTCCAGGTCAACAGAGTCCCGGGTACGCCGGCCGAGATGCCGCTGACCCGTGCCTCCTGGAACGCGATCGGGGTGCCGTCGGACTTGAGGAACGCGTCCTCGCCCATCGCGCTTGGCGCCGACTCGCGACCGTCGATCGTGTGGACCCGCCGCGTCTTGGCGTCGTAGTAGACGAAGAATCCGCCGCCGCCGATGCCGGCGGAGAACGGTTCGGTGACGCCAAGGGTCGCGGCTGCCGCGACGGCGGCGTCGACGGCGTTGCCGCCGCGGCGGAGCACGTCGAGACCGACCGCGGTGGCGGTGGGGTCGACCGTCGAGACAGCGCCGCCATAACCGACGGCTGTGGGTTCCTTGGGTGGCTCGCCGCCACCATGAGCGAGCGCCGGGCTGGAGCCCGGCGCCACCAGTCCTGCCGCGGCCACGACGGCGACGACTGCGATCTTTCCGAGCTTCATTGCCCCTCCCGGATCAGCATGCGTCTCTATGTCCTACCGTCACCGTCCACGATCGGCAACAGGGCGAACCGCTCGGGCAGGTAACGGTCAGCTCAGCAACAGGAGCGACAGGCGCCGTCGAGCCAGCCAGGTCGAGCCGACGCCCATGACCAGGAGGTATGCGGCGGCGGCGAGCATCCCGGCGCCGAGGTGGCCCGTGGTCAGACCGCGCATGAGCTCGATGCTCTGGTAGAGCGGCAGCGCCGAGACCAGCACCTGCAGCACCGGTGGATAGATCGACAACGGATAGAAGGTGGTCGCGAACAGGAACATCGGGAGCATGACCAGCTGCAGGTACTGGTGATGGTGCGGCTCGCGGATGTAGGTGGCGGCGGCCAGGCCGGCGGCCGAGAACGCGTAGGCGATCAAGACAGCCGCCGGCACAGCGAGCACCGCCCACCAGGAGTGCACCATCCCGAGGAGGGCGATGACCACGAAGAAACAGCTCGACGACAGCGTGCTGCGCAGCACCGACGCGGCGATCTCACCGAGCGCGATGTCGCCGATCCGCATCGGCGTGGTGACGATCGCGTCGTAGACCTTGTCGAACCGGACCCGGAACCAGACGTTGCTGGTCGTCTCGTTGATCGCGCTGTTCATCGCCGAGGTGGCGAGCAGCGCCGGTGCCACGAACGCGGCATAGCCGGCAGCTCCGGAGTCGCCGCTGACCAGCTGACCGATGCCGACACCCACGGACAGGAGATAGAGGAAGGGCTCGAAGATGCCGTTGACGACGAGGTTCCACGGCCGGCCGTGGCGCAGCACCCAGAGGTGGCGCACGACGATCAGGTGGGCGGACGACACGGTTCATGCTCCGTTCACGCGTGCAGTGCTCGCCGGTACGTCCGGCGCGCCACCAGGTAGCCGACGCCACAGAGCGCGCCGAGATAGCCGACGTGCACCGCCGCCAGTGGCCACGTCACCGTGCCGAGGCTCAGCGACCGGCACAGGTCGACGCCGTGCCACAGCGGGGTGGCGTAGACGAGCGGCCGCACGATGGCCGGCAGCTGCTCGACGGCGAAGAACGTGCCGGAGAACAGGTAGAGCGGCATCACCACCCACTTGAAGATGCCCATCACCGGCCGCACGTCGGGCAGCGTCACCGCCCAGGCCGCGGACGGCAGCGCGAACGCCAGCGCCGTCAGCGCGGCCGCCGGCAACGCCAGCAGCACCAGCGGCGAGCGTGCCGCGCCGAACGCGACCATCACCGCCACGAACACGACGGCACTCAGCGCCACCCGCGACGCCATGAAGAGGAGATGACCGTGCAGGATGTCCTCGGGCTCCAGCGGCGTGCCGGCGGCCACCGGGTAGGCACCGCCGGGGCCGCGGTTCACCGCCACCGGGAACGCCGCTTCCACGATGCCGTTCTGCATCGCGGCCGCCGCCAGGATCCCGGGTGCGAAGAACGTCAAGTAGTCGACGCCGCCAAGCGCAGCGGAGTCCGGCCCGACCAGCCGGCCGAGGCCGACACCGATCGCGACCAGGAACAGCAGCGGGTTCGCGATGCTGATCACTACGGTGCCGCGCCAGGTGCGGCGGTAGCGCAGGATCCAGTACTGGTAGGCGCGCAGGGCCATCGCGTCGGCGGTCGCCACTCAGTCCACCAACGTCCGGCCGGTGAGCGCCAGGAACACGTCCTCGAGACTGGCGCGGCGCACCATCGCGGTCGCCGGCCGCAGGCCGAGCTGGTGGACGACCGCGAGCGCGGCCTCGCCCTCTGCGGTATACCAGAGGACCCGGTCGGGCAGCTCTTCGAGCCGGTCGCGGATCGCCGCATCCCGCAGCTTGGCCACCCCCTTGTCCTGCTCGCCGATCTCGAAACGCAGTTCGAGCACCTCCTTTGTGGAGTGTCGAGCGATCAGCTCGGCCGGCGAGCCCTGCGCGACGATGCGGCCCTTGTCCATCACGATCAGCCGGTCGCAGAGCTGTTCGGCCTCGTCCATGTAGTGGGTGGTCAAGATCAAGCTGACGCCCTGCTGTTTGAGCCGGAACAACCGGTCCCACAGCACGTGCCGGGCCTGCGGGTCGAGCCCGGTCGTGGGCTCGTCGAGCAGCAGGATCTCCGGTTCGTTGATCAGCGACCGGGCGATCGTGAGCCGCCGGCGCATGCCGCCGCTGAGTGCGTCGACCCGCTCGCGACCGCGATCGGCGAGCTGTGCGAACTCCAGCAACTGCGCACTGCGGGCGGCGATCTCCGGCTTGGGCAGCCCGAAGTACCTGCCGTAGATCAGCAGGTTCTCCAGCACGGTGAGCTCGCGGTCGAGCGCGTCATCCTGCGGCACCACGCCCAGCCGGGCCCGGATCTGCCGCCCCGCCGTGAGCGGGTCCATGCCCAGGACCCGCAGCGTGCCGGCGGTCGGCGGCGAAACGCAGGCGATCATCCGCATCGTCGACGACTTGCCGGCGCCGTTGGGGCCGAGGAAGCCGAACGACTCGCCCCGTCGCAGTGTGAAGTCGATGCCATCGACCGCCGTGAACGGCGTCCCATGGCGGTCGCGGGGCGGGTAACGCTTGACGAGGCCGGCCGCCTCCACGAGGACATCGGACATGCGAAAGATCGTAGAAAACCAAGCAGTCTGCTGTCGAGATATTTCAATCATGAGTACGACTATTGCGTGCGTGTGTCGCGTCCTGGCACGATGACCGTCGATCCCGTCCCGACCCCCAAGGAGCGGCAGACATGGCTGTCTCGCGCCGAAGATTCGTGACCTCAGTGGCGGCCGGGTCCGCCCTGGCCGCTGTCTCCACCACCGAACTGGCCGCCGTCCTGGCCAGCCCGGCCAGCGCGGCCAGCCCGCCCGGCGACGTCGTCGGCAAGATCTCGGTCGGCTACCAGGGCTGGTTCGCCTGCCCGGGCGACGGTGCGCCGATCGGCGGCTGGTGGCACTGGAGCCGTGACCGCTTCCAGCCGCCGTCGCCCGGCAACACCACGATCGTGTCCTGGCCGGACATGCGCGAGTACATCCGCGGCTACACGACCGCGTACCCCAACCTCGGCAACGGGCAGCCCGCGCAGCTGTTCTCCTCCTACGACGACCAGACCGTCGACACCCATTTCAAGTGGATGCAGCAGTACGGCTGTGACACCGCCGCCCTGCAGCGGTTCAACCCGTTCGGCGACGAGGGCCCGACCCGCGACGCGATGGCGCAGAAGGTACGCGCGGCGGCGGAGAAATACGGCCGCAAGTTCTACATCATGTACGACGTCACGAGCTGGACGAGCATGCAGTCGCAGATCAAGACCGACTGGACCAGCAAGATGTCGGCGCACACGGCCTCGTCCGCGTACGCCCGGCAGAACGGCAAGCCCGTCGTCTGCATCTGGGGCTTCGGCTTCAACGACGACGGCCGCCCGTTCGCACCCGCACCCTGCCTCGACGTCGTCAACTGGTTCAAGGCGCAGGGCTGTTACGTGATCGGCGGCGTGCCCACCTACTGGCGGCAGGGCATCAACGACTCCCGCGCCGGGTTCTCCGAGGTCTACCACGCCTTCAACATGATCTCGCCGTGGATGGTCGGCCGCACCGGCGACCTGGCCGGCCTCGACTCCTTCTACAACAACGTCAACGTCCCCGACAAGGCCGACTGCGACGCCAACGGCATCGACTACCAGCCGTGTGTGATGCCGGGCGACCTGTCATCCGGGCACCGCCGACACGGCGACTTCTACTGGCGCCACTTCTACAACATGATCCGGCTGGGGTCCGCCGGTCTCTACGTCTCGATGTTCGACGAATACAACGAGGGCAACCAGATCGCCAAGACGTCGGAGACCCAGGCCACGACGCCGGCGGGCGCCAACATCCGGGCACTCGACGAGGACGGCACCTTCTGCTCGTCCGACTACTACCTGCGGATCACCGCCGACGGCGGCCGGATGCTCAAGGGCCAGCTCGCCCTGACCCCGAACCGGCCCACCCAGCCCACCACCGGCGGGGGCCCGCCCGACCCGCCGACCGGCAACCTCGCACTCAACAAGCCCACCTCCGCCAGCTCACAGAACGGCGGCTTCGTCGCCGGCAACGCCGTCGACACCAACGTCGGCAGCTACTGGGAGAGCGCCAACAACGCGTTCCCACAGTGGCTCCAGGTCGACCTCGGCACCGCGGTGCTGGTCAATCGCGTCGTGCTGAAGCTGCCATCGGGCTGGGAGACGCGCACACAGACGATCCTGGTCCAAGGCAGCACCGACGGCTCGCAGTGGACGACGCTCGCGCCCAGCGCAGGGGTGACCTTCAACCCCGCCTCGGCCAACACGGCGACGCTGACGGTGCTCGCCTCGACGGCCCGCTACGTGCGTCTGACGATCTCCGGCAACACCGGCTGGCCGGCCGCGCAGGTCTCGCAGTTCGAGGTGTACGGCGGAACCAGCGAACCCGGCAGCCCGCCCACCCCGCCGGGCAACCTCACCGTGACCGGCAAGACCACCACGACGGTCTCGTTGTCGTGGACGCCTTCGACCGACGACGTCGGCGTGATCGGCTACGACGTGCGGCAGGGCGCGACGGTGGTCGGGTCGCCGAGCGGCACGTCGCACACCGTGACCGGTCTGAACCCGAACACCAGCTACACCTTCTCGGTCGTGGCCCGCGACGGAGCCGGCAACCTGTCCACCCCGTCCAATGTGGTCACGGTGACCACCGACGCGCCCCCGGCCAACACCAACCTGGCGATCGGTCGGCCCACCGCCGAAAGCGGACACACGCAGACCTACGGCTCCGGCAACGTCGTCGACGGCAACGCCAACACCTACTGGGAGAGCCCCAACAACGCGTTCCCGCAATGGGTCCAGGTCGATCTCGGCACGGCGACGTCGGTCGGCCGGGTCGTGCTGAAGCTCCCGCCGCAGGCCGCCTGGCAGACCCGCACCCAGACGCTGTCGATCCAGGGCAGCACCAACGGCTCGTCGTGGAGCACTCTCGCCGGTTCCGCTGGCCGTGTCTTCAACCCGGCGACGGGCAACGCGGTGACCGTCACCTTCTCGGCGACGTCGACCCGGTACGTCCGGGTCAACTTCACCGGGAACACCGGATGGCCCGCGGGCCAGCTGTCCGAGCTGGAGGTGTACGCGAGCTGACGGCACACCGGATCCCCGCCGGCCGCTGTCAATCGCCCTTCGCAGCGGCCGGCGGTCCGGCTGACGGCGTCGTGCCGGCGCGGTAGGCCAGTAGCCGCCGCCTCCGCCGCAACAGCAGGCCGGCGGCGGTCAGCGTGCCCACCGCCGCACCGAGAAGCAGAAGCCGAGCGACCAGTTCGCCCGCGATGACCGCGGCCGTCACGAACGCGAGCGCCGCGACCACCTGCGTCACCGCGGTGAACCCGAGCCGCCGGGCCATTCCCCGATCGCGCATGTCGACGACCAGGTCGTCGATCCGCGGATCGTCCGTCGAACCGGCCTGGATCGCCCGGACCGCCGCTTCGCGGGTCGCGGAGTCGGCGCCCTCGACCAGCGGGACGTCGCCGCGGCGTCGGACGCGGATCAGCAACGGCGTGAGCAGCGCGGCGAAGACGACGAACGGGAGCAAGGCCACGAGCACGTTCCACGGCAGCGGCAACTCGCCCACCCCGCCGCGTGCGGCGAACATCGCGGCCAGCGCGCCGAAGAAGAGCAGCAGCACCAACACGATGACACCGCTCGACGCGGTCGCCCGCTCCGCGTTCGACCGCAGCCGGTCGCGCTCCTCGGCCGTGAGCCCCACGGCGGGCAAATACCCGCGCGGGGTGAAAATCAATCGTTGTCGAGGTCCCGCAGCCGCTGCGCGGCGATCTCCGGCGTGATGTCCCGCTGCGGCTGGGCCAGCAACTCGAAACCGACCATGAACTTGCGGACCGTCGCCGACCGCAGCAGCGGCGGATAGAAGTGCGCGTGCAGGTGCGCTTTCGGGTGGTCGCCGCCGTCGGTGGGGCGCTGGTGGAAGCCCATCGAGTACGGGAACGTGATGCCGAACAACCGGTCGTACCGCCGGGTGACCTTTCCGAGGATGTCGGCCAGCCCGTCGCGGGCGGCGCCGTCGAGATCGGTCAGTGACCCGTGATGCGGGCGCGGCAGCACCATCGTCTCGAACGGCCACACCGCCCAGAACGGCACCAGCGAGACGAAGTGGTCGTTGCTGTCGATGACCCGCGCGCCGTTCTTGAGCTCAGCGGCCAGATAGTCGCAGAGCAGGCAATCCCCGTCGTACGCCGCCTGCTGCGTGATCTCCTTCGCCGGCTCGTTCGGCACACTCTCGGTCGCCCAGATCTGGCCGTGCGGGTGCGGGTTGCTGGCACCCATCATCGCGCCGCGGTTCTCGAAGACCTGGACGTGCCCGACCCAGTCGATGGCGCCCAGGGACGACGTCTGCTCGGCCCAGGTGTCGACCACGGTCCGCAGCGCGGGCTGGGACATGCCGCCGAGCGTCAGGTCATGCCGGGGCGAGAAGCAGACGACCCGGCAGATGCCCCGTTCCGGGCTGGCGACGAGCGGACCGTCGTCGACTCCGCCGCCCGACGCGTCGGGCAGCAGGGCGGCGAAGTCGTTGTCGAAGACGTAGGTGGAGTCGTACACCGGGGTCTCGACGCCGCCGGCCCGGGTGTTGCCGGGGCACAGGTAGCACGACGGGTCGTACTCGGGGCGCGTCTCAGGTGTCGTCTCCTCGACCTGGCCCTGCCATGGGCGGGCCGTGCGGTGCGGTGAGACCAGGACCCACTCGCCGGTCAGCCGGTTGAGCCGGCGATGCGGCGCGTCTGGAAGTAGGCCCATGCGTCCCCCACGATCGATGCCAGGTCGGGCTTCGCGGCGACCCAGCCCAGCTCAGCGCGCGCCCGGACCGACGACGCGATGAGCGTAGCCGGGTCGCCGGCACGCCGCGGAGCCGGTGAGACCTTCACCTCGGCGCCGGTCACCTGGCGCACCATGTCGACGATCTGCAGGTTGGAGAAGCCCTTGCCGTTGCCGAGGTTGTAGATCTTGTGCCGGCCCGGATCGATCGCCTCCAGGGCGAGCAGGTGCGCGGCGGCGAGATCCTCGATGTGGATGTAGTCGCGCACGCACGTGCCGTCGCGGGTCGGGTAGTCGCCACCGAAGATCCGCAAGCTGGGGCGCAGGCCGGCCGCCACCTCGAGGGCCGCCGGGATCAGGTGGGTCTCGGGCTCGTGGCACTCGCCGAGCGGGATCGCGCCGTCGAGCGCCGCGCCCGCGACGTTGAAGTAGCGCAGGCTGGTCGCGCCGAGCTGATGAGCCTTGACCGCGTGGGCGATGGCCATGTCGACGGCGAGCTTGGTCCAGCCGTACGGGTTGGTCGGCGCGACCGGCGCCTGCTCGGTGATCGGCAGCGTGCTCGGGTTGCCGTAGACGGCGGCGGTCGAGCTGAACACCAACCGCTGCACGCCGGCGAGGCGCATCGCGTCGAGCAGGGCGAGCGACCCGGCGACGTTGGTGTGCCAGTACAGCTCCGGACGCTCGACGGACTCACCGGCGGCGATCTTGGCGGCGAAATGCAGCACGCCGTCGAACCCGGCGCCCGGGGTGAGCACCTCGCCGACCTCGTGCAGGTCGCGCTTGTGCAGCATCACCTCGCCGGGGAGCGACCCGACGTGCCCGGTCGACAGGTCGTCGATGACCTCGACCGTGTGGCCGGCGTCGAGCAGTTGATGCACGACGACGGACCCGATATATCCGGCGCCGCCGGTCACGAGCAACTTCATGGGACGACCTTAGGGCCACGAGTGCCCGGCGCGGCATCCGCGATGAGTAATCGGCAGAAATGTCGCGTCAATGCGAGAGGATCAAACGAATAGCGCTCGGAGGAACGCTCATGCTCGACCAGAAAAAGGCCATCGTGTACGGCGGCGGAGGCGCGATCGGCGGCGAGATCGCCCGTGTTTTAGCTGGTCAAGGCGCTAGTGTCCGGTTGGCAGGCCGATCTTTGCCCGCGATGGAGGCGGTGGCGGCCGACATCGCCACCTTAGGGCGCCAGCCGGCGGCGACAGCGGTGGTGGATGTGCTCGACGAGGCGCAGGTAAACGCGTACGCGGCTCAGATCGGAAAGATCGACATCTGCGTCAACGCCGTCGGCCTCGACGGCGGCGCCCAAGGCCTACCGCTGATCGAGATGAGTGCGGACGCGGTGATCCAGCCGATCGCCGACGCCTCCCGGGCGGCGTTCAACATCGCCAAGGCCGCCGCGGTGAACATGACCGACGGCGTGATCATCATGATCTCCGTCCCGATGGCCCGGATCCCGGTCGCGATGGCGGGCCCGTTCAGCAGCGCCTCGGCGGCCGTCGAGACCCTGGCCCGACAACTGGGAGCGGAGCTCGGCCCACGCGGCACCCGGGTGGTCTGTCTGCGCCTGGCCGGCATCCCGGAGACGGCCACCCGCCTGGGCTCGCTGACCGAACGCATGTGGCGCGACGCCGCGGCCCGGCTGGGCGTCCCGTTCGAGGATGTGGTCGAGGCCGCTGGCGCCGGCAGCCCACTCGGCCGGCCACTGACCGTCGCGCGGGTCGCGGAACTGGCGGCGTTCGTCGCCTCGGACCAGGCCACGGCCCTGACAGGCACGGTCCTGAACGCGACCGCAGGCGCAGTCCCGGACTAGGACCTCGTCCCTTGCCGCGGCCCGCGACGGGCCTGGGCGCTGCCTGGCGGCGTTCCGGAATCACCCGAATGCGACACCGGTGTCGGGGCAATCCCGGGCCACCACACGCCTCCAGCGGGTGGCGGAACTGGCGGCGTTCGTCGCCTCGGACCAGGCCACGGCCCTGACAGGCACGGTCCTAGTCCGGGACCGCAGGCGCGGTCCCGGACTGGGATCTTGTCCCTTGCCGCGGCCCGCGACGGGCCTCGGCGCCGCCTGGCGGCGTCCCGGATCGCCCGGATATGACACAGGTGGCCGGGCCACCACACGCCTCCCGCGGGTCGCGGAACTGGCGGCTTTCGTCGCCTCGAACCAGGCCACGGCCCCTGGCAGGCACGGTCCTGCACGCGACCCCGGGCGCAGCGCCGGACTAGGGCCCTTGTCCCTTGCCCCGGCCCGCGGGCCTAGGCGCCGCCTGGCGGCGTCCCGGGCATCACCCGGATACGACACCGGTGTCCGGGCAATCCCTGGCCGCCACACGCCTCCCGGACTCCGTGGCGACTTACGTTGAGCGGCGGGACCGGCTCTGGCCGCGGCGCTGGTCACGGCCAAGCCGATGCTGCGTCGTGCTGCTTGTCCCGGACTGCGGCATATCCCGCAAAGCCCGTTGTGACGCTAGCGCCGGCGTCCGCTCATCGCGCGGTTGCTAGCGGACCGCGGCCGCCCCGCGCCGGGCGCGGGCCAGCGCGCCGGCGCCGGACGCAGCGGCCGGCATGCCGGCGCACAGCCGGGCGATCCGGGCGGCGCGCCCGGGCGGCCGCTAGGCGCTGGTCGCCGCGCGCTAGCGGCCGGGTAGGGCGCCTCCGTTGACCTGGACGATCTGTGCGGTGACGTGGCCAGCGTCGGGCGAGGTCAGCCAACGGATCGTCGCGGCGACGTCGTCGGTGTGGCCGGCGCGTTTGTTGAGGGCCTGGCCGACCAGCATCTCGTGGCGCTCCTCGGTCATGGAGCCGCCGAAGAACTCGGTCTCCGTCGTGTAGCCCGGTGCCACCACGTTGACGGTGATGCCTCGCGGGCCGAGCGCTGCCGCCAGGTCGATCGCGTAGGGATGTAGCGCTGCCTTGCTGCCGCCGTAGGAGCCGGAGCCCGAGCCGCGGAAGGCCGCGATCGAGCTGAGCAGGATGACGCGGCCATTCACAGCCAGGAGGTCGCGGAGGGCCTCGGTCAGGTGCACCGCGGTCAGCACGTTGGCACGTAGGTTGCCCATCCAGGCCGCCGAAGCCCGCGCGACCGGACTCGCCTCGCCGCCCGGGTCGGACAGCGCGAGCGCCGCGTTGCCGCCGGCGTTGTTGACCAGGACGTCGACCCGCCCGTGCCGCTCGCCGATCTCGGCCGCCACCCGCTCCGCGCCGGCCACCTCACTCACATCGGCGACGATCGCGTGTGCGCCGATCTCATCCGCCGTCGCGGCCAGCACCTCGGCCCGCCGGCCGACGATGACCACCGTGTCGCCTTCCTTGGCGCAGGATGCGGCCACCGCTCGACCGATGCCCGTGCCGCCGCCGCTGACTACCACCACCCGTGACATGGCGCCGAGCCTAACGAGGCGGCAGGTGGTCTGTCGCCTGCGATAAAGAGGCTGTGGATAACCAGCGACGGCAGTCGCCGCGCGGTTTTCTGTCACACCCTTGCGCCACGATGCATCCATGACCGACGACGAGCGAAACAAGGTGGTCGCGAGGCGTCATCGGCGGCAGTGCGCGGTCGCTCCCGCGGCGCTCCACAAAGGAGGGATGATGTCCGATCCCTTGGGCCTGCTGACCCGCACCAGCAGTGGGTGCGCGCGGCCTCCGCCGCGAGCCGCGCGCGGTCCCGGGCGCGGAGCGAACCAGCGCGGCGCGGCGTGAGGTGCGCATATGTCTTGACAGGCATATGCCTGAAGAGCCATATTGGGTACGTGCCTGTTGACGCCTTCGCGGTGCTCGCCGAGCCGGCCCGCCGCCGCATCCTCGACGAGCTGAGGGTTGCCGACCGCAGCGTCGGCGAGCTGGTCACCGCGCTGACGATCAGCCAGCCCACGGTGTCGAAGCACCTCAAGGTGCTGCGCGACGCGGGCTTCGTCTCGTCCCGCAGCGCGGCGCAACAGCGCATCTACCACGTCGAGCCGGCCCAGTTCGCGGCGCTCGACGAATGGCTGGCGCCCTACCGTCGACTATGGACGAAGCATCTCGACAAGTTGGCGCGCCATCTCGACACGATGGAGCAGTGATGGAGACCTACGAACCCAGCACACTGGCAGACGCGCGCGCCGAACAAGCGACCGACGGCCGCTGGACGCTCGTGTTCATCCGCGACTTCCCACACCCGACGGCCCGCGTGTGGCGAGCGCTGACCAAACCTGCGGACCTGGGCGAGTGGGCGCCCTACACAGCCGACCGCGACCTGGATACGACCGGCCCGGCCACCCTCACGATGATCGACGGCGACGAACACGTCGACATGGCGGTCGAGGTGACACTGGTCGACCCGGAACGCGCGCTGGCCTACAGCTGGGGCACCGATCTGCTCCGCTGGGAGTTGACACGCACCGAGTCGGGCACGCGCCTCACTCTCCATCACACGGTCGCCGACCGCTCGTGGATCCCCCAGGTAGCCGCCGGCTGGCACATCTGTCTAGACGTCGCCGACCGACTACTCGCGGGCAACCCAGTGGGCCCCATCCGCGGCAACGAGGCCCGCGCCCACGGCTGGGATTCCCTGCGCGACGCCTACGCGATGAAGCTGGACGTCCCGACCGACGAGCCAAGCTAGCGACGCCTGCAATCCCCAATCGCTCGTGCGACGCCACAGACGAGCCCGCAACGATGGCGCGCGGCCTACGCCGCGGGCATGTTGCCGGACCCGGTCGTGCGGCGAGTGGGCACGGGTCGCGCGGCGAGTGGGCACGCTCGAGTTGGGCCGCGCGTCGAGCCACGCCGAGGTGGGGTCCGCGGGGTGCGGTTGCTTCGTCAGAGGTAGAAGCCGCTGGGAGCAGGCGTTGTGGGTGTGGTCACCGATGGCCTGCCGTCGCGCAGGGCGAGCAGTTCCGCGAGCGTCGCGCCGTAGGCGGCGACGCCGGTTGAGCTGCCGAGCCAGGCCGTGGCCTGCTCGTACGGCAGGGGGCCGACCTCGATCTGGGCCATGCACCGGCCCGGGCGCAGCACCGCGGGGTGCAGGCGGCCGATCTTCTCGTTGGTGGTCACCGCGACGATCACGTTGCCGCCCTGGCCGAGCAGGCCGTCGGTCAGGTTGAGCAGGCGCGACAGCTGCTGGGTGTTGGTCGTCAGGCCGTCCGCGCGGATCAGGTCGTCGCTGTCCTCCAGGAGCAGCAGGCGCCAGCGGCGGCTGTCGGTCGGGCCGCCGGCCGCGACCTTGGCCAGATAGGCCGGGTCCGTGAACAGCTGCTGCGGGTCGATCACCAGGTCGACCTGGCACCAGTCGCGCCAGGCGCGGGCCAGTGCGCGGAGCGCGGTGGTCTTTCCGGTGCCCGGGCTGCCGTGCATGATCAGCAGGCGGCCGTTCACCGTCGCGGGGGTGAGGTCGGCCAGGCGGTCGATTGCCTCGCCGGCCGACTTCTCGTAGTTGTCGCGGATCGTGGACCAGTCGTCGCAGGCCACGTTGCGGGCGGTACGGGTCGGGCCCATCTGCGACTGGTGCCAGAAGCCGATCTCGACCTCGCCGGTGTCGACTACCGCGGGTTCGGTGGCGCCGGCCGTGCATTCGGCCAGCACCGAGTCCGCCAGCTCCTCGGTGACGGCGGTCACCGTGATCGACGCGCCGCCGGTGCGCCAGCGGACCGCGCGGACCGTCCAGCCCTCGCCGATCGCCAACCGCGCGTCGCGGCCCTCGTCGACCGCGACCCGGGCCAGCTTCGCGCCGGGTGGGAGGAGGGAAGCATCGGTGCGTACCCGGTCCAGGCGCTTGGTCCGCGCCCACGGCTGATCGCCGGAGACGAAGCTGGACAGCGCCAGGGCGTCGACGACGTCGGACGGCACGTCCATGTCGTCGAAGTGCAGGATGCGACCCAGTGGACCGGTGTGGTCAGCACCGCCACTGCCGGGGATTCGGCCATCGAGCATTCACCGATAGTGACTACTCTCGGCGACGATCGTCCACCCGGTATGCACGGTGTGTGGCATTTGTCGCGCCCACCCGGACAGGATCTCGAAGCGTCAGTTACCCACAGTAGTAGGCTGCGCGCGGACCGCGTTCGCGGCCGATCTTGCCGGGATCTTGCCGGCGACCTCCGCAATCCTGCACCGGCTCGTAGCCTACGAACTCCGCGTGGTCCTGCTCGTCGAGCTGTCGGCACTGTTGCCGGCGCTATTGGCGCCCACGACCTCGGCCTGCGGCAACGCGCACGTGACGCTGGCCGCGCACGGCGACCGCGACCAGCAGACGACGGACGACGCTACGACCGATCACCCGTGGTTCCAGCTGTGCGTCTCGTTCTGGGAAGCCACCCGCCGAGTTCATATAGATCACATGGATGGCGCGGCGGGGTGGGTGCTCGACTTTGATGACCTTGTCCGTTGGCGTTCGGGGCAGTCACAGCACGAAATGCACGTCGCGCCGCGCGGCGTAGCCTGCCTCGTCGGCGCGACCGGCAGACCACGCGCGGACGCCGCGGTCAGATCACAGCAGTTCGTGTTTGATGACCTTGCCCGTTGTCGTTCGGGG
>NZ_BONC01000096.1 GCF_016862515.1 Asanoa iriomotensis
CCGTGACACTGGTATGGGGCTCGCGATGATCGGCGTCGTGGCCGCGACCGCGGCAGGACAAGCGATGGCCGCGCGGCTCGCGCAGGCCTGGCCCGGCGAGGTGCGTGTCCACGACGGGCCTGTGCGCGAGCAGCTCGACGCCGCCTGGGGCGCGCACGACGTCGTGGTCTGTTTTCTCGCCACCGGGGCGACCGTGCGGCTGATCGCGCCGTTGCTGGTGGACAAGCACACCGATCCCGGCGTGATCTGCGTCGACGAGCCCGGGCGGTTCGTGGTGGCGCTGACCGGCGGGCACGACGGTGGCGCCAACGACGCCGCGCGGCGGATCGCGGCGCTGCTCGGTGCGCAGCCGGTGGTCACCACCGCCACCGACAGTGCCGGCCTCCCGCCGCTCGACGGGTTCGGCGCCGATCTCGGATTCCGGCTCGTGGATCCGGCTCCGGTCGCCCGGGTGACCCGCGCGCTGCTCGACGGCGCCGGCGCGGTCGTCGTCTCCGACGCGACCTGGCCGGTGCCACCGCTACCGGCAGGTGCCGACCCGGTGCGCCTGGTCGTCTCCGACCGGGTCGAGGCTGCCGGCGACCTCGTCTACCGGCCGCCCTCGCTCGTCGTCGGTGTCGGTGCCAGTCGAGGCGTCACCGCCGAGGCGGTCGCCGCCGTGGTGGATGCCGCGCTCGCTGCCGGCGGGCTCGACGCGGCGTCCGTGCGTGCATTGGCCACTGTGGACGTCAAGGCCGACGAGGACGGCATCCTGGCCCTCGCCGCCGCGCGCGGCTGGCCCCTGCTGACGTTCCCAGCCGAAGCGCTTGCCGAGGAGGACGTGCCGACACCGTCGGAGGTCGTGCGGGCCGCGGTCGGCACACCGAGCGTGGCCGAGGCAGCCGCGCTGCGGGCCGCCCGCGAGGCCGGACGGGGCGCCGACCTCGTCGTGCCCAAGCAGGTCACCCCGACCGCTACGGCCGCCGTCGCCCGGCTGGTGCCGCGCGGCCGGCTGACCATCGTCGGAATCGGGCCCGGTGCCGAGGATCTGCGCACACCCCGGGCCACCGCCGCCCTGCGTCGGGCCTCGGTCGTGGTCGGCCTCGACCAGTACGTGGAACAGGTGCGGCACCTGCTCTCCCCCGGCGCCCGGATCGTCGCGTCCGTGCTGGGTGAGGAGGCCAAGCGTGCTCGGGAGGCCGTCGAGCTGGCCACTGCCGGGCACGCGGTCGCGCTGATCGGGTCCGGCGACGCCGGCCTCTACGCGATGGCCTCGCCGGCGCTGGAGCTGGCCGGGAACGACGTCGACGTCGAGGCCGTGCCCGGGGTGACCGCGGCACTGGCCGCGAGCGCACTGCTGGGCGCGCCGCTCGGGCACGACCACGCCTACGTCTCGCTCTCGGACCTGCACACGCCCTGGGCGGTGATCGCCGACCGGCTGCGCGCCGTGGCCGCCGCCGACCTGGTCGCCTGCCTATACAACCCGCGCAGCCGCGCCCGGATCGCCCAGTTCGACGAAGCCCTGGCGATCCTCGCCACCAACCGGCCGCCCGGCACCCCGGTCGGCGTCGTCCGCGACGCGTCAAGGCCGGGCCAGCACGTGCACCTCACCACGCTGGCGGCGCTCACCGCAGATCCGTCCATCGTGGACATGCGATCCGTCGTGCTGGTCGGGTCGAGCCGCAGCCGGCTGGCGGCCGGGCGGATGGTCACACCGCGGGAGTACGCGTGGCTGTCGTGAAGCGCACCGTCCACCCGATCGAGGCCGAGTCCTACCGGATCCTGCGCGCTGCGGCCGACACCTCCGGGCTGCCGCCGTACACCCGGGACGTGGTCGAAAGGATCATCCACACCACCGCGGACCCGGGCTGGCTCGACGACCTGGTCACCGACGAGGCCGCGCTCGCGGCCGGCAAGGCCGCGCTGGCCGGCGGCGCCCCGCTCGTCACCGACGTGACGATGGTCGCGGCCGGCGTCACGCGCTATCCGGCGACCTGCCTCGTGGCAGCACCGGAGGCGGCCGCCCTGGCGCGCGAGACAGGGATGACCCGATCGGCCGCCGGCATCAGGCTCGCGGCCGCAGCACACAAGGACGGCGCCGTCTGGGTGATCGGCAACGCGCCGACCGCGCTGACCGAGCTGATCCGGCTCGACGTCCGGCCCGCGCTGGTGATCGGCCTGCCGGTCGGCTACGTCGGCGCGGCCGAGTCCAAGGAAGCACTGCGCGGCACCGCGTTGCCGCAACTGTCCAACCGGTCCGCGCGCGGCGGTGCCGCCGTCGCCGCCGCCGCCGTCAACGCCCTGCTGTACGGAGACCCACTCGCATGACCACTCCCCTGCTCATCGCCGGCCACGGCACCACCGACCCGGAGGGCGCCGAGGACTTCCGCCGCTTCGTCGCCCGGGTCGGCCGCGGCCTTGACGTGCCCGTCGCCGGCGGCTTCATCGAGCTGTCGCCGCCGCCCGTCAAGGACGCGGTCGGCGAACTCGTCCGCGACGGTGCCCGGCGGCTGGCCTGCGTACCCCTGATGCTCGTCGCCGCCGGCCATGCCAAGGGCGACATCCCCGGGTCGCTGGCCGCCGAACGGGCCCGGCATCCGGGTCTGAGCTTCGCCTACGGTCGCCCGCTCGGCCCCCATCCGGGCGTGCTGGCGCTGCTGCGCGAGCGGCTCGCGACGGCCGGCGCCGGACCCCAGACCACCGTGCTGCTGGTCGGGCGCGGCTCGACGGACCCGGACGCCAACTCCGAGGTGGCCAAGGTGGCCCGGCTGCTGGCGGAGACGACCGCGGTGGCCGGCGTCGAGTACGCGTTCGTCTCCCTCGCCGAGCCGGGCGTGCTCGCGGGCCTCGACCGCTGCCGGGCCCTGGGCGCCGCACGGATCGTCGTGCTGCCCTACTTCCTCTTCACCGGCGTGCTGCCGCGCCGGGTCGCCGCACAGGCGGCCGAGTGGTCGGCGGCGCGCGGCGGTGAGGTCCGCACGGCCGAGGTGATCGGCGACTGTGACGGCCTCGCCGAGATCGTGGTCGAGCGCTACCGCGAAGCGCTCGGCGGTGACATCCGCGCCAACTGCGACACCTGCAAATACCGGATCGCCCTGCCGTTCCACGAGCACGCCGTCGGCGCCGCCCAGCTGCCGCACCACCATCCCGCCGACCACGACCACTGAGATGCAAGGAACGGACCGTTATTAACGCATAGCGTTAATAACGGTCCGTTCCTTGCATCTCAGTGAGCGCTGAGCACCGACTCCCGGCGCAGGCCACGCTCGACGACGGCGCCCAGGCCGAGCCCGAGCGCCGCCCACACGACGACCTGCGTGCCGAGCGACGCGAGCCGGAAGTTCCAGAGCACCAACGGCGAGAAGCCGTCGGGGATCTCCTCGATCGAGGGCAGCAGGACCTGCGCGACCGCGATCACGGCCACGAACGCGCCGGCTCCGAGGATCGCCGCGTTCCACAGGCCGAACCGCGTCACCTGCGACCGTCCGATGTAGATCGCGAGCGCCAGGGAAGCGAGCGCGATCACCAACATGAGGAAATACAGGGACGTACGCCGGCCGATGGAGTCCGCGGAACCGGTAGCCGGCGGGTTGGCCGGGTACTTCAGCCACGGCACCAGCGCCACGGTCACGAATCCGGCCAGCGCCACCAGCGCCGCGGTCGCCCGCGGCCCGAGCCGGCCGAGCCGCCCATAGGCGGCCGCGAACACCATCGAGAAGATCCCGCCCAGCGCCACGCCGTAGATCAGCGTGGCGGTGAGCAGGCCGAGGGTGCTCTGGACGGTGCGGCTGACGAGCTCCGGTTCGCCGACCGCCGCCTCGGAATGGGCCTCTTCGAACGCGATCGCCGCGTCGATCGGGCCCTCGCCGACGAGGTAGGCGAACACGAACGCGAGCACGCCTGCGGCCAGTCCCACCAGCATGCCGCGGATCAGCAGGGAACGGGGGGACAGCACGATGCCCCGCCCGTCAGTGACAGGGGAAGCCGAGCAGGTGGCGGCCGTCGTGCACGAACTCGTGCACCGAGCTGCCGCCGATCAGGTGGAACACGCCCTGCTCGGTGCCGACGAAGTAGAGCAGCGCGATCGCCAGCACGGCACCGAACAGGAGCCAGGGCTGGAGCTGACGCCACGGGATGGCCACCGGCTGGACGGCCGGGCGGGGGGTGGCGGAAGACGAGATGCTGGACACGGGGCGAACCTCCTCGGGATCACGCGTCCCACGATGGGTTTCGGTGACGGCGGAGGGTCTGACTTCCACGCGTACGCGTGGTCACAGTGGCGCGACCGCGCCGGAGTTGCACCGGCTTCCAACCGTCGTCACGTCTGCCCCGGACGCTACGGTCGCCCGCGCCGAGGTGTCAACCGCGTGAGACCTGCTCTACACCTGACGCAACGTCGCCCTCGCGGACCGGGGATAACCGGGGCGCCGATACGTGCCGCCGCCGGGCGCACCGTGGATCCCATGACGTTACGCACACACGCGATCGGCCGGCAGGGCCTGACCGCATCCGTCGAGGGACTGGGCACGTTCGGCCTGACCGCCGCGTACGGCACCCCCGACGACGCCGAGTCCACCGCCACCATCCACCGCGCGCTCGACCTCGGTGTGACCATGTTCGACACCGCCGACTTCTACGGCCTCGGCAACGCGGAACGGCTGCTCGGCCGCGCGCTGGCCGGCCGGCGGGACGAGGCGGTGATCGCCACCAAGGTCGGCGGCCGGACCTTCGACGACGAGGACCGGATCGTCGGCCCCGCGAACGGGCAGCCCGCGTACCTGCGGATCGCGGTCGAGCGCTCCTTGCGCCGGCTCGGCGTCGACCACATCGACCTGCTCTACCTGCACCGGGTGGACCCGGCCGTGCCGGTCGAGGAGACCTTCGGCGCCCTGGGTGAGCTGGTCGCCGAGGGCACGGTCGGCTACCTCGGCATCAGCGAGGCGTCGCCGGCGAGCATCCGCCGGGCCCACGCGGCCGCGCCGTTGTCGGCGGTGCAGACCGAGTACTCGTTGTTCAGTCGCGACGTCGAGGCCAACGGTGTGCTCGCGACCACCCGCGACCTGGGCGTGGGCTTCGTGGCGTACTCCCCGCTGGGCCGTGGTTTTCTCTCCGGCACCATCCGCAGCCTGGCCGACGTGCCGGACGGCGACTTCCGGCGGACGTGGCCCCGCATGGCCGACGGCAACCTCGAACGCAACCTGGTGCTCGTCGACCGCATCCGCGCCGTCGCGGACCGGGAAGGTGTCAGCCCGGCCCAGCTCGCACTAGCGTGGGTGATGGAACGGGGCATCACCGCGATCCCGGGCACCAAACGCCGCACCTACCTCGAGGCCAACGTCGCCGCAGCGGGGATCGAGCTGACCCCGGCGCTGCTCGCGGAGCTGAGCGAGGCGGTGCCGGTCGGCGCCGCGGCCGGTGCCCGCTACACGCCCGAGGGCATGGCGGCCATCGAGGAGTGAGAGCTGTGGCACGCGGGGAGTTGGGTGACTTCCTGCGCAGTCGCCGGGAGGCGCTGCGGCCGTCCGACGTGGGCATCCCGTCGGGCGGCCGGCGCCGCACCCCGGGCCTGCGCCGGGAAGAGGTCGCGTTGCTGGCGAACCTGTCCGTCGACTACTACGAGCGCCTCGAACAGTCCCGGGCCGGCACGCCGTCCGAGGCGCTGCTCGGGTCGCTGGCGCGAGCGCTGCGCCTGTCGGTCGAGGAGCGCGACTACCTCTACCGGCTGGGCGGTTATGCGACACCGAAACCAGGGGCCGTCACCGGGTACGTGGACCCGGCGCTGCTGTTCCTGCTCGACTCCCTCGACGAGGTGCCGGCGCAGATCGTTGACGACCTGACCACGGTGCTCGCGCAGAACGCGCTGGCCAAGGCGTTGTTCGGCCGCTGGACGGACGGCGACGAGCGGTCGCGCAACGTGGTCTGGCGGTGGTTCACCGACCCGGAGTCCCGTGCGCTGAACGCGCCGGAGGAGCACGAGTCGGTCGGTCGGGGCTACGTGGCCGACCTCCGGGCCGCCGCCGCCCGCCGCGGCCCCGACGTCGTCGTGGAGCAGTTGGTCGCCGACCTGCGGGCGGCCAGCCCGGAGTTCGCCGGCTACTGGAGCGACATGCAGGTGGACCCGCTGCAGAGCACCCGCAAGCTGATCGTCCATCCGCGGGCGGGCAACCTCGACGTGCAGTGCGACTACGTCCGCAGCGAGAGCACCGGCCAGCGCCTCGTGGTCTTCCGTCCCCAGCCGGGCTCCCACACGGCCGACAGCTTCGAGTTCCTCCGGGTCGTGGGCGATCGATGATCCGGCTCACCAGCAGGTGCCGCAGGTGGGCGGCTCGACGCCGCGCGGGCTGTGGACGATCGGCAGGCTGACGCCCGGATGGTCGACCGGGACCACCGCAGTGCTCACGATCACCCAGCTCTGCGCCTTCACCGACACGCACGCCAGCCGGGTGTTCGGATCCGACACGAGGCACAGGTAGCCCGTGCCGTTCCACGGCACCGACTTCGTCAGCGAGTACGTGGTGGGCGCGAACGGCGCGTAGTCGTAGAGCTCGGCGACCTCGCCGAAGGCGAGACCCGGGATGAAGCGGGCGATCCCCCAACGCCCCGGTGGGTTCGCCATGCCGCAGGAGAGGTCGCCCGTCAGCCGGAGCTGGAACTCGAGCTCCATCGGCTCCATCGTGCCTTTGACACAGGCCTGGGTCGGCCAGCCGACGTCGGGCCCGACCGGGCCACGCGCGGCGCCGCCGGTCAGCGCCGTCACGGTCACGAGCAGTGCAACGAAGAGAATTCGTAACTTCATGCGCCGACCGTGCCAGCGACGGCACGGTCACGGCGAGAGCGGTTGCGGAAACCCGCAACGAGCGATTCCGTTTCACGCCTCCGCCAGGTAACGTCTTGCCCGAGTTAGGCAAGGCTAACCTAAAGGGAGGTCGTGTTGGAGTCCCCAACTCCGCACCTGTTCGGCCGGTCCACAGTGGCAACGTTCCAGCACGACGTCGCGCGCGCGGCGGAAGCCGTGGCGGAACGCGTACGCACCGTGCGCCGCCCCTACTCGGGCGCGAGCCTGACCGACCTGCAGGGCCTGGTCGACGCCGTGGACCTGGACCGGCCGCTCGGCGACACCGACGCCGCCCTCGACGAGGTCGCCCGCCTCTACCTCGACCACGCGGTCTGGTTCCACGAGCCCGGCTACGTCGCACACCTCAACTGCCCGGTCGCCCTGCCCGCCCTCAGCGCCGAGGTGCTGCTCGCCGCGGTCAACTCCTCGGTCGACACCTACGACCAGAGCACGACCGGCACGCTGATCGAACGGCGGCTGGTCGACTGGGCCGCCGGCCGCATCGGGTTCGGCCCTGACGCCGACGGCGTCTTCACCAGCGGGGGCACGCAGTCCAACCTGCACGGGCTGCTCCTCGCCCGGGAGGCCAGCGCCGCCACCGACCTGTCCCGGATGCGCGTCCTCGCCACCGCCGAGGCCCATTTCAGCGTCACCCAGGCGGCGATCCTGCTCGGGCTCGGCCGCGACGCCGTGGTGCCCGTCGGCACCGACGCCGCCGGGCGGATGGACCCGGCCGCGCTGACCCGCACGCTGGACGACCTCGTCGCCTACAAGCTCGTGCCGATGGCCGTGGTCGCCACCGCCGGCACCACCGACCTGGGCTGCGTCGACCCGATCGCCGACATCGCCAACGCGTGCGCCCGCCGCGGCGTCTGGCTGCACGTCGACGCCGCGTACGGCTGTGGCCTGCTCGTCTCCGCCCGCCGCCGGCACCTGCTCGACGGCATCGAACGGGCCGACTCGGTCACCGTCGACTTCCACAAGAGCTTCTTCCAGCCGATCAGCTCCAGCGCGATCATCGTGCGCCGCTCGGCCGCGATGCGCCGGATCGCCCACCACGCCGACTACCTCAACCCGCGCACGGCCAGCGTGCCCAACCAGGTCGACAAGAGCCTCCAGACCACCCGCCGGTTCGACGCCCTCAAGCTCTGGATGACGCTGCGCACGGTGGGCGCCGAACAGCTCGGCGCGATGTTCGACCGCGTGGTCGACCTCGCCGAGGACGCGCACGGGCTGCTCACCGACGACCCCGAGTTCGAGGTGGCCGCCGCGCCGACGCTGAGCACGGTGCTGTTCCGCTACCGCCCGGCCGCCCTGGACGACGCCGCCTGCGACACGCTGACACCGCGGCTGCGGGCCCGGCTCTTCGCCGAGGGCGAGGCGATCATCGCCGGCACCACCCGGGAAGGCCGCCCCTGGCTCAAGTTCACGCTGCTCAACCCGATGACCACGGTCGAACACCTACGGACGGTGCTGCACCGGGTACGCGCAGCCGGCGACCTGCTGTTGGCGGAGGATGACCCCCGCCTGGCCACGGCGGTGGTGTGATGCGGATCCACGACTTCGCCGCCGTCGGCGTCGGCCCGTTCAACCTGGGGCTCGCCTGCCTCACCGCCGATCTGCCCGATGTGGACGGTGTGTTCTTCGAGCAGCGGGACGGTTTCGACTGGCATCCGGGCCTGATGATCCCCGGCGCCACGATCCAGGTGCCCTTCCTCGCCGACCTGGTCACGCTGGCCGACCCGACCTCGCGCTTCTCGTTCCTCAACTACCTGAAGCAGACCGGCCGGCTCTACCGCTTCTACATCCGCGAGAGCTTCTACCCGTTGCGCGCCGAGTACAACGCCTACTGCCAGTGGGCGGCAGCCCAGCTCCCCGCGATCAGCTTCGGCAGCCGGGTCGAACGCGTCGACTACGACCGGACCAGCCGCGCGTACGCCCTGCGGGTGCTCTCCGCCGGCGCGGTCGAGACGGTGCTGGCGCGCCGGCTCGTGCTCGGCATCGGCACCGCGCCGCACGTCCCCGCCGCCCTGAACGGCCTGCCCGGCCCGGTCGTGCACAGCGCCGACTACCTGGCGGCCAAGGCGCGCCTGCAGAGGCTCGACTCCATCACGATCGTCGGCAGTGGACAGAGCGCCGCCGAGATCTACCTGGATCTGCTGCCGGGCGCTGACGCGCACGGCTACCACCTGACCTGGCTCACCCGGTCGCCGAGGTTCTTCCCGATGGAATACACGAAGCTGACGTTGGAGATGACCTCGCCGGAGTACGTCCGCTACCACCACGCCCTGCCCGCGGCGAGCCGCGACCGGCTCGGCCGCGAGCAGCGCAACCTCTACAAGGGCATCAGCGGCGACCTGGTCGACACGATCTTCGACACGTTGTACGAGCGAGGAGACGCGCGGACCACGCTGCGCACGGGCGTCGAGGTCACCGCGGCCCGGTTCGACGGTGAACGTTACGTGCTCGACCTGTGCCACGGGGAGCAGGGCCGGTCCTTCACCGCCGAGACGGCCGGGCTCGTGCTGGCCACCGGCTACCGGCCGCGCGTGCCCGGCTTCCTGGCGCCCGTGCGCGACCGGATCCGCTGGGACGAGCGCGGCCGCTACGACGTCTCCCTCGGCTACGCCGTCGACCACGCGGGCGACGAGATCTTCGTGCAGAACGCCGAGGAGCACACGCACAGCCTGACCGCACCCGACCTCGGCATGGGCGCCTACCGCAACTCGGTCATCGTCCGCGCCCTGACCGGGCGCGAGGTCTACCCCGTCGAGGAACGGATCGCGTTCCAGGAGTTCGGCGCGCCGGCGCTGGCGGAGGTGGCATCGTGACGTTCACCCTCGAACCCCTCGACCTCGACGCGCACGCGGAGCTGTTGCACGGCTGGGTGACCCATCCGAGATCCGTCTACTGGGGAATGCAGGGCGCCTCGGTGGAGGCCGTCCGCAAGGCGTACGCGGAGATCGAGGCCGACCCCCACCGCGACGCCTGGCTCGGCCGGCTCGACGGCGAGCCCGTCTTCCTGGCCGAGACCTACGAGCCGGCGCACAGCGAGCTTGCCGCGCACTACGTCGTGGGTGACGGCGACGTCGGGATGCACGTGCTCGTCGCACCGCCGGCACCCGGCGCGCCCGTCCGGCACGGGCTCACCTCCGCCGTCATGCGGGCGGTGATGTCGTTCGTCTTCGCGGACCCGCTGGCCCGCCGCGTCGTGGTCGAGCCCGACGCGCGCAACGAGGCCATCGCGCGCAAGAACGCCGAGGTGGGCTTCGAAGTCGAGCGCCGGGTCCAGCTCTCCGACAAGGTGGCGCTGTTGAGCTTCTGCACCCGCGAGGCGTACACCCGGACCGATCCGGCACCGCCCGCGCACCTGACGCCCGAGACGATGGCCGTCGCCCACCGCCGGCTGGTCGCCAAGGCGATCGCGGAGTTCAGCCACGAGCGGATCTTGACACCGGAGAGAGACGGCGACGACGGTTACGCCGTCCACGGCCACCGCTTCCAGGCCCGCCGCTACGGGCTGGAGCACTGGGTGGTCGACCCGGAGTCGTTGGCCCGCGCGGACGGCGAGCCCGTGGACGCGATGGCGTTCGTCGCTTCGCTGGCGGGCACGCTCGGCATCCCGGACCGGCTGGTCGGCACCTACCTGGAGGAGATCGCCGCCACGCTGGCCGGCGCCGCCTGGAAGCACACGCACGAGCGGTTCACCGCGCCCGACCTGGTGCACGCGGACTTCCAGGCGATCGAGGCGGCGATGACCGAGGGCCACCCCGGTTTCGTGGCCAACAACGGGCGGATCGGCTTCGGGCTCGCCGACCACGAGGCGTACGCACCCGAGGCGGGCCGACCGGTCCGGCTGGTCTGGCTCGCGGTGCGCAAGGCGGAGAGCGCCTTCACCGCTGGCGACGGGGTGACCGAGGACGCGCTCTACGCCGACGAGCTCGGTGCGGACACGCTGGACCGGTTCGCCGCGCGGCTGCGCGCCCTGGGGCTGGACCCGGCCGACTACCGCTACCTACCGGCGCACCCCTGGCAGTGGGAGCACAAGCACGCCGTCACGTTCGCGCCCGAGGTGGCCCGGCGGTCGATCGTGCCGCTGGGCACCGGGCCCGACAGCTACCGGGCGCAGCAGTCGATCCGGACGTTCTTCAACACCGACCGGCCCGACCGGCACTACGTGAAGACCGCGCTGGCGATCCAGAACATGGGTTTCCTGCGCGGCCTCTCCCCCGCCTACATGCGCGCCACGCCACCGATCAACGACTGGGTGGCCGAGGTCGTCGCGGGCGACGACACCCTGCGGGACTGCGGCTTCGGCGTCCTGCGCGAGCTGGCGTCGGTCGGCTACACCGGGGACGCGTACCACCGCAGCGGTTTCGCCTCCGCACACCAGCGGATGCTCGCCGCGCTCTGGCGGGAGAGCCCCGTGCCCCGGCTGGCGCCCGGCGAGCGCCTCGCGACGATGGCCAGCCTGCTGCACCGCGACCGGGCCGGCCGCTCGCTGGTCGCCGAGCTGGTCGCCGCGTCCGGTCTGCCGGCCGAGCGCTGGGTCGCGGCGTACCTGCGGGCCTACGTGCGCCCGGTCGTGCACTGCGTCCTGCGGCACGATCTCGCCTTCATGCCGCACGGCGAGAACGTGATCCTGGTGCTCGACGGGCACGTGCCGACCCGGGTGTTCATGAAGGACATCGGCGAGGAGGTCGCGGTGATGAGTGTCGACCGGCCATTGCCGGCGGCGATCGAGCGGATCCGGATCGACGTGTCCGACGACGTCAAGGCGCTGGCCCTGCACACCGACGTGTTCGACGGCTTCCTGCGGCACCTCGCGGGGATCCTCGACGGCGACGGCGTGCTGCCCTGGGAGCGGTTCTGGGCGCTGGTCGGCGAGTGCGTCGCCGCCCACGGCGCGGACCACCCGGACCTGCGCGGGCGGCTCGCGCTGGACCGGCCCGAGTTCAACCACTCGTGCCTCAACCGGCTGCAGCTGCGCAACACGCTGCAGATGGTCGACCTCACGGACCAGGCCGGCTCGCTCATCTTCGCCGGCACGCTGGCCAACCCGATCGCCGGGCGATGACGGTACGACGCGACGAGTGGGGCATCCCGCACCTCTGGGCACCGGACGCCGACCGGCTCGCCCACCTGCAAGGCCAGGTCACCGCGATCGACCGGGCCTGGCAGATCGAGGTGGAGCGGCTGCGCTCGCAGGGGCGGCTGGCGGCGGTGCTCGGGCCGGCGGAGCTGCCGTGGGACCGGTTCGCCCGGCGTTCGCGGCTCGACGACACCGCCCGGCGGTGCTTCGCCCGCCTGGCGCCGGAAACGCGGCGCTGGGTCGAGGCCTACGTGGACGGGGTCAACGCGGGGCTGGCCGCGGCGGACGCGCCGGAGTTCGCCGCGGTCGGCATCCGACCGGGGCGCTGGCAGCCGTGGACACCGCTGGGGGTGTTCCTCGTGCAGCACGCGCTGTTCGGCACGTTCCCGCACAAGCTGTGGCGGGCCGATCTCGCCGCCGCGCTCGGCGACACCGCGTTGTTCGCGGCGGCCGAGCCCGGCGGGTCCGGCAGCAACGCCTGGGCGGTGGCCGGGCCGCCGGCGGTGATCGCGGGCGACCCGCACCGGCTGCTCGAGCTGCCCGGCGTCTACCAGCAGATCGGCCTCGCCTGCCCCGAGTTCGACGTGGTCGGGCTGGCGTTCCCCGGCGTGCCGGGCGTGCCGCACTTCGGGCACGCCGGCGGCGTCGCCTGGGGGATCACCAACGCGATGGCGGACTACCAGGACCTCTATCGGGATCGGCTGCGCCGGCGAGGCGGCGAGGTGTCGGTGCGCGGGCCGGCGGGCTGGGAGCCGGCCGGCGTGCACGTCGAACACGTCTCGGTGCGGGACGCTCCAGCCGAGCGGGTCGAGGTGATCGAGACCCGGCGCGGGCCGGTGGTCGACGTCGACCGGCGCACGGGTGAGGCGATCAGCCTGCGTACGCCCAGCCGGGCCACGGCCGCGCTCGGCTTCGACGCGCTGCTGCCGCTGCTGCGGGCGCGGAACACCGGCGACGTCGTGGCGGCGCTGCGGTGCTGGGTCGAGCCGGTCAACAGCGTGCTCGTCGCGGACACCGCCGGCGACGTGCGGGAACTGGTCGCCGGTCTGGTGCCGGTGCGCGACGAGCGGTGCCGCTGGGAGCCGGTGCCCGCCTGGGACGACCGGTATGCCTGGCGCGGGTTCGCGGACCTGCCGGAGGCGGCGGTGCACGAGGTGGCGGTGCACGCCAACGACCGCCGGCCGGCGGTGGCCGCGCTCGGGGTCGACTTCGCGCCGGCCCACCGGGCGCGGCGGATCCGCTCGCTGGTGTCCGACGGTGTCGCGCCCGCGGCGATCCACACGGACACGGCGGGCGTGGTGCTGCGGGACCTGCTGGCGGCGGCCGCCGTGCGCGGGGAGGCCGCCGACCTGCTGGACCGGCTGCTCGCCTGGGACGGCGTGATGGCCGCATCGAGTGTGGACGCCGGGGCCTACGCGGCTTGGCGCGCCGCTCTGGTGCGGCGGTTGCACAAGCATCCGGTGTTGGCGCCGTTACGGGCGGCCTCGGCATACGACGAGCTGTTCGCGCCGTGGACGGACCCGCTGGGGCGGATCGGCACCGCGCTGGAGAGCGTGCTGGCCGGGCTGGGCGACTGTGCGCCGCTGGCCGCGGGAGCCCTCGACGATGCCGCGGCGCAGCCCGCACAGCCCTGGGGCGAGCGGCACGTGCTGGCGCCGATCCAGGCGCTGCCCGGCGGCGCGCCGACCGCGGCGCTCGGCGGTGACACCGACTGTGTGCTGGCGACGTACAGCGTGCCCGGCATGTCCGACGCCTGCTGGCGCGGCCCGGTGGCCCGGTATGTCTGGGATCTCGGCGACCGCGCCGCGAGCCGGTGGATCGTGCCGTTCGGCGCGAGCGGCCGGCCCGGTGACCCGCATTACGCGGACCAGTTGCCGCTCTGGGCGGCCGGCGAACTGGTGCCGGTGGCCTCCTGAAGCGACTGGCGCGGGTCCGGGTCGCGTCGGAACGCGCCGCCGTCCAGGATGGTCTGGTTCCCGACATCGATCGGTTGGCCGGCGATCTGGCGGAAAGAATCCTCTACGGGAGTTCCGCTCATCGTGGACATTCAGGGGCGAACGTACCCCGGCAGGGGTTGAACCTGTCGACTTCCCCCTCGAACAATGTCGGTCCGGCCTGATAGCGTCCGCCCGACCGGGCCGCGCGAGGACGGAGGTCGACCGGTGACCGACAACCGGGTAAAAGGCCGCGTGAAGGGGCTGTTCGGTGGGACGACTCCGGACAATGGGCATCATATGACTGAGCCAGCTGAAGCATTCGGCGACCCCAACTCTCACCAGGCGCTCGCCGTGTTGACGCTCGCCCAGCGCACCGCCGACGAGCACATCGCGGCGGCGCAGCGCCAGGCCGAGCAGATGGTGGCGGAGGCGCGCCGGTCCGCGGACCAGGTCGCCCGTGAGGCGCAGGGCTACTCCGACGAGATGCGCCGGCAGGCCGACAAGGTCCTCGCCGACGCGCGCTCCTCGGCCGAGCAGTCGGCCCGTGACGCGGCCGCGCACGCCGACGACGTGCGCCGCGAGGGCGAGCGGCTGTTGACCGAGGCGCAGGCCACCGCGGAGCAGGTCGTCGCGGACGCCAACGAGACGTCCGAGCGGTTGGTCACCGACGCGCAGGCCAACTCCGAGCAGATCACCCAGGACGCGCAGGACGCGGCGGACGCGCTCGACCAGGACGCGCAGCGGCGCTACGAGGACGCGGTCGGCAGCCTGCAGCCGCAGCGCGAGGCGTTGCAGCAGGAGATCGAGTCGCTGCAGCAGTTCGACCGCGAATACCGGGCCCAACTGGTCGCGTTCATGCAGGGTCAGCTCCGGCAACTCGGCGTCGACACGCCCAACCCGAGCAACGAGACGCAGGTGCTCGCCCAGCTCCCGATGGCGCGCGAGGGCTAAGCGGCGCAGTCGATGCAGGTGCGGGCGGCCGGGAGCACGGCCAGCCGGTCGGGGTGGATCGGGCCGCCGCACCGTTCGCAGCGGCCGTAGCTGTCGTCCTCGACCCGGCTCAGCGCCGCGTCGATCGCCACGAGCCGGTCGCGTGCGCGCTGGAGCAGGGCACCCGCCTGCGCACGTTCGTACGCGATGGTCTGCCCTTCGGGGTCGTGCTCGTCGTCGGTCGCGGTGCCGGTCTGCGCGGTCACGATCCCGTCGACCACCTGCCCCAGCGTCTCGATCTGGGCAACCGTGTCCCGCCGCTCGGCCCGCAGCCGCTCCACCGGACTGTCCGCCATCCGACCAGCGTAACTAGATCGTGGGCGGCTTCCACAGCGCGAAGCGGGTCATCGACCGCAAACCGGCACTAGGTGGGGTGAGGCGGATCGCCGCGTTGCGCAGTGCGAGCGCCACCGGGTTGTGCAGACCCTGACCGAACCGACCCATCTGGTACGCGGCCCGCGCCACCTGTTGCGACCTCGGCCGCCGCTGTGCGTCGTAGGCGGCCAGCCCCGAGTCCAGGTCGCCCGCGGGGTCGCAGGTGTGCGCGAGCACGACCGCGTCCTCGATGGCCTGGTTGGCACCCTGGCCGAGGTGGGGCGTCATCGCGTGGGCTGCGTCACCGAGCAGGGCCACGTTGCCGCGCACATAGGACGGGACCGGCGTCGCGAGGTGATAGAGGTCGTCGCGCAGCACCGTGTCGGTCGCATTCATCAGCGCGGGGATGGGCTCGTGCCAGCCGCCGAACCGGTCGCGGACGGCGGCCATTTCGTCGTCGTGCCAGGCGGCCGGCGGCGAGGTGACCGAGCCGTACCAGTAGACCCGGCCGTCGCCGAGCGGGACCATGCCGAACTCGGCACCGGGCCCCCAGGTGACCGCCACGACCAGCGGACCGCGCCACGGCTCGGTGGTCACGCCGCGCCAAGCGGTCGCACCGGCGTAGGCGGGCGGCGGGACCTCCGGCCACCGCCGGCCGCGGATCCCGCTGTTGATGCCGTCGGCGGCCACCACGAGATCGGCCGACGGCACGTCGGTGACCTCGACCCCGGTGACCACGGTGCCGGCCGGCAACGCGTCGTGCAGCACGCGGTGCAACGTGGCCCGGTGGATGCCGATGGCGGAGGTGCCGAGCACCCGGTTCATCGCGGCACCGTCGATTCTGGCCAGCCATCGCCCGTTCGGCGTGCGCAGCCCGCCGGAGGCCTCGACCTGACCCTCGGCCCGCACCGCGTCGCCGACCCCGAGCGCGTCGAGTGAGCGCATGCCGTTGGCGAACAGGGTGAGCCCGGCACCGACGGCGCTGATCCGCGGCGCCCGCTCGAGGACGGTCACCTCCCAGCCGCGCCGGCGCAGCCCGATCGCCGCGCTGAGCCCACCGATCCCCGCACCGACCACGACCGCCGTCGCCATGACCCCTCCTTCTACATCTGTAGAAGACCATACTACAGATGTAGAAGAGAGAGGAGCCACCCGTGACCCGCTTCACCGACCTCACCGACGCCGCGATCTCCGTGGTGGCGGCACAGGGCATGCGCGGCCTGACCCACCGCGCGGTCGACGGCCGGGCGGGCCTACCCCTCGGCACGACGTCGGCGTACTTCCGTACCCGCAAGGCCTTGATCGAGGCCCTGGTCCGCCGCCTGGCCGACCTGGACAACGAGGACCTCGCGGGCCGGTCGTTCGACCCGCCGCCGGCGGAGTTCGCGGAATCGGTGGCCTGGGTCCTGGACACGTGGCTCACGACGGGCCGCGAACGCACCCTGGCCCGCTACGCGTGCCTGCTGGAGGCCACCCACCGCCCGGAGCTACGCACGATCCTCGAGTACGGCCGCGCGTCCCGCGACCAGGCCCGCACGCTGATGGAAGCCGCCGGGGTCGCCAACCCGTCCCAGGCCGGCGACCACTTCGTGGCCTGCGTCGACGGCCTCCTCTTCGACCGCATGGTCGGCGCCGGCGCCCTCACGGCCCCGACCCCCGGCACCCCGGAGAACCGCGCGGACCTGGCCACCGCCGTCCGCCGCCTGATGACCGCCTTCACGGCCGCTTAGCCGGCGACCTCGGCGAGGACGACGCGCTCGATCTCGCGCAGCGTGAGGCGGCGGCCGTGGAGTTGCGGGTAGCGGGCCGGATACGCCTCCGCGCCGACGTCCTCGCGCAGCGTCAGGCCGTGGCGGGCCAGCAGGGCCGGGACCTCGGCCGGCTCGTAGGCGCTCAGCCAGCCGTAGCGGCGTGACGCGCGCGGGCGCTCGCGCCAGACCGTGCCCGGCAGGTAGGTGAAGACCAGACGGCTGCCGCGCGGCAGCGCGCCCGCCCACGCGAAGGTCGGCTCGACGCCGTCCGCCGGCAGGTATTGCGCCACCGCTTCGAAGACCACCAGCGTGCGGGCCGTCGCGTCGAAGCCCGCGCCGGCCAACGTGTCGGGCAGGGGGTCCGTGGTGACGTCCGCGGTCAGGTAGTGAACGTTGGTCGGCGGGTCCGGCAGGCGTGCGAGTGCCGCCCGCTTCAGGGCTGCGCGCCCGGTAGGTCCACCTCCCACACCGGCACCGCGCCGAACTCCGCGAGCCGGTACGGGCGGCTGTCCAGGCCCGCGCCCAGCACGACCACCTGCTGCGCGCCGTCGGCAAGGGCGGCGCGGCACCAGTCGTCGATCACGCGGGTGCGGCAGATCGCGGTCCCGCGTACACCTGGCATCGCCGTCTCGGCCAGGCGACCGAGGGCCAGCCGGGCGAAGCGGTGGCGGGCGACCCAGGCCGGCACGCCCGTGAGCAGGTGCGCCGAGATCGGGTCGTCGAAGAGGCGATGGGCCGCGGGGACGTCGGCCTCCAGGGTGCGCATGGTCGCCACCGCGATCGCTGTCGTCTCCACCCGGATGGCAGCCACGCAACGATGGATATCACAGTGTGCGGGCCAACTCCGTCCGGGAGCGGACACCGAGGCGGCTGAAGATGTTGCGCAGGTGGTGGTCGACCGTGCGGGTCGAGAGGAAGAGTTGGGCCGCCACCTCGCGGTTCGTGGCGCCGCCCGCCACGAGTTGGGCTATCCGTTGCTGTTGGGCCGTCAGGGTCAGGCCCGGCGGCGACGGATGGTCGCAGGACTCGCCCGCCGCCCGCAGTTCCGTCGTCGCCTGTGCCGCCCAGACCGGCATGTCGACCAGGGCGAAGCCCTCCGCCGCCCGGTGCAGGTGCGGGCGGGCGTCGCGGGGGTGCCGGGCCCGGCGCAGGTCGCGGCCGAGCAGCAGCTCCGTGCGGGCGCGCTCGAAGTCGCCGCCGCCGGCCGGGTGCAGCCGCAGCGCCTGCTCGAACTCCGCCAGCGCGACCGCGCTGCCGCGCGGGGCCAGCAGCGCCCGGCAGCGGGCCGCGAGGGCACGCCGGGTCGGGTCGCCCGTGGCCGCCGCCCAGCGGTCGAAGTCCGCCGCCGCGGCCCGGGCCGCCGCCGGGTCGCCGGCGGCGGCAGCGGCCTCCACCAGGTACGGCGTCGCGGTCATGTGGATCAGCACCGTGCTGCTGCCCGACGCCGGGTCGGCCATCGTGGACAGCCGCCGCAGGGCGTCGGCGGCGCGGCCGGCCACCAGGTCCAGCACCGCCAGCGCCCACTGGACCAGCGCGCGCGGCCGGCTGGCGTGCGAACCCGAGCGCAGCTCGCGCATCCAGCGCATGCACTCCGGCGCGTCACCGCGCAGCGCCGCCAGCAGGGCCAGCAGGCCCACCAGGTTGCCGGCCGCGGCGCGTTGGCCGCAGGACCGGGCCGCGTCGAGACCGTCCCGCGCGCTGGCTGCGGCCGCCTCGTAGGAACCCGTCCAGTACTCGACGAACGTGCGCAGCTCCAGCACCCGCGGCAGGAGCGCGACCGCGCCGCTGGACCGGGCGAGCGACGCGGCCCGCTCCAGCGTGCGGTGCGCGGCGGCGTCGTCGCCGAGCAGCAGGCCGGCGGTGGCCGCGGAGGTCAGCACCTCCGGGTCCGAGGTGGACAGTTCCAGCACCGAACGCAGCGCCGGGCGCGCCCGTTCGTGGTCGCCGCGCATCACCGCCGCCAGGCCGACGACCTGCGCCGAGCGCACGGGGTCGACGCAGCCCGCCCGGCGCAACAACGCGGCCCGGCGGAGCACCTCGCGGTAGCGGCCGTGGTTGCCGTCCAGACACACCGCCTCGCCGGCCAGCACCAAGGCGCGCCACGCCTGATCCGGCCGGCGGGTGGCCAGCTCGTCGGCCGCCGCGAGCAGCAACTCCAGCGCCTCGCCGGCCGTGCCGCCCCGCAACGCGATCTCGCCGGCGAGCAGCGCGCCCGCCGGGCCCGCGCGGGCCAGCAGCCGGCGCGCCCGGGCCGGGTCGCCGCCGAGCCAGGCGTACCGGGCCGCCGCCGCCCGGCGTGCGGCTGCCGGCCCGTCCGGAGGCGTCAGCTCCGCGGCACGTTCCAGGGCCACCGAGCCGACCCGGCAGTCCACCACGGACCCGGCCGCGCGTTCGATCTCGTCGGCCAGCCGGGCGTCGGTCGGCGGCGTCGCGGCGGCCAGGTGCAGCAGCCGGCGCAGCTTGTGCGCCTCGCCGGTGAGCAGGCGGGCCAGCGTCCGGTGTGCCCGCTGCCGGTCGGCCAGCGTCGCCTCCGCGCACACCACCTCGCGGGCCGCCGGGTGCGCGAAGCCGGCGCCGCGCAGCAGGCCGGACCGTTCCGCCGCCGCCAGCGCGCCGCCGCCGAGCCGGGCCAGCACCGCCGGGTCGAGGCCGTCCTCCAGCGCGACCAGCAGCAACGCCCGCCGGGTGGCCGGGGGCAGGGCGCGGAGCCTCATCCGGTACGCCCGCGGCAGCGCACCCTCGGCGGGCAGCCCGGCCGGCGGCGGCTCGACGCCACGGCGCTGTGCCGGGGTCAGCCCGCGGGCCAGGTCGTGCAGCGCCGCGGGGTTGCCGACGGCCAGCCCGACCAGCGCATCCGCCAGGTCCCCGGCCAGGCCGTGGTCGGCCAGCACGTCGGCCGCCGTGACGGTGTCGAGCGGCGCGAGCCGCCGGGTGGTGCCGTCGACCGGCGGCAGGTGGGTGCCGGCGAAGACGACCGCGATCCGGTGCTCCGCGACCCGCCGGGCGACGAACCCGAGCACCTCGAGGGACGGCTTGTCGACCAACTCGGCGTCGTCGACCACGCAGAGCACGGGCCCGCGGCGGCTGCGCGCGACGAGCGCCTCGAACACCGCCGTGCACAGCCGCAGCCGCTGCTCGGCCGTGCGCGCGCGGCGGGCGGGCAGCGGCACGGGCAGGCGCTGCAGCGCGGCGTAAGGGAGGTCGGCCTCGCCCGGCAGCCCGGGCGCGCGCAGGTGGGTGAAGCCCGGTGCCTGCCGTGCGGCGTGGGCGAGCAGGGCGCTGCGGCCCGAGCCGGGGTCGCCCTCGATCAGCAGGACGCCGCCGGTGCCGGCCGCCGCCCGCCGCAGCAGTTGGCCGATCGCGGTCAGCTCGCGGGCCCGGCCGCGCAGCACGGGCCCGCGCACCGCGAGAATGTGCACTGCCGGTGCAACAAACATGTATCCAGTTTCACCCATCCGAAAGCTGCCCGCAACAAAGACGCCCGTCTATCGACGGGCGCCTTCGTCCGGGCTGGGCTCAGCTGCTCGGGCAGGTGTTGCGGTACTCGTCGATCGCGCTGCCGCTCGGGCCGGGGCAGAGGAACTGCTCGTAGCGGGTGTCGTTGTCGACGAACCGCTTGAGCCAGGCCACCATCTGCCGCCCGGTCGGCGTGTTGACGCTCTGCGGGAAGAAGTGGCTGGCGTTGTTGAGCTCCAGGTAGGCCTTCTCCGCCGACGCCGGGATGCTGTTGTAGAACGGGATCGAGTGCGACGACACCGGTGCCACCGAGTCGCTCTCGCCGCCGATGATCAGCGTGGGCACGCGGATCTCCGACCACGTCTTGTCGGTGTTCCACGGCGCGAGCGGGATCGCGGCCTGCAGCGACGGGCGGTCCGAAGCGGCTTCGAGGCTGCCGCCGCCGCCCATCGAGTGCCCGGCCACCGCGAGGCGGGTGCTGTCGACCCGGGTGCGCACCGAACTGCTGTTGGTCAGGTAGTCCAGCGCCGCCAGCAACTGCGTGCCCCGGCTGGCCGGCTGGTCGAAGCGGCTGTTGGTCTCGATGCCGATCACGACGAAGCCGTGCGAGGCGATCCGCGGGCCGAGCCAACTGATGCTCGACCAGGCCGCGGTGTAGCCGGGCGAGATCGCGATCGCGCCGAACGTACCGTCGGCGGTGGTGGTCGGGTAGTAGATGACGCCGCCGCCGAAGCCGCTGACCAGCGACGAGACGGTGACCTGGGACACGGCGTACGGGCCGCGGGAGGCGTCGAGGATGGTCGTGGTCGGGGCTGGGCCGCGCTCGTAGGGGTTGTCGGCCGCCAGCGCGTTTGGCACGCCCGCGACACCGACGCTGAGCACGGCGGCCGCCACCACGGCGGCGAGACGGATGGGTGTTCTCACGTGGGGGGCTCCTGGTCCGTCGGGGGACATCGACGCAGACCAGTGTTTGACGCATACGCGTCACCGCGCATCGGCGAAATCACCGGTGTCTAGGGGG
>NZ_BONC01000097.1 GCF_016862515.1 Asanoa iriomotensis
CGGGCATGCAGCCCGAAGAGCCCATCCAGACCGCGCCGACCCCGGCGCCCGTGGCGACCGCACCGACGCCGGCCGCACCCGTGACGTTCACCCTGGAACAGGTCGCGGCGCTGCGCGGGCTGTTCGGTGCCGCGCCTGCCGCGCCGACCCCGGCGCCCGACCCCGGCCCGACCGCGGTCGACCCGACCGCGCGCCCGATCCCTGGGCAGGCCTTCACCCGCGACCGGCCGGCCGCCCCGGCGGTGCACCCGCTGGCCTACCGGCCGGAGGTGCTCGACCGGCTACAGGCCGCGCTCGACGCCCGGTCGCCCGGCCGGTTCGTCGCGGACAGCCCGGATCAGACCTTCGCCACGCTGGTGACCGGCACGCTCGGCGCCGGGCGGGTCTGGGGCGCGAACGTGCTGGGCGGTCCCCGGCTGCTGCACGTCGTCGCGAACGTGCCCCGCCAGCCCGCGGACGCGATCTTCGCGCAGTTCCCCCAGTTGACCCTGCCGACCGCGTCCGCCTCGGTCGGTGAGGGGGTGACGGTGACGGAGTACGCCACGTCCGCGGCCGGCAGCGTGACCATGGGTCGGTTCGGCCGCTGGACGGACCTCTCCGAAGAGTCGCAGGTCGGCGCCGACGCTGGCGCGATCATCGGCATGCACCAACTCGGCATCGCGCTCGACATGGACAAGGTGCTCATCGACGGCGTGGAGACCGCGGCCGGCGCCGCGGTCGCGTTCACCGCCGACGTTCCCGCCGCGATCCGCTCTGCCATGGCGAAGGTGATGGCCGCGACCGCGACCGAAGACCCGGCCGAACTGACCATCCTCGTGCACCCCGACAACGCGGCCCTGCTACAGGACGTCACCCCGACCGGCGGCGCGACGATCGCCGAGAAGTTCCAGCGGTTCAGCGGCGGTCTGGTCTACCCGAGCAACGCGGTCAACACCGGTTTCGTCACGGTGGCCAACCTGAAGGTGGGCACCCGCTACTTCGAAGTGCACGGCGCCCGGACGCTGACCGACGTCAACGTCAAGACCAACGTCGAGACGATCGCGACGTCGGCGCTCGGCGGCTACGGCATCACGCTCACGACCGGCTTCGCCGTCATGGTGGACGTCGTCACGCCCTAATCCTTCCGGGGACGTGACGCACGCGAGCGGCCCGCCACTTACCTCCTTGGGTGGCGGGCCGTTCGTGTCTGTGCGTTGCGCTGGGCGGGCGCGGCGATGGTCTCAGGCGAAGCGGTAGAGGTACGGGATGCCGCCGTAGTCGAGCAACGTGCGGATCGCGCAGCGGAACGCCACGCACACCGCGTCGTCGTCGTCGGGGCAGGCCTTGCACTGGCCGGCCGCGCGCTCCGGTTCGACGCCGTACACCCGGTCCAACGGCAACGCCACCGGCGGCGCGATCTCGGTGTGCATCCGGACGGTGCGCTGCGCGGCCCAGATCCCGAACGGCACCTCACCCTCGATGGTCGTGCCGAAGTTCCACACGCTGGACGGGGCGAATCGCGTCACGCTGGCACCTCCTCCGCGAGGTAGTACCCCGGAGCGCGCCGGGCTCGGGTCGCCAGCAACGCACCCCGGGGGATGTGACATAGCTCATCACACATGTGGCTACATGTGGAATCGGTCATGTGGCGACATGTAGCCAGCCTCAAGGTGGCCTCAAGGGGCGGGCTGAGACGCTGCCACCATGGATCGGGTCGGTGAGGCATTCGCGCGGTTTCAGGCTGCGCAGGCCGGTATCGACCGTGCGAAAGAGCGCGCCGCGCAGGTGGTCGCCGACGCCCGGGCCGCGGCCGAACAGGCGCGCCTCGATCTGGCTGCGGCCATCGCCAGCGAATACGGGAACGGCGCCCGGGTCAGTGACCTCGCGCGCCGTTCGAACTACACCCGTGAGCACGTGCGGCGCATCCTGCGCGCCGCGGGCTACGAAGCCGAGTAGTTACCCGGCAATCCGCGGGCGCCGATCGCGCCCCGCCAGCCCTCGATCCGTCGTGGGCGCCATGCGATCCGGCAGACGCCGCACCTCGCTCACCGGCCGCGGACGGCCCTGCCGCGGGCCGTCGGCCCGGTCGCCCGCGGTTAGCTCACCGGCGACCACGATCCGCCGGTCGGGCACGTGATCGAGCCGAGCCACGATCACCTGATCCGCCTCGCCGGTCTCGAGCATGCGGTCGACGTCCGGCCACCGCCGCACGACGGCCAGCAGTTCGACGCCCGCGGCCTCGATCGCCGCCAAACACAGCGCCAGCCAGCGCAGGAACTCAGGCCCCTCCGCGCGGGCCGGGATGAACACGAGCGCCGGGCCGCTCACCGCTGAGCCTCGCGCTCAGCTTCGTTGATCGCGTTCAGCAGCGTGAGCGCAGGCCATAGCGGGCTGTCCGCCTCGGTCGACTCGTGACCGAGCATCGTGCGCAGCTTGCCGACCAAGGTGTCGTACGGAACGCGTGCAAGCTGCTCCACGAGCGCGGGCACGCTGGCGTCGGGTCGTTCGGGGTGTCGGGGCAGAATGGACACGGGTCGCCTCCAGAGGGCGATCAAGGGCCGGGTAGCGGGTGGTTGCACACCCGTCCGGCCCGTCTACGTCGCCGAGCCCGCCCGCTTAGATGTTGCTCCGTGGCGGAACTCGACCACGTCGCCGTCTTGCATGATGTAGTCCTTGCCTTCGATGCGGACCTTGCCCGCTGCCTTGGCGGCCGGCATGTTGCCCGCTGCCATCAGGTCGTCGTAGGAGACGATCTCGGCCTTGATGAAGCCCCGCTGGAAGTCTGAGTGGATCACGCCCGCGGCCTCGGGGGCGGTCGCGCCGATCGGGATCGTCCAGGCGCGTGCTTCCTTCGGGCCTGCCGTCAGGTAGGTCTGCAGGCCAAGCGTGCGGAAGCCCACCCGGATCAGTTGGTCCAGGCCCGGCTCCGGCTGGCCGATCGACTCCAGCAGCTCGCGCGCCTCGTCCTCGGGCAGGTCGATCAGCTCCGACTCGACCTTGGCGTCCATGAAGACGGCCTCGGCCGGGGCGACCAGCGCCCGCAGCTCGTCGAGGAAGGCCGCGTTGTTGAGCTCCTCCTCGTCGACGTTGAAGACGTAGAGGAACGGCTTGGTGGTCAGCAGGTGCAGCTCACGCAGCTCGGCCACGTCGATGCCGGCCGCCGCCGCGCCGGCGTACAGCGTGATGCCCTGGTCGAGCAGCTCACCCGCCGCCTTGGCCGCGGCGGCGATCCCCGCGCGGTCCTTGCGCAGCTTGGCTTCCTTCTCGAGCCGCGGCAGCGCCTTCTCGATGGTCTGCAGGTCGGCGAGGATCAGCTCGGTGTTGATCGTCTCGATGTCGTCGGCCGGCGACACCTTGCCGTCGACATGGACGACGTTGGGGTCCGAGAAGGCCCGCACCACCTGGCAGATCGCCGAGGCGTCGCGGATGTTGGCGAGGAACGCGTTGCCGCGCCCCTGCCCCTTGGACGCCCCACGCACCAGCCCGGCGATGTCGACGAACGAGACGGGCGCGGGAACGATCTTCTGCGAGTCGTAGAGGGCGGCCAGCTTCTGCAGGCGGCCGTCGCGCAGGCCGACCACGCCGACATTCGGCTCGATGGTCGCGAATGGGTAGTTCGCCGCCAGCACGTCGTTTTTGGTCAACGCATTGAACAGTGTGCTCTTGCCGACGTTGGGCAGGCCGACGATCCCGATGGTCAGACTCACAACAGCCCAGCTTACGCAGGCGCCTGAACGATCAGGCGATTGCCTGCCACCAGCCGTCGACCGGGGGTGGGGCGTCGACGTCGACCCGCTCGCCGGGGCGTGGGACCGCGAGCGTGACGCCCTCGGCCTTGGCCTCGGACCATAGTCGGTCCGCCGGCTCTGACCAGTCGTGGAAGGCGAGCACGAAGGTGCCCCAGTGCAGCGGGATCAGCAGGCCGCCGCGGACCGCGCGGTGGGCGCGGACCGCGTCCTCCGGGGTCATGTGGATGTCCGGCCAGCCCTCGCTGTAGGCACCGATCTGCATCAGCGTCGCGTCGAACGGGCCGTGTGCCGCGCCGATCTCCGCATAGCCGTCGAAATAGCCCGAGTCGCCCGTGTAGAAGACCTTGCGCCCATGGCCCGCGACCACCCACGACGCCCACAGTGTCTCGTCGCGGTTGAGGCCGCGGCCGGAGAAGTGCCGGGCCTCCGTCGCGGTCAGCGTCAGCCCGCCGACCGTGATCGACTCGTCCCAGTCGAGCTCGATCACCCGCTCCGGCGGCACGCCCCACCGCGCGAAGTGCGCACCCACGCCCAGCGGCACCACGAACGGTGCCGTCGACATGCGGGCCAGCTCACGGATCGACGGCAGGTCGAGGTGGTCGTAGTGATCATGGGAGATCACGATCGCGGACAGCGGCGGCAGCTCGTAGATCTCCACCGGCGGCTCGTGCAGCCGGCGGGGGCCGACCAGCTGGGACGGCGAGCAGCGGTCGCTCCACACCGGGTCGAACAGGATCCGCTCGCCGTCGATCTCGACCAGCGCGGACGAGTGCCCGTACCAGGTGATGTGCAGGCCCTGCGCCGTCTCGCCGCCGGGCGCGACCAGCGGGATCGGCAGGCGGGGCTTGCGCCGCTCACGGTCGCGCAGGAACGAGCCCAGCATCGAGCCGGCCGGCTGGGTCAGCGTGCGGGCGGCCACCCGGTTGTGGAAGCGACCGTCGCGCCACTGGGGCGACGACGACACCCGGCGCTCCTCGGGCCGGGCGCCCATCGAGCGCGGCACGTCCCGCGCGGCCCAGGCCAGCGCCGCGACGCCAGCACCCAGGATGCCCACTGTCCATGCCGCCTTCTTCGCCATGACCACAAGTGTGCAACAACGCACCGACAAAAACCTGAGGCTCCACTCAGCTGACGGCGATGTCCGAATCCCGCGAGCCATCGGGCCCGAGCCGAGGCAGGATCGATGGCATGGAACTGGAGTTCGAGCGGTGCTACCGGGCGGTCGACAGCCGTGACCAGCGGTTCGACGGCTGGTTCTACACCGCCGTCACATCCACCGGGATTTACTGCAAGCCCTCGTGCCCGGCCGTCACGCCGAAACGGGCGAACGTCCGCTTCTACCGGTCGGCCGCCGCCGCGCAGAAGGCCGGCTTCCGCGCCTGCAAGCGGTGCCGCCCGGACGCCGTGCCCGGCTCACCCGAGTGGGACGTGCGGGCCGACACGGTCGGCCGCGCGATGCGGCTGATCGGCGACGGCGTGGTCGACCGCGAGGGCGTGCCGGGCCTGGCCGCCCGGCTGGGCTACACCGAGCGCCACCTGCACCGGATGCTCACCGAGGAGCTGGGCGCCGGCCCGCTGGCCCTGGCCAGGGCGCAGCGCGCCCAGACGGCCCGCATCCTGGTCGAGACGACCGACCTCGGCCTGGCCGAGATCGCGTTCGCGGCCGGTTTCGGCAGCGTGCGGCAGTTCAACGACACGATCAAGGAGGTGTACGGCGGCCCGCCGTCGACGCTGCGCCACGGCAAGAGCCAGCAGAAGGAAGCCGGCGTCGTCAACCTGAGACTCGCCTACCGGCCCCCGCTGCACGCCTCGGCCCTGCTCGAGTTCCTCGGCGACCGCGCGATCCCCGGCGTCGAGGACGTCACGGACGGCACCTACCACCGCGTCCTGACCCTGCCCCACGGCCCGGGCGAGGTCACGCTGACCCCGATCCCCGGCCACGGCGCCGCCGCACACGTCGCCGCCACCCTCAAGCTCGAGGACGTCCGCGACCTGGCTCCCGCGGTCGCCCGCGCCCGCCGGCTGCTCGACCTCGACGCCGACCCGGAGGCGGTCGACGCCACGCTCGGTGCCGACCCCGCCCTGGCCAAGACCGTCGAAAAGGAGCCGGGTGTACGCGTACCGAGAGCGGTCGACGGCTTCGAGACTGCGGTCCGCGCGATCGTCGGCCAACAGATCTCGGTCGCCGCGACCCGCACGATCCTCGGCAGAATCGCGGAACAGACGGACAAGCCCGGCTTCCCTGACGCGGCAACCGTCGCCGAGCTCCCCGACGAAGCCTTCCCCATGCCCGCCGCCCGACGGGAGACGATCCGCGGCCTGGCCCGCGCCGTCGCCGACGGGACCGTCGACCTCGACCTCGGCGCCGACCGCGAGGAACTGGTCGACAGCCTGGTCGCCCTGCCCGGCATCGGCGCCTGGACCGCCGGCTACGTCGCGATGCGCGCCGCCGGCGACCCGGACGTCTTCCTGCACACCGATCTCGCCGTGCGCCGGGGCGCCAAGCACCTCGGCCTGCCCGACGAGCCCAAAGCACTCGAAGCGCACGCCGCTAGCTGGCGGCCCTGGCGCTCGTACGCCCTCATCCGTCTATGGAGGAACGCGTGAACACGACCACCATGACCACCCCGACCGGCCCGCTGACGATCATCGCGACCGACGACGGCACCGTGCGCGCCGCCGGCTTCACCGACAGCGTCGACGAGCTGCTCGCGCTCGTACACCCGTCGTTGCGGGGCCAGCCGAAAGCGCGCCAGGACCTCGGCCCGATCAGCAGCGCCGTGCGGTCCTATCTGGACGGTGAGCTGACCGCGATCGACGACGTGCCGGTCGAGCAGCACACCAACGGCGCGTTCCTGGGCCACGCCTGGGACGTGCTGCGCACGGTCAAGCCCGGCGCACCGGTCACCTACACCGAGTACGCGGAGCTGGCCGGCAACCCGACCGCCGTCCGCGCGGCCGCGCAAGCCTGTGCGCGCAACGCCGTCGCCCTGTTCGTGCCCTGCCACCGCGTGCTTCGCACCGACGGCACCCTGGGCGGCTACCGCTACGGGCTCGAAGTGAAAAAGTGGCTTCTCGGGCACGAGGTGCGGTAGGCCGGTCGCAGCGTTTACCGTCACGGGGTGCGTACCAAACGTGACCATCAGTCCGGGGTACGCAACCTGTGGCGGCTGCGCCGCTACCTCCGCCCCTACCGCCTCCAGTTCGCCGGCCTGGTGCTGGCGGCGCTCGGCGGCACGGCCGTCGGCATCGCCGTTCCGCTGGTCATCCGCCGGGTGGTCGACGGGCCCATCGCGCACCGCGACCCGCACGGGCTGATCGCGCTCGGCGCGCTGGCGCTGCTGCTCGGCGTCACCGAGGCGGCGCTGACGTTCATCCGGCGCTGGTCGCAGTCGAGCCAGGCGCTCGGCATGGAGGCGACCATCCGGCAGGACCTCTACGCCCACCTGCAGCGGCTCCCGGTCGCGTTCCACGACCGCTGGCAGAGCGGCCAACTACTCGCCCGGGCCACCGCCGACCTGTCGGTGATCCGGCGCTTCCTCTCCTTCGGGCTGCTGTTCCTGTTCGTCAACCTCACCACGTACGCCGTGGTGGTGGCGCTGTTGATCCGGCTGCACTGGCCCCTCGGCCTGCTGGTCGCCGGCAGTGCGGTGCCCCTGGTCGTGGTCAGCAGACGATTCACCCGCACCTACCTACGCACCTCGCGCCGGATGCAGGACGAGCAGGGTGACCTGGCCACCCAGGTCGAGGAGACGGCCCGCGGCCTGCGGACCGTCAAGTCGTTCGGCCGGCAGGCGTTCATGAGCCGCCAGTTCGGCGCCGGCGCCGACCGGCTGCGGAACACCGCGGTCGACAAGGGCCGCCAGCTCGCCGGCACGTCCGCCCAGTTCGACCTCGTGCCCAACCTGACCCTCGCGGCGGTGCTGGTGCTGGGCGCCGTCGAGGTCGCCGCCGGCCGGCTGACGATCGGCGAGTTGGTCGCGTTCGTGACGCTGCAGCTCATGCTGATCTGGCCGATCGAGTCGCTGGGCTGGATCATCGGCAACGCGCAGGAGGCGATGACCGCCTCGGACCGGATCCACGAGGTGCTCGACGCGCCACCCTCCATCGTGGACAAGCCCGACGCCCGCGCCGCCGGGCCCGTCGCCGGCGAGGTGCGTTTCGACGACGTCTGGTTCAGCTATCCGGGAAGCGCGACGCCCGTGCTGCGCGGGATCTGCCTGACGGTGCGGCCGGGCGAGACGCTCGCGCTCGTCGGCACCACCGGCTGCGGCAAGACGACGCTGGTCTCGCTCGTCCCGCGGCTCTACGACGTGACCGCGGGCCGGATCACCCTCGACGGTCACGACGTGCGCGACCTGCGCCTCGACTCGCTGCGCGAGGTGGTCGGCGTCGCGTTCGAGGAGCCGACGCTGTTCTCGATGTCGGTGCGGGAGAACCTCGCCCTGGGCCGCACGGACGCGACCGACGACGAGATACACGAGGCCCTCGCGCTGGCCCAGGCCGACTTCGTCGACGACCTGCCGTGGGGCCTCGACACCCGGGTCGGCGAGCAGGGCCTGTCGCTCTCCGGCGGCCAGCGGCAGCGGTTGGCCCTGGCCCGCGCGATCCTGAGCCGCCCGCGGGTGCTGGTGCTCGACGACCCGCTGTCGGCCCTCGACGTGCACACCGAGGCGTTGGTGGAGAAGGCGCTGGCCGGGGTGCTCGCCGACACCACCGCGCTGCTGGTCGTGCACCGCCCGTCGACGATCGCCCTGGCCGACCGGGTCGCGCTGCTCGCCGACGGCGAGATCGTCGCGACCGGCACGCACTCGGAGCTGCTGGCCACCGTGCCGGCGTACCGGGCGGTGCTCTCCGAGGCGGCGGAGATCGCGGACGCCGCATGACGGTGCACGCCTGGCGGGGCCGCGCCACCGAACTCGACGCCGACCGGACGGCGGCCGAGGCCGCGGACCCGGCGGCGGTCGCGCGCCTGCGGGTGCGCAGCCGGGCGCTGCTGGCCTCCCTGGTGCGCCCGCACCGGCGCGCGCTGGCCGCGACGGTCGCGTTGCTGTTGCTGCAGAGCGTCGCCGGGATGGCCGGCCCGTTCCTCGTGATGCTCGCGATCGACAAGGGCATCCCGCCGCTGCGCGCCGGCGACCCGACCGTGCTGATCGAGGTCGGCCTGGCGTTCGTGGCCGCCGCCTCGGTCGAGTACGCCGGGAAACGCGGCTTCCTGCGGCTGTCGGCCCGGATCGGCCAGGACGTGCTGCGGGACCTGCGGCAACGGGTGTACGACCACTTCCAGCGGCTGTCGATCGGCTTCCACGAGCGCTACACCTCGGGCCGGATGGTGGCCCGGCTGACCAGCGACATGGACTCGATCAGCGAACTGGTCGACGGCGGCATCGACGACCTCGTGCTCGCGGGGCTGTCGGTGGTCTCGGTGGCCGGCGTCCTGCTCTACCTGGACGCGCCGCTGGCCCTGGTGACGCTGCTGACGTTCCCGTTCCTGCTGTGGCTGTCGCGCTGGTTCGCGCTCGCGTCGGCGGTCGCGTACCGCCGCACCCGGGAAGCGGTCGCGCTCGTGATCGTCCACTTCGTAGAGTCGTTGGGCGGCATCCGCGCGGTGCACGCGTTTCGCCGCGAGCCCCGCAACCAGCAGATCTTCGACGCGCTCAACGACGACTACCGCCGGGCCAACCTGCGGGCGTTCCGGCTGATCGCCGTGTATTCGCCCAGCATCAAGCTGATCGGCAACCTGGCGATCGCCGGCGTGCTGACGTACGGCGGGTGGCAGGTGCTGCACGGCAAGACGGCGATCGGGGTGCTCGCCGCGTTCCTGCTCTATCTGCGCCGGTTCTTCGAGCCGATGCAGGAGCTGAGCCAGTTCTACAACGCGTTGCAGTCGGCGACGGCGGCGCTGGAGAAGCTCGCCGGCGTCCTGGACGAACGCCCGGCGGTGCCGGAGCCGGCGCGCCCGACCCCGCTGCCGGCGGCCGGTGGCGGGCGCGCGATCACCTTCCAGGACGTGACGTTCGGCTATCGGGACGGCCCGCCGGTGCTCGCGGACTTCACCATCGAGATCCCGGCGGGCCAGATCGTGGCGCTGGTCGGTGCCACCGGTGCGGGAAAGTCGACGGTGGCCAAGCTGGTGGCGCGGTTCTACGACCCGGTCGCGGGCACCGTCCGGCTGGACGGCGTCGACCTGCGGGCGGTGCCCGACACCGAGTTGCGCCGGGCGGTCGTGATGGTCACGCAGGAGAACCATCTGTTCGCGGGTACGGTCGCCGACAACCTGCGGTTCGGCCGCCCGGAAGCGACGGACGCGGACCTGATGGCGGCCGCCGCCGCGATCGGCGCGCACGACTTCATCGCCGCGCTCCCGGAGGGCTACGGGACCGACGTACACCGTCGTGGTGGTCGCCTGTCGGCCGGGCAGCGGCAGCTCGTGGCGTTCGCCCGCGCGTTCCTCGCGGACCCGGGCGTCCTGATCCTCGACGAGGCGACGTCGTCGCTGGACGTGCCGACGGAACGGTTGGTGCAGCGTGCGTTGCGCACGATCCTGCACCGGCGCACGGCCCTGGTGATCGCGCACCGCCTGTCGACGGTGGAGATCGCCGACCGCGTCCTGGTGATCGACGACGGCCGCGTGGTCGAGGACGGCCCACCCAGCCGCCTCATCACGGGCGGCGGCCGCTACGCCACCCTCCACACCCAATGGCGCGACTCCCTCCTCTGACGACCACCGACGGTCCACCCGGTGACCCCCGCATCGGCCGCACGCATAACCGATCCGGGACCGATCGCCGGCCATAGCGTCGTCCGCCGTCCAGAATGGAGCGGACGGCCAAGCGCGTCGCCCATTCCACTGGATCATCACGGCCCGAATGTTCGCGCTGACAGACTGAAAGACATCGTTATTCTCAGGATCTATGTGCCAGCCTTCCAGGATCAAAACGAACGCCGATCCGCAATGGAGGAGAGCGCGCGATGACTGACCCGTACGGTTCGCCGGTGCAACCGCCTTATGGACCGCCGAACCAGGCACAACCGCCGGTGGGAAACGGTGGTCAACAGCCATTTCAGCCGGGTTATCCGGTCGCGCCGCCGCCACCCAGGAAGCGCAAGGGCTGGCTGGTGCCGGCGCTGGTCTGCGGCGGGCTGGCGCTCGTGCTCTGCTGCGGCGGCATCGCGGTGGTGTCGATGAGCGGCGACGACGGCAACACCAAGCAGGCCAGCGGGGTCGTCGAGGCCGAGCCGGGCATCGAGTCGGGCAAGCCCGCGGACCAGCCCGCCACGGACCAGCCCGCCGCCGACCAGCCCGAGGAGGACAAGCCGGCGGGCCCGGCGACCGCCAAGGTCGGCGGCACCATCGTCATCAGCGGTGGCCTGCTCGAGGGTGACGAGATGGCGTTCACGGTGCGATCCGTCAAGGCGGCCAGTTCCGACAATATGTTCACCCAGCCAGGGTCGGGCAAGAAATACATCGCCGTCGACATCTCAGTGCAGATGCGCAAGGGCGACGCGCTGATGACCGGCAGCGAGGTCACGCTGCAGGACAAGAGCGGCGAGGTTTACAACAATCAGTTCGTCGTGCATGACGACGCTTTCGAATGGGCGAATCTTTCGGCCGGCCAGCGCAAGTCCGGCCTCGTGTTCTTCGAGGTGCCGAAGGCGTTCGCGATCAAGGGATCGAAAGTCCTGGTCCAGGACTTTTGGGACAGGAAGCCCGCAGGCGCCTGGACGCCGTGACGGCGCGCTGGCAACCGGCTGGGCGATTGCTGGCAGGGCGATGTGAGTTTGGCCCGATAGCTGGGCATTCCCGTAAAAGGTGCGGATCCTGAGGTGGGATCACTTTGGGAGGCACCGATGGCGAGATGGGCGCAGCTGGCGATCGGTGCCGGCGTGGTGGGGGTGCTGGTCGCCGCCGCGGTCCTGCCGGTGGGGCTGGTCAGCGGGTTCGTCGCCACCCGGGTCGCGTTGGCCACCACCGATCTGCCTGCGGCACTCGCCCAACCCACCGTGCCGCAGGCATCCCGGCTCTACGCCGCCGACGGCAAGACGCTGGTCACCACGTTCGCCGACGAGAACCGCACCGACGTCGCCCTGGACGCGGTCGCGCCCGTCATGCGGCAGGCCATCGTCGCCGCCGAGGACACCCGGTTCTACGAACACGGCGCGGTCGACGTGCGTAGCGTGCTGCGGGCCCTGGTGGCCAACGGGCGCAGCGGCGCGACCGAGCAGGGCGCCTCCACCCTGACCATGCAATATGTCCGAAATGTTCTGAAGACCGATCCCAAGGCGACCCAGGCCGAGCGCGACGCCGCCACCGCCGACGACTTCGGGCGCAAGGTCCAGGAGATGCGGTACGCGGTCGCGGTCGAGCACGAGATCAGCAAGGACGAGATCCTCAAGCGGTACCTCAACATCGTCTACTTCGGCGCCGGCGCCTACGGTGTCTCCGCCGCCGCGCAGACCTACTTCTCCACCACCCCCGACAAGCTCACCCTCGCCCAGGCCGCCCTGCTCGCCGGTCTGGTGCAGTCGCCGGACGCGTACGACCCGATCCACGGCGACAAGACCGCCGCGCAGGCCCGCCGCGGCTACGTGCTCGACTCAATGGTCAAGGCCGGCGACGTCAGCCAGGCCGCCGCCGACCAGGCCAAGGCCGCGCCGCTCGGCCTGAAACCCGCCACCGTGCCCAACGGCTGCACCGCCGCCACACCCGAGAACGCCCGGTTCTTCTGCGACTACTTCGTCTCCTGGTGGCAGCAGCAGAAGGCGTTCGGTGAGACCCCGCAGCAGCGGCTGGCCGCCCTGCGCGACGGCGGCTACGACATCGTGCTGTCCCTGGACCCGAAGGTGCAGGAGACGGCGACCAAGGCCGCCACAAGCGTCTACGGGTACGACGACCCCAAGGCCCTGCCGATCGCGGCCGTGCAGCCCGGCACCGGTCGCGTGCTCGCGCTCGCCGTCAACCGGCACTACAGCCTGGCCAAGAAGCCCGGCGACACCGTCGACCAACTCGTCGCCGGCGGCGCCTCCGTGACCGGCTACCAGGCGGGTTCGACGTTCAAGCTGTTCACCATGCTGGCCGCGCTCGAGGCCGGCTACACCCTCGACACCGGCTTCGACGCACCGAGCAAGCTGCGCACCAACTGGGTCGACAGCGGCCCAGCCTCCTGCGGTGGTTTCTACTGCCCGGCCAATGACAATCCAGAGTGGATGGACGGCTACCGGACGATGTGGACCGGCTTCGGCCGCTCCGTCAACACGTACTTCGTGCACCTGGAGGAGCAGGTGGGCGCGGCCAAGGCCGTCGAGATGGCCCAGCGGCTCGGCATCACCTTCCGCGCGAAGTCCGACGCACAGCGGGCCATGGACGACGCCGGCGACTGGGGCTCGTTCACCCTAGGCGTCGCCGACACGACGCCGCTGGACCTGGCCAACGCGTACGCGACGATCGCCGCCGACGGCACCTACTGCACGCCGCTGCCCGTCACCGGCATCACCGACGCGGCCGGCCACAAGGTGCCGGCCGCCGACCCGAGCTGCAAGAAGGTGCTCGATCCCGACATCGCCCGCGCCGCGGTCGACGCCGCCCGCTGCCCCGTCGGCCAGTCCGGCGCCTACGGCCAGTGCGACGGCGGCACCGCCACCCAGGTGTCCACAATGCTCGGCGGCCGCCCGGTCGCGGGCAAGACCGGCAGCGCGGAGGGCAACGCCACGGAGTCGTTCGTGGGCTTCACGCCGCAGGTCGCCGCCGCCGGCATCGCGGCCAACCCGAGCCACCCGTCCGACGGGGTCGGCGGCGCCGTGCAGGCGGACGTGATCGCCGCCGTGACCGACGTGCTGGACCGTGCTCTGACCGGAGTGCCGGAGAAGGCTTTCGCCGCGCCGAGCAGGGCCCTGGCCTTCGAAAATGGCTCGAACGCGGCGGTACCCTGGCCACATGACGGATACGGCAGGCAGCAGGCGCGCCGGTATCCCTGAGAAGCCGTCGCTGGACGGCATCGAGGACAGCTGGGCGCGCCGGTGGCAGGAGGCGGGGACGTACGCGTTCGACCGGTCGAAGGCCCGGTCCGACGTCTACGCGATCGACACGCCTCCGCCGACCGTATCCGGCGAGCTGCACATGGGCCACGTCTTCTCCTACACCCACACCGACACCGTGGCCCGGTTCCAGCGCATGCGCGGCAAGATGGTGTTCTATCCGATGGGCTGGGACGACAACGGCCTGCCCACCGAGCGCCGCGTCCAGAACGTCTACGGCGTGCGCGGCGACGCCTCGCTGGCGTACGACTCGGATTGGACGCCGCCCGACGCGCCGGTCGACGACGCGGCGCGCAAGAACCCGACGGCCGTCTCACGGCGCAACTTCATCGAGCTGTGCGAGCGGCTCACCGTGCAGGACGAGCAGGCATTCGAGGCGCTCTGGCGCCGGCTGGGGCTCTCCGTCGACTGGTCGCTGACCTACACGACGATCGGCCGGCACGCCCGGCTCACGTCGCAGCGCGCCTTCGTGCGCAACCTCGTGCGCGGGGAGGCGTACACCGCCGAGGCGCCGACCCTCTGGGACGTCGGCTTCGGCACCGCGGTCGCGCAGGCCGAGCTGGAAGACCGCGAACGGCCGGGCGCCTACCACCGGCTGCGCTTCCACGGCCCCGGTGACGAGCCGGTCTACATCGAGACGACCCGGCCCGAGCTGTTGCCCGCGTGCGTGGCGCTGGTCGCACACCCCGACGACGAGCGCTACACCCACCTGTTCGGCGGCACGGTGCGCACGCCGGTCTTCGGCGTCGAGGTGCCGGTGCACGCGCACCCGCTGGCCGAGAAGGACAAGGGCACCGGCATCGCGATGGTCTGCACGTTCGGCGACCTGGCCGACGTGACCTGGTGGCGCGAGCTGCGGCTCGACACCCGCGTGGTGATCGGCCGCGACGGTCGGCTGCTGCCCGAGCCGCCGCACGGCGTCGACCCCGACAAATACGCGCACCTGGCCGGCCGCACGGTCAACCAGGCCCGCCGGGAGATCGTGGGGTTGCTCTCCGACGCGCTCGACCTGATCGGCGAGCCGAAGCCGGTGACCCACCCGGTCAAGTTCTACGAGCGTGGCGACTCGCCGCTGGAGATCGTCTCGACCCGGCAGTGGTACATCCGCAACGGCGGCCGCGACGCCGACCTGCGGGCGGCGCTGCTCGACCGCGGCCGGCAGCTGCACTGGACCCCGCCGCACATGCGGCACCGCTACGACCACTGGGTCGGCGGCCTCACCGGCGACTGGCTGGTCAGCCGGCAGCGCTTCTTCGGTGTGCCGATCCCGGTCTGGTACCCGCTCGACGCCGACGGCCGGCCCGACCACGACCATCCGCTGGTGCCGACCGAAGACCGGCTCCCGGTCGATCCGTCGCAGGACGTGCCGACCGGCTACACCGAGGAGCAGCGCGGCGTGCCGGGCGGTTTCGCCGCCGACCCGGACGTGTTCGACACGTGGGCCACCTCGTCGCTGACGCCGCAGATCATCAGCGGCTGGGAGACCGACCCCGACCTGTTCGCCCGGGTGTTCCCGATGGACCTCCGCCCGCAGGGGCAGGAGATCATCCGCACCTGGCTGTTCGCGTCGGTGGTGCGGGCGCACTTCGAGCACGGCACGCTGCCCTGGCGCGACGCGGTGCTGTCCGGCTGGATCCTCGACCCCGACCGCAAGAAGATGTCGAAGTCCAAGGGCAACGTGGTCACGCCGATGGCCCTGCTGGTCGACAACGGCTCCGACGCGGTGCGCTACTGGGCGGCGAGCGGCCGCCCGGGCACCGACCTGGCGTTCGACCCGGCGCAGATCCGGATCGGCCGGCGGCTCGCCACCAAGATCCTCAACGCGTCGAAGTTCGCGCTGGGCCTCGGCGCCGCGGGCGGCAGCGTCACCGAGCCGCTCGACCGGTCGATGCTCGCGGGCCTGCGCGAGGTGGTCGCCACGGCCACCGCGGCCTTCGAGGAGCTCGACCACACGACCGCGCTGCAGGCGACCGAGTCGTTCTTCTGGCGGTTCTGCGACGACTACATCGAGCTGGTCAAGGAGCGGGCCTACGGCGACACCGCGGCGTCCGGCTCGGCACGCGCCGCGCTGGCCACCGCGCTGTCGGTGCAGCTACGGCTGTTCGCGCCGTTCCTGCCGTTCGTCACCGAAGAGGTGTGGTCGTGGTGGCGCTACGGCTCGGTGCACCGTGCACCCTGGCCGACGGTCCACGAGCTGGCCGGCGGCGGCACGCCCGACCTCCTCCGGCTGACCGGCGAGGCACTCTCCCAGGTGCGCCGCGCCAAGTCGGAACGCAAGGTCTCGATGCGCACCGAGGTGCCGTTGGCCGAGGTGCTGGGGCCGGCGGCCATGCTCGAGTCGTTGGCGTCCGCGGCCGCCGACCTGCGCGCGGCGGGCCGCATCGGCAAGCTCGACTTCCTGCCCGACCGCACGACGGAGCTGGTCGTCGCGTCGGCCTTCTGAGCAGCAAAGGGGCCCGTCCGGACAAGGACAGGCCCCTTTTGCTGCTCGGGTCCGCGGTGGGCACGACCGTCGCTCCCGCCAGACCCCGCTTCGCTTCGCTGCGCTGCCAGGTCCGCGGTGGGTCTAGAACCACCAGCCGCGCAGGAACCGGATGCCGAGCAGGATCGTGACGATGCCGGGTCCCGCGGCCAACGCCGCCGCTGAGACTCGGTAGACCATGCGGTGCCGGATCAGCTCGGCGCCGTTGCCGACCACCACGACGCCGGCCGCCACCATGAACCACGCCCACCAGCGGGGCTCCACGTGGAACCAGTCGAAGCGGATCCCCAGGAACGTCAGCCCGAGCAGGACCGCGATCGAGGCCAGCATCGCCAGCGTGCGGTGGAACGAGCGGCCCAGCGGGTCGTTGGGCCGCCACCAGTAGCTGCCCGCGATCGCCGCGGCCGGCAGGGAGATCAGCAGGGGCCAGAACCGTGGCACGTCGCCGAACATCAGCATCACGCCGACGGCGAAGGCGACCAGGCCGACGTTGCCGAGCGCGTACGCCAGGATGCCGCCGCCCCGGACGAGCGAGACGAACCCCGCCGCCGCGATCAGCGACGTCGGGATCACCACGAACAGTGACCACCAGCGGAAGTCGTCGGCGGCCTGGGCCAGGATGCTGACCAGCGCGCAGGCGAGCAGCGCGATGCTCCCACCGGCCAGCCAGGGCGCGGCCCGGCCGGCGCCCGGCCGCGTCGTCGGTGTCGGGGTCGAGGTCTGCGGGTAGGTCGTACTCACGTCACCTACTGTGCCGACCCCGGACCCCGCACACCATCCGGCTAGCCCTACCCGGCCGGGTCGTGGTCACCCGACGGCGGTCAGAAGTCGCCGCCCCCGAAGTCGCCACCGCCGAAGTCGCCGCCACCGCCCCAGTCGCCGCCGCCGAAGTCGCCGCCACCACCGTCGCCGCCACCACCGTCACCGCCGTTGCCACCGTCACCGCCGTCGTAGCCGGTGCCGTCCTGAAAGCCCTCCTGGTAGCCGGCGTCGTAGCCGTAGCCCGGGTCGGCGAACGCCGGCGAGAACAGCGCGTCCGCGATCAGCAGGCCACCGACCGCGCCCGCGGCACCGGCCAGCGCCGGCCGCCACCACGGCTGGGAGTACCAGCCCGACGGCACGGGACGGCCCTGGTAGCGCCCGCCCGGGTAGTAGTACGGCGTCGTGTTGCTCGGCTGCGGGCCCGCGGTGAACCGCTCGCCCTGCACGTCGACCGTCCGCTCCTTGGTGAGCGTGCCGACACCCCGGGCCGACATGAGCTGCGGCAGCTCAGGCCCCGGGTCGATGCCCATCGCGGTGCGGGCCGCCCGGATGTAGATCAGACCCTCCAGCGCCGTCTCCCTGGCCAGCTCGTACTGCCGGGTGGAGCGGGCCTGCTCGAGCTGACTGCCCGCGGCCGTGTAGCGCTCGCCCGCGTCGGCCAGCGCCTGACGTACCGCCGGCTCGGAGCCGTGGAGGTTCATCACCTGCCCGCCGAGCCGCTCGTACCACCGCTGGGCGTCCGCACGGGCGTCCTGCAACTCCCGCTCACGCCGACCGGCCAACGAGCGCTGGTAGTAGAACACCAGCGCGATGACGATCACCAAGAGCGCGATCAACCACAACCAACCCATGACACGACGGTACCTAGCCTTGTCATGTCGTACCCGTTTGGCAGTCTTAGCCGATGGACCTTTCGACGGTGGCCGTGGTGGTCCTCTGCCTCGCCGTGGGCGCGGCGGCCGGGTGGTTTGTGGCTGTTTCGCGGTCCTCGGCCCAGATTGCCCTGCTCGAAGCCACCATCGAATCCGCCCGCGAAGGCGAGGGGCGCCTGGAGCAGTCGATGCGGGCGTTGTCCTTCGAGGCCACCGTGCAGTCCCAGGAGGCCGTGGCCCGGGCGGTGGCGCCGCTGCACGAGACGCTCCGGCGCTACGAGCTGCGGGTGGCCGAGCTGGAGCGCGAACGGGTCGACGCCTACGCCGAGCTGCGCGAGCAGGTCCGGGCCATGTCGACGGTCTCCGGCGAGCTGCGCACCGAGACCAAGCAGCTCGTGGCCGCGCTGCGCGCCCCGCAGGTCCGTGGCCGCTGGGGCGAGCACCAGCTCCGCCGCATCGTCGAGGCGGCGGGGCTGCTGGAGCACTGCGACTTCAGCGAGCAGGTGACGGCGTCGACCGACCACCAGGGCGTACGTCCCGACCTGGTGGTCCGGCTGCACGGCGGGCGCACCGTGGTGGTCGACGCCAAGGCGCCGTTCGACGCCTACCTGACCGCGATGGAGGCGCGCGACGAGCGCACCCGCGATCAGCACCTCGACGGGCACGCCCGCCAGCTCCGCGCCCACGTCGACGGGTTGGCGGCCAAGTCCTACTGGTCGGCGTTCGCCCAGTCCCCGGAGTTCGTCGTGCTGTTCGTGCCGGCCGACCCGTTCCTCGACGTGGCGCTGCAGCGCGACCCGACGCTGCTGGAGCACGCGTTCGCCCGCAACGTCGTGCTGGCCACCCCGGCGACGCTAATCGCGCTGCTGCGCACCGTCGCCTACTCGTGGCGCCAGGAGGCGCTGGCCCGCAACGCCGTCTCGGTGCACGAGCTGGCCCGCGAGCTCTACGGCCGGCTGGCCACGCTCGGCGACCACGTCGGCAAGCTCGGCTCGGCGCTGGGCACCGCCGTCACCTCGTACAACCGCGCGGTCGGCTCTCTCGAAGCGCGGGTCCTGGTCAGCGCCCGCAAGCTGGCCGACCTCGGCGTCTCGGGCGACGACCTGGTCGTGCCGGCGCAGGTGGAGAGCACGCCGCGGCAACTACAGGCGCCCGAGCTCATCTGAGACGGGAACCGCGTGACGGTTGGCGCGCGTCCCATTCCAATGACACACTTCGACGTCATGCGCAGGGTCACGGTGCCATTGGTCGCGGTGCTGGTCGCGGTGCTCGCTGGGTGTTCGGCGAGCCGGGGCGGTGGCGGCGCGAACCCGTCACCGTCATCGGCGCCGCCGGCGACGACGGAGACCGTCCCGGCGACGCCGCAGCCGACGCTGTCCCTGTCAATCGCTCCGCCGCCAGGCCCCACGGCCGGCACCCGGGTCCCGTCGCCGCGGCCGGCCAGCCCCCGCCCTTCGGGCGCCAAGGCGCCGACGGTGGTCAACGTGACCGGCACCGTCACCGAGGGTGTCGAGCCCGGCTGCCTGCTGGTCGAGGGCTATCTGCTGGTCAACGCCCCGACCAGCCTCGTCTACGCGGGCGTCCGGGTGCGCCTCACCCTGGAGGTGCGGCCTGACCTGGTCAGCACCTGCCAGCAGGGCACGCCGGCGATGATCACGTCCGCGCAGCGGCTTTGATATTACGACTGTAATGTAAACTGGCGGAGTGAACCTCCTCCGCACCGCCGCGACCTACGAGCGCGGCGTCTGGGTCAGCCTGTTCCGCTGGGTGCTCCGCCGCCCGGACCCGGCCGGCCCCGGCGCGCGCTTCGGCTACAGCGCCACGATGATGCCGGTGCTGCTCGCCTTCATCGGCGTGTCGATCGTGGAGATCCCGATCCTGCACTTCCTGCTCCCCTGGCAGACCGTGCGGATCGTCGTGTTCGTGGTCAGCGTCTGGGGCCTGCTCTGGATGGTCGGCCTGCTCGGCGCCGTCCGTGTGCACCCGCACCTGGTCACCGCCTACGGGCTGCGGGTGCGCTCGGGCTTCACCGTCGACGCGTTCGTGCCGTGGTCGGCGATCGCCGAGATCCGCGGCCGCAACCGGCCCCTGGAGAAGAGCAAGGGCGTGCAGTTCGAGGAGACCGCCACCGGCGGCCTGATCGGCAAGGTGGTGGTGCTCGGCCAGACCAACGTCGAGGTCGTGCTCAGCGCCCCGGCCGAGGTCGGCCTGCCCCGCGGGCCGCTGACCGAGCTGCATTTCTGGGCCGACGACGCTCCGGCCCTGGTGGCCGCGGCGAAGGCCAACCTGGTGTCAGTCGGCTGAGGCGACCCGGGCCGCGGCGGCGGCCTTCATGTCGCGCTTGAGCTCCTGCGGCAGCGAGAAGGCCAGCCGCTCGTCGACGGTGGTCACCTCGGAGACGTCCTCGAAGCCGCGCTCGACCAGGTGGTCGAGGAGCTGCTCGACCAGGTCCTCCGGCACGCTCGCGCCGGACGTGACGCCGACCGTGGTCGCGCCGGCCAGCCAGGCGTCGTCGATCTCGCTCGCGTAGTCGACCAGGTAGGCCGCCCGCGCACCCGCGTCGAGGGCCACCTCGACCAGGCGGACCGAGTTGGACGAGTTGGTCGAGCCGACCACGATCACCACGTCGCAGTCGGGCGCGATCTGCTTGACCACCTGCTGGCGGTTCTGCGTGGCGTAGCAGATGTCGTCGCTCGGCGGCGACTGCAGCAGCGGCAGGCGCTGCTTGAGCCGGTCCACCGTCTCCAGCGTCTCGTCGACCGACAACGTGGTCTGCGACAGCCAGACCACCTTGCTGGGGTCGCGCACGGTCACCTTGTCGACACCCTCCGGGCCGTCGACGAGCTGGATGTGCGCGGGCGCCTCACCGGCGGTGCCGATCACCTCTTCGTGGCCCTCGTGGCCGATGAGCAGGATGTCGTAGTCGTCGGCGGCGAACCGCTTGGCCTCCTGGTGGACCTTGGTCACCAGCGGGCAGGTGGCGTCGATCGCCTTGAGGCTGCGGGCCTTGGCCTGCTCGTGGACCTCGGGCGCGACGCCGTGCGCCGAGAAGACCACCGTGGCGCCCTCGGGCACCTCCTGGTTCTCCTCGACGAAGATCGCACCGCGCCGCTCCAGCGTGGCCACGACGTGCTTGTTGTGCACGATCTGCTTGCGCACGTAGATGGGGGCGCCGTAGAGCTTGAGCGCCTCTTCCACGGTCTGCACGGCGCGGTCGACGCCGGCGCAGTAGCCGCGCGGGTTGGCCAGGAGCACACGCTTGCGGTCCTCGATCACCCGCCAATCGTACGTGCCGCGC
>NZ_BONC01000098.1 GCF_016862515.1 Asanoa iriomotensis
GCGGGTCAGCGAGCCGTCCCTGGCGTCCCGCACCGGCCTGCTCGACCAGGCGACCGGCCGCCCCTGGCCGGAGGCGCTCGACCGGATCGGCGCGGGCCCGGCCTTCCTGCCCGAGGCCCGGCCCGCGGGCGAGGTCGCCGGCCAGGTCCGGGAGGGCGCGTTCCAGGGCGCCGCGGTCACCGTGGCCGGCCACGACCACCCCGTCGCTGCGATCGGCGCCGGCGCCACCGGCCCGGCCGACCTGTTCAACTCGCTGGGCACGGCCGAGGTGCTGCTGCGTTCCGTGCCCCGGATGCTCACCGACGACGAGCGCGCCACCCTGGTCGGGCTCGGCATCGACGCGGGCCGGCACGTGCTGCCCGACCACGCCGTGCTGATCGGCGGCATGCGTTCCGGCCTGGTGATGCGCCGCGTCCTCGCGCTGGTCGGCGCCGACGAGCCGACCCGCCGCGCGGAACTCGACCGGCGCTGGCAGCCGGCGAGCGGTGACGGGGTGACCATCATGCCGGCCGGCCCGCATGACAACGATGTCACGATCCGGATCCGCGACGGCGCCGGCCCCGACCAGCTCTGGGCGGCCACCCTCGCGTACCTCGGTGAACAGACCTCGGCCCTGCTCGCGGCGGTCAACTCCGTCGTCGGCGAGCACCGCACGGCCGTCGCGGCCGGCGGCTGGACCCGGATGGCGAGCGTACGGCGTGCCAAGACCGCGGTGATCCCACGCCTGCGGATCTCCGCACTCGAACAACCGGGCGCGCGCGGCGCGGCGATGTTCGCCGCCCGCGCCGCCTACGACGTCCCCTTCGACAAGGTGACGCGGCAGTTCCACGAAACCGCGGAAAGGACCACACATGACGGATCGAAATAAGGGCCTGGCCACGATCGCGGACGCCGACGGCGTCTTCTCGATCGTCGCGATGGACCAGCGCAACACGCTGCGCCGCATGTTCGCCGCCGTCGGGCAGCCGGACGTCGGCGACGCCGACCTGCGCCAGGCGAAGATCGACGTCGCGGCGGCGCTGACGCCGCTGGCCAGTGGCATCCTGCTCGACCCGACCTGGGGCGTGCCGGCCACGACCGAGGCGGGCGCCCGCGCCGCGAGCTGTGGTCTGCTGGTCGCGGCCGAACCCGCGGACCGGGGCAACTACAACGGCGAGCCGCGTACGCACCGCGACCCGAAGCAGGACGCCGAGTGGGTCAAGGCCCAGGGCGGCGACGCCGTCAAGTTCCTCGTGCAGCTCCGCCCCGGCCGGCCGGTCGGCGACGGCCCGGACATCTCGGCCGAGGTGCTCGAGATCGTCCGCCAGGTGGCCGAGGACTGCCGCGCCGCCGGCATCCCGTCGGTGGTCGAGAACCTCATCTACGCCCTGCCCGGCGAGGAGCTCTCGGCGCAGCAGCGCGAGGACCTGATCGTCGAGGCGGCCGTGCAGATCGCCGACACGGGCGTCGACCTGGTGAAGATCGAGTACCCGGGATCGGCCAAGGGCTGCAAGCGGGTCGCCGAGACGGTCAAGGCGCCATGGGCGGTGCTTTCCGCGGGCGTCGGGTTCGAGGAGTTCCAGAACGTCCTGCGGATCTCCTGCGACGAGGGCGGCGCGTCCGGCTTCATCGCGGGCCGCTCGATCTGGAAGGAAGCGATCGGCCTTTCCGGCGCGGCCCGGCAGGAGTTCCTGGACACCGTGGCCCGCCCGCGCCTGCAGACCTGCCTCGACACCGTCGTGGGCCGGGCCCGGCCCTGGACGGAGGCGGTGAGCGCGGCATGAGCGAGCGAAGCGAGCGCAGCCAGCTCAGGCGCGAGTGGTCGTGCTCCGCCGACCGGAGGGAGGCGGCGGCATGACCGCAGTCCTGGAGGCGCGGGGGATCAGCAAGCGGTACGGGCACGTCGAGGCGCTGGCCGATGCCAACTTCGACGTGCAGGCAGGCGAGGTGGTCGCGCTGATCGGCGACAACGGCGCCGGCAAGAGCACGCTGGTGCGGATCCTCTCCGGTGCCGAGTCCGCCGACGCCGGCGAGGTGCTCTTCGACGGGCGGCAGGTGCACCTGACCTCGCCGACGGACGCGCGCGAGCTGGGCATGGAGACGGTGTTCCAGGACCTCGCGCTCGCGCCGCACCTCTCACCGGTGCAGAACATGTATCTGGGCCGCGAGGTCATGCGCAAGGGCCTGCTCGGCAAGCTCGGCTTCATGGACGCCAAGGCCATGCGCGAGGGCAGCCGCAGCGCGTTCGACCGGCTCGGCGCGACGGTGCGGGACCTGAACGGCACGGTCGGCGGCATGTCCGGCGGCCAGCGCCAGGGCATCGCGGTCGCCCGGGCGGCCGCCTGGGCGCAGAAGGTCATCTTCCTCGACGAACCGACCGCGGCGCTGGGCGTGGTGCAGACCCAGAACGTGCTGGACCTGATCCGGCGGGTCAGTGGCGAAGGGATCGGCGTGGTGTTCATCAGCCACTCGATGCCGCACGTGATGGAGGTCGCCGACCGCATCCAGGTGATGTGGCGGGGCCGCCGGGTGGCCACCTACAACAAGGCGGACACGTCGATGGAACAGCTCGTGTCCGCGATGACCGGTGCCGTCGCACAGGAGGCGTCATGACCACGACCCGGACGGCGCCACCGGCCTCCACGGAGGACGCGCCCACCAGCCGGCTGTCCCGGATCTCCCGGCTGCAGGCCCTGCAGATCCTGATCCTGCTGGTCGTCACCGTCGCGGTGTTCACGGCGCTGCGCCCGGAGACGTTCCTGACCGGGTTCAACATCCGCGGCATCGTGCAGAACACCGCCATCTACGCCGTACTCGGCGTCGGCATGACGTTCGTCATCATCACCGGCGGCATCGACCTGTCGGTCGGCAGCGTGCTGGTGTTCAGCGGCGTGGTCGCGGACAAGATCATGGTCTGGTACGGCGGCCAGGGCTGGGGCACCGTCCTCGTCGGACTCGTCGCCGCGCTCGCCTCCGGACTGGCCTGGGGTCTGGTCAACGGCTTCCTGGTCGCCAAGGCGAAGGTGCCACCCCTGGTGGTCACGCTCGGCTCGCTGAGCGCGGCCCTGGGCTTCGCGCAGATCATCACGAAGGGCCTCGATCTGCGGGACGCGCCGCAGGCACTGGTCAACGACATCGGCTTCGGCAACATCGTCGGCCAGGTCCCCACGATCGCGGTCGTCTCCGCGGTGGTCGTCATCTTCGGCATCGTGCTGCTGCACCGCACCCGGTTCGGCCTCTACACGTACGCCATCGGCTCCAACGCCGAAGCCGGCCGCCGCGCCGGCGTCAAGGTCGAACGACACCTGATCAAGGTGTACGCGTTCGCGGGGCTGCTGGCCGGCTTCGCCGGCCTGCTCAACCTCGGCTTCTTCCAGTCAACGACGATCGGCGGCCAGAGCAACACGCCGCTGAACGTGATCGCTGGCGTCGCGATCGGCGGCACCAGCCTGTTCGGTGGCATCGGTTCCGTGTTCGGCACCGTCATCGGACTGTTCATCCCGATCGTGCTGCAGAACGGCTTCATCCAGGTCGGCGTGCAGCCGTTCTGGCAGCAGGTCGTCGTCGGCGCGGTGCTCGTGGCCGTCGTCTACATCGACCAACTCCGTCGTGCCTCGGCTCTGCGCGGCACGTCTCCACGCCTGCCATTCCTGTCCAGAGCAGGTGGGGCAGGAAGCGCATCGAGAAAGGGATCAGCATGAAGCGCAAGTCAACCGCCATAGTCGCCGCGTTGGCCGCCGTCGCGCTCGGCGCGGCCGCCTGTGGTTCCGACACCGACGGCGGCTCGTCCGCCGGCGGCGGGTCGAACGGCAACTACAAGCTGGCTTTCGTCCAGGGCGTTGCCGGCGACGCGTTCTACATCACGATGGAGTGCGGCATCAAGGAGGAGGCGGCCAAGGAAGGCGCGACCGTCACCGTCCAAGGTGCACAGAAGTTCGACCCGACGCTGCAGACCCCGGTGCTGCAGTCGGTGATCGCCGCCAAGCCCGACGCGATCCTGATCGCGCCGACCGACGTCTCCGCGATGCAGCAGCCGATCGCGCAGGCCAAGGCCCAGGGCATCAAGATCGTGCTGGTCGACACCACGCTCAACGACCCGTCGGTCGCGGTGTCGGCGATCTCGTCCGACAACAGCGCGGGCGGCAAGGCGGCGTTCGAGGCGATCCAGAAGCTGGCCCCCAACGGCGGCAAGGTGCTCGGCGTCGGCGTGCAGCCCGGCATCAGCACCACCGACGCCCGTGACAAGGGCTTCGCGGACGCGGCGAAGGCGGACTCGAAGTTCACCTACCTGGGCGTGCAGTACTCGCAGAACGACCCGGCCAAGGCCGCGTCGATCGTTTCCGCGGCGCTGCAGAAGGACCCGGACATCGTCGGCATCTTCGCCTCGAACCTCTTCTCGGCGCAGGGCTCGGCGACCGGCATCCGCCAGGCGGGCAAGCAGGGCCAGGTCAACGTCGTCGGCTTCGACGCGGGCCCGGAACAGATCAAGGCACTGCAGGACGGCACCGTCCAGGCGCTGATCGCGCAGCAGCCGGGCGACATCGGCGTGCAGGGCGTGCAGCAGGCCATCAAGGCCCTGAAGGGCGAGTCGAACGAGGCCAACATCCAGACCGGCTCGACCATCATCACCAAGGACACCATCGACAGCCCCGAGGGCAAGGCGGCCGCCTACAAGGCGAGCTGCTGACCGTTAGGCAAACCGGCCCGGCACCCGCGACACGGGGGTGCCGGGCCTTCGCCAGCTATTTCTTGGCGTACACGGTGACGTGTTTGCGGCTGTCCTTTGTGAAGGGTGAGCGGTCCCAGTCGGTGTAGCGCACGGCGGGGCGCAGGCCGACCAGGCGGGCCATCAGGTCGAGCTCGCTCGGCCAGCAGTAGCGCAGCAGCAGTGGGCGCAGTGTCGTGCGGCCGGCCGCGTCGATGGTCACCCGCTGGTAGGTGACCGTCTGCGTGACCGGGTCGTGCAGTTGGTACTCCAGGTTGACCTCGTCCTCGGTCAGCGACCGTGTGCTGACCCGCTGCCCGCGGTCGAACGTGGTCACGTCCTGTACGAAGCACTCGATCACGAAGCGCCCGCCGGGCGCCAGCACCCGTGCGACGTTGCGGAAGCAGTCGACCTGCCGTGCCTGCGTGGTCAGGTTGAACAGCGTGTTGAAGATCAGGAACGCCAGGTCGTACGGCCCGTCGAGGCCCGCGAGGTCGGCCATGTCGCCGACCACCGTGGGGATCCTGTCGCCGCCCGGCCTCGCCCGCATTCGCTCGACCATCGCGGCCGAGCCCTCGATGCCCTCCACCGCGACGCCGCGTGCGGCCAGCGGGATCGTCACCCGGCCGGTGCCCGTGGCCAGCTCGAGCGCCCGCCCGCCGACCGGCACGAGGCCCGCCAGGAAATCGACGGCGGCGGTGGGGTCGAGTTCCGTCCGGTCGTCGTACTCGTGCGCGTACCTGTCACCGTAGAAGGCGGGGTCGCCGAAAGCACTCATGGCGCCCACCCAACCAGCGCTCGCGCGGGCTGCAACCTAATTCCATGATCGAGCGTCGTCTCGTAGGGGGTGAGGTGGGTGAGCGACTTCCGGCCGAGCGGCGGGCCCGTGCCGCTGCTCACCCGGTGGGGTCTGTCCGCCGACGCCGACCTGGTGTTCCGCTTCCTCACCGGGTTCGGCGCGCAGACCGCCACCGTGGCGGCGGCGGAGCTGGGCATGCCGGCCGGCCGGGTGGCCGCGGCGCTCGACGAGCTCGAGGCCGCCGGTGTCGTGCGGCGGGAGCCGCGCAGCGCCGACTGGCAGCCGGTCGGCGTGACCGAGGCGGTCGAGCTGATCCGGGAGCGGCGGCGCGCGACCGTGGTCCGGCGGCGGCCCCCGCCGATGCGGCTGCCGTCGCTGGCCGGGCTGGTCGACGGCGCGACGCGGCTGCTGCGCACCGCGGTCGAGACCCGGGCGCGGATCGCCCAGCTCGCGGCCGCCGAGCGGCACGAACACCTCGCCATCCACCGCGACCCGCTGTTCAGCGCCGAGCAGCTCGCGGTCGCCGAGCCGCTGGACGCCGCCCTGCTGGCGCGTGGCGTCCGGATCCGCGCGCTGCTCCCGCCGCCGGCCGACGGCGACGCGCTCGCGCCGTCCCGGCCTCCGCCGGTCGGCCTGCAGTACCGCGAGCTGACGTACCCGCCGATCAAGCTCATGGTCTTCGACCGGAGGGTGGCCCTGCTGCCGGCCGACCCCCGGCATCCCGCCGGCGGCGCCGTCGAGGTGACCGATCCGGCCGTCGTGGGTGCCTTCGTCTCGGTGTTCGACGCGCACTGGGCCCAGGCGAGCGACCCGACCAGGAAGAAGGTGGTTCCCGTGATGCTCCAGCCGCGCGAGAGGGCGCTGGTCGCCCTGCTCGCCGAGGGCCTGACCGACAACGCCGCCGCTGAGCGCCTCGGTGTGAGTGCGCGGACCGTCAGCAGCACCATGCGCGTGCTGATGGACCGGTTCGGCGTCGAGAACCGATTCCAGCTCGGCCTGGCCCTCGGCGCCCTCCACGCGACGACGATCCCGGGCACGCCGACGGCCCGCCACTCCTGATCCGGGTGACGGGCCGCCTGAAAGGTGGGTCAGCCGAACTGGACCCAGGGTGCGTGCCGTTGGCGACCAGGCCGTTGTCGTCGAGGATCTTGCGGATCTCCTCGGTGCACGATCAACGGAAAGCTCACCAGCTGTGCAGGGTGCCGTCCTCGAGGCGGTTGACCGGCAGCGCGGCGGCCCGGTACGGGTACTGCGCGGCAAGCTCCTCGTCGATGTCGACGCCCAGACCGGGCTCGTCGGACGGGTGCAGGTAGCCGTCCGCGAAGTGATAGCCGTGCGGGAACACCGCGTCGGTCTCCGGCGTGTGTCGCATGTACTCCTGCAGCCCGAAGTTCGGGATCGCGATGTCGAGGTGCAGCGCGGCCGACATGCACACCGGCGACAGGTCGGTCGCGCCGTGCGAGCCGCTGCGCACCTGGTAGAGCGCGGCGAGGTCGAAGATCCGGCGGAGGTGGGTGATGCCGCCCGCGTGCACGACCGTGGCCCGGATGTAGTCGATGAGCTGCTCGGTGATGAGCTGCTGGCAGTCCCAGACGCCGCTGAAGATCTCGCCGATCGCGATCGGCGTGGTGGTGTGTTGCCGGATCAGCCGCAGGCTGTCCTGCAGCTCGGCCGGAGTGGGGTCCTCGATCCAGGTCAGCGCGTACGGCTCGAGGCTCTTGCCCAGCCGGCCCGCCTCGATCGGGGTGAGCCGGTGGTGCACGTCGTGCAGCAGCCGCAGGCCCGGGCCGAACTCGTCGCGCACCCGGGCGAACACGCCCGGGGTGTGCGCCAGGTAGCGCTCGGTCGACCAGACGTTCTCGGTCGGCACCGACGCGTCGGCCGGCTCGTAGAACATCTTGTCGCCGCTGACGCCGTACGTGCTGGCCAGCCCGGGCACGCCGGTCTGCACCCGGACGGCCTTGTAGCCCAGGTCGACGTAGCGGGCCACCTCGACCAGCACCTCGTCGACGGTCTCCGCGTTGGCGTGGCCGTACACCGTGACGCCCTCGCGGCTGCGACCGCCGAGCAACTGGTAGACCGGCATGCCGGCGGCCTTGCCCTTGATGTCCCAGAGCGCCGTGTCCACCGCCGCGATCGCGGTCATCGTCACCGGGCCGCGCCGCCAGTAGGCGCCCTTGTAAAGGTATTGCCAGGTGTCCTCGATGCGGCTGGCGTCCCGGCCGATCAGCGCCCGCACCACGTGGTCGCGCAGATAGCTCGCCACGGCCAGCTCGCGCCCGTTGAGCGTCGCGTCGCCGACGCCGGTCAGGCCGTCGTCCGTGACGATCTTGAGGGTGACGAAGTTGCGACCGGGGCAGGTGACGATCACCCGCGCGTCGACGATCTTCACGGCTGCCTCCGTGGTCAACCCGCGAGCGTACGCAGGTAGGCGAGGTTGTCCCGGGTGCGCTCCGCCAGCGGTAGCGCCGTCGAGAAGTCTTCCACGGCAACCCAGCCGTCGTAACCGACGTCCCGCAAGGTCGCGAAGTAGGACCCGAGGTCGGCCTGGCCCTCGCGGAGCGTCGCCCAGTCGGCGGCCCAGGCGGTCGACCCGTCCGGCCGGGTGCCGACCGGGCGCCAGGCGACGTTCTTGACGTGCACGTGCGCCAGGTACGGCCCGAGCAGCTCGAACGCCGCCCGGTGGTCCTCGTGTCCCTCGTAGACGAGGTTGCCGACGTCGTGGATGACCGCGACGCGGTGTGGGTCGAGGCCGTCGACCAGGCGCCGGGCGGCCGAGGCGGACGCGGCGATCGTGCCGTGGTGCAGCTCGACCAGGGCCGTGACGTCGTGGGCGGCGGCGCGCTCGGCGGCCCAGGCCAGGTCGTCTCTCGTGGCGGCGAACAGCTCCGGGTACGGCGCGGTGCCGAGCTTCGGCATGGTGACCCGGACGCGGCCGGCTTTCAGGGTCGCGGTCGCCGCGAGCACCCGCTCGACGTCGTCGTGATCCGTGCTGGGGACGTAGGCGCCGATGCCGGAGTAGTCGAGGCCCGCGCCGCGGGTGATCCGGTCGATCTCCGGGAGGCTCTCCTCCAGCGTGCGCAGGGGCCAGGTGGCCCGGTTGCCTGCCCAGAAACCGGGCGGGTCCGCGTCGGCCTGGTCCGTGATGCGCCACTCGACGCCGTCCCAGCCCTGCGCGGCCAGCTCCCGGGCCGCCTCCGCGGGCGTCCACTCCGGAGTCGACGCCGTGAACACCGAGAACCGCATCAGGAGACCCCCGCCAGGTCGTCGAGGGCGCCGCTGAGGACCTCGTCGACCGCCACCGGCCGGCCGAGCGCGGCGGACGCGTACACCGCGTAGACGACCGCGACCGCGAGCAGGCCGTCGCGCAGTCCGACACCGGGTGGCCGCCCCCCGTCGATGGCGGCCACCACGTCCTCGTACTGCCGCAGGTGTCCGACGACGAACGCGTCGGCGGGCTTGGCCGCGCCGCGCAGCTCGCCGGCCGGCACCGCGTCCTCGGCTCGCTCGACCGGCGCGGGGCCGGCGGTGGCGTTGAGGAACTCGAGCTGGTCGTCGTGGAGCACCGCGGAGCCGGCGGTGCCGTGCACCTGGAGCCGGACACCCATGCCGGGGTGGCCGGCGGTGGTGGCGTGCAGCGTGGCGAGCGCGCCGGACTCGAAGCGCATGGTGGCGGCGACGACGTCCTCCACCTCGATGTCGTCATGGGCCAGCCGGGCCGTGAACGCGGACACCGTACTCGGCGCGCCGAGGAGCCAGAGAAGCAGATCGACGGTGTGTACGCCCTGGTTCATCAGGGCGCCGCCGCCGTCGAGCTTCCAGGTGCCGCGCCAGTCGGCCTGGTCGTAGTAGGACTGCGCGCGCCACCACGGCACCGAGGCCACCGCGGAGGTGAGCCGGCCCAGACCGCCCCCGTGCGCCGCGGCCGCGACGGCGACGCTGGCGGGGTCGAACCGGTGCTGGCTGACCACCGAGGCGACCAGGCCGCGCGCGGCGAACTCGTCGGCGCGGTCGGCGAGCGCGCGGGCGATCCGGGGTGACACGTCGAGCGGCTTCTCGACGAGCACGTGCGCGCCTCTTTCCAGGGCTTCTTCGGCGAGGGCCGCGTGCGTGCCGGTCGGGGTGCAGATGGTCACCAGGCTGTTGGGTGTCACGGCGCCGTCGAGGGTGGCTGAGTGCGCCGGTTCTTTGGCGGCCTTGCCGACGTGTGCGGCGAGGGCCGCGCGGGCCGTCGCGTCCGGGTCCACGATCGCGGCCACCCGCAGCCTGGGGTGGCGCAGCACGGCGTCGGCGTGGGTCCGGCCGATGATGCCGGCGCCGACCACGGTGACGGGGATGTCGGTCATCGGGTCTGGACTCCGATCTCGTCGGTGAGCGCGGCGAACGCCCGGGCGGCCCGGCCGAACGCCGCGGGTCCGGAGAAGCCGCCGGTCGCGGTCTGCAGGGCGAGGTGTGGTTCGAGGGAGGCGAAGCCGGTGTAGCCGTCGTCGCGGAGGGCCGTGAGCGTCTCTTTCAGCTCGCCGTCGCCGTCGCCGGCCGGCACGACCACGCCGGTCGCCGCGATGGCGTCCTTGACCTGGAGATATTCGAGGTAAGGGCGGAGCATCGCGTAGCCGTCGGTGAACGGGCGGACGCCGACCTGGACGAAGTTGGCGTTGTCCCAGGCGACCCGCAGCGCGGGGGAGCCCACTGCTTCGACGATGTCGCGTACGCGATCGGGTGTGTCGCCGTAGATCTCCTTCTCGTTCTCGTGCACGAGCGTGACCCCTTCGGCCTCGGCGGTGGTGGCCCAGTCACGCATGCGTCTCAGCACCTCGTCTCTTATCTCTTCCGGGGTGCTGCCGTCGGGGCGGTAGAACGAGAACAGCCTGATGTAACGGCAGTCGAGACGGTGCGCGGCGGCGATCGCCTGGCGCAGGCGGTCGCGCTCCCGTTCGGGATCGTCCGTGATGCTGACCTTGCCGATGGGGGAGGCGATCGCGGAGACCGCCATCCCGCGCTCGTCGAGGAGTTGGGCGATCGTGTCGAGTTGCCTCTCGTCGAGGTCCACGACGTTGACGCCCCACGCGCTGCGCAGCTCGAGATGCCGGGCGCCGAGCGCCGACAGCACCGCGAGCTGCACCACCGGGTCCGGGTCGATCTCGTCGCCGAAGCCGGACAGGTTCCACACCGTCACCGCACGCCTCCCGTGGTCAGGCCGGCCACCAGGTACCTCTGGAAGACAAGGTAGAGCGCCACGACCGGTACGGCGCAGACCAACGCGGCCGCCATCAGCTGCCCGTACACCGGAAGTGCCCCGCCTTCCTGGCTGGCGCCGAAGATCTGCAGCTCGACCGCGGCGGTGCGGGTGTCGGGGTTGGTCAGCACCGAGGCGAACAGCACGTCGTTCCAGCCGAGCAGGAACGCGAAGACGCCGCTGACCACGAGGCCCGGCCAGCTCAGCGGCGCGATGACGCGGGTGAGCACCCGCCACGGGCTCGCACCGTCGACGCGGGCGGCCTCGTCGAGCTCCGGCGGCAGCTCGCGGAGGTAGGTGACCATCACCCAGGTGGAGAACGGGAGGGCGAAGGTGAGGTACGTGATGAGCACGGCCCAGCGGGTGCCGATGATGGTGACGCCCAGGGCGGTGGCGGCGCTCGCGAAGAGGACGAAGACCGGGAGCAGGAGCAGCGTGCCGGGGATGCTCTGGAGCGCGAGGAGAGCGCGGAGCACGGCGATCCGGCCGCGGAAGGCATAGCGGACGAGGACGTACGCGGACAGCAGCGCGACGAACGCGCTGACGACGGCGACGGCGCCGGCGATCAGGACGCTGTTGACCAGGCCCCGGGCGAGCTCGGTGGTCCGCCAGATACGGGCGTAGTTGTCGATGTGGAAGCCGTCGGGCCAGAGGGCGCCGCGGGCCACGGCGAGGTCGGAGCTGACGCTCGCGATCGCCATGTAGGCGAGCGGGCCCAGGACGATCAGCAGGAGCACGCTCAGGGTGGCGACTCTGGCCGGGGTGGGCAGGAGGCGGGCGACCTCCTCGGAGCGGCTTCTCATTTCGGGCCCCTTCCCGTGTCCAGCCGCACCGCGCGCAGGTAGACGGCGAGCGGGATGGCCACCAGGATCAGCGAGACGACGGCCATGGCGACGCTCAGCCCGAACTCGAAGTTCTGGAAGCTCTCCACGTAGGTGAGCACGGGCAGGACCTCCACGTCGTACGGGCTCGGCACGCCGAACAGCACGAACGGCAGTGTGAAGCTGTTGACGTTGTGCAGGAACGAGATGAGCAGGCCGAGCGAGACCGGGCCGCGGAGTTGGGGGAGCACGACGTAGCGGAGCTTGGCCCACGGGCCGGCGCCGTCGAGCGCGGCGGCCTCGTGCACGGTCGCGTCCACCGACTGCAGGCCGGCGGCGGCGAGCAGGTAGACCAGCGGCCAGCCGGCCCAGAGCTGCACGATGACCAGGGCCCAGAAGCTCCTCGGGCCGTTGAGCCAGAGTCCTTCGGTGCCGAAGATTCGGTTGGCGATGCCGTCGGGCTGCAGGATGATCCGCCAGGTGCTGCCGACCACGAAAGCGGGCAGCACGTAGGGGACCAGCAGCACCGAGCGGACCAGGCCGCGGCCCTTGAACCGGTCCTGGGTGGCGATGGCGGCGGCCAGGCCGAGCGGCAGGCAGCCGATCGTCACCAGGGCCGAGTAGGCGATGCTGATGCCGATCGCGTGCACCAGGTGCGAGTCGCGTACCGCCTCGACGTAGTTGTCGAAGGCGATGAACTCGGCGCCGACCCACTCACGGATCGAGTACTGGTCGAGGTCGAGCAGCGAGATGTAGAGGGCCAACGCCAGCGGCACTGCGATGACGACCAGAGTGAGCAGGCCGCCCGGCAGGAACATCCAGAGTGGACGTCCCTGCCGGGTCGCGGTGCGCTTGTTCATTTGGCCTTGTCGAGCGCTTCTTGCGCGGTCGTCTGGGCCTGGCCGAGGAGCCCGGTCAGCTTGGCGTCGTCGACGCGGCCGGCGGACAGGTCGGGGATCGACTGCACGACCACGTTGGTCAGCGCGAGCTGCACCTGGCTCCAGCCGCCGGTGAACGGGGTGTTGGCGGACTTGCCGGCCGACTCGACGATCGCGGCCAGCGCCGGGTCGCTGCCGAGCGCGGTGGCGGCGGCCTGGTTGGTGGGCAGCTCACCGAACGTCTTGTAGTAGCTGGTCTGCATCTCCTCGCTGGTGAGCAGCTTGACCAGGGCGAGCGCGAGATCCTTGTGCTTGCTGTACTTCGCGACCACGACGTTGTCGCCCGAGAGGATGCTGGTCGCGGCGACGCCGCCGCTCGGGAGGCTGGTCGCGCCGGGCGGGATCGTGGGCATCACGGCGTACGCATATTTGCCGGCCACTTTGGACTTGTCCAGCGTCACCTTGGAGCTGGCCGAGACCATGGGGAGGAACGCGGCCTTGCCCTCGCCGAACGCGGCGATGGCCTGGGCGTTCTTCCAGCCGACGGCGGCCTTGTCGACCACCTTGTCGGTGGCGAGCCAGCCGAGGTAGGTCTGGTAGGCCAGCTTGGTGTTGGCGCCGTCGAGCGCCGCCTTGCCGTCCTGGACGACCGGGGTGCCGGCCTGGGTGGTCATGGCCCAGATGAACTTCCACGGGTCGAAGCTGTCGGCGTAGCCGATCGCCAGGCCGTACTGGCCGGCCTTGGTGAGCTGCTTGGCCTGGTCGCGCAGGCCGTCCCAGCTGTCGGCGGGCTTGTCGATGCCGGCCGCGGCCAGCATGTCCTTGTTGTAGGCCATCACGAAGGGCCGACTGGCGAACGGGATGCCGACCTCGTGGTCCTTGTCGGGCCCGGAGATGCCGAGGGTGGCCGGGAGGAAGCGGTCGCGGCCGCCGACCTTGTTCCAGTCGTCGTCCTTGAGCTCGACGAACGCGTCCGTCGCGTACGCGGTGGGTGTGAAGGTCGTGCCGAGCGCGTAGACGTCCGGGCCCTGCCCGGCGACCACCGACGTCTGGATCTTCGTCAGCTCGTCGTTGGCGGAGGCGAACGTCTCGAACCGCACGGTGGCGCCGGTCTCCTGCTTGAACTTGTCGGAGACCTCGGCGAACCACGCCCGCTGCTGCTCGGGGTAGATGTTGTTGACGCCCATGAGCATGGTCAGCGTGACACCGGAGTTGTCGCCGGCGTCGCCGCTCTCGTCGTTGCCACATGCCGTCAGCGCCGCGCCCAGCGCCAGTGCCGCGGTGAGCGCGACGAACTTTCGTCTGTCCATGAGGTGCTCCTCGGTCCTTGGGGCGGCGAGGGAGTGGGGGTGGTCGATGGGCCGGTGTGTTGGCCGACGCTAGTCACGGTGCTTCGGCGGTGACAACCGTTTGCCATGTGTTGCCATTCGATGGTTGGCTTGCCCGCGTGGGGCGACGCCAGCAGGTGACGATCGCCGACATCGCCGCGGCGACGGGCGTGGCGGTGTCCACGGTGTCGCGCGCGCTGTCGCGGCCGTCGCGGGTGAGCGCGGCGACGCGCGAACGGATCCAGGCGGTGGCGCGGGAGCTCGACTACGTGCCGCACCCACCGGCCCGGGCGCTGGCCTCCGGGCGCACGGGCACGGTCGCACTGGTGGTCTCGGACGTCACGAACCCGTTCTACTTCGGCATGATCAGGGGTACGCAGCAGCAGCTGACCGCGGCCGGCTACGCCCATCTGCTGATCGACACCGAGGACTCGGGGGAGCGCGAGGTCGAGATGCTGCACACGATGCGGCGGTCGCTGGACGGCGCGATCCTCGGCGCGTCGCGGCTGCCGGCGCGTGCGCTGGTCGCCTTGGCGGCGGAGATCCCGCTGGTCACGGTCAACCGCAACGTGCGCGGTGTGCCGAGCGTCGTGATCGACACGCCGGCCGGCATCGCGCAGGCGGTCGAGCATCTGGTGTCGCTGGGCCACCGCGACATCGTGTACGTCTCGGGCCCGGCCCAGTCATGGTCCAACCAGGCCCGCTGGCAGGCGATGCGAACGGCGCTGGAGCGGCACAGTTTGGGCGCCCAACGGGTGGGCCCGTTCCCGTCGGGCCGCGGCTCGGGCTCGGCGGCCGCGGACGCGGTCCTCAACAGCGGCGCGACGGCGTGCGTGGCGTTCAACGACCTGTTCGCGCTGGGGATGCTGACCCGCCTGCGGGAGCGCGGGGTCCGGGTGCCGGCGGACCTGAGCGTGGTGGGCTGCGACGACATCTTCGGCGCGGACTTCAGCAACCCACCGCTGACGACGCTGACGGCGCCGATCGAGCAGGCGGGCCGGATGGCGGTGTCGCTGCTGGTCTCGCGCCTGGACCCGCGCGCACCGCAACCGGTCCGCCGCACGGTGGTCCTACCGACGTACCTGACGGTCCGGGAGTCCACGGGTTCGTTGACCGCGTAACTCCCTGTCGCCGGCGCGCCGGCCACCTGGTGCGGTAGGCCTGGAGACTCCCCGGACGCCGTGGCGCCGGGCGGCCCGGCGTGTGTTCCCGCGAGCGACGATGGCGTGAAAGATTCCCGGCCCGCGTGGTCAGGGTTTGCCGCTGCGGAGGAACAGGGTCGTCCAGTGGACGGCGGCGATGCGGCCGTCGGCCAGGACCGTCAACGACGTGGGCACGCCGTGGCAGCCGAGGTCCTCGCGGGTCCAGGTCTGCTGGCTGGAGCGCCAGGCCGAGGCGCACTCGCGGGTGCCGCCGGACTCGTCGGACCTGGCCTCCTCGCCCGTGCTCGTGACCGCGAGCAGGTCGCCGTTCGGCAGAGCGACGGCCGTCCGGATCATCCGGGCGTCGGCCTCGGCCGCGGTGTCGTCGCGTTGCCAGGATCGACCGTCGGTCGAGGTGAGCACCAGGGCCGCGCCCCGGACGTCGCCGTCGGCGCCGCCGAGCGCGACGAACCGGTGGCCGTCGTGGACGAGCGCCCACAGTTGCGGCTGGCCACCCAGGTCGGGAATCGCGCGATGGCGCCAGGAGCGGCCACCGTCGGACGACTCCCAGGCCGCGACCACGTAGTGCTCGTCGGCCCGCGCAGTCGTGCCGACCGCGACCAGCCGCCCATCGGGCGCCCCGGCAACGGCGGTGACGGTGGTGCTCCGCGTGCCCGCGGGCGCCGGCAGGGTGACCGGACGCCAGGTGTCGCCGTCGGTCGACCACCAGGCCACCGCGCGCTCGTTGCGCTGGCCGACCGCGACGTAGCCGCCGCCCCTGACCGGGGTGAGCGCGACCGGCCCGACATGGCTGGCGAGGTGATCCTCACCCGGACCGGCCTGGAACCGCGCGACCGTCCGCCAGGCCCAGGGCGTGCCGTCGCCGCGAAAGGATGGCGCCGGAGTAGGCGTACGCGTCGCCGTGGTAGGTGTGCCGAGTGACCGCCAGATACCCGCCGTCATGCGCGGGCACGGCAGCCATGACGGCGTTGCGGTCGTCGCTGGGCAGCCCGTCACCGACCGGACCCCGCCCTGGCGTGACGACGGTGCTGGTGGTGCACTCACCGGTGCCGACCCAGTAGGCGATGGACAGCCCGTCGCGGCCGAAACCCGTGAAGCAGCCCTCGGGGTCGGCGACCAGCACCTGCGGGCCGCCCATCCACGCGTCCTCCACCTGGAACGCCTGCCGCACGATCCGGCAGGGCCCGGCGCCGTCGGCCCGATCGGGCCGCCGCGGGGGCGAACCGTCGCGCACCAACACCGCCCCACCCACCACCACCGCGACCACCGCCACCGCGGCACCCAGCACGACCCCCGTCGACCTCCGCACCCGGCCAGCCTGCCAGCCGACCGCAAGCCCCGAAATGAGCGCCCGTACCTAGCCTCCGTCCCGAAATACCAACCATCCGCAACCCCGGCCGGACCGCGTCGGGTGACTCAGCCCCAATCGAATCGGCTGGCACCGCATCGTCGGCCGACCAGGCCGTCGGCGGTGCAGGTCCCTGTCACATCCACCGGTCGGAGCCGGGACCACCTAGCAGGCCGCTGCTCACGCTCGCCCGGGTCGGCTGGCGCGGTGGCCCGGGCGTGTTGGCCGCCGGCGCGGGTCTTGTCGCGTTCGGTGGTCGTCGGCCCAACCCAGTCTGGCGGTGTCCTGGGATCGCCCAGAACCATCACCGCCACCCCGCCGCGCCGCGGCGAGTCCGCCTTGGGTCGCGTTGGTCGCAGGACATTGCTCAGTCGCGGCCCTGCCACGTCGTGATGCAGGCCTCGTTGCCTTCCCGGTCGGATAGGACCCAGAACGCGGGGGCGCTCTCCGAAGAGAGTAGGCGGCCGCCGGCGGTCAGGGCCGCTTCGATTCGGGTCGTTGACTCGTCGTGGGGGACGCGGATGTCGAAGTGGATGCGGTTTCGTTGTGGGCGCGGCTCTGCCATCTGTTGGAACCAGATCGTCGGGCCCTGGCCGACCGGGTCGATCACCGCGTCCTCCGGGCCGTCGGCGCCTGGCTCGTCGGTGTAGCCCAGCACCGCTCGCCAGAACGGGCGGATCGCCGCTATGTCGAGGGCGTCGATCGCGATTTCCACGACCTGGACCGAGCGGGTGTTGAGCTCCGGTGACGTGTGTAGGCCCGCGTTGGCCAGTGCGGCCGTGATGCGGTGGGCCAGGTCGACGTCGTGTGCCGTCACGGCCGCGCGGTCAAGGGACTGGAGAGTCAGCTCCACGCGGTCCGCGCGCACGTCGGCGCGTAGGTGGCCGTCGGCGTTGGGGCCGCACGCAGCCGCGGACGCGGTCACGGCCGAGGCCGCCTCGGTCAGCGAGTCGACCCGCACCGAGGTGCGTAGCTCGCCGACCAGGAACCGCCACCCCTGGTCGCCAACCGCGTCGGAGGCCTGCTGCCGAGTAAGCGTCGTCTGCTCCATGCCGGCATCATCGCAGCCACCACCGACATTTCCGCCGCCTCCGCGACGGTCACCCGACGCGGCCGTCCACCTCGTCCCACGCACCGCCGTCGACCCTGGGCTCGTAGCGGCGCAGCTCGTGCGTCTCGCGTACCAGCTTGCGCAGCGACGCCAGATCACCGCGGACCGCACCCGCGGCGCGGGCCTGGACCAGCACGTTGCCCACCGCCGTCGCCTCCACTGGCCCGGCCAGCACCGGCAGACCGCACGCGTCCGCGGTCAACTGGCAGAGCAGCGCGTTGCGGGCACCCCCGCCGACGAGATGGACGACCCGCACGTCGCGGCCCGACAGAGCGACTGCCGCGCGGACCGCCCGCCGGTGCGCCAACGCCAGACTGTCCATGATGCACCGCACCACAGCGGCACGGGATGCGGGGGCGGGTTGCCCGGTGCGCCGGCATTCCGCCGCGAGCCGCTCCGCCATCCCACCCGGCGCGAGGAACACCGGGTCGTCGGCGTCGACCACCGCCGCGAAGGCCGGCGCCGCGGCCGCCGCACGCAACAGGGCGTCGAGGTCCGTCGCGCCCCACGAGCGCAGGCACTCCTGCAGCAACCAGAGGCCCATCACGTTGCGCAGATAGCGGATGGTGCCGTCGACACCGCCCTCGTTGGTGAAGTTCGCCAGCCGGCTCGCCTCGGTCAGCACCGGCGCGTCCAGCTCGACCCCGACCAAGGACCAGGTGCCGCAGGAGATGTACGCGAAGTCGGTACCGTCCGCCGGCACACCCACCACGGCGGACGCCGTGTCGTGGGAGCCGACCGCGACGACCGAGGTGGGGTAGGGGAGATCGACGTCGCGGACCGCCCCGATCTGGTCGCCCGGGCGGCGCAACGGCGGAAACAGATCGGGGGACAGCCCGGCGTCCGCGATCAGGTCCGTCGCCCAGCCGCGGGCGCGGACGTCGTAGAGCTGCGTCGTCGACGCGTTCGTCTCCTCTGCGCCGATCTCACCCGTCAGCCAGTACGCGATCAGGTCGGGAATCAACAGCATGTGCGCGGCGGCGGCGAGCTGCGGGCTGCCGGCCGCCGCGGCCAGCTGATAGAGGGTGTTGAACGGCAGCTGCTGCAGCCCGGTGGTGGCGTAGAGCCGCTTCTCACCGAGCCGCTCCGCCGTGGCCCGCCACACGTCCGCGGTCCGGCCGTCGCGATAGTGCACCGGGTTCCCGAGCAGGGCACCGCGCGAGTCGAGCAGTCCATAGTCGACCGCCCACGAGTCGATGCCGACACTGTGGACCGGGCCGGCCACACGCAGCCCTTCGAGAACCCCGGCCCACAACGACAGCACGTCCCAGTGCAGCGTGCCGCTCGCCCGCACCGGCTCGTTGGCGAAGCGGTGCACCGTGGACAGGTCGAACCGGCCCGCGCCGAGCCGGCCGACCACGACGCGCCCGCTGGACGCGCCCAGGTCGACGGCGGCGTACGCGTTCACCGCAGGAACGCCGCGGCCACGCCGGCGTCGACCGGCACGTGCAGGCCCGTGGTGTGCGACAGGTCGCCGGCCGTCAGCGCGAAGACCGCGTTGGCCACGTTCTCCGGCAGCACCTCCCGCTTGAGCAGCGTGCGCTGGGCGTAGTACGCGCCGAGGTCCTCCTCCTTGACGCCGTACACGGCCGCCCGCGAAGCGCCCCAGCCACCCGCGAAGATGCCGGATCCGCGCACGACACCGTCGGGGTTGATGCCGTTGACCCGGATGCCGTGCGCACCCAGCTCCGCGGCGAGCAGGCGGACCTGGTGCGCCTGGTCGGCCTTGGCGGCGCCGTAGGCGACGTTGTTGGGGCCGGCGAACACGGAGTTCTTGGAGGAGATGTAGACGATGTCGCCGCCCATGCCCTGGTCGACCAGGACCCGGGCGGCCTCGCGGGAGACCAGGAACGAGCCCCGGGCCATCACGTCGTGCTGCAGGTCCCAGTCGGCGTCGGTGGTCTCCAGCAGCGGCTTCGAGATGGACAGGCCGGCGTTGTTGACGACGAGGTCGACGCCGCCGAACGCGAGCGAGGCCACGCGGAGCCCGTCGACGATCGCGGCCGTGTCCGTGACGTCGGCGGTGACCGGGACGGCGACGTCGGTGCCGCCGATCTCGGCCGCCACCCGCGCGGCCGCGTCGCCGTCCCGGTCGGCGACGACCACGCACGCACCCTCCGCGGCGAGTCGGTGCGCGATCGCACGGCCGATGCCCGATCCGCCGCCGGTCACGAACGCGACCCGCGTGGCGAGTGGCCGAGGCTTGGGCAGGCGCTGGAGCTTGGCTTCCTCGAGAGCCCAGTACTCGATGCGGAACTTCTCCGACTCGTCGATCGGCGCATAGCGGGAAACGGCCTCGGCGCCGCGCATCACGTTGACGGCGTTGACGTAGAACTCACCGGCGACCCGCGCGGTCTGCTTGTCGGCGCCGAACGAGAACATCCCGACACCGGGCACGAGCACGATCGCCGGGTCGGCACCGCGCATCGCCGGCGAGTCGGCGGTGGCATGGCGCGTGTAGTAGGCGCGGTAGTCGTCCCGGTAACCACCGTGGAGCTGCCGCAATCGGGCCACCACATCGGACTCAGAAGCGGTCGGAGGCAGGTCGAGGACGAGTGGGCGGACCTTCGTGCGCAGGAAATGGTCCGGGCAGGACGTGCCCAGCGCCGCCAGCCGAGGGTGCTCCGCGCGGGAGAGGAAGTCGAGCACCTCCGGGCTGTCGGTGAAGTGGCCGACCACGCGGCGGTCGGTGGACGCCAGCCCGCGGATCACCGGTGCCAGCGCCGCGGCCCGCTCCCGTCGCGCCGCCTCGGGAAGCGGCTCGTGGACGACCGGACCGAACGGCTCGGGCCGGCCGTGCGCCGCGATGTAGTCCGCCGCGGTCTGGATGATCTCCAGCGAGTTGGCCTCGCACTCGGCGCTGCTGGCGCCCCAGGCGGTGATGCCGTGCCCGCCGAGGATCACCCCGATCGCGGACGGGTTGGCGGCGCGCACCGCGGAGATGTCGAGGCCGAGTTGGAAGCCGGGCCGGCGCCACGGCACCCAGACGACCCGGTCGCCGAAGATCTCCTTGGTCAGGCTCGGCCCGTCGGCCGCGGTCGCGAGCGCGATGCCCGAGTCGGGGTGCAGGTGGTCGACGTGCGCGGCGTCGACGAGGCCGTGCATCGCGGTGTCGATCGACGGGGCCGCGCCGCCGCGGCCGTGCAGGCAGTAGTCGAACGCCGCGACCATCTCGTCCTCGCGGTCGACGCCGGGATAGACGTCGACCAGCGCCCGCAATCGGTCCAGCCGCAGCACCGCCAGCCCGCCGGGCCTCAGCGTGCCCAGGTCGCCGCCCGAGCCCTTGACCCACAACAGCTCCACGTCGCCGCCGGTCACCGGATCGGTGTCGGTGCCCTTCGCCGACGTGTTGCCGCCCGCGTAGTTAGTGTTCCGCGGGTCGGCGCCGAGCCGGTTGGACCGCGCGATCAGCTCTTCCACGGTGGACATCGGTCGCTACGCTCCCCAGCCGGCGGCCTGGCCACCGACACGCTCGGCCTTGACGGTTTGGTAGTAGCCGGACCGCTTGTAGGCGGCGATCGGGTCGGGGTCGAGGCCTTGCCCGGCGCGCAGGTCGCGCAGCACCGGCCGGACATCCGAGTTGAAAGCGTCCATCAGCACGTCGTTGGCTTCGAGCACGTCACCATTCTCCTGCGCGGCGGCCAAAGCCGGTGCGTCGACGAGCAGCGCCTTCGCCGTGGCCTCCTGCACGTTCATCACCGACCGGATCACGG
>NZ_BONC01000099.1 GCF_016862515.1 Asanoa iriomotensis
GCCCCTTTAGGGGCCGGGTTTGTGGGTGGGAAAACGCGGCTCGGCGGTGGTGCGATCGAGGCTGGCGGCTATGGAGCGGTGCCGCCGTTATCCGGCTGCATCGGGTGGGGGGTGGTGCGCCGTCTCCGCGTTGGCGAAGGGCATCAGGATTCCGGGCGGTGACAAGGTCGTTCGTCCGGTTGGGCGCTCCACCTTGTCACCGCCCGGAGATCTTGGTTGTCGGCCTACGCCGACAACGGGACCAGCCCCTTGTGGGTGGGAAAACGCGGCTCGGCGGTGGCTCGATCGAGGCTTGCCGCTATGGAGCGGTTGCGCGGTTGTCACGCTGCATCGGGTGGGTGGGTGGTCCGCCGTCTCCGCGGTGGCAAGGGCACCAGGATCTTCCCGCGGTGACAAGGTCGTTCGTCCGGTCGGGCGCTCGACTTTCACCGCCCGGAGATCCTGGTTGTCGGCCTGCGCCGACGGCCAGACCCGCCCTTTGCCGGGCCGCTTTGTGGGTGGGAAACGCGGGGCGGTGGCGGTTCGATCTAGGCTGGCCGCTATGGAGCGGTGGCGCGGTTATCAGGCTGCACCCGGTGGGTGGGGGCGGTCCGCCGTCACCATCGGGGTTTTCGACGGGGTGCACCGGGGGCATCAGGCGATCATTGGGCACCTCGTGAAGCGGGCCAAAGATCTTGGTGTGCGGTCCGTTGTCATGTCGTTCGATCCGCATCCGTCTGAGGTGGTGCGGCCGGGGTCCCACCCGGCGATCTTGACTGAGCCCCAGCGTAAGGCCGAACTGATCGAGGCGCTCGGGGTCGACGTGCTATGCGTCGTGCCCTTTACGCAGGACTTCTCGCGGTTGTCCGCCGACGAGTTCGTACACGATGCGCTGGTCGAAAGTCTGCATGCCGCGCTCGTGGTCGTGGGGGAGAACTTCCGGTTCGGGCACAAGGCCGCCGGGGACGTTCCCTTGCTCGAGCGGCTCGGGCGCACCTTCGGCTTCGCCGTCGAGGGCGCGCCGCTGGTTGCCGCCGACGACACCGTCTTCAGCTCTACGTACATCCGGAGTTGTATCGACGCCGGCGACGTGCGGGCTGCCGCGGCCGCGCTCGGCCGGGACCACCGGCTCGAAGGCATCGTGATCCGCGGCGATCAGCGTGGGCGCGAGATCGGGTTTCCGACCGCCAACCTCGCGGTCCACAAGTACGCGGCGATCCCGGCCGACGGGATCTACGCCGGCTGGCTGGTCCGGCGCGGTGAGCGACTCCGCGCGGCCATCTCGATCGGGACAAACCCCACCTTTTCCGGTCGGGAACGGCGCGTCGAGGCGTATATCCTCGATTTCGACGGTGACATCTACGGCGAGCGGGTGTCGCTCGACTTCGTCGAGCGGCTGCGTGACATGCTGAAGTTCGACGGCGTCGAGCCGCTGGTCGCGCAGATGGCCGAGGACGTCGCGCAGACCCGCACCGTGCTCGCCGAGTGACGTCCCGGCGGCCTGTCGATGCCGGGCTGGTAGCCTGGTAACGACGTCGGCTAACCGACGCCCGGCCTCGCGTGCCTGCACGACGCCGCGGGTGCGAGGTTCGTCACCATCACACGAACGCAGGAGATCATGGCGCTCGACCAGGAGCAGAAGAGCAAGATCCGCGCGGAGTACGCGACCGCCGAAGGGGACACCGGTTCGCCGGAGGTCCAGGTGGCCGTGCTGACCAAGCGCATCGCCGACCTCACGGAGCACCTCAAGGTGCACAAGCACGACCACCACAGCCGGCGTGGCCTGCTGTTGCTGGTCGGCCGCCGGCGGCGGCTGCTCAACTACCTGCAGAAGACCGACATCAACCGCTACCGGGCGCTGATCGAGCGTCTCGGCCTGCGGCGGTGACCCGCGCGGGGGAGTGACCAGCCGGTCGCTCCCCCGCTCCACAATTTCAGACACACCAAACGGGCCAGCTTGACCGTCGGCGATCGGGAGTTGTCGGCGCACCGGTCCTCGGTAGTGGCCCCCGGGCCAGCCCCCAAGGCGGGGCTCCCCCGGGCGCTTCGATCGAAGACCGGACGTCAGAGCAGCTCCCCCTCGCAAGGGGTCGAGCCGTGCCACGACCGAAGGAGCACAACGCACTCATGACCGAGAACAAACTCGGCGACCAGCACAGCACAGCGGTGATCGACAACGGGGCCTTCGGCACCCGGGAGATCACCTTCACCACGGGCCGCCTCGCTCGCCAGGCGCCCGGTTCCTGCATCGCGCAGCTCGGTGACACCACCGTCCTGTCGACGACCGCGGCCAGCAAGTCGCCGCGTGACCAGTTCGACTTCTTCCCGCTGACCGTCGACGTCGAGGAGCGGATGTACGCGGCCGGGCGCATCCCGGGCTCGTTCTTCCGTCGCGAGGGTCGGCCCAGCGAGGACGCGATCCTCACCTGCCGCCTGATCGACCGGCCGCTGCGCCCGTCGTTCGTCAAGGGCCTGCGCAACGAGGTCCAGGTCATCGAGACGATCCTGGCGCTCGACCCGGCCCACCCGTACGACGTGGTCGCGATCAACGCCGCCTCGCTGTCGACCAAGCTGTCGGGCCTGCCGTTCTCCGGCCCGATCGGCGCCACCCGCATGGCGCACATCGACGGCCAATGGGTCGCCTTCCCGACCCACGAGGAGCTGAGCCGCGCCACCTTCGACATGGTGGTCGCCGGCCGGGTCCTGCCCGACGGTGACGTCGCGATCATGATGGTCGAGGCCGAGGCCACCGAGCACACCGTCAAGCTCGTCGCCGACGGCGCCACCGCGCCGACGGAGGAGATCGTCGCCGGCGGTCTCGAGGCCGCCAAGCCGGCCATCCGCGAGCTGTGCCGGGCACAGAGCGAGATCGCCGAGATCGCCGCCAAGCCGGTCGCCGAGTTCCCGGTGTTCCTGGACTACCAGGACGACGCATACGAGGCCGTCGCCGGCGCCGCCCGCTCCGACGTCGCCGAGGCGCTCAAGATCGCCGGCAAGGCGGAGCGCGAGGAGGCCCTCGACGCGATCAAGGACCGGGTCCACGAGCAGCTCGACGCCCAGTTCGAGGGGCGCGAGAAGGAGCTCTCCGCCGCGCTGCGGTCGGTGACCAAGAACGAGGTCCGCTCCCGCGTGCTGCGCGACCAGGTCCGCATGGACGGTCGTGGGCCGCGCGACATCCGGCCGCTGAGCGCCCAGGTGGAGGTGCTGCCCCGGGTGCACGGCTCGGCGCTGTTCGAGCGCGGCGAGACGCAGATCCTCGGCGTCACCACGCTCAACATGCTCCGGATGGAGCAGCAGCTCGACACGCTGTCGCCGGAGAAGCACAAGCGCTACATGCACAACTACAACTTCCCGCCGTACTCGACCGGTGAGACCGGCCGGGTGGGCTCGCCGAAGCGCCGCGAGATCGGCCACGGCGCGCTGGCCGAGCGGGCGCTGATCCCGGTGCTGCCGGGCCGCGAGGAGTTCCCGTACGCGATCCGTCAGGTCTCCGAGGCCCTCGGCTCCAACGGCTCCACCTCGATGGGCTCGGTCTGCGCCTCGACGCTGGCCCTGCTCTCCGCCGGTGTGCCGCTGAAGGCGCCGGTCGCGGGCATCGCGATGGGTCTTATCTCCGACGAGGTCGACGGCAAGACGCAGTACGTGACGCTGACCGACATCCTCGGTGCCGAGGACGCGTACGGCGACATGGACTTCAAGGTCGCCGGCACGCCGGAGTTCGTCACCGCGCTGCAGCTCGACACCAAGCTCGACGGCATCCCGTCGGACGTGCTGGCGGGTGCGCTGCAGCAGGCCCACGACGCGCGCACGGCGATCCTCGCGGTCATGCACGACGCGATCGAGTCCCCGGCGAACATGTCGGACCACGCGCCGCGGGTGACCACCGTGAAGATCCCGGTCGACAAGATCGGCATGGTGATCGGCCCCAAGGGTCAGACGATCAACGCGATCCAGGACGAGACCGGCGCCGAGATCTCCATCGAGGACGACGGCACGATCTACGTCGGCGCGACCAACGGCCCCTCGGCCGAGGCCGCCGTCGAGCGGATCAACGCGATCGCCAACCCGACGCTGCCGAAGGTCGGCGACAAGTTCCTCGGCACCGTGGTGAAGACGGCCGCGTTCGGCGCGTTCGTCTCGCTGCTGCCCGGCCGCGACGGCCTGCTGCACATCTCCAAGGTGGGCAACGGCAAGCGGGTCGAGCGGGTCGAGGACTTCCTCAACGTCGGCGACAAGGTCGAGGTCCAGATCGCGGACATCGACCAGCGCGGCAAGATCTACCTCGACAAGGTCCGCGCCGAGGGCGAGGAGGCTCCCGAGGAGGGTGCGTCCGAGCGCCCGCCGGCCCGGTCCGGTGACCGTGGCCCGCGCGACCGGGGCGACCGCGACCGCGGCGACCGGGGCCCGAGCCGTGGCGACGGTGGCGAGAGCGGCGGCGAAGGCGGGGGCGAGCCCCGGCGGCGCCGCAACCGGCACAGCTGAGATGACGACGCGTGAACGGGCCGGCGCGCAAGCGTCGGCCCGGGCCGTCACCCGCACGCTGTCCACCGACCCGCTCGGTGGCACGATCCGGCGCACGGTGCTGCCGTCCGGCCTGCGGATCCTGACCGAGGCCGTGCCGGCGATGCGCAGCGTCTCGTTCGGCGTGTGGGTTTCGATCGGCTCCCGGGACGAGACGCCGACGCAGTCGGGCTGCTCGCACTTCCTGGAGCACCTGCTCTTCAAGGGCACCAAGAAGCGCAGCGCGCTGGACATCTCGGCGCAGATCGAGGCGGTCGGCGGCGAGACCAACGCGTTCACCACGAAGGAATACACCTGCTACTACGCGCGGGTGCTGGACGCCGACCTGCCGCTGGCGATCGACGTCATGTGCGACCTGATGGCCAACTCGGTGCTGGACCCGGCCGACGTCGAGACCGAGCGCGGCGTGATCCTCGAAGAGATCGCGATGCACGAGGACGAGCCGGGCGACGAGGTGCACGACATCTTCGCGTCCGCGGTCTACGGCAGGCACCCGCTCGGCCGGCTGATCTCGGGCACCGAGGAGACCATCTCCCCGATGACCCGGCGGCAGATCGAGACGTTCTACCGCCGCAACTACGTGGCGCCGTCGATCGTGATCGCGGCGGCCGGCAATCTCGACCACAACACCGTGGTCCGCCAGGTCCGGGCCGCGCTGGCCGGCACCCCGCTGGACACCCCGGCGGCGACACCGGTCGGGCACCGCCCGTCGGCACCGGCGGTGCGCCTGCGCGGCGGCCAGGTCGTGGTGTCCAACAAGGACAGCGAGCAGGCACACGTGGTGCTCGGCGGCGAGGGCATCGCCCGGCTCGACGGGCGCCGGTTCGCGCTGAGCGTGCTCAACAACGTCCTCGGCGGCGGCATGTCGAGCCGGCTGTTCCAGGAGATCCGGGAGCAGCGCGGCCTCGCCTACTCGGTCTACTCGTACGCGAGCCAGTTCGCCGACAGCGGCCTGTTCGCGGTGTACGCGGGCTGCGCGCCCGGCAAGGTCGAGGAAGTGCTCGACCTGACCCGCACCTGCCTGGCGACCGTGGCCCGCGACGGCGTCACCGCGGCCGAGCTGGCCCGGGGCAAGGGGATGGCCAAGGGCTCCTACGTGCTCGGCCTCGAGGACACCGGGTCCCGGATGAGCCGGCTGGCCAAGGGCGAGTTCCTCTACGACGACCCGCTGACGGTCGACGAGCTGCTGGCCAAGGTCGACGCGGTCACAGTCGACGAGGTCAACGCGCTCGCGGCCGAGCTGTGCGGCCAGCAGATGTCCCTCGCGGTCATCGGCCCCTTCGAGGACGGGGACGTCCGCTTCTCATAGGCTGAAGCCCGTGAGTGACGAGGTGCGTGAGCCGATTCGGGTCGGTGTGTTGGGTGCCCGCGGGCGGATGGGCATCGAGGTCTGCAAGGCCGTCGACGCGGCCGACGACATGGAGCTGGTCGCGATGATCGACCAGGGCGACGGGCTGTTCAGCGCGTCCGATGCCGCCGCCGAGGTGATCGTCGACTTCACCACGCCCGACGTGGTGATGGACAACCTGCACTGGTGTGTCGAGCAGGGCATCAACGCCGTGGTCGGCACGACCGGCTTCTCCGACCAGCGGCTCGACCGGATCCGCGGCTGGCTGTCGCACAAGCCCGACGTCGGCGTGCTCGTCGCACCGAACTTCGGCATCGGCGCGGTGCTGATGATGCAGTTCGCGGCCAAGGCCGCCCGGCACTTCGAGTCGGTCGAGATCGTCGAGCTGCATCACCCGCGCAAGCTGGACGCGCCGAGCGGCACCGCCACCCACACCGCGCGGCTGATCGCGGCGGCGCGCGCCGAGGCCGGGCTAGGCCCGGTCCCCGACGCGACCAAGGACGAGGTCGACGGCGCCCGGGGCGCCGACATCGACGGCGTTCGGGTGCACGCGGTGCGGTCGGCCGGGCTGGTCGCGCACCAGGAGGTGCTGTTCGGCACCGTCGGCGAGACGCTGACCATCCGGCACGACTCGCTGGACCGCTCGTCGTTCATGCCGGGCGTGCTGCTCGCGGTCCGCGCCATCCGCAGCCGCCCGGGCCTCACCGTGGGCCTGGACCCGCTGCTCGGTTAGGAACGGTCCGTTCCAATCGGAATCCGATTGGAACGGACCGTTCCTAACGAGGGCTCAGCGGGCCGCGGCGTGGCGGGGGAGGGCCAGGCGGAGCGAGGGCGGCAGGCCCTGGACCGTGGCAGAGCCGTCCGCGCTGACCGCCACGTCGACCGACGCGGCGCCGACGCGCAGCCCGCGCACCGCTACCGCGCCCAGCGGCGCGTCCTGCAGCGGCGCCAGCGCCACCGTGCCGGCGGGCACGTCGGGCCGCAGACCGACCGCGGCGTGCAGCAGGGTCACCCCGGCGGCCGCCGCCCAGGCCTGCGGCCGGCAGGCCGCCGGATACGGCACCGGCCGACCGAACGTGGACCGGTCGTCGCCGCCGAACAGCTCGGGCAGCTGGTAGTCGAACGACTCCGCCGCCGCGAGCAGGCCCGAAGCCAGCGTCGCGGCCGCCGCCGGGTGCCCGGCCCGGGCCAGCCGGTCGATCACGATCGCGGTGTCGTGCGCCCAGACCGAACCGCAGTGGTACGACAGCGGGCTGAACGCGGCGTCGTGCGTCGACATCGTGCGCAGCCCGAAGCCGCCGGCCATCGCGTCCGACGCGAGCAGGTCGGCCACCTGCGCCGACTCCTTCGCGGTCAGCAGGCCCGTGCCCAGCAGGTGACCGATGTTGCTGGTCAGCGCGTCGACCGGGCGCTTGTCGCCGTCGAGCGCCAGGGCCGGGTAGGCGCCGGCCGGGCCGTCGACCCAGAACTTGTCGCGGAACCGGGCCGCCATCGCCTGCGCATACTCCCGCCAGCGCGGCCCGCCCGGCCGCCCGAACGCGTCCAGCAGCGCGGCGCCGTGCAATGCGGCCTCGTACGCGTACCCCTGCACCTCGACCAGCGCGATCGGCGCCGTGGCGAGCTCGCCGGTGCGGAACCGGATCGAGTCGCCGGAGTCCTTCCAGCCCTGGTTGGCCAGGCCGCGCCCGCTCTCGTCGATGTATTCCAAGAAGCCGTCGCCGTCGGCGTCGCCGTGGTGGGCGAGCCAGCCGAGGGCGGACTCCAGCGTGGGCAGCAGCGACTCGACCGCCTCCGGCGCCATGCCCCAGCGCCAGGCGTCGTGCAGCAGCGAGATCCACAGCAGCGTCGAGTCGACCGACCCGAAGTAGGCCGCCGGCAGCGCCGCCTGCGTGTCCGCGCGGCGCAGTTCGTGCAGGATCTTGCCGGGCGCCTCGCCGGTCTGCGGGTCGACCGCGGTGCCCTGGTGCGCGGCCAGCACCCGCAGGGTCCCCTCGGCGATGTCGGTGCCGAGCGGCAGCAGCATCCGCGCCGCCCACAGGCTGTCGCGGCCGAACAGCGTCAGGTACCAGGGCACCCCCGCGCCGAGGAACGTGTCGGTGGCGCCGGCGGACAGCGACAGCCGCAGCGACTCCAGGTCGTCGAGCGAGCGCGCGGCCAGCCGCTCGATCCGGCGGTCGTCGGCCGTCACCGTCGGGCGGGTCCACTCGACCGGGCCCGCCGGCTCGCGCACCAGGGCGGCCTGGTCGTCGACCCGGAGCTGCCAGGACACGGTCACCGACGTACGCGGCGCGACCGTCACCGGCCAGCGCAGCGTCGCGTCCTGGACCGTCGCGCCGAACGACGCGGTCACGGCCACCGAGAGGTCACCCGCCGACCACGTCAGCCCGGACCGGGTGACACCGGCGGCGTCGACGGCACGGCCGGCCTTGACCGGTGCGATCGGTGCGAGGTCGGCGTCGAGCGCGAGCGCGACCTCGGTCGTCACCGGCTCGGCGGCGGTCGAGGTGATGGTGATGGTCTCGTCGAGACCGGCCGGCATGAGCCGGCGTTCGCGGGTGACCCGCACGGTCGGGTCGGGGCCGGGATCGCCGAGCCAGCGGGCCAAACCGACGAAAGCGGTCGCGCCCGGACCAAGCGGGGAAGTCGCCACGGACTCCACGGATCGCCCGTCGAGCAATAGCTCCGCGCGGCTGAGCACGCGCACGTCGGCATGGAACATTCCCTGCACCCCGACCGCCCGGATCTGGCCCGACGGTTCGCACAGAACGCTGGCTGGCGCCCGCACCGTCGAGACCAGATCGTGGAGCAGCGGTTGAAGGTTACGGTCTGGCACGAATTTCTCCCCGGAACGACGGCGCCATCTTGACAGAGTCGGGATGGCGGCGGCAGAGTGCGAAACAACCCTGCAACTTGAACGATCCAATAATGCACTTTCGACTTTGAACGTTCAAGACCGTGGAAGGCATCAAATGGCGGAGAAGGTCACCATTGCCACCGTGGCGGCGCACGCCCAGGTGTCTCGGCAAACGGTGTCCAATGTGCTCAACAGCCCGCACATCGTGCGGGAGGAGACGCGCCGCCGGGTCGAGGAGGCGATCGCCGCCCTCGGCTACCGGGCCAACCAGGCCGCACGGCAGATGCGCACCGGGCGTTCCCACCTGCTCGCTGTGCGTATCGAACCGACCCGTGACGGGATCAACGGCTCGGTGCTCGACCGGTTCCTGCACGGTCTGACGTTCGCGGCCGCGGCCGCCGGCTACCGGGTGATGCTCTACACGGCCGACGGCGACGGCGACGAGATCAAGACCTTCGACGACCTGCTCGCCTCGTACGACCTCGACGGGTTCGTGCTGACCGGCACGGACCACGGCGACGTCCGGACGTTCTGGCTGGCCGAACGCGACGTGCCGTTCGTGACGTTCGGCCGCCCGTGGGACGCGCCGGAGCGGCACTCGTGGGTCGACGTCGACAACGCCGACGGCACCGCGCAGGCCACCCGGCGGCTCATCGAGACCGGCCACCGGCGGATCGCCTTCATCGGCTGGCCCGCCGGGTCCGGCGTCGGCGACGACCGGCGCGACGGCTGGCAGCGCACGATGAAGGCGTACGACCTGGACCCGGCCGGGCTCGACCGCGGCGCCTCGGACAGCATCCCGAACGGTGCGGAATGCGCCCGAGACCTGCTCACCATGCCGGACGCCCCGACCGCGTTCGTCTGCGCCAGCGACTCGCTGGCACTCGGCGCCCTGCAGGCCGCCGGCGGGCGCAAGGCGGTCACCGGCTTCGACGACACCCCGGTCGCCCAGGCGGTCGGCCTGACCAGCGTCAGCCAGCCGCTGCCCGAGGCCGCCGCCCGCTGCATCGACCTCCTCATCCATCACCTCGACGGCAGCCCGACCGGCACCCACCAGGTGCTGCTCCAACCGTCGCTCGTGGTGCGCACGACCGCGTAACAAACCCTTCAACCCCCTCCAGGAGTACGACATGAGACGCACCCTCGGCCTGCGTGGCGCGGCCGTGGCGGTCATCGCCGCCGGCACGCTCCTCGCCTCCGCCGCCTGCGGCGACAACTTCGACGACGGCGGTGCCCCCGCGCAGCAGACGACCGGCCCCGCCGCGCTGCAGATCCTCATCGGCTCCTCCGGTGACGCGGAGACCAAGGCGGTCAACGACGCGGCCGCCGCCTGGGCGAGCAAGAGCGGCAACACCGCCACGGTCACCCCGGCCCAGGACCTGACCCAGCAGCTCGGCCAGGCGCTGGCCGGCGACAACCCGCCGGACGTGTTCTACGTCGACGCGGGCCGGTTCGCCGACTACGCCAGCGTCGGGGCGCTCGAGCCCTACGGCGACAAGGTTGACAACCCGAACGACTTCTACCAGAGCCTGAAGGACACGTTCACCTTCGACGGCAAGTTCTACTGCGCGCCGAAGGACTTCTCGACGCTGGCGTTGGAGATCAACACCGACCTGTGGACCAAGGCCGGCCTGACCGACGCCGACATCCCGACCACCTGGGACCAGCTCAAGACCGCCGCGCAGAAGCTCAAGGCCAAGGGCACCATGCCGCTGGCGATCGGCGACACCCGTGACCGGGTCGGCGCATTCATGGTGCAGTCCGGTGGCTGGATCGTCAGCAAGGACGGCAAGCAGGCCACTGCCGACAGCCCCGAGAACGTCGCCGCGCTGACCTACGTACAGTCGCTGCTCAAGGATGGTCTGGCCGCGTACCCGAAGACCCTCGACGCCGGTTGGGGCGGCGAGGCGTTCGGCAAGGGCAAGGCCGCCATGGTGATCGAGGGCAACTGGATCAAGGGCGCGATGACGAACGACTTCCCCAACGTCAAGTACACGGTGCACGAGCTGCCGGCCGGCCCGAAGGGCAAGGGCACGCTGTCGTTCACGAACTGCTGGGGCATCGCCGCCAAGAGCAAGTTCAAGGAGCAGGCCATCGACTTCGTGAAGGCGATGACCACGGTCGACCAGCAGATGACCTTCGCCAAGGGCTTCGGTGTCATGCCGTCCCGCCAGTCGGCGGCTGACCAGTACAAGGCCGCCTTCCCGGCGGACCAGGCGTTCATCGACGGCGCCGCGTACGCGCAGGGCCCGGTCAACGCCCCGAAGATGGACAGCGTCCTGGCCGACTTCGACGCCTCGCTGAACACGCTGGCCAAGGCAGACCCGAAGACGCTGCTCGGCACGCTGCAGAAGAACACCCAGGCGACCCTGGGCGGCTGAGCCAACATGTCCTCCGTCACAACCGCCACCGCGGACCGGGATGACCGGTCCGCGGGTGGCGGCCGGCCGGCCACCAACGGGACCGGTGGCCGGCCGCGGCGGCGGTTCCGTCTCGGCGGCGGCGGCATCCGCCGCAACGAGCGGATCGCCGGCTGGCTGTTCGTGGCCCCGGTCATCGTCCTGCTCGGCGTGTTCTTCCTGCTGCCGATCCTGATGGCGTTCTGGGTGAGCCTGACGGACTGGCGCGGCCAGGGCAGCCCGTTCAAGGCGGGCGTGCCGTTCGTCGGCACCGAGAACTACACCGACCTGTTCACGCAGGACGGGCTGGCTCGCCGCGACTTCATGACCAGCATCCGCAACAACATCTACTACGTGGCCATCGTGGTGCCGATCCAGACCGCGCTGGCGCTGGGCCTGGCCCTGCTGGTCAACAACCGGATGCTGAAGGGCAAGGGCTTCTTCCGCACGGCGTTCTTCTTCCCGTCGGTGACCAGCTCCGTGGCGATCAGCGTCGTGTTCCTGTTCATGTTCGCCAACTCGGGCGCCATCAACGCGATCCTGTCGATGTTCGGCATCAGCGGCCCGGCCTGGTTCTCCGACGCCCGCGGCCTGATCCACCTGCTCCTCGGCCTGGTCGGCGTCGACAACCCGCCGTCCGCGCTGGCCAGCGGTGGCCCGCTCGGGCTGAGCTGGTGGGACTGGCTGTCGGGGCCGAGCGTGGCGATGTGCGCGATCATGGCGCTGGTCATCTGGACCACGTCCGGCACGTTCATGCTGATGTTCCTGGCGGCCCTGCAGAGCGTCCCGGTGTCGCTCGACGAGGCCAGCGAGCTCGACGGCGCGACCCGCTGGCAGCGGTTGCGCTACGTGACGCTGCCGCTGCTCAAGCCGACCATGTTCCTGGTGGTCACGCTCGGCCTGATCGGCACGTGGCAGGTCTTCGACCAGATCTACGTGATGAGCCAGGGCAACCCGGCGAAGACGACGCTGACCCCGGCGTTCCTGTCCTACCGCACGGCGTTCAAGGACTTCGAGTACGGCCGAGGCGCGGCGATCGCGTTCGTCCTCTTCCTGATCATCGTCCTGCTGACGCTGGCACAGCGCTGGGTCATGCGGGACCGCGACAAGCCCGCCCGGAGGTTCCGATGACGACGCTGACCGAGGCCCGGCGGCGCCGCCACGGCGGCATGGTCAACACCGTCGTCGGGTACGCGTTCCTGATCTTCTTCGCGCTGGTCTTCATCTACCCGTTCGTCATCCAGCTCGCGAACTCGCTCAAGACCGAACCGGACGCGGCGGCCAACCCGCTCTCGCCGGTGCCGCAGCCGTTGACCACGGCCGCCTTCGACCGCCTGCTCAACGGCGACTTCCCGCTGTGGTTGGGCAACTCGGTGCTGATCGCGGTCGTGGTGACGGTCGGCCGGGTGTTCCTGGACTCGCTGGCGGGCTACGCGCTGGCCCGCCTGCGCTTCGGCGGCCGACGGGCGATCTTCGCGACCATCGTGGCGATCATGGCCGTACCCGGCGTCGTGCTCTTCATCCCGAAGTTCCTGGTGCTGAACCAACTCGGCATCTACGACACGTACACGGCGCTGATCCTGCCGTTGCTCGTCGACGCCGCAGGCGTGTTCATCATGAAGCAGTTCTTCGAGTCGATCCCGCTGAGCATGGAGGAAGCGGCGCGGATCGACGGCGCCGGCGTGTTCCGGACGTTCTGGTCGGTGGTGCTGCCGATGGCCCGGCCCGCGCTGATCACGCTGACGATCCTGTCGTTCCAGGGCACCTGGAACGAGTTCCCGCACACGCTGGTCGCGGTGCAGGACCCGAGCCTCTACACCCTGCCGCGCGGGGTGGCCAACCTGGTCTCGGGCTCACTGGGCGCGGGCACGCAGTATCCGCTGAAACTGGGCGCGGCCCTGCTGGCCACGATCCCGGTAGCGATCATCTTCGCCATCTTCCAGCGCTACTTCGTGCGCGGCGCCACCGAAGGCGCCGAGAAGGGCTAAATCCGGATCAACGTCAAAGCTGGATGGCTCGGGGCCCGCCTGGGGCGCGACCGTCGCTCCCAGACACCGCTCCGCTTTGCTCCGCTGCCGGGCCCGCACCTGGTTCAGGCCAGAACCAGAAACCAGGTGCGGCTCTGCCGCCGGTGTCCCTCGCTGCGGCTCGCAAAGCCTGCCCGTCGAACGGGGCGGGCCGATGGTCTTGCGAAGACGACAACGCGACCTCGCCCCGCCCCACCCGGTGGGCCCCCGACAGCTTGGCCGGGGTCCGGGGGGGGCAGCGCCCCGGAAACCCCACCAGTCAGCGATCCGGCGCCCTGTGATCGTGTGCGCCACATCAAGCAGTTCATCGAGTTCAGGTCATGATCGGGTGCGCCGGGTCGTTTGATCCGGCAGCGTGTCATACAGATCGGTTGCACCAGATCATGGATGAACCCTGGAGCGACCCGATCCGCTGCACCCGATCACACGGGCCACCCGGCCCGCGTGGCTGATCCGCGGCCCACGGGCGGGAGATGGGCCCGTATCCGCCGGATCATGGTCAATCAACGCTGCTCGAACAGCATTCAACTACCAAGATTGCGAGCGGAGCGCCGCGCGGCGAACGAAACGCACGGCAAACGCCTTACTGATCTTGGTCTTCGTCCGGTTCCGCGGTCAGGTCGACGTGGAGGCGGAGTTGGTAGACGAGCATGTCCTCGACGTCCAAGGCGCGGCCGGCGCCGTCCGGGGCCCAGCCGGCCGAGGTGAGGAACTTGCGGGTCGCGGCGTCGCCGTCGTAGGCCCAGGCCACCGCGGCGGTGAAGGCGTCCTCGCGCCACAGGTCGACGCTGGCCGCGAGCAGGCGACTGCCGTGGCCGCGGCGGCCCCAGCGCGGCTCGACCAGCAGGTCCGTGACCGCCGCCACATCGTCCGGCAGCGGGGGCTCCTCGGGCGCCAGCGCCTGCTCGTCGGCGGGGCCGGAGGCGGCAAATCCCACCAGATACGATTGTTCGGCCTGCTCGACGGCCACCAGCACCCGGTGCCTCGGCGACGGCGGCTGTTCGACCGCGGCGCTCCAGCGCTCGGCGATCCATGCCTCGTCGAGACTGTCGAGCACGGTTCGGGGCAGCATCCGGCGATACGCGACCCGCCAGGTCGCTACCTGGATGCGGGCGATCTCGGCGGCGTCCTCGGGACGCGCCGGGCGGACGAACCCGAGTGCCATGAGTGGTGAGCCTACGGAGTGGGAGCAGGGCTTGATCGAGCGGGCCGCGCGCAGACAGGCCGCGATCGTCGCCGGCCTGGCGGTCGCGGTCGTCGCGTTCCTCGCCGTCTTCGCCGCGCGGCACGGGTTCTTCGATCTCAAGGTCTACTACGGCGCGGTCAACTACTGGATCCACGACCACGGCATGTTGTACGACTTCCTGAAGCCGAACAGCAAGTACGGCTTCACCTATCCACCGTTCGCGGCGATCGCGATGGTGCCGATGGCGGTCGTGCCCTGGGCGCTGGCGATCGTGATCAGCGTGGGGCTGTCGCTGGCGGCCACGTACGCGCTGCTGCGCTGGCTCGTGCTGCCGATCGCCGTGCGGGAGCGGTGGACGCCGTGGTTCGCGCTCGCCGTCGCGTTCCTCCTGATGGCGGCGTTCGAGCCCTATCGCGAGACGATCACTTTCGGGCAGGTCAACCTGCTGCTGATCGTCCTGGTCGGCGTCGACCTGCTGGTGGGCGTGGCCGGCCGGCGGCGCTGGGCCGGAGTGGGCATCGGGCTTGCCACCGCGATCAAGCTGACGCCGGGCGTGTTCATCGTCTACCTGCTGGTGACCCGGCGCTGGCGGGCCGCGCTGGTGGCCGCGGGCACGGCCACAGTGGCCACGCTCGCCGCCGCGGCGGTCGACCCGGCGGCGTCGCGCGAGTTCTGGACCGCGGCGCTCTGGGACACCGACCGGGTCGGCTCGCTGGCGTTCGTCTCCAACCAGTCGCTGCAGGGTGTGGTGGCCCGGCTCAGCCCGGAGCATCCGTCGACGCTCGCGTGGCTCGTGCTGGTGGTGGCCGCGGTCGGCGTCTGGGCGTGGCGGGTGCGGACGGCGTCGGTGGTCGAGGGGTTCGCGCTGACCGGCGTGCTCGGCTGCCTGATCAGCCCGGTGACCTGGGTGCACCACCTGGTCTGGTTGCTGCCGGCGCTGATCCTGCTGGTCGACGCGGGGTTGCGGCGCCGGGGGTTGCTGGTGTTGGCGGCCGTCCTCTACGCGGTGCTGTGCAGCCGGCTCGTCTGGGTCTTCGAGCACGGGTTCGGCGGGGTGGGCGGCTTCTTGGGCAGCAACGCGTACGTCTGGGCGAGCCTGGTGTTGTTGATCTTCCTGCCGTTGCGGTCAGGTGCTCGCGGGGAGCCTTCGGGCGTAGCGGAGCTCCGGGAGGAGCACCGGGTCGCCGCTTGACGGCAGCGTGACGGTGTAGGTGGCGCGTTCGCCGTCCGCGGCGAAACCGGCCTTCGCGTAGAAGCGGCGGCTGCGCGCGTTGGCGTCGAGCACCCAGAGGCGCACCTCCTGATAGCCGGCGCCGGTCAGCTCGGCCAGGGCTCTGGTCATCAGGGCGCGGCCGACGCCGGTGCCGACTCTCGCCGGCTCGACGTAGATGGCCAGCACCTCGCCGACCGTGGGGTCGAGGGCCGTGCGGTCCTGCTGGTCGCGGTAGGGGCCGATGGTGGCGAAGCCGACGACGGTCGGGCCGTCGAGGGTGACCAGGGTCTGGAAGACGTCTTTCCCGTACGACGTGCGGCGTTGCGCGGCGCGCTGCTCGGGGTCGAGGGCGGCGAGCACCTCGGCCGGGATGATCCCGGCGTAGCCGGATTGCCAGGCCCGCACGTGCAGGGCCGCCACGGCAGGGGTGTCGTCGAGGGTCTCGGGGCGGATGGTGACCATGCATCGGTGTCTACCCGTGCGGCCGCTTCCCGCGCGCGCGAATTTGTCGTACGTCTCGGCTAACGTCCCCGGCGTGGCACTTGAGTCGTTGTCGTTGGCGCAGGCGCGCCGGGTCGCGCTGGCCGCGCAGGGGTTCACCGACCCCGCGCCGGCCGGTGTGCCGACCGCACGCCATCTCCGCCGGGTGGTGGGGCGCACGGGCCTGCTCCAGATGGATTCGGTCAACGTGCTCCAGCGGGCGCACTACCTGCCGCTCTACAGCCGGCTCGGGCCCTACCCGACCGCGCTGCTCGACCGGGCCGCCTACCAGCGGCCGCGCAGCCTCTTCGAATACTGGGGGCACGAGGCGTCGCTGATCCCGGTCGAGCTCCAGCCCGCGATGCGCTGGCGGATGGCCCGCGAGCACCAGTGGGGCGGGTTGCGGCGGTTCGCCGACGAGCAGCCCGACTTGATCAAGTGGGTGCTCGACGAGGTGCGCGCGTCCGGGCCGCTGACCGCCGCCGAGATCGAGCGCGACGAGCCGCGCGACAAGTCCAACTGGGGGTGGAACTGGTCGTCGGTCAAGCAGGCCCTCGAATACCTGTTCTGGGCCGGTGAGGTCAGCGCGGCATCCCGCAACTCGTCGTTCGCCCGGGTCTACGACGTGCCCGAGCGGGTGCTGCCTGCTTCGGTGCTGGCGGCCCCGACACCGACCGAGGCCGAGGCGCACCGCACGCTGGTGCTGGTCGCGGCGCGGTCGCTGGGGGTGGCGGCCGAGTTCGAGCTGCGCGACTACTTCCGACTACCCGTGGCCGGCGCGCGGGCCGCGATCGCGTCGCTGGTCGAGGACGGCTCGCTGCTGCCGGTGCGGGTCGAGTCGTGGAAACAGCCTGCCTACCTGCATCCCGAGGCCAAGCTGCCGCGCTGGGTGCGGGGTGACCGCCTGATCAGCCCGTTCGACCCGCTGGTGTGGGAGCGGGCGCGCACCGAGCGGCTGTTCCACTTCACCTACCGCATCGAGATCTACGTGCCGGCGCCGCAGCGGGTCTACGGCTACTACGTGCTGCCGTTCCTGCAGGGTGACCGCTTCACCGCGCGGGTCGACCTCAAGGCCGACCGCAAGGCGGGCGTGCTCCGGGTGCCGGCCGCCTGGGCGGAGCCGGGCGTCGACCGGGTGGCGACGGCGCGCGCGCTGGCCGCGGAGCTGCAGCGCCTGGCCGGGTGGCTGGGCTTGTCGTCGGTCGCGTCACCGGAGGGCGGCGACCTCGGCGGGCCCGTTGCGGCGGCGCTGGCAAGCGCGGCCGGTGTACCGTGACGCCATGACGCCCGCACCCGGCCCGGCCGCGCCACAGGCCCCACCGGGAGCCGACGCCGACGACGCGGGCGCTGTCCGACCGGGCGCGGACGGCGAGTTTCCAACGGGTGCCGAAGGCGAGGCGCCGGCCGGCGCCGCTCCGCTCGCGGGTCTGACCGCCGCCAAAGGCGCCGGGTCCTATGCGGGCGCGCCAGGTCCGGCCGCCCACGCGCCTTGGCCGCCACCGGCCGGCGGCGCGGCTTATGCGGGCACGACCGGCCCGGATGACGCCGGGCACTATCACGGTCCGGCGGGGGCCGACGGGGTTGTGCCGCCGGCTTTCCTCCCGCCCTCCTACGCGCCGCCCCGCAAGGGGCGGGTGGGGCGGGCCTATCTGCGGATGCTCGAGCGGATGCCCACCTGGCTCGGGCCGCTGGCGGTGTTGGGGTGCATCGGTGGGGCGGTGGGCTACACGCTCATCAGCAACCCGACCGACAGCGCGCCGGACGCGCCGCCGACCTGCATTCTCAAGCTGACCACCGGGCTCGACTGCCCGGGGTGTGGCGGCACGCGGGCCGCCTGGTACCTGCTGCACGGCGACGTCGCGGCCGCGGCGCGGCACCACCTGCTGTTCGTGTTCGCGGTGCCGTTCGTGCTCTACCTCTACGTCGCGTGGGCGGTGCAGAAGTCGTTCGGGCGCAAGCTGCCGCAACTCCGCGTCACGCCGCTCGCCCTCGCCGTCTTCATGGGTGCCTGGCTGGCCTTCTCGATCCTGCGCAACCTGCCCTGGGCACCCTTCAACTGGTTCTACGTCTAGGGCATCAACCTGGCCTGTGACGGGCCAAGCCGCCGCCGCCCGGCGCCCGCCGATCGGCCAGGACACGATCTCGACGGCGGAAGCACCGAAGGACCCGTCGGCCTACGCCGATAGGTCCTTGGTGGATCAGCGGTGGTCAGCGCTCAGGCTGACAACCGTCTTCGCGGTCGCGGCGCATCGCGCGGGCCACGCGGACGGCCAGGTGGCGGCGGTCGGCGGTGCGGCGCATCGCGCGGTGGCGCTCGGTGGCGAGGCTGCGGAGGAGTTCAGGGTTCTCGTACATGATGGATCGTCCTTTCAGGCGCGGTGGATGTCGATGTCGCCGCTCATCGTGCGGAGCTGCAGCGTGAGCTGCTCTCCCGTGGGCTCGGCGGCCGGGCCGGGGGCGCTCATGTCGAGGCCGTTGCGGGTGTCGCCGCTCAGCGTCTTCACGTCGAACCAGACGCCGGTGCCGGCCTGCACGCCGATCTTGACGTCGCCCGACGCGGTGGAGATGCGGGCCGTGCCGCGGTGGGTCTTGCCGATGTTGACGTCGCCGGACGCGGTCTCCACGGAGATGTCGGAGCCGACCTCGTCGACCTGGACGTCGCCGCTGGCGTACTTGCCGGCGAAGCTGCCGCCCACCCCGCGCACCCGCAGGTCACCCGAGGCGCCCTTGGTGCGCAGGTGGCCGTCGACCCGCGTCATCCGGACGTCGCCGCTGGCCGTGCCCACCGTGGCGTCGCCGCTGACGTGGTCGACCTGGATGTCGCCGGAGGCGGCGTCCACGTCGATCCGGCCGAGCCGGCCGTGGCAGGTGACGTCGGCGGACGCGGACTTGCCGGTCACGGCGCTGTCCAGCGGCACGTGCACCCGGATCGCCACCGAGCCGCCGCGCAGCCCGAAGCTGCGCGGGGTAGGCACGACGATGCTCAGCGTCTCGCCGTTGAACTCGACCTCGGTCTCGTCGGCAAGACGGCGGGACTCGCCGCGGCGGTCGCCCGGCTCGACGACGACCGAGGCATTGGTGCGCTCCTCGGCGACGACGTCGACCGACCCTGACGCGATCTTGAATGCGACGGTGATCGGACCGTCGACCGGAAACTCGGACATGGTGCTCCCTTCCGAACGAACGAACGATTGAACGAACGAAACTCAGGCCCGGCCGTAGCCGGTGATGTGGCGCCGGCCGCGGCCGGGCGGGGTGGTCCAGCCACCCGGCGGGGTGGCCTGCGGCGGCGCACCGGCGACGGCGGCGCCGATCGCCCGGACGAGCCACGCGTTGACGGAGATGCCCTCGCCGGCCGCCGAGCGTTCGACGGCGTCCTTGAGGCCCTCGGGGAGGCGCAGCGTGATGCGGGTGACGTCACCGCTGGCGTCAGGTGACGTCGGAGCGCCGCCGGGTGGCGGTGGTGGCAGCGGTGGCGTGGGCGGTGCCGGCGGCTCGGGCAGGTGCTCGGTCACCACCAGCTCGGGCTCGCGGCCGCGCAGCCGCAGCTCGACGCTGGCCGCGCTGAGCTTGGTGGTCACCTCGTCGGCCGCCTGGGCGAGCGCGTCGAGCAGCGCCAGCCGGGCGGCGGCGTCGATCGAGCCGGTGAGCAGCTCGGCGGCGCGGGTGACCTCAGGCCCGCCGGGTGCCGCAGCCGCGTTGAGGTCGCGGCGGAGACTTTCGACGAACGGTGCGATGTCCATGACGTCACTATGCCATCCCGATGACGTCACCGCAAGAGACAATGACGGCATCGTGGTGTCGCCGAACCGACCAGACGGCGGCAGGGTTAGAGTCTGCCGAGTCGCGCGAGGCAGAGGGGGCACCGTGCCAGAGATCGTTCCGCCGCAGGTCAGGATCATCGCCTGGACCCAGTTCGAGGCTCCGGAGGACGTGCCCTGGAGCACCGACGCCGAGGGCGGCCAGGCGCTCGCCGAGTTCGCCGGGCGGGCCTGTTATCAGTCGTGGAAGAAGCCGAACCCGGCCACCGCGACCAACGCCGGCTATCTCGCCCACATCCTCGAGGTCGGCCACCTCTCGGTGCTCGAGCACGGCTCGGTGACGTTCTACCTGAGCGGCGTCTCCCGCTCGTTCACGCACGAGCTGATCCGGCACCGGCACTTCAGCTACAGCCAGCTCTCCCAGCGCTACGTCCCCGGCCGGGACGCCGCGATGGTCGAGCCCGAGGCCATCGCCGCCGACCCGGACCTGCACAAGACGTTCGTCGAGGCGGCCGAGGCCAGCGTGCGGGCCTACAACGAGCTGCTGGAGGGGCTCGAGCGCAAGTTCGCCGACGAGCCCAACGGCACGCTGCGTCGCAAGCAGGCGCGCCAGGCGGCCCGGGCGGTGCTGCCCAACGCGGCGGAGACCCGGATCGTGGTCACCGGCAACTACCGTGCGTGGCGGCACTTCATCGCGCTGCGGGCCACCGAGGCCGCCGACGTGGAGATCCGCGAGGTCGCCGTCGAGTGCCTGCGGCAGCTCCAGCGCGTCGCGCCCAACGTGTTCGCCGACTTCACCATCACCACGCTCGCCGACGGCACCGAGGTCGCGGGGAGCCCGTACGCGGAGCGCTCCTGAGCGGTGTCTGTCGGCCCGAGGCGAACCCGACCGGACGAGACCGGCGCCGACCAGGCGTCCGCTAGGTTTGTCAGCATGACGCAGGAGCATTCTGCCGCGCGGCCGTTCGGTCAGCTGATCACGGCCATGGTGACGCCGTTCGCTTCCGACGGCGCCCTCGACCTCGACGGCGTCCAGCGCCTGGCGGCCTACCTCGTCGACGAGCAGGGCAACGACGCGCTGGTGATCAACGGCACCACCGGCGAGTCGCCGACGACCACCGACGGCGAGAAGGAGGCGGCGGTCCGCGCCGTGGCCGAGGCGGTCGGCGACCGGGCGAAGGTGATCGCCGGCGTCGGCACCAACGACACCCGGCACACGATCGAGCTGGCCCTGGCCGCCGAGAAGGCCGGCGCGCACGGCCTGCTCGTGGTGACGCCGTACTACAACAAGCCTCCGCAGGCGGGCC
>NZ_BONC01000100.1 GCF_016862515.1 Asanoa iriomotensis
CCAGGGCGACCGGCCACAAGGCGGCCGGTCGGCCCTGTCACGCCGATAACCGGATCTTCGAGAGTCCTTTTACAGCTCGGTGACCGTCGGGTGGAGGTCGGCCGATGGTGGCGTCCAGGTTGCTGGGTCGGCGTCCGTTTGGTCGCCTGAGCGGATGTCCTTTACCGACGACGGGTCGCCCGGGAACCAGACGAAGGGGATGCCGCGGCGCTCCGCGTAGCGGATTTGCTTCCCGTATTTCGCTGCTGTCGGGGAGACCTCCACCGGGATGCCCCGCTTGCGCAGCGTCGCCGCGGTGCTGTCGGCGGCGCGGCGGTGTTCCTCGTCCGCGAGGGCGACCAACACGCACGTCGGCACCTCGCGGGAGATGCCCAGTTTGCCCGCGCCGAACAGCAGGCCCAGCATCCTGGTCAGGCCGATCGAGATGCCCACCCCAGGGAAGCGGTCGTTGCCCGCGGTCGCCAGGTTGTCGTAGCGGCCGCCCGAGCAGATCGAGCCGAACCGCTCGAAACCCGCCAGCTGGGTCTCGTAGACCGTGCCCGTGTAGTAGTCCAGGCCTCGGGCGATTTTCAGATCAGCCACGCACAGGCCCGGCGCATAGGCCTCGGCCGTTTCGACGACGGCGACCAGTTCGGCCAAGCCCTCGTCCAGCAGCGGGTCGCTGACGCCCAAGGCCCGCACCGAGTCCGCGAACGACGCGTCCGGTGCCGAGATCTCCGCCAGCGCCAGCACCGCCTTGGCCTGGGCCTCCGTGGCGCCGGCGGTCGCGACCAGCAGCTCGCCTACCCGGGCCGGGCCGATCTTGTCGAGCTTGTCGACCGCGCGCAGCGCCGCCTCCGGGTCGCCCACGCCGAGGCCCCGGTAGTAGCCCTCGCAGACCTTGCGGTTGTTGACCTGGATCGTCACCTTCGGGACCGGCAGCGAGCCCAGCGCGTCGCCGATCACCAGGGGCATCTCGGCCTCGTAGTGCGCTGGCAGCGTGTCGCGGTCGACCACGTCGATGTCGCACTGGACGAACTCGCGGTAGCGGCCCTCCTGCGGGCGCTCGCCCCGCCACACCTTCTGAATCTGGTAGCGGCGGAACGGGAACTGCAGCTTCCCCGAGTTCTCGAGCACATAGCGGGCGAACGGCACCGTCAGGTCGAAGTGCAGGCCCAGGGAATCGTCCGCAGACGACCCGGGCTCCTCCTGGAGCCGGCGCAGCACATAGACCTCCTTGGAGGTCTCACCCTTGCGCAGCAACTGGTCCAGCGGCTCGACGGCACGGGTCTCCAGCGGCGCGTACCCGTACAACTCGAAAACGCTCTTGATCTTGTCTAGGAACCGCTGCTCGATCATGCGTTGCGGCGGCAGCCACTCCGGGAAGCCGGAGATCGGCCGTGGCTTGCTCATCTTGGTCATAGCCCTCTGGTCGGGGCCGGTCGCATGACTTCCAGGAGAAACGGGTTGGTCGCGCGTTCCCGGCCGATCGTGGTCGCCTCGCCGTGGCCTGGCAGGACGATGGTGTCGTCGGCGAGCGGGAGGATTCGGTCACGAAGGCTGGCTGTCATCGCCGTCATGCTTCCCCCCGGCAGGTCGGTGCGGCCGATCGAGCCGGCGAACAGCACGTCACCCGAGAGGCAGACCTCGTCCGCGTCCCAGCCGCGTGCGGCGCCGGCCGGCAGCCGGAACAGCACCGACCCGCCGGTATGGCCGGGAGCGTGGTCGACGGTGATCTCGAGACCGGCGATGGTCAGCGCCTCACCGTCGACCAGGGGCGCGACGTCGTCGGGCTCGGAGTAGGTCAGGCGCCCGCCGAAGAGCTGCGCCGGGTCCATGGACAGCGCCTTGGCCGGATCGGCGAGCAACTCGCGATCGGCGGGGTGCACGTAGGCGGGGATGCCCTTCGCACCGCAGACCGGGGCGACCGAGAAGGTGTGGTCGAGGTGGCCGTGGGTGAGCAACACGGCGGCAGGCTGCAGGCGGTGCTCGGCGAGGATCTCGTCGAGCCGCTGGGAGACGCCGATGCCGGGGTCGACGATCACGCACTGCTCGCCCGGCGCCGCGGCCACCACGTAACAGTTGGTGCCGAAGACGTCGGACGGGAAACCCGTGATCAGCACAGTCGTCCCCTTCCGGTCGCTGTGCCCAGCCTAGCGGGCGGCGCGATCCGATTACCGGCAGGCACACACCGCCGGCAATCACGATCTCCGATCGGTAAAACCGCAGGACCTCTCACCATGCTCCCAGCGAATGCCCGTATGCTCACCCGGACGTTTGTGGCGCGAGGCACACCCGAAAGAGGAGCACCGGTGGCATCCAGCAAGGATCGGCAGCGAAAGCTGGCGCGAGCCAAGCTCGACCGGCAGATGGCCCGCCGGGCCGCCACTCTCCGCCGGAAGCGCCGCATCCAGGCCGGTCTCGGTGGTGCGCTGGCGCTGGTGCTGATCGGCCTCGGCGCGTTCTGGGCGCTCGGCGGCTTCGACAAGGAGCCCGAGAACACCGCGACCGACGTGTGCTCGTGGACCCCGCAGGAGCCCGGCGTCAACGTCAACGCCAAGGACGTGGGCCTGCCGTCGGCCACCGACGTGCCGACCTTCGGCACCCGCGACATGAACATCACCACCAACCAGGGCGCCGTCTCGGTGCGGGTCGACCTGGCCACCGCGCCCTGCGGCAGCGCGAGCCTGGCCTACCTGGCGGGCAAGAACTTCTACGACAACACCACGTGCCACGAGATCACCACGGAGGGCGCGCTGCACTGCGGCGACCCGAGCGGCACCAACCTGGGCGGCCCGACCTACACGTTCGCCAGCGAGAACGTGCCGGACGCCGCGCCGACCCCGTCGCCCTCGGCCTCGCCCGCGCCCGGCACGCCGGCCACCTACCCGGCCGGCACGGTCGCGCTCTACCCGAACCCGCCGGGCGCCAACGGCAGCCAGTTCCTGATCTTCTTCAAGGACTTCACGCCCAGCGCCGAGCCCGCGTACCCGATCATCGGCACGGTCACCACCGGCATGGACGTGGTCGACAAGATCAGCAAGATCGAGACGGTCGACAACGGCAGCGGCGCGAAGGTCAAGCCGAAGACCGACGTCACGATCCAGGCCCTGACCGTCGGCGCGGTGCAGAGCGACCCGGTGGACAACGCGCCGTCGGCGACGCCCACCCCGTCCGGCGCGGCGTCGGCCACGCCGACAAACGCGAGCTAAGGTCACCCCGGAAACGCCCTGGAGCGCGGAAGCAGGAGGAGAAGTCCCGTGACGTCCACGAGAGAGCGGCAGCGCGCGGCGGCGCGGGCCCGACTCGCGCAGGAGATGGCCGAGCGCCAGGACAAGGCGCACAAACGCCGACAGCGGCAGGCGTACATCGGCGCGGGCGTGGCCCTGCTGATCGTCGCGGGCGGGGTCATCTGGCTCGTGAGCAGCCTAGGCGGCGACGACAAGACGACCGCGGGCGCCGAGTCCTCGGCCGCGCCGATCAGCTGTGCCTGGACCGAGGTGCCGCCCGACCAGCGCACGCCGACCACCAAGGACGTGGGCGTCCCGCCGACCACCACCCCGCCGACCACCGGCACCCAGGTGATGACGGTCGACACCAGCTTCGGTCCGGTCGAGGTCACCATGGACCTGGCGAAGTCGCCGTGCACCGCGGAGGCCTTCAGCTACCTGGCGAGCAAGCAGTTCTGGGACGGCACCAAGTGCCACCGGATGTTCCCGGGCATGCTCCAGTGCGGTGACCCGTCGGCCAAGGGCAACGGCTACCGCGACTCCGACGGCACGGGCGGCCCGAGCTTCCGCTACGCCAACGAGAACCTGCCGGTCGACCAGCGTCCGGCGTACCCGGAGGGCGTGGTGGCGCTGGCCAACAGCGGCCCCGACACCAACGGCTCGCAGTTCTTCTTCATCTACCAGGACGTCGAGCTGTCGCCGGACTACACGGTGCTCGGCAAGGTCACCAAGGGCCTGGAGAACATCAAGAAGGCCACCGAGGCCGGCCACGACGGCGCGTTCGACCCGTCACCGGGCGGCGGCCACCCGAAGAGCGACATCGAGATCAAGACCCTCACGGTCGCGGCACCGGCCGCCTGATCGAACGACCGCGGCGCCCCTCCCCCCGCTCGGGGGCAGGGGCGCCGCGTCTATTTGGTGGGCGTCGGGGTCGGTGCGAGAGCCGCGGTCAGCAGGTCCTCGAGCAGCGGCGCGACGAACGCCTTGCCCTCCGGGGTGAAGTGCACGCCGTCGACCGAGAGCGGCTTGCCGGCCGCGTCCGTGTCCCGGCACTTCTTGCCCTTGTCCGGGCAGAGCATCCCGTTGAAGTCGAGGACCGAGACGCCACCGGCCGCGGCGTACTCCTCGATGATCTTGTTGTAGCAGGCGATCGACGACCGTTGGGCCGCGTACGTGCCGAGCTGCTCGTTCATGATCAGGATCGGCGCCGAGACCTCCGCGCGGATCTCGCGCACGACCAGGTCCAGCCGTTCCTTGTAGAGCTTGCTGTAGGCCGGGTCGCACGGCGTGGTCCAGGCGCCGTTGACGAACTGATCCGCCGCGTCCCAGCCGAAGTGCGCCACGACCAGCACCGGCTCGGCCTGGCGGAGGCTCTCCCGCCACAGCGTCGACCGGATCGCGCACTCCTTGGTCTCGGGCCAGATCTTGCCGGACACGGGCCGGACCGCGGCCGACCCGCTGATCCCGCAGCCGGAGATCGAGCCGTCCACGACGCCGTACCGGTCCCGCCCGTCGGAGACCAGCGCCTCGGCGAAGTCGCCCGCGAGCGAGTCACCGAGCAGCAGCACCGGCGGCCGGCCGCCCGGGTTCATCCGGTGCTGGGCCGCCGCGGGCAGGTACCAGGCCCCGCCGACGATCGCCAGCGTCAGGACGAGCGCGGTCGGCACCGCCCGGACCGCCTTCCACGGCCGCAGCCGGATCCGCTCGGTGAGCGTGTAGTGCATGAGCATCGCGCCGACCCAGGTCAACAACCCACCGATCAGGAAGAGGGCGTAAGGCGTGATCGTCGGCGAGCTCTTCTGCATGATCCAGAAGATCGGCAGATGCAACAGATACATCGTGTACGAGATCCGGCCGATCTCCGCGAGTGGCCCGAACGACAGCACGCGCACCAGCGGCCCGCGCTCGTGGCACAGCGTCACGATCAGCACCGCGGTGATCACCGCGACGCCCGCGATGCCGCCCTGGTAGAGCCAGGCCTCGTGGTAGTCGGAGGTGTAGAGGCTGACCCCGACCAGGGCGGCCAGCGTGATCACGCCGACGAACGTGGCGAGGAACGTCGACGACGCCGACGGGCCGCGGCCGTGCCTGCGCTCGGCCGACCGGCCGTAAAGCAGCATCGCGAACCCGGCCGCGACCGCGCCGGCCACGAAGTCGACCGCGCGGGTCTCCGTGCCCAGGTAGAGCCGGTCGCTGTTGGTGCCGTCGTACATCAGCGGCGCCACCGCGGCCGAGGCCACCAGCAGCAGGACCAGCACGCAGGTCAGCGCGACCACCGACCGCCGGCACAGCCAGAACACGAGCAGGAACACGAACGGCCAGACGACGTAGAACTGCTCGGTGATGCTCAGCGACCACATGTGGGCCAGCGGGTTGATCCGCCCGAAGCCCTCCCAGTAGGCGTCGCTGTTGCGGATCTGCTGCCAGTTGGCGACCTGGAACAGCGAGGCGATCGCCTTCCCGCTGATCTGCTCCGCCTCTTTGAGCCCGCCGAGGACGTACGCGAGCGCCACCGTCACCAGCAGCGTGATCGACAGTCCCGGCATCAGCCGCTTGAACCGCCGGCGGAAGAAGTCGCCGAGCGCGATCCGGCCGGTCCGCTTCGCCTCGCGGATCAGCAGCAGCGTGATCAGGAAGCCGGAGAGCACCATGAACACGTCCACGCCGAACAGGCCGTTGCTGAACCAGCTCGTGTGGTAGAGCAGCACGGAGAGGATCGCGAGGCCGCGCAGTCCGTCGACCGCCGGGAAGAACATCTGCCGGCCGCGCCCGCCGCCGGGCGCTGCGACCGCGACAGCCGGTGGCGTAGGCGGCTCAGGCCGTCTGACCTTGCTGATGATCGCCGTCTCGTCCCACGGCGTGGCCTGCTCGACCGCGGTCACGTGCCCATCCGCTCGTAGCAGGCCTTGAGGGTGGCCTCCGCCGGGCGGTCGACGAACGTGAGCCGGTCGTACTGCTTCGGGTCCTCGCTGCCCGGGTCGTGGTGGAACCGGATGTACCAGAAGTAGACCCCGGCCAGCTTGCGGCTCTGGACGCTGTTGCAGACCGCCTGGTACCAGTTCTGCTGGACCTTGAAGTTGAGCTTGATGTCCTGGTCGCCCCAGCTCGCCGGATGCTGGTAGGCGCCGTTCTGCGCGGCGATGCCCACCTCGTGCAGCACCAGGTCGGCGCGGTCGTCGGCGTGCCGGTCGAGCCACTTCTCCCACGACTTCGTCAGCGTCGCCACGCTGGCGCTGTCCGGCGCGTCCACCTTGAAGTAGGCGTCGACGCCGTGCCGGTCCACCGGCGGCACGGACGTCCCCTTCTCGAACGCGTCGAAGTTCTCGGAGTACGTGAGCTCACCCTTGAAGGTCCGCCGCAGCTCGGTGACCAGCTTTTTCCACCGCGTGTCCGCCTGCAGCGAGTTGAGCTCGACGCCGGCGACGAACTCGGCCACCCCGTTGGCCTGGGCGACCTGCGCGTACGGCTTCAGGAACGTGAGGTAGCTGGCGAACCACTTGTCGCGGCTGGTGGGCGCGATCTTCCCGCGCCAGGCCGGTGCCACCGACGACTCGTCCAGCAGGGGGCGCAGCGTCACGCGTACCTTGCTGCGCTTCGCCTCCTCGAGCAGGATCGCCATCCGCTTCGGGGACGGCGTGCTCTTGGCGTCCGCGCGCACCGTCGTGCCGGTGCGGCCGTTGACGTCGAACGGAAAGTTGACGGCCATGGAGTTGGCGTGCAGCGACACGAGGTAGTCGAGGATCCGGCGGGACTTGGCCCGCGTCACCTCGTCGTCGTCGTCCTTGCTGTCCTCCCACAGCACGTTGACGCCCAGCTCCGGCATCCCGGGTTCCCACGGCTTGGCGACCTGTGGCACGGCCGGCTCGGTCGCCTGGTTCTCCACGTTGGCGGGAGCGTCGCCGCCCTGCTCCCAGGCGGCCGGCTTCTTCGTGCAGGCGGAGAGGGTCAGCGTCGCGGCGAGCAGCGCCACGAACATACGGTTCCTACGCATCAAGGTCCCTAGGCCGGCTTCGCGATGACGACGAACTTGTTCTCCTCGCGGCGGATGAACTTCAGGAAGCCGCGGAAACCACCGATCCCCTCGAGCAGCGAGAGGAACGGGATGAGCAGGATCAGCGCGAACGGCTCCCAGAACTTGCGCCGCGCGTTGTCCGACACGGACGCGTTGATCCGCAGGCCTTCCCAGTACTGCCAGATCGTGAACGCGAAGTTGAGCGCCCAGACCGGCAACAGCGCGCTGACCAGCGGGGTGGTGTTCGGGTCGCCCAGCACCAGCCCGACGCTGACGACGAAGAAGATGTTCTGCAGGGGTCCGACGACCCAGGAGACCACGCAGTACATCAGCAGCAGGCGGTAGCGCAGCGGGATCGTCCGGTTGAAGGCCAGCGCGACCAGCCCCCAGGCCCACCGCTCCCGCTGCTTGATGAAGTCGCTGACGGTGGCCGGGGACGCGCCGTAGCAGCGGCCCTGGAACCAGGCGCTGCGCCCGGGATACATCCGGCAGAAGTTCAGGGCGAGCTGGGCATCCTCGACGATCGCCTTCGGCCCGAAGTCCCACCCGATGGTGGCCTCGATCGACGCGCGTACGAGCAGCAGCTCGCCGTGCATGCCGAGCAGCGGCCGGCCGTGCCCGGTCAGCGCCGAGAACCGGGCGATGTCGTCGGAGGGCCGGATCGCGTCGGCGAACCAGGTGATCTTGCTGACCGCGTTCTCCCGCGGGTACGTGAGGATGCCCTGCGCGAGGTGCTTGGCGTCCGCACCGGCCCACCGCTGCTTCTCGATGAACTGCGCCATGGCGACGGCCGAGTCGAGCGCGAGGCCGGTGTCGTCGTCCATGTGCAGCACCCACACGTCGTCGCGGGCCTCACCCTCGGCGATCCGCATCTCGTGCGAGTAGTGGTTGGCCCGCGCCTTGAACCGGGTGCCGTGCGGCGTCTGGTAGGCCTTCGGCACCACCACGACGCGGATGAACGGGCTGCGCCGGCCGAGGTCGAAGATCTTCTCCTGGGCCGCGCAGCCCTCCTCGATCAGCACGTCGACCCGGAACTTCGGGAAACAGGCGGGCATGCAGGCGACGTACGAGAGGACCGAGCGTTCCAGCGCCGGGTACGTGTCGTGCCGCCCGATCGTCGGTACGACGACCAGCATGAGGTCGCGGCTCCGGAACACCTCGGCGTCGTGCAGGTAGCGCCGGTTGCGGCGCAGTTGGAACCGCGTGCGGGCGATCCCGTAGACGCCGAGCAGGGTCGCGAAGATCGGCCAGGTCCAGACGATGCTGACGTACCAGGCCAGGGCGCCACTCGCGGGTTCCAGGTACCAGAGCGTGAACGCGCAGATCACCGGGAAGGTGAGCAGCAGGCTCCGCGCACGGGGGCGCCATTTGGCGAGCCGGCGCGCCATCTCGGCGGCGTCCACGGCCATGGAGCGCAACTGCTGCCCGGTCCGCGGCTCGGCACCGCGGATCCGGGGCAGGAGGTGTGTATGTGCGTCGACGATCAAGGCATGGCTTCGCTCGTCTCGCTCGCCTACGCGCGCAGGCAACCGTTGTTCCTTCCCCCGTGTGGCCAAATCGGACGAAACCCATCGCCGCATGTGGCCCTTACATTTGATCCGAGGGCGGAGGCTAGCAAGCTTCCATTGCGTGTTGGCTAACTGACGGGTCCGGCGTGACGAGAAACTTGTTCATCTTTTGTTCGCCGCGCACACGAAGAAGGCCCCGCCGGTCGGCGGGGCCTTCTGATCCGTCGGGTTTACTTCGCCGGCGTCCGGCGCACCAGCAGGTAGATGTGGATCTCCTGGTGGTTCCAGTGCTCGGAGACCGTGAACATGCGGCGCAGGGTGTCGGAGCGCTCGGCCTTCATGCCGACCCACGGGTCGTCGCCCTTGCTGGTGTTGACCAGCCAGATCCGGTTGCGCTTGCCGACGCAGGGCGCCGTCTCCGCGCACTCCTCCGCGCCGAAGTCGCCGCGCTCCGCGGCCGTCCGCACCTCGAAGATGTCGGCCGGCCAGGCGGTGGTGTCCGACCGCATCTCGTACTCCATGGCCCGGCGCAGCGCTCGGACGTTGCCGGCGTACGCGATGCCGTCCTCGGCCTTCGAACCCGCGCCGACCGTCTGTGCCGCGGCCGCGAAGTCGGACTCGCCCGGCAGCACGGACTCCCGCAGGGCGTGCTGTGCCGGCAGCGTGACCAGGACCATGGCCGCGATCACGAGCGCCGCGATGGGCAGCTGTGGCCACGAGCGGCTGGTCATCAGCCGCACGATGCCGTAGATCCCGGCGGCCACCAGCAGCGCCCAGCCGATCAGCGTGAACAGCAGGTACCGGAACAGGAACGCGTTGAGCAGCGGGTGCGTGACGAACGTGAAGACCGGCGGCAGCAGGGTCCAGACCAGGAACACCACGGCGAGCTTGCCGCGCTTGGCGAGCAACAGGGCCAGCACGGCCAGCAGCCCCAGCACGAGCAACGCGATGGCCGCCGGGTTGGAACCGAAGAGGTCGCCGGGGAACTGCATGACCGCGCGCTGGTCCGCCTTGATCCAGCCGATCGCATCGCTCTGGCCGGACCCGGCGTAGGCCATCGGCATCGCGAAGGCCGCGATCAACGCCAGCGCACCCAGCGACTTCCAGAGACGCACGTCCCGTTCGGACCGCTGGTAGCGGAACCAGGTCAGCAGGATGTGCGGGAAGAGGATGAGCACCGAGATCAGGTGGAAGGCCGCGGTGAGTCCCACCGCCACCGCGTACAGCAGCCAGAAACCCCAGACCGGGCGTTCCAGGGCCACCAGCAGCAGCCACGTCGCCAGGGCCGCGAACGCCACGGCGAACGCGTACGACCGGGCCTCCTGGCTGTACCGCGTGACCGTCGGGATCACCGCGAAGACGAGCCCGGCCACCAGGCCGGCGTTGCTGTCGAGCAGGCGCTGCCCGATCAGGGCCACGAACCCGGCCCCGAACGCCATCACGACCACCGACGGGAGCCGGAGCATCTCGATGGAGTCGCCCGCGAACGAGATCCAGCCGTGCATCAGCACGTAGTAGAGGCCGAGCACCCGGTCGACGTTGTCGAGCAGCTTGACCAGGTCGTCCCAGGACAGGGTGGCGGCATGGTACGTGGCGTACTCGTCGTTCCAGAGCTTGCGCTGTCCCACGCCCTGCCAGCCGACGGCGAAGGACACCACGGCCGGCACGAGGAACAGCAGGAGCTGCTTCCAGCCGGGAATGCGCAGCCCGGGCGCGTGGGTCGCGGTCGGCTCCTCCGGCGGTGGCGGCGCGTCCTTGACCCGCGGCAGCAGCGTCGTGCCGGTCGGCGTGTAGCGCATGATCTGCGTGTGGTCCTCGGCCCGCACGCCCCGCTTGACGACCAGCGTCGGTGGCTCATCGTCGCGGCCGGCCGCATGCCGCCGCGATGTGGACTGATCGGCCATCAGCAGGTGACCCCGGACTGCGCGAGACCCGAACGGAACGCGGCGAGGTTGGTCTTCGTGTCGTCGAAGCTCCACTGCCCGTCGCGGTTGACCTGGTTCCAGATGAAGCCCGCGATCCGCGAGTTGTCCTTCAACCACGGGCCGAACGCCTTGAGCCAGCCGCGTTTGTCCGGACCGGGCTGCACGCCGACCTCGGTCAGCAGGATGGGGTCGTCGGTCAGGTCGTACACGAGCTTCAACGTGTCCCGGTAGGTCTTGGTGGGGCTGGACTCCTTGACGCCGTAGCCGGTCAGGCCGACCACGTCGACGTAGTCCTCACCCGGCCAGAACTCCTTGATCGTCTTGCTGCTGGCGCCGCGGATGATGTTCGGCGACCAGACCCAGAGGGCGTTGGTCGCGCCCATGTCGCGGAACAACTTCACGACATGCTGGTACGCCTTGACGTACTCGCCCTTCTTGTTGCCGTTCTCGGTGCCCCAGGGGTACCAGTGGCCGTTCATCTCGTGCGCCCAGCGCAGGAGGATCGGCTTGCGGTAGCCGACGACGGCCTTCGCGATGTCCGCGTACTGCTCGTCCCAGGTGCCGTCGATCGTGTGCGCGAGCTTCCAGTCGGGCTGGTTCTCGTCGCCGCCGCTGCTCCAGGGCTCGATCGACAGCAGCGGGACGCCCGGCACCTCGTCGAGCGTCTTCGTGGAGATGCCGTTCTCGACCGAGGAGAACACCTTGAGCAGCGTGGGCCGGCAGTCGACGGCCTGCTCGATGTCGTCGACGGCCTGCTCCGTGCGGTCCTTGAGCATCACGCCGAACAGCGGGTGGTCGCCGAGGATGTCGCTGACCTTGGCCACGACCGGCTTCTCCACGGTCGCGGTCGGTTCCGGGGCGTCGGCGCCGGACGCGACGTCACCGGACGAGCCCCAGAGGCCGCAGGCGGTCAGGGAGACGCCCGCCGCGACGGTGGTCGCGACGGCGACACCCACGCGGCGCAGGACGGTGGCCTTCACCAGGCACGCTCCAGGTGATGTGGCGGTTCGGGGCGGTGGGGGTCCGGATACCGCTCGTCGTCGTGCGGTGCCCGCTGTGCGGGCGGGCGCGTCGACCCGCGCTGCCAACCCTGACTGGTCGGCGCGTGCTCGCCGTGCGCCGCCGGCACGGGCTGCTGACCGGTCGGCGAGCCGTGCTGGTGGCCGGGGTGGCTGGGATGGCCGTGCTGGGCCGGGTGACCGTGCTGGCCCGGGTGACCGTGCTGGGCCGGGTGACCGTGCTGGGCCGGGTGACCGTGCTGGGCCGGAAAGCCGTGCTGGCCGGGGTGGCCGCCCTGCTGGTAGCCCGGGTGGCCGCCGTGCTGCTGAACGGGCTGCGCGCCCTGGTAGCCGTGCTGGGCGTAGCTGGGAGCGGGGGCGCCCCATCGGGCGGGCTCCGCCACCGGTGGCCGGGCCGGGGCGGCCGGGGCGGGCCGCGGCGCGGCCTGTGCGGGCACCACCGGCCGGGCAGCGGCCTGTGCAGGCATCGCCGGCCGGGCCATCGCCTGCGCCGGCGCCATGGGCCGGGCGGCGGCCTGGGCCGGTGCCATGGGCCGAGCCTGCGGCGGCGCCTGGCGGGTCTTCATGCCGTCGCGCATCGCGACCCACCGCCGCTCGGCGTCGGCCACGGCCTGCCCGCGGTCGGTCTCCTCGATCGGTGGGACACTCTCGCGGATGCCGTACGACGGCAGCAACAGCGGCGCGACCATGTAGAGCTGGACGGCGGCGAGCAGCGCGGTCGTCCAGAGGGCGCCGATGCCGTATTCCGGGAAGCGCAGCGCGAGGCCGGCCCAGAGCAGCACCTGCACGATGACCACCCAGCTGCGCAACAGCCGGGAGACCCGCTCGGGCGCACCCTTCTTCTTCGCCTTGGGCTGCTTGGTCACCGCGCCGGTTGGCACCCACTCCTGCACCTTGGCCCGCAGCGCGTCGCCGATCGCGATCACGTGGCACGCCGAGTTGACCATGCAGAGCCGGAAGATCTCGGGGCGCCAGCCACGGGCCATCATCGGGAAGATCAGCAGCGTGGCCAGCAGCGCCGGGATCATCGGCAGGTAGTTGTGCGGCAGCACCTTGTCCGGGAAGAACCAGAGCATCGTCAGCGTCGGGAACGGCGCGGTGACCAGCAGGCCGGCGGAGGCCATGTAGTAGAAGAACGCCGCCCAGAACGCCATCCGCTGCTGCCAGTTGAACTTGGCGTCGCGGAAGTGCTTCTCGGTCATCAGCAGCATCGACGACCGGCACCAGCGCTGCTGCTGGTTGGTGATCGCGGACCAGGTGTCGGGTGCGACGCCCTTGGCCAACGCGAGCGGCAGGTAGCGGGTCTCCCAGCCACCGGTCCACAGCTTCACGCCGGAGTTGACGTCCTCGCCCAGCGGCACCCGGGCGAACCCGCCCACCGACTCGACGGCGTCGCGGCGGTAGACCACGTTGGTGCCGGCGCAGATCGCGGCCCGCCACACGTCACGGGCCGGCTGGATCCACCGGAAGAAGACCTCCTGGAGACTGCCGGCGCCGCGCTGGACGTAGTTCATCCAGGGCGAGATGTCGAAGTACTGCGCCGTCTGCACGATGCCGGTCCGCGGGTAGACCTGCATGTACGGGATGGTCTCCTTGAGGAAGTCCGGCCGCGGCGCGAAGTCGGCGTCGAACACGACGCCGAACCGGCCCATCGACATGCCGAAGGCGTTGATCATGTTGCCGGCCTTCTTGAGCCAGCCACGCTCGCCCTCGCGCGGCTCCCGCCCGGGCGGCGCGTCGCGCCGGCGCACGTAGACGAAGCCGAACTCCAGCGCCATCGCCTCGACCTCGGGGCGCGGGTCGCCGTCGTCGAGCAGGTACCGCATCACCGGGGCGTGCCACTCCAGCGCGGCGACGGTCCGGCAGGTGTTGCGCAGCACGGGGATCGGCTCGCCGCAGATCGGCACCCAGATGTCGACGGTGTCGCCCGGGTCCGGCCGGTACTTGGACAGGACCTCCTTGTGCTGCTCCAGCGTCAGCCGCGGGCGGTGGCTGCGCAGCCAGAAGTTGACCAGCACCGGCATGACCATGATGGGCAGCGCGAGCAGCGCCGGCGTCGTGAGCGGCGACTTGAGCGCCACCATCACGTAGCCGTAGAGGATGCCCAGCGCGGAGATGAAGATCCACGCGAAGATCCACGGCTTCGGCGTCTGGAAGTAGCTGTATTTCTCCTCGTCGGACGGTGGCTGGGGGACGTAGACGGGAGCGGAGTCGGTCTCGACCGGCGCAAGTTGACGCCTACCCACCCACATCACTCCCTTCCGAACCTGACCGCAGGCCAGGGCCAGCCCCGGCAGGCTGGACGCGTTCGACCATCCAAGGAGGGTATGCGGCCACTCCCCGGCACGCACGATCGGAACATGAGGCGCATTGCCCACTCAAGTGGCGAAGGACGAAAATTATCAGCGCGAACTCATCCGATCAAAGGATTGTCACTGGTCCGGACGGTCACCAAAGGCCCTCGATCGGCCTGGTCATCTTCGGTCATGTGACGGCGTTTCGCTGCCCTATTGCCCGTGAATGCCGGGATAAGCCTGATAGGCCACGACACGGTGGGTTACCGACCCTCGACACATACAGAGGGGCCAACGTCCGGCGGCGTTGCAAAAGTGTTGTAAACCACATTGCGCGCCAAAAACCGGGGCCCTGACACGGTGTCAGGGCCCGGTGACGCGGTCGTGGGTCAGGCGCCGGAGGTGACGCGGTAGGCGTCGAAGACGCCGTCGACCTTGCGCACGGCGGCCAGCAGGTGGCCAAGGTGCTTGGGGTCGGCCATCTCGAAGCTGAACCGGCTCACCGCCACCCGGTCGCGGGTCGTGGTGACCGTCGCCGACAGGATGTTGACCCGCTCGTCGGAGAGCACCCGGGTCACGTCGGCGAGCAGCTTGTGCCGGTCGAGGGCCTCGACCTGGATCGCGACCAGGAACGTCGACGCCGACGTCAGCTTCCAGCTCACCTCGAGCACCCGCTCAGGCTGGGCCTTGAGGTCCTCGGCGTTGGCGCAGTCCTCGCGGTGCACCGACACCCCGCCGGAGCGGGTGACGAAGCCGAAGACCGCATCGGGCGGCACCGGCGTGCAACAGCGGGCCAGTTTGATCCAGACGTCGCTGACGCCCTTGACCACCACGCCCGGGTCGTGGCCGGCCGTGCGGCTGCGTGGCGGGCGGGTGGCGACGGCGGTCTCGGCCAGGTCCTCGGCCGCGCCCTCCTCGCCACCGTAGGAGGCCATCAGGCGCTGCACCACCGACTGCGCCGACACCTGGTTGTCGCCGACCGCCGCGTAGAGCGACGCCACGTCGGCCAGGTGCAGGTCGCGCGCGATGGTCATCAGGTTGTCGGTGGTCAGCATGCGCTGCAGCGGCACGCCCTGCTTGCGCATCGCCTTGACGATCGCGTCCTTGCCGGCCTCGATCGCCTCTTCGCGGCGCTCCTTGTTGAAATATTGCCGGATCTTCGTGCGCGCCCGCGGCGACTTCACGAAGCCGAGCCAGTCCTGCGTCGGGCCGGCGGTGTCGGACTTCGACGTGAAGATCTCGATCACGTCGCCGTTGGACAGCGTCGACTCCAGCGGCACCAGCTTGCCGTTGACCCGGGCGCCGATGCACTTGTGGCCGACCTCGGTGTGCACCGCGTACGCGAAGTCGACCGGTGTCGAGCCCGTCGGCAGCGGTATCACGTCGCCCTTGGGCGTGAAGACGTAGACCTCCTGGCTGGACAGGTCGAAGCGGAGCGCGTCGAGGAACTCGCTCGGGTCGCTCGCCTCCCGCTGCCAGTCGAGGAGTTGGCGCAGCCAGGTCATCTCGTCGATGTGCGCCGGCGGGCCGACGATCGTCGCGCCCTTCTGCTCCTTGTATTTCCAGTGCGCCGCGATGCCGAACTCCGCGGTGCGGTGCATCGCGTACGTCCGGATCTGCATCTCGACGGGCTTGCCGGTCGGGCCGATCACGGTCGTGTGCAGCGATTGGTACATGTTGAACTTCGGCATCGCGATGTAGTCCTTGAACCGGCCCGGCACGGGCTGCCAGTTCGCGTGGATCACACCGAGCGCGGCGTAGCAGTCCCGGACGGTGTCGACCAGGATGCGGACGCCGACGAGGTCGTAGATGTCGTTGAAGTCGCGACCCCGCACGATCATCTTCTGGTAGATCGAGTAGAGGTGCTTCGGCCGGCCGGTCGTCTCCGCCTTGATCTTCGCGGAGCGCAGGTCGGTGTGCACCTTTTGGGTCACCTGCCGCAGCAGCGCCTCGCGCTGGGGCTGGTGCTCGCCGATCAGGCGGTTGATCTCCTCGAAGCGCTTCGGGAACAGCGTGCCGAAGGCGAGGTCCTCGAGCTCCCACTTGATCGTGTTCATGCCGAGGCGGTGGGCCAGCGGCGCGAGGATCTCCAGGGTCTCCTTGGCCTTCTGCTCCTGCTTGGGCCGCGGGAGGAAGGTCAGCGTGCGCATGTTGTGCAGCCGGTCGGCCAGCTTGATCACCAGGACCCGCGGGTCCTTGGCCATCGCGACGACCATCTTGCGGATGGTCTCGGCCTTGGCCGCGTCGCCGAGCTTGACCTTGTCGAGCTTGGTGACGCCGTCGACCAGCAGCGCGACCTCGCCGCCGAAGTCGGTGCGCATCGACTCGAGCGTGTAGTCGGTGTCCTCGATGGTGTCGTGCAACAGCGCGGCGACCAGCGTGGTGGTGTCCATCCCGAGGTTGGCCAGGATGGTCGCGACCGCCAGCGGGTGGGTGATGTAGGGGTCGCCGGACTTGCGGTATTGACCCGAGTGCCACTGTGCCGCGGTGTCGAAGGCGCGCTGCAGCAGCCGGGCGTCGGCCTTGGGGTGGCTCGCCCGGTGCGTCGCGATCAGGGGCTCGAGCACCTCGCTGACCTGCGGCGCTTGCCAGGGCGCGTTGAAGCGGGCCAGCCGGGCCCGGACCCGCCGCCCGGTCGGGGTGCCGGCCAGGCCGAAGCCGGAACCGGTCTCGCTCGCGGCGTCGCGGGTCGCCCGCTCGCGGAACGGCACCACGATGCCGCTGTCGGAGTCGGCGCCCTCGTCGTCGACCTCGTAGGGCGAACGCCCGTTGGCCGGCCACTCGACCGTGGACTCGGTGTCTTCCTCGACCTCGTCCGTCGCCGTCGGCTCGGCCGGCGGCTGCTCGGGCTTCTGGTCGGGGGTGACCGTGGCGGCCGCGCCGACGTTGCCGCCGGGCCGGGCCGAGGTGACGATCGGTGCGCCCCCGTTGCCGTTGGGAGCCTCTGCTTCGGGGCGTGCCTCGCTGACGGCCGGGGCCGACTCCGTCGGTCGCCCGGTCGTGCGCTCTGCCTCGCCGGTCGGGCGCTTCTCGCCTGTCACCGGTGGGGCGATGTCGTGGGACACCGGCCTCCTAACACCTCGCGATCCACCGACCGTATCGGGCCGGCAACACCTGCGCTAGCCAGGTGGTGGCGATCCGTGCCGGGTCGGGACCGGGCGCGCCCAATTCTACCCGTCCGGCCGATCCCGCCCGGAATGACGGGAAGCGACTAAACGGTCAGAAGGGCATGTACGTCGCGCTGCGCCAACCGGTCTCGACCGTTGAGGAACGCTAACTCGATCAACACGCTGAAGCCCGTGACGATTCCCCCGGCCCGCTCGATCAGGGCCAGGGTGGCCTCCGCGGTGCCGCCCGTGGCCAGCACGTCGTCGACCACCAGCACCCGCTGGCCGGGCTCGATCGCGTCCCGGTGCAGCTCCAGGGTCGCCTGGCCGTACTCGAGCTCGTAGGAGGCCGCCAGCACCTCCCGAGGGAGCTTGCCGGCCTTGCGCACGGCCAGCACGCCCGCGCCCGTCGCGTACCCGATGGCACCGGCGAGCAGGAACCCGCGGGCCTCGACCCCCGCGACCACGTCGAACGACGACCGGCCGTGGTGGTCGACGACGCCGTCGACCACCTGCCGGAACGCCGGGCCGTCCGCGAACAACGGGGTGATGTCCTTGAACAGGATGCCGGCGTGCGGGAAGTCGGGCACGTCGACGACGTGCCCGACCACCAGCTCGGCGAGTGCCTTCTCGTCCACGGTCAGCGGCGCTTGCCGCCCGGACGGTTGCCGCCCGGTCGCCCGCCTCGGCTGCCACCGGAGCGCTTGGCGCCGGTCGGCCGGGAGCCCACCTTTGGCGCCGAGCCGGCCAGCGCGCCGACCTCGGAGGCCTGCTCGGGCGCGGCCTGGCGGGGCTGCCGGGCCGCGGCCGGGGCACCCTCGCCCTTCTTGGGCGCGACCTCGCCACGGGCGATCGCCGCCCGGCGGGCCAGCACGCGCTTGGTGTGCGCCTGGATCCGCGGCTCGAACTCCTTGAGCGTGACCAGCACCGGGGTGGCGAAGAAGATCGACGAGTAGACCGCGACGGCCATACCGACGAACAGCACCAGGCCGAGGTCGGCCAGCGTGCTCGCGCCCATCAGACCGGCGATCAGCAGACCGCCGACCGGCAGCAGCGCGACCAGACCGGTGTTGATCGACCGCATCAGGGTCTGGTTGATGGCCAGGTTGGCGGCCTCGCCGTAGGTCGTGGTGCTGCTGGCCGTGATGCCTCTGGTGTTCTCCTGAACCTTGTCGAACACCACGACCACGTCGTAGAGCGCGAAGCCGAGGATCGTCAGGAAACCGATGATGGTCGCCGGCGTGACCTCGAACTTGGCTAAGGAGTAGAGACCGGCGGTCAGCACCAGGTTGAGCAACAGCGACGAGACGGCCGCGACCGACATGCGCCACTCGAAGCGCAGGACCAGGTAGACCATCACCAGGACCACGAAGATCACCAGACCGAGCAGCGCGCGCTCGGTGACCTGCTTGCCCCAGGCCGCGCTGACCGCGCTGTCGTTGATCTCGCTCGACTGGACGCCCAACTGCTGGGCGATCTGGTCCTTGACCGCGGTGATCTTGTCGGCGTCCAGGACCGAGGTGCGGATCTCGTACCAGGTCTGACCGCCCCGGCCGACCTCCGTCGCCGGCAGCGCGGTGGCCTCGGTGTTGTTGTCGGCCAGCGCCTTGTCGACGGCGTCCTGCGCGTCGTTGAGGGTGACGCCGCTGCTCGCCGGGACGATGAACTGGTTGCCGCCGGCGAACTCGATGCCGAGCGTGAACCGGTTGACGCCGAAGCTCAGCAGCGCGACCAGGATCAGTGCGCCCGCGACGCCGAACCAGAGCTTCCGCTTGCCGATGAGGTTGAGACCGGCCTCACCGCGGTAGAGCCGGTTGGCCAAACCCGACTTGGACATCTCAGGCCTCCTTGGCGCGCGGCGTGCGCCGACGCGGGTTACGCGGCTCGTCGCCGTCATCGTCGTCGTGTTGCTCGAGGACACGGCCGAGGCCGCTGACCCGCGGTGAGAGGAACGCCTTGGTGTTGGCGAACATCGTCATGATCGGGTGCCGGAAGAGGAACACCACGACCAGGTCGAGGATGGTGGCCAGGCCCAGCGCGAACGCGAAGCCCTTCACCGTGCCGACGGAGACCACGTAGAGCACCACGGCCGCCATGATCGAGATGGCGTTGGCCGAGATGATCGTGCGGCGGGCCCGGGCCCAGGCGCGCGGCACCGCGCTGCGGGGCGATCTGCCCTCACGGATCTCGTCTTTCAGACGTTCGAAGTAGATGACGAACGAGTCCGCCGCTACACCGAGCGAGACGATGAAGCCCGCGATGCCGGCGAGCGTCAGCGTGAAGCCGATCTGCCGGCCGAGGAACACCAGCGCGCCGAAGACCAGACCGGCGGAGAGCACGAGGCTCAGCACGATCACGGTGCCCAGCAGGCGGTAGTAGAAGAACGCGTAGATCGCCACCAGCAACAGGCCGATGCCCGCGGCGATCAGGCCGGCGCGGAGGTATTCGGCGCCCAGGGTCGGCGACAGGTTCTCCTGGTCGGCGGGCGTGAACGTGAGCGGCAGCGCGCCGTAGCGGAGCTGGCCGGCCAGGTCGTCGGCGGTCTGCGCGGTGAAGCTGCCGGAGATCTGCGAGTCGCCGGTCAGCACGCCCTGGATCTCGGGTGCCGAGATGATGCCGTTGTCGAGCACGACGGCGACCAGGCAGTTGCCGTTCTGCAGCGTCGAGGCGTCACAGGTCTGGCCGCTGTTCTGGTAGGCCTCGCGGGTCAGCGCCGTCCACTTCTCCTGGCCGTCGCCCTTGAAGTCGAGGCTGACCACCCACTGGCCCTGCTGGTCGATCTGGGCGCTGGCGCCGCCGACGTCGGTGCCGGACACCTTTGACACGTCGAGCAGGTATTTGCCGCCGGCCTGACAGGCGACCGCCTGCTGGTCGGTCGCGCTGATCGAGCCGGACGGCCGCTTGTCGAGCTGGTCGCACGTGATCGTCGGCACGTTGAACTGCATCTGCGGCGTGAGCACCGCGACCTCGGCCTCGCTGAGCTGGCCGAACGGCTTGAGCGACTCGGTCACGGCCGGGTCTGTGCCCGGGTCGGGCGCCTGCAGGCCGCTGGCCGCCGCCCACGCGGCGGGGCCGACCTTGGCCTCCACCGCCTTGCGGGCCGCCTCGACGTCGGGCGGCAGCGGCGCGGCCGAACCGGAGGGTGCCGGGTCGGCGGTGGCGCTCGCGCTGGGTGTCGGCGTCGGGGTCTCCTCCGCGCCGCCGCCCGAGCCGCCGGTGCCCGGCGTGGCGGTGGCCGAGGGGGCGCCGGACGCGGGGGCCGACGGCGTGGCGCCCGGGTTCGGGGTGGCCGAGCCGGACGGCGCCGGCGTCGCGGACGCCGTGGGCGCCGGCGCGGGGCCGGTGCCGTTGGTGATGTTGAGGACCTTGCGGAACCGCAGCTCGGCGGTCTGGTCGATGCCGCTCAGGTCGGCGTTCTTGCCCGGCAGGGAGACGACGATGTTGCGGTTGCCTTCGGTGACCACCTCGGCTTCGGACACACCACGCGCGTTGACCCGCTGCTCGATGATGTCCCGGGCCCGGTCGAGCGACTCGGCCGACGGCGGCTGGCCGTCGTTGGTGGTCGCCTGGAGCGTCATCCGGGTGCCGCCGACCAGGTCGAGACCCAGCTTCGGATGCAACCGGTCCTGCACGCTGCCACTGGCACCGGCGAAGAACACCAAGGCGTAGAGAACGACGAAGAGCCCCGCGAGGACGGCTAGCTGCCGCCCTGGGTGCATCTGTCGCTGAGGTGGTGCCACGGCAGCGGGTCTCCCTGTGCTGGGGGCCGTCGCGGGTGCGTCGGCGCGGGTCGATGCAGCGGTCCACGCCGGGCAGGCGCGGGACGCCGGCTCTGCGGGACGGAGCCGGCGTGATTATCCATCAAAGTCGATCGAGTCGGGAGACCCGCTCGTTCGAGCGCAAGGCTATGCCGGGGTCGCTGTGAACTTGCTGTCGACCCCGGCCAGGGG
>NZ_BONC01000101.1 GCF_016862515.1 Asanoa iriomotensis
CGTGCTCGAACCCCGGCCATCGCCCGAACCCCGGGACGTGCGGCACGGAACGGCAGGCCCCGAACCCCGGGCGCAGCCCAAGTCGGCAGGCGCGGCCCGATCGCATCGCCACAGCCTCGACGCGGGCGCGGCCCGGACACGCAGGCGCGGCCCGGACACGCGGATGAGGTCTCGATTCGTGGCGCGGGGCCCGGAACCGCAGGCGCCGCTCGGACCCCTAAGAGGCAAACCAGCTTTCGCAGGCCTCGCCCGGTCGCGGGCCGTTGACCGACCGTCGGCTCGTCTGGGCGGTTGCGGTGGTCAGGGCTTTTTCGGCGGCTTGACCGCCTCGACGTGCTTTGCCAGGGCTACCAATTGCGGGCCCAGCGTTTTCGGTGGGGCAGGTGAGTCCCGGACGCCGGTGAAGCGCAGCGACATCAGCCGCTTGTCCTTTGTGAGCCAGCACACCTCGAGCCCCGGACCTGTGGTCTTCGTGGCCGCGACCGGCGCCTGGTAGGCCGCCAGCCCCAGCCCCTTGATCGCCGTCGCGCCCTTGTCCGGGATCACGTCCGACTTGAAGATCTCGGCGTCCGCGGTGGTCTTGGTGATTGTGAGGGCCAGGTCGGGCAGGTCCGATTGGTCCGGCTGGACCACGCAGGTGGTCGTCTGGCCGCTCTGGCTCGGCGCGGCGATGTCGAAACGTACGCCGAGGGTCTTCTCGATCGTGGCGTAGTCGAAGTAGACGCACGCCCCGCCCGCCATCGCCGCCGGGAAGTTCGTGCGGAGCGGCGTCGTGACGCTTTGCGGCGGTGGGTCGTCGGCGCAACCCGCGGTGGTGGCCGCGACCAGGGTGACGGCCGCGCCGAGGCAGGCGAGCCGGACCACCCGGCGACCATCCAACCTGGACCGCCGCGTGGAGGCGGGCGGGTCGCTGTGGCGGCTACGCGGCAGGACCACAACAACTCCTCGATCTACGCCTTGATCAGCACGGGAGTGCGCCGCCCGAAAACATACGGGTTCGGCTGGCCGGGCGGAAGGCCGGGTTGTCCGTCGGTCAACCCGGGAGTTGCGCCACGATGTGCTTCGCGATCTCCAGCGAGCTGGTGGCGGCCGGGGACGGTGCGTTGAGTACGTGGACCTGGCGGTCGCGGGCGACGATCAGGAAGTCGTCGACCAGGGCGCCGTCGCGGGCGATGGCCTGGGCGCGGACGCCGGCGCCGGCTGGGATCAGGTCGCTCTCCGTGACCGCCGGCACGAGGCGGGCCAGGCTCTCCGCGAACAGGCGGCGGCTCAGCGAGCGGCGCACCTCGGTCACCCCGTACCGGAAATGCTTGCGGGCGAGACGCCAAAGGCCCGCGTACCCGACGAAGTCCGCGATGTCCCTGGGGTTGATCTTGCTCCAGCGATAGCCCTCGCGGGCCAGCGCGAGCACCGCGTTGGGTCCGGCGTGGACGGTGTGGTCGATCATGCGGGTCAGGTGGACGCCCAGGAATGGGAATTGCGGGTCCGGTACCGGGTAGATCAGCCCGCGGACCAGCCCGCGCCGGTCGGGTGTGAGTTCATAATATTCACCCCTAAAGGGTACGATTCGCGCCGGCGGCTCGACCCCAGCGAGGCGCGCCACCCGGTCCGCTTGCAGCCCCGCGCAGTTGATCAGCACATCGGCCACGACGTCGCCGGACCTGGTGTGCACGATCTGCTCGCCGCCGCGGACCTCGATGCCGGTCACGGCGGTGCCCAGCCGAAGCGTTGCGCCGGCCTTCTCGGCCAGGTCGGCGAGCGTGGTGCAGACGGCGGTGAAGTCGACGATCCCGGTCGACTCGACGCGCAGCGCCTCGACGCAGCGGAGCTCGGGCTCGTACTCCTTGGCCTCGGCCGCCCCCACCAGCCGCACCGGCAGCCCGTTGGCGACCGCGCGCTCGTGCAGCGCGTGCAGGCGCGGGACCTCGGACTCGTCGGCCGCGACGATCAACTTGCCGCACACCTCGTGCGCGATGCCGTGCGTGGCGCAGAAGTCGACCATGGACGCCCGGCCGGCGGCGCAGAGCCGCGCCTTGAGGCTGCCGGGCTTGTAATAGACGCCCGCGTGGATGACGCCGCTGTTGTGCCCGGTCTGGTGGGCGGCGACCCGCGGCTCCTTGTCGATCACGGTGACCGACGCGTCCGGATGGTCGAGCGTGATCCGGTGCGCGGTGGCCAGGCCGACGATGCCGGCTCCGATGACGACGTAGCGGGTCATGGCGCGAACCCTATTTCACATAAGGACAGTGGCGGCAGCCGCGACCGCAACACGTGCCGCGTGCGGCGAGGAATCTGGCCGAGAGGACGAACAACCCGGTCCGCGGGTCGAGATATCCGGCACCGCCGCCAGCGAGCGCGTCGTCGTGGGCTTGGATGATCTCTTGCTGGTACGCGGGATCGTCCGGCATCCGGCTGTCGTGCGGTTGCCGCAACGGCCGCCCGGCCAGTGGCTTGCGCTCGCCGTTGCTCGAGGTCACCACTCCACCCGTACCCTATCGGACCTATCGGACCCGTCGTCCGCTGCCTGAATACCCTTCGCCGGTTATATCCCAAGAGGCATCATCCGTACGACGAGAGGACGCCACGGGCATGACCACCACGAGTCCCCTGCGCGACGATCTGACCGACCTCGCCCAGACCGGCGTGCCGGGCGAGGCCCAGCCGCTCGACCTGCGCGAGACGGGTGCGTACGTCGACCGGGAGCCGGTGCTCGAGGTGCTGATGTCGGTGCGCCGGGTGGACGGCGGGCCGCCGTACCCGGCCATGTACCTGGGCCCGATCGCCGAGCCCTTCCTCGGCCGCGCCCAGGACGGCCTCCCCTTCGCCGCCCGAATCGACCCCCAACGTCCGGATCGGGTGCTGGTCGACTGGACGGCCTGCGCCGCATAGCCGGGGGCCGCCTGGGTATGGCGGTGACATGGAGACAACCTGGCAGCCCGTCACCGAGGGCGACGAAGGCACCCTGTCGAGCAGCGAGAAGCGGAGCCTCCCGGACAGCGCGTTCGCGTTCCCCGGCAAGCGCAAGGAACCCCTGACCGACGCGGACCACGTGCGGAACGCGATCGCGCGCTTCGACCAGGTCCAGGACGTCAGCGACAAGGAACGCGACCAGGCGTTCGCCAACCTGAAGAAGGCAGCGAACCACTTCGACGTCGACATGTCGGAAACAGACTGGCACCAGCTGGGCAGGCGTCCGAAGCGATAGGTCGGGACGCGCGCTCACTCCAGCAGGGAGCAAAGGTCGGGGCCGAGCGGATCGCCTATGAGCTCAAGGGAGTTCGCGGCCCTCGCCGCGAGTTCCAGCGGACCGACGCCGGTCTGCAGTTTGGCGTGCACGAGTCGGTCGAACCCCGCGCCCACGAGCGGTGACGCCGTGCGAAGCGTGGCATCCATTGCCACCGATGCGGTGGTGCCGCCATGCACCACGATGTTGCGCTGGCGGTAGAGCCTGCGCACCACGCCCTCGAAGACGGCCCTCACGTCGGCCAATTCCTTGTACGGATTCGCAACGACCGCGGCGATCCGTTGCACCGCCGCGTTGTCACTCGGCGAGTTCACGGCGAGCGCCACGCCGTCGTGGAGGGCGACCGCCATGGCACGGCTGCGATCGAGGTTCTTCTTCAGCGAGTCGAGCTCGACGCTGAGGGCGTCCGGCACTTCGGGCCGGTGTCGGTAGGAAAGCGCTGTGAGTTCGGCCCTCGGCCAGGAGCAGGCGACGATCGCCGCGAGCCGGTCCGCTGCGACGACGCGACCAGGCCTTCCTTCTCCCGCGTCCGAAGCCTGCGACAGAAGGGACTCGATCGCCGACCATGCACCAGAGACAGCCGGCGCCGCGGGACCAGCGTTGAGCGGCGCGGCCATCTCCAGCGCGTCGTCGAGAGCGCCTTTGGTGGAAATGGCATACATGGTCTTCTCACGAACGAGGCTCAACACGTCCACCCCGCGGGCGGGCGGAGACACGGGCAACGGATGGTCGTGACCTGCGATCCACACCTTCCCAACCGGTTCGAGCCTGCCCGCGGCCTCACCGCGGGCGTAGGTCGCACGAGCCTGCAGTCTCTGGACCAGAGCCCCAGCGGCCCGCGCCGCGGCGGTTGGGTCTTTGGCGGTAATCGAGTAGAGGAAGGCGCCGTACTGTCGCGGCGGCTTGGCCACGTTGTTCATGGCGAGCCAATGCGCCGCTCGCGTGGCGTCCAGCCACTCCGGCAGGTGAGCGGCGAGCTGCACATGGTTCGGCAACGAAGCGAATGGAACCAGGACCTCGTAGGTGACGTCGCCGCGGCGCGCCACACCGCAGGCTTCCGCCAAGAGGTCGCCGAGAGTCGTACCGGGTTTCTGCGAGAGTTCGCGAGCCCAGCGATGCAGGTGCCCAGAGCTGTGCCCGAGGTCGAGCAGGTGAGTGGCGATCGCGCGGGCCAGGCGCTCGGCCGACGGAATCGGACCGGCCAGGAGAGCGTCTCGCCATCGGTCGAGGTAACCCGTCACAATCGTCGGCAGGAGTTGCCCGAGTTGCCGGCGCTCCGCGCTGTTGACCGCGAGCCCACGTTTCAGCAGATCCATCAACAGGCGCCGAAGTTTCCCGTCGCCGAGCCCGCGATCGGGTCCGAGCTGCCGCTGAAGACTGCTCAGGTACCAGGTCACAGCGCCCGGCGAAAGCGCCTGGTTGGCCTGCCAGCGAGCCGCTTCGTGGGCCTCGCGCAACGCGAGTCCGCTGCTGACGTCCCATAGGCGTCGCGGCCAAGGCGTGGTGTCGGCGAAGAAGTCGAGGAGTCGAGCGACAACATGGCTAGCGTAAGGATCCGTTGCCAGTGCGCCCGAGAGTGGAGCAGACGGAGTCGTCACTGCTGGTATGCTTTCGCTCAGAGCGCCGAGCGCTCAATGACTAAAGCAGGGGAGTCGCCTTCGGGCCACTCCCCTCTTTCTTTGCCTGGTGACCGCCTCAGCGCACTCGGCGACTTAGATTTCCGTTCGACTCGGTGGCCAGGCTCGCGACAAGCTACGCCGAAGCCGGATAGGGGAGCCGATCAAGCTCGACTCCCCTATCCGATGGCCTCGGCTCGCTAGCCGAAGCCGCCGCTTATGGTCCTAGCTGCAGCCGGACGTTGAGCCGCAGCCCTCGCACACGTAGCAGCTGCCGGCGGGGCGCATCTTCGTGCCGCAGGTGAAGCAGAGCGGTGCGTCCGCGGCCTTGCCGATCACGGCCTCGAGAAGCTCCGTCGAGGAGCCCACGCGGGGTGACGGCGCGGCGATCTGGACCGGGCCGTCGGACGTGGTCTTGGCCGTCGTCGACGGCTCGGTCTTCTCGGCCTTGTCTTCGGCCGCCTTCTCCTCGACGACCTTGGCCTCGATGGGGGCCGACGATGCCATCTGGGTGTGGTCGAAGGCGGCTTCCGCCTCGGCCTCGGCGCGGATCTGGGCGGCCCGCTCCTTGGCCGTGAAGATGCCTAGTTCGGCGCGGCGCTCGTAGGGCAGGAAGTCGAGTGCCAGCCGGCGGAAGATGTAGTCCATCACCGAGGCCGCCATGCGGATGTCCGGGTCGTCGGTCATGCCGGCGGGCTCGAACCGCATGTTGGTGAACTTGGCGACGTAGGTCTCCAGCGGCACGCCGTATTGCAGGCCGATCGAGATCGCCACCGAGAACGCGTCCATGACGCCGGCCAGGGTGGAGCCCTGCTTCGACATCTTGAGGAAGACCTCGCCCAGGCCGTCGTCGGGGTAGGACGACGCCGTCAGGTAGCCCTCGGCGCCGCCGACCGAGAAGGACACCGTCTCCGACGGGCGCTTCTTGGGCAGGCGCTTGCGGACCGGCCGGTATTCGACGACCTTCTCGACGACCTTCTCGACCGCGGCGGCCGGCGTCTCGACCGACACCGACGACTTGGCCGGCTTGGCCGCCGACAGCGGCTGGCCCACCTTGCAGTTGTCGCGGTAGATCGCCAGCGCCTTGAGGCCGAGCTTCCAGCCCTCGAAGTAGATCTTCTCGACGTCCTCGACGGTCGCCGACTCCGGCATGTTGACCGTCTTGGAGATCGCGCCCGAGATGAACGGCTGGACGGCCGCCATCATCCGCACGTGGCCCATCGGCGCGATCGAGCGCTCGCCCATCGCGCAGTCGAAGACCGAGTAGTGCTCGGGCTTGAGGCCCGGCGCGTCGACGACGTGGCCGTGGTCGGCGATGTGCTCGACGATCGCCTCGACCTGCTCCTCGGGGTAGCCGAGGCTGCGCAGCGCGCGCGGCACGGTCTGGTTGACGATCTGCATCGAGCCGCCGCCGACCAGCTTCTTGAACTTGACCAGGGCCAGGTCGGGCTCGACGCCGGTGGTGTCGCAGTCCATCATCAGGCCGATGGTGCCGGTCGGCGCGAGCACCGAGGCCTGCGCGTTGCGCCAGCCCGACTTCTCGCCGATCTTGAGGCCCAGCTGCCACTGCTTCGTCGCCTCGCGGGAGATGGCGGTCGCCACCGGGCTCGACGCCTTGATGTCGTCGCTGGCCGTGGCGTGCTTGCGCATGACCCGCTTGTGCGGCTCGGCGTTGCGGGCGTAGCCGTCGTAGGCGCCGACCACGCCGGCCAGCTCGGCCGAGCGGCGGTAGGCGGTGCCGGTCATCAGCGACGTGATCGCCCCGGCCAGCGCGCGCCCGCCGTCGGAGTCGTAGGGCAGACCCGACGCCATCAGCAGCGCGCCGAGGTTGGCGTAGCCGATGCCGAGCTGGCGGTAGGCACGCGTCGTCTCGCCGATCTTCTCGGTCGGGAAGTCGGCGAAGCAGATCGAGATGTCCATCGCCGTGATGACGAACTCGACCGACTTGACGAACTTTTCCACCTCGAAGCTGCCGTCGGCGCGGAGGAACTTCATCAGGTTGAGCGACGCCAGGTTGCACGACGAGTTGTCGAGGTGCAGGTATTCGGAACAGGGGTTGGACGCGGTGATCCGACCGGTCTCCGGTGAGGTGTGCCAGTCGTTGATCGTGTCGTCGTATTGCAGGCCCGGGTCGGCGCACTCCCACGCCGCCTGCGCGATCGTGCGGAACAGCTTGCTGGCGTCGACGGACTCGATCACCGCGCCGTCGAGCCGGCCGCGCAGGTCGAACGGGCCGTTCTCTTCGACCGCGCGCATGAACTGGTCGGTGACGCGCACCGAGTTGTTGGCGTTCTGGTATTGCACGCTGACGATGTCGGAGCCGCCGAGGTCCATGTCGAAGCCGGCGTCGCGGAGCGCCCGGATCTTGTCTTCCTCACGGGCCTTGGTCACGACGAACTCTTCGATGTCGGGGTGGTCGACGTCGAGGATGACCATCTTGGCCGCGCGCCGGGTGGCGCCGCCGGACTTGATCGTGCCCGCCGACGCGTCGGCGCCGCGCATGAAGCTGACCGGCCCGGACGCGGTGCCGCCCGAGGAGAGCAGCTCCTTGGACGAGCGGATGCGCGACAGGTTGACCCCGGAGCCGGAGCCGCCCTTGAAGATCAGCCCCTCCTCCTTGTACCAGTCGAGGATCGAGTCCATCGAGTCGTCGACGGCGAGGATGAAACAGGCGCTGACCTGCTGCGGCGACGGCGTGCCGACGTTGAACCAGACCGGCGAGTTGAAGCTGAACACCTGGTGCAGAAGCATGTAGGTCAGCTCTTGCTCGAAGACCTCGGCGTCGCCCGGGTTGGTGAAGTAGCCGTAGTCTTCGCCCGCCTTGCGGTAGGTCTTGACCACCCGGTCGATGAGCTGCTTGAGCGACCACTCACGCTCCGGGGTGCCCACGGCGCCGCGGAAGTATTTGGTGGTGACGATGTTGGCCGCGTTGATGCTCCACGACTCCGGGAACTCGACCCCGCGCTGCTCGAAGTTGATCGAGCCGTCGCGCCAGTTGGTCATCACCACGTCGCGGCGCTCCCACGCCACCTCGTCGTAAGGGTGGACGCCCTCGGTCGTCCACACCCGCTCGATCTTGAGCCCGGTCGCCCCCACGCCCCGTGCTCGACTCTTGCCAGCGGCAACGTCGCCCGCCATGTCACCTGCCCCCTCGTTTACGAACGCATTCAAAAGCTCTACTTGGTACGCGTCTCCGCGTTGACAACCGCGCCAGCGGTGCCCTCCAGTCGCGCGGCGGCGGCCGCGCGCAGCGTCTCGATCTCGCGCTCGAAGTCGCTGAGCGACTCGAACGAGCGGTAGACGCTGGCGAAGCGCAGGTAGGCCACCTCGTCGAGGTCGCGCAGCGGGCCGAGGATGGCGAGCCCGACATCGTGGCTCGGGACCTCGGCAGCCCCCTTGGCGCGAACCGTCTCCTCGACCTTCTGTGCCAGCAGCGCGATCGAGTCCTCGTCGACCGGTCGACCCTGGCAGGCCTTGCGCACGCCCGTGACGATCTTCGTGCGGCTGAACGGCTCGGTCACGCCACTGCGCTTGACCACGGCGAGGACGGCCTCCTCGACGGTGGTGAACCGCTTGCCACACTCGGGGCACGACCGGCGGCGCCGGATCAGCTGGCCGTCGTCGGCCTCACGCGAGTCGACCACCCGCGAGTCGGGGTGTCGGCAGTATGGGCAGCGCATCGACGACCTCCTCTCCTGAACTGATCCCGCGGGGCCACGCTAGTGCGACCCTCTGACACTTTTCTGGCGGCGGAGCGCACCGCTCTCGCGGGGCTTTCCGGGCACGCCTGTGGACAACGGCCAACCACCACCGGTGGATACCGCTGTGCACAACCTGTGGGAAAGGTGTGGGTAACTCTGACGAGTCTACCCCTACCTGTGGACAACTTACAGAGCTGTAACTACTACATCTAGGGGTTCGACCGTAGGCCGCCCACGTCCCGGGGTCAAGTTGGGTGGGCGTGTCGCCAGTGCCACGTTTCTGTCTCCACGCGATTGCTGTGGCTGCTGTGACTGGCCACACGACGGCGTCAGACGCGCGCGGACAGGCGCCGGCGCACCCCTCGCGTCATGCGGCACAACACCGCATAGCCAGGGCGTCCGTCGCCGGCAGACGCTAGATGGTCACCCGCCCGGAAGGATCAACTTCTGGCCCGCGAAGATCGTGAAGCTGTCCAGGTGGTTGAGTCGGCGGATCTCGGCTATCACCTCGAACGGTGAGTTGCTCGGGCGGTGACGTGCGGCGACCGACCAGAGGGTGTCACCAGGTTGGACGACCGCGATCGCGGGTGGCCCCGCGGGATCCGCCGCGCGCGACGCCGGCGACAGCACCGCCGCCAGGCCGCCCACCACCAGCAGGAACAGCACGACCAGGACCAGCCGGCCGCGCCGTGTCAGGCGTAGTCGCGGCCTTGGCCGGCGCACCGGAAACCTCGACAACGCGCCCGCCACATCGCCCGAAATGCCGACCACGCTCATCCCGACCCCCAAGATCGAACGCCAGTTCGATAGTACGGACGTACGATGGTTTATCAGAACAGGCGTTCGGATGTCGAGCCCACAGGCGCGACACGCCGGGCACGGATGTCGTACAGATGTTTGAAACTGTCTCAACCCACCGATACGGTCATGGTCACCCCAACCGCGAATAGGGCATCACAGCCGACCAGGGAGGACGGACGTGTCGACCGACGACCGGGCGAGCCGGCAGCAACAACCGCAGAGAATCGCGTCCGAGGCCGCGTCGCCGGGCACCCGCAAGCGCAGCGCCGCGCGGGCACGCGCCGCGACGTCCGAGGTCAGATCCGTGGCACCGGTCGTGAGCAGCTTCCCTGACGTGACCGCCGCCGAGCTGACGGCTCGGCAGCGACGGATCCTCGAGTTCATCCGGGACTGGGTGGACCGCTACGGCTACCCGCCGAGCGTCCGCGAGATCGGCGAGGCGGTCGGGCTGGTCTCGCCGTCGAGCGTGGCCTACCAGCTCAAGGAGCTCGAGCGGAAGGGCTACCTCCGGCGCGACCCCAACCGGCCCCGTGCCGTCGACGTGCGTCCCCCGGCGGACGTCGACGAGGAGGCGGCGCGGGCACAGCGCCCGGCTCCGGCATACGTGCCGATGCTCGGTCGCATCGCCGCCGGTGGCCCGATCCTGGCCGAGCAGGCCGTGGAGGACGTCTTCCCCCTCCCCCGCGAGCTGGTCGGCGAGGGCGAGGTCTTCATGCTCCACGTCAAGGGCGACTCGATGCTCGAGGCCGCGATCTGCGACGGCGACTGGGTCGTCGTCCGCCAACAGCCGACGGCCAACAACGGCGAGATCGTGGCGGCGATGCTCGACGGCGAGGCGACGGTCAAGACGTTCCAGCGCCGCGAGGGCCACGTCTGGCTGCTGCCACGCAACCCGGCGTTCGACCCGATCAACGGCGACGAGGCAACGATCATGGGCCGCGTCGTGGCGGTCCTACGCCGCATCTGACGAACAGCGCGTGGCCCGCCGACCCCCAGCCGGCGGGCCACGCCAGGAAACTGCCACACCACGAAAACCCGGCGACGCCAGGGGTACGCGCGCCGGGCCGGGCAACTCGACGAGACGCCAACGTCGCCCCAGCCGCGTGGTCGCACAGCAAGCTCGACCTCCAACGGCGCTCGCGCCGGCGGGTTGCCACGGCTGACACGGTGGGGAAACAGGGATCGAAGCCTCGGCCGTCAGCAGTCAGCCGTCGTAGTCGTGTCCCAAAGCCGACGAATAGCGACGCGGCACCGCAGGGATCAACGCGGTGGCCGGCAGCCCCAAGACGGCTCAGCCGCGATAGTCGTGGCCTGAGCCGACGTAGCCGTTGCCGCCGTAACCCCCGTCGTTGCCGCCGCCCTGTTGGCCGTAGCCCTGCCCCGAATAGCCGTAGTCGTCCGGTGCCGAGCGCTGCCGTCCGTAGCTCGTCCCACGCGGCGGCTCAGCCTGCTGCGGCGGGCCATAACCACCGTCGCCGCCACCCCCGTATGCCGGCGCTCCGCCGCCGCCGTAAACGGACCCGCCGCCACCGCGCTGCCCGCCGCCGCCGTAGACGCCGCCGCCGCGCTGTGACGAAGCTCCGGCACCGTAGACACCCGGCGCACCGCCGTACACGTTGCCGCCTGGGTCCTGGTCCCAAACGGCCTGCTCTGGGGCTACCTGCCGGCCTACCCGGGCGGTGCCGGCACCGACCGGCTCGCTGTCGGCGGCCGCGGCCTTCTTCTTGCGGGCCACGATGATCCCCGCCACACCGGCGCCGACCAGGATCAGGCCGATCACACCGATCGCGGCGATCAGTGACGTGATGTCCTTGATCGACAAGCTGTCCATGAACGAGCCGCCGCCGTCGCCCGCGCCGGCGCCCGGCGAGGCCGCTGCCGCGGGTGGGGCCGCCGCCGCCGGTGCGTAGCTGAGGATCTGGATCTCCTCGTCCTCACCGAGCTGGCCGCCGTCGGACACGGTGACGAACTGCTTGCCGTCGGTCGTGTAGGAGATGGCCTCGCCGAACGGGTCGGTCAGGCCCGTGATCCGGGGTGCGGTCTTGCTGGTCAAGGCGGCCGCCACGTCGCCGCCGTCGGCTACGTCCCACTCGAACGCGTCGGCGTAGGTGCGCAGGACGACCTTCGAGCCGTCGGGCGAGCGCGCCGCGCCCGTCACCGTCACCCGCCCGGCCGCGCCCAGCAGGTTGGGCGTCTCGGTCTGCGGGAGGGTGACCTGGCCGACCTTCTTCATCGGCACGCCGGTCGAGTTGCCGCTCTTGATCGCCGCGGCGGGGGCGAACAGCTCGGCCGGGCCGGTCGACTTGGTGATCACCAGCGGAGTGCCGGCGCCCGTGCCCGTCATCACCAGCGCCTCGGCGTCGCGGGGCTTGTCGTCCGGGTAGACGAAGCGGTGCAGGGTCGGCTGCTTGCTGCCGTTGACGGGCAGGCTCCACAGCACGATGCTCGTGCGCTGGTCGTCGCTCGTGATGTTGTTGCCCGTGTCGGCGACCCACAGGGTCTTTCCGTCAGGCGAGAGCGCCAGGTCCTCCGTGTCGCGCGGGCCGCCGCCCGGGTAGGAGACCGAATCGGTCACCTCACACTTGCGGTCGAGGAAGAAGACCCGCTCCCGACTCGAAACGTCGCTGCTGTCGTTGATGACAATGAAGCCTGTCTTCGTCGCCACCAGACCGGATAGCTCGACCAGCTTCGAGTCGCTGACGGTGCAGACCTTCTTGCCCGGCACGGGCTCCGCGGCACCGGCGCCGCCGGTGCCCGGTGAAGGGGCGGCAAATGCGGTGCCAAAGCCGGCACCGAGCGCCGCTGCGACCACGCCCAGGACGACCGTGATCGAAGAGGAAGCGCGCGGCATCGGGCCAGTGTCGCACGTCCGCCTGTGTGCGCGCCTCCCCCTCGTGATCTCGGCCTTATGCCGACACATAGGGCGCGAGCTCGGCCGCCAGCGCCTGGTCGACCCGCACGTGCAGCGCGGTGCCCTCGGCGATGTGTGCCGTGCTCAGCACCTTGGCCCGGCGGTGCAACTGGGCGACCAGCTCACCACGGGCGTAAGGCACCACGACACGCAACTCGACCGCGGGCCGTGGCAGCCGCGACTCGAGCGTCGCGCGAAGCTCGTCGATGCCGCGCCCGGAGCGGGCCGAGACGAACACCGCCTCGGGCCAGGTCCGCTTGAGCCGCAGCAGCGTCTCTTCGTCAGCCGTGTCGATCTTGTTGACCACGAGCAACTCGGGAACGCTGTCGGCGCCGACCTCGGCCAGCACCTCGCGGACCGCGCGGACCTGCTCCTCGGGGTCGGGGTGCGCGCCGTCGACGACGTGGACGACCAGGTCGGCCTCGGCCACCTCTTCCAGCGTCGAGCGGAACGCCTCGACGATCTGGTGCGGGAGGTGTCGGACGAAGCCGACCGTGTCGGACAGCGTGTAGACCCGGCCGTCGTTGGTGCGGGCCCGGCGGGTCGTCGGGTCCAGGGTCGCGAACAGCGCGTCCTCGACCAGCACCCCGGCGCCGGTCAGGCGGTTGAGCAGGCTGGACTTGCCGGCGTTGGTGTAGCCGGCGATCGTCACACCGGGAACCTCGTTGCGGTTGCGCCTGGCGCGCTTTGTCGCGCGTACCTTCCGCAACGCCTTGATCTCCCGGCGCAGGCGGGCGATGCGCTGGTTGATCCGGCGGCGATCGGTCTCGAGCTTCGTCTCACCGGGACCACGCAGGCCGACGCCGCCACCCGCGCCACCGCCCCGGCCGGAGCCACCGGTCTGGCGGGACAGCGTCTCGCCCCAACCACGCAGCCGCGGCAGCAGGTATTCGAGCTGGGCCAGCTCGACCTGCGCCTTGCCCTCTTTGCTCTTGGCGTGCTGGGCGAAGATGTCGAGGATCAGGGCTGTCCGGTCGACGACCTTGACCTTGACCCGCTGCTCCAGGTTGCGGAGCTGCGAGGGCGACAGCTCGCCGTCGCAGATCACGGTGTCGGCGCCGGTCGAGATCACCACGGACCGCAGCTCGTCGACCTTGCCGCTCCCGACGAACGTCGCGGGATCGGGCTTGCCCCGGCGCTGGATCATGCCCTCGAGCACCTGGGAGCCCGCCGTCTCGGCGAGCGCCGCCAGCTCGATCAGGGAGTTGTCGGCGTCGGTCGCCGTGCCATCGGTCCAGACACCGACCAGGACGACCCGTTCGAGCCGCAGCTGCCGGTATTCGACCTCGGTGATGTCGGTGAGCTCGGTGGACAGGCCTGCGACGCGGCGCATCGCGTGTCGGTCTTCGAGCTCCAGCTCGCCGGTCGTCGGGTCGATGTCGGCCAGCTCATCCACAGCGTGGAACGTGCGCAAAAGAATGCCTCCTTGAACACCGATCGTGACACGGTCAGACGGCGAGCGCATCCATAAATCGCCCAGGCGGTTGGCCGACCTCGACACACGTGGGCAAGAATGCGCTACGGCGCGGGCGCCGTGGCCCGCGCCGTAGAACGACGGAGGACCACGTGGCGCAGACCCGCCTGCCGAGCGCCGGCTTTTCGATCACGATCCGGATCGGGGTGGTCGCCGACGCGTCGGCGATCGGCCGACTCACCACCTGCGTCGGCGAGGCGGGTGCGATCGTCACCGCCCTCGACGTCGTCGACTCGGACCCGACCACGGTCGTCGTCGACCTCACCTGTGACACCGCCGACGCCGGCCACGCCGACCAAGTGGTCAAGGCGCTCGAGGCGCTGGACGGCGTGGACGTGCGCAAGGTCTCCGACCGGACGTTCCTGCTGCACCTCGGAGGCAAGATCGAGGTCACGCCGAAGGTGGCGCTGCGTAACCGCGACGAGCTGTCCCGGGCGTACACGCCGGGAGTGGCTCGGGTCTGCCTCGCGATCGCGGAGAACCCGGCCGACGCCCGCCGCCTGACGATCAAGCGCAACACGGTGGCCGTCGTGACCGACGGCTCCGCGGTGCTCGGCCTCGGCAACCTCGGACCGGCGGCGTCACTGCCCGTGATGGAGGGCAAGGCCGCGCTCTTCAAGCGATTCGGCGGCGTCGACGCCTGGCCGGTGGTGCTGGACACTCAGGACACCGACGAGATCGTCCGGATCGTGCAGGCGATCGCACCCGCCTACGGCGGCATCAACCTCGAGGACATCGCCGCGCCGCGCTGCTTCGAGATCGAGGAGCGGCTGCGGGACCTGCTGGACATTCCGGTGTTCCACGATGATCAGCACGGGACCGCGATCTGCGTGCTGGCCGCGCTGACCAACGCGCTGCGGGTGGTCGGCAAGCGGATGCAGGACGTGCGCGTCGTCGTCAGCGGCGCCGGGGCGGCCGGGACCGCGATCATGAAGCTCCTGTTGCGGCAGGGCGTGGGCGACATCATCGCGTACGACCGGCCTGGTGTGCTTCATGCCGGTTTGAAGGATCTGCCGGCCTCGTGGCAGTGGCTGGTGGAACACACGAACCGCGACGGCTACCAGGGCGATCTCGCGGGCGCGCTGCGCGGAGCCGACGTGTTCATCGGCGTGAGCGCCCCGAACCTGCTGACCGGCGACGACATCGCGACGATGGCCGACGACGCGATCGTGTTCGCCCTGGCCAACCCGGACCCGGAGGTCGACCCGCGCGAGGCCCGCAAACATGCGGCGGTGGTCGCTACCGGGCGCTCCGACCAGCCCAATCAGATCAACAACGTGCTGGCCTTTCCGGGGGTGTTCCGCGGGATGCTCGACGCGCATGCCGAGGAGTTCACGGAGGAGATGGCCTTGGCCGCGGCCCGCGCGATCGCGGACGTGGTGGGCGAGGACAAGATCAATCCGACTGTGATCGTGCCTAGCGTTTTCGATTCTCGGGTTGCGGTGGCGGTGGCGGCGGCGGTGCGGTTGGCGGCGCAGAGCGCGCCGGTTGCGGCCGTCGATACGTCTACGCCTTAGATCCTTTATTGCCCGGGTCCGTCGTGGTCCGGACCGTCGCTCCCGCCGGGCCGGGCGGGTTCGCGGTTGGTTGCGGTCGTTTTCGGGCGCCGTCCCACGATCGGTTTCGCTTTCGTTGGGTTCGGATTTCGCTCGGTCGTTTGGTCGCCCTCTAGGGCGGGGGAGAATGTTGTGAGTACCGACAGGTCGCAAAGAGCGCGCCCCTTATAGTCGGCACTCACAACATCCTCCCCCGCCCTGACCTACATACCCTTTGTCGACTCCGGTGCCGGGCCGCGGGCCACAGTCCATTGGCTGATCTCCGCGGTGTGTTTGCCGAGGTGGTCGAGCTTGTTGGGTGTCATTCGCTGGTTGCCGCATATGCTCGCTCTCGCGACGGAGATCCATGCAGGTTCGATCGGCTCTCTGCTTTTCCAGTCGCGCCGCATCGGCTGCTCTCCGCGACGATCAACTCGCGCTAGCCAGGCCATATCGGCCGGTCCGCCGCCGAACACCTGTCCAACTGCCACATGGGCCGAACTCCCCCGCCAGAAACCCACCCCAGCCAAGGCATGTCGAGTGATTCGTCCCTAGACAGTTGACCGATGCTGGCGTTCAGCCTCGCTACGTGGGCTGCTTTCCGCGACCGTTTACCGGCGCTAGCCGGGCCGTATGCCTGATCCGCCACCAGACAGCTGACCGACGCTGGCGTTCAGCCTCGCTACGTCGGCTGCTTTCCGCGACCGTTAGCCGGCGCTAGCCGGGCCATATGCCTGATCCGCCACCAGACAGTTGAAGGCCGCGGCGGCTGGGCCGGTGGCGAGGCGGTCCACAATGGCGGCGTGAATCTCGCTGCGATCTGGGCGGACGTCGCCGTCATAGACGAGTTACTGCGGGACGTTGCGCGGCGTGCGGTTGACGTGCGCGATCCGGATTGGGTGGCCGAGCTTCGGCGGGCGCCGGCGCCGGTGGAAGAGGCCGGGGTGGCGCCGAGGCGGCTGCCGCGCTGGAGGCGCTGTTGGACCCTTACGAGGTGGGCGGATTGCCTATTCGCGAGGAGGTGGTCGGTGGTTAGAGGGTGAGGGTTTCGCCTGCGGCTACGAGGATGGCTGGGCCGGTGAAGGTGCAGGTTTCGCCGTCCAGGGCGACCGTTAGGCGGCCTCCGGGGACGTCTACCGCTACCACGCCTGTTTGCTTGCCTGCCTCGTGTAGGGCCACCGCGGCCACCGCGATCGCGCCTGAGCCGCAGGAGAGGGTTTCGCCTGAGCCTCGTTCGTAGACGCGCATCGCTACGTGGGCGTCGACGCCGACCGGGGCCGGGCGCTTGTCGACAGCGATGTGGCCGAACTCGCCGCCCCGTCGGTCGACGGCGATGTGGCCGCGGTCCGGCTGGGTCGGCGGCGGAGAGTCAACTGCGATGTGGCCCTGCGCCCGCTGGTCCGGGGGCGGCGAATCCACCGCGATGTGGCCCTGCGCCCGGCGGTCCGCTGGCGGCGCGTCGACCGCGATGTGTCCCAGCGCCCGATCATCCGCCGGCGGGGAATCCACGGCGATGTGGCCCTGCTGCGGCTCCGTGGGCGGCGGCGAGTCCACCGCGATGTGACCCCGCTCCCGGCCGTCCGCCGGCGGCGCGTCGACAGCGATGTGACCCTGCTCCCGACGGTCCGCAGGTGGCGAATCCACCGCGATGTGGCCCTGCTCTCGACGGTCGACGGGCGGAGAGTCGACAGCGATGTGACCCCGCTCCCGACCATCCGCCGGCGGCGAGTCCACGGCGATGTGGCCCTGGTCTGGGCCTGGGCGGCGGTCGACGGCGATGTGGCCGAAGGTGGCCGCCTCACTAGCGCCGGAGACCACGAACTCGATGTTGACGCCCGTCGGGAACGCGGCCCCGTCGAATGCGGGCGCCGCCGACAGGTTCAGGTCGCCCAGTGCCAACCCGGACGGCAGCGCGCAGACCAGGTGGGGGTTGCCGACGTCCACCGACGTGCCGGTGAAGGTCAGGCCGCCCAGCGTCGCCGTCGAGCCGCCGCCGATGCGGGGTGCGGGCAGCACGACCGAGACCTCGTCCGCGGTAACCGTCGCCTGGACCACGCCCGAGCGGGTCGCGATCGGGAACGACGTGCCGGGCTCGTAGCCCTCCGCGGACAGGAACCGGGCGAAGACGCGTACGCCATTGCCGCACATCTCGGCGATCGAGCCGTCCGCGTTCCAGTAGTCCATGAACCACTCGGCTTCGCCGGCCAGGTCGACCGCGTGCGGGTGCTTCGCCGAGCGGACCACGCGCAGCACGCCGTCGGCGCCTATGCCGAAGTGGCGGTCGCAGAGGGCCGCGACCCGCGACGGTGTGAGTGCCAGGACGCCGTCCGGGTCCGGCAGGATCACGAAGTCGTTGCCTGTGCCGTGGCCCTTGAAAAATCGCATGCTGGCCCCCATCTCAAACCCGCCCCCCATCAGATGCCGCCGCCCATCATGGCGTACCCGCTCGCTCCGCGTGGACCGCCGTCAGTGCCAACCGCGGCAGGTCCGGATCCAATCCGTCCAGCCAGGTGATCCGGGGGTCGCGGCGGAACCACGTCCGCTGCCGGCGGACGAAACGCCGGGTGGCCCGGATCGTTTCGTCGTGGGCCTCCTGCTCTCCAGAATCCCCCGCCAGGAACGCCAGGACCTGCTGGTATCCGAGTGCCCGGCTGGCCGTCCGGCCGGAACGCAAGCCCTGCGAGACCAGGGACCGCGTCTCCGCGACCAAACCGGCCGACCACATCGCCGACACCCGCTCCGCGATGCGCGCGTCCAGGGCCGCGGCCGCCACATCGACCCCAATCTGCACAGAGGGATAAAACGGCACCGGCTCCGACGGCAGGGCCGCCGCGAACGGCTGGCCCGTCAGGGTGATCACTTCCAGGGCGCGGACGATCCGGCGGCCGTTGGTGGGCAGGATCCGCGACGCCGCCACCGGGTCCGCGGCCTCGAGGCGCGCATGCAGGGCCACCGCGCCCACCTCGGCCAACTCGGCCTCCAACGACGCGCGCAACGCGGCGTCCGTACCCGGAAAGTCGAACTCCTCCAAAACCGCACGCACATAAAGGCCAGAGCCACCGACCAGCAGGGGTACGCGGCCGCGCGCCAGGATGTCGTCGATCGCCGCGCGGGCCAGCCGCTGGTATTCGGCCACACTCGCCGGCGCCGTCACCGGCCAGATGTCGAGCACGTGGTGGGGCACCCCGCGCCGCTCGGCCACCGACAGCTTCGCGGTGCCGATGTCCAGGCCCGCGTAGAGCTGCATCGAGTCGGCGTTGACCACCTCGCCGCCGAGCTCCTCGGCCAGCGCGAGGCTCAGCGCCGACTTCCCCGCGGCGGTCGGGCCGACCACGGCCACAACGGTCATGCCCGGGCCCAACTGGCGACGAAATAGCTGACGCCGTACGGAGCCGCGTAATAAGACAAGTCGCCCGACCACGCACCGCCGGCCGCGCCGACCGCACCCGCCAATGCCTGGAACGCCGGCCGCCCGGCCACGCCCAGCGACCGCGACAATTCCGGGTCGAGGGCGTGCAACGCGTCCAGGTCGACCCCGGCCAGCGCCGCCGCCAGCGCGTCGTCGTAAGGCTCCGCGCGCGGATCGTCGTACCCCGGCGACTTGATCCCCCGCGACGCGGACCCGTCACCCATCACGAGCAGCGCCCACGGACCGTCGGGGGCGCAGCACTCGCCGAAGTTCCTGCATTCGGCCGGCGTAGCGTCGACAGAGATGCCCTGCATGTTGACCATCACCGGCTGGCCGGGCGGGTGTTGCCGCAACAGCCACGCGCCTATCACCAGGCTCAACGGCAACTCGCGGCTCTCCAACGGGTCGTGCGGGCCCAGCGAGACGTCGAGGTCGACACCCCACGGGCGAAGCGAGCCCCGCTGCGGCGGGTCATAGGACGTCATGGCCGAATCCGCCCCGAACACGACGATCTGCCGCGCACCGGCCTCGCCCAGCGCCGTGACCGCGGACGCGCAGGCCGCGCGGAGGTCGTCGAGCTCGGCGGCGGCACCGCCGGCCACCTCCGGGACGATCATGGGCGGATGAGGACAGACCGCGACAGCTACGAGGGTCACCGCATAACGGTATCGGGACGACAGTCCGCCGCCGCGTGATTCCCGCCCCGGTCTCCGTATGGTCACGGTCGCCAATAGGCGCTCGACTTGGACGGGGTGGGACCTGTGACAATGCAGCGGTAACAATACTGCGCTATGGCGACGCCCGAAGGGTGCATTCCCGACGGAGTCGGACGAACGAGGATGGGCAGATGAGCGACTGGACGGCCTTCGGACGCGTGGACGCGGAGGGCACGGTTTACGTCAAGACGGCCGAGGGGGAACGGATCGTCGGCTCCTGGCAGGCCGGCTCGCCCGAGGAGGGCCTGGCCCACTTCGCCCGGCGGTTCGCCGACGTGGTCACGGAGGTTGACCTCGTCGAGGCGCGGATGGGTTCCGGCGCCGCCGACGCGTCCCACTCGCTCGCCACGATCCGGCGCATCCGGGCGTCCCTGCCCGAGGCACACGTCGTCGGTGACATCGATGGCCTGACCGCCCGGCTCGACCGGCTGGCCGAGTCCGCCGAGGCCAAGGCCGGTGAGGCCCGCGCCGCGCGGGAGACCGCCCGGGCCGAGGCGCTGGCGCGCAAGACCCAGCTCGTCGAGGAGGCCGAGAAGATCGCGGCCGAGTCCACCGGCTGGAAGTCGGCCGGCGACCGGCTCAAGGAGATCCTCGACGAGTGGAAGACCATCCGCGGCGTCGACAAGAAGTCCGACGGCGAGCTGTGGAAGCGCTTCGCCGCGGCCCGCGACGGCTTCACCCGCCGCCGCGGCGCGCACTTCGCGACCCTGGACTCCCAGCGCAAGCAGGCCCAGGGCGCCAAGGAAGCGCTGGTCGCCGAGGCCGAGACGCTGCGCGAGTCGACCGACTGGGGCCCGACCGCGGCGCGGCTCAAGGAGCTGATGACCGAGTGGAAGGCGGCGCCGCGCGCGTCGAAGGAGGCCGAGCAGCGGCTGTGGGAGAAGTTCCGCGCCGCGCAGGACGCCTTCTTCACCAACCGCAGCACGGTCTTCTCGGCCCGCGACGCCGAGCAGCGCGGCAACCAGGAGCGCAAGCAGGCGCTGGTCGTCGAGGCCGAGTCGATCGACGTCGACGCCGACCCGCGGGCCGCGCAGGCCAGGCTCCGCGAGATCCAGGGCCAGTGGCACGACGCCGGCCGGGTGCCGCGCGAGGTGGCCGGCGGGCTTGACCGCCGGTTGCGCGCGGTCGAGGAGAAGGTCCGGGTCGCGATGGACTCGGCCTGGCGCCGCACCGAGCCGTCGGCCAACCCGCTGCTCGCCCAG
>NZ_BONC01000102.1 GCF_016862515.1 Asanoa iriomotensis
ACGCTGACCACCGACCGGGTCGTCAACCCCGGCATCCAGGTCGGCATCGGCTGGGGCGGCATGAACGCCCTCACCGCCGGCGACTTCAACCAAGACGGCAAATCCGATGTGGTGGTCCGCTCAACCACCGACGCCACCCTCTGGATGTACCCCGGCACCGGCTCCCTAACCCCCAACCAAATCCTCACCTCCCCCAAACGCGTAGGCATCGGCTGGGGCGGCATGGACCGAATCAGCTAACCCCCACCAGCAAAACGTGGCCGGGCCCCCCAAAAGGCCCGGCCACCCCGGCCAGGCCGACACGACCACGTTTCATGAGCCTGTAAGTCTCCCGCACGTTCTCTGCGGCAGGTCCGGATGTCTGATCGTCCTTGTCCGTCCCCGAACGGACCGTCCATCCCCCGGGACCGGCGCCAGCACTTGCCGCGCGACGGCGTCGCCCGATATCGCCGGTGAGGAGATTGTCGACCGAGCGAGCGCTGGTGGCTCGACGATGCCCAGACCATCGCGCGGCGGCGCTCACCCTCCTGCCATTACCTCACCGCTGTCAGATCCGCGGTCGACATGGACGGGGGGTGTCAGACGACTGTCCAACGAACAAGGGGAGCCAACTCGCGGGTCGTGAAGTAATGCCGCATCACCTCGCGCGATCTGACTGACCCGTCGAGCGACTCCTCAAAGACACACGCTCAGTCCAGCTTTGCCCGGACTTGACGCGCAATCCGTTCGCACCGTGGCAGACGCGCACGCCTCGCGGCATGTGTGTGTGCCCGCCGAGTCAGCATTTTATGACGCCGCACAGCGCGCGGATCGCGGCAGATCCGGATGCGGTCGTCGGGTCGATGACCAACCACGGGATCTCGTCGTGCCCGTGGGCCGATGTCTCAACGACGACGCAGCGGCGACTTATCGCCTACGAGCCAAAGATGCCCGTACGGATCAAAGAAGCCTCCCTGCCGATGCGTCCCCCACGGCGCCTCATGGTCTCGTACCGGATCGTGGTAATCCGCCCCCGCAGCCGCGGCACCGCTGACGAACGAGTCCGGATCGTCCACGAACACCTCGACCCGCACCGTCGTGGTGCCGACCTCAACAGGGCTCTGCCAGCCGTTGCCTTCCGGCTGGGCCAGAAAGAACGGTGCCCCTCCGACTTCCAGCCCGACTACCGAGCCGAGGTTCCACAATTCGGTCGCGCCCAGAGCGCGTTGATACCAGGCAGATGCCGCCGGAGCGTCCGGCACCGCGAGCATCAGCGAGATGGCGGTCACGAGCCGCACGATACGCGCCTGAAGTCGTGCACACACGCGTTCTCGCCGGCATGACAGGCGGAGTACGGGCCTCGGCGTCGACGCGCTGATCCCGGCACGTCTGGGTGCATGCACCCGCAAGGTGGTTACTTTGCTGGTGCGCGCCCTCGCGACATGTGCGGATGTCCGTCATGGTGACGCCGACAAATCGCGGCGGAAATCAGCCGCGTCGGTCCAGATGAGGTGGCGCAGGTCCCCCAGCCGCTCGTTGACCACGTTCTCCTGGTCGGGCCGAACTGCGTGGCCATTGACGGCCAGGATCAGGAGATCGTTGAAACTGCCCATACCGCCGAACGCGGCGAGGATGCGGTCGAAGGCGGCCGTTTCGTGAGCGACGAGTTCAGCGCGGCATCGCAAGAGCCACGCGAGCCAGTGCCGCTCGCCGTGCTCCCGAAGGAGCGCAGCGGCCTCATCCAGGTTCGCAATGAGACCGGCCAATCGTGCGTCGCTCTCAGGCATTCACGAAGGGTAAGCCACCGTGCACGCTCATCGGCAAAACCGCGAGGCAGCGCTGTTATGTCCCGGAGGCCATGTATGCGGCGAGGATGTAGTTGGGGTGCCGCTCGAGGTTCTTGCGGGCGCGGTCGTAGCGCATGGTGGTGCGTGGGTCGGCGTGGCGGGCGGCGATCTGCACGTCGCGGAGGCTGACTCCGGCGTCCAGCATGGTCGTGACGAAGGTGTGGCGCAGCATGTGGGGGTGCATCCTCGGCATCCGGATTCCCGCCGTGTTGGCGAGGTGTTTGAGGCGGCGGGTGGCGGCGTGCCGGTCCATCCGCCGACGACGGGTGTTGCGCAGGATCGGGCCGCTGGTGCGTTCATCGACAGCCTCATCGATGGCTCGGGCGACCGCGGGTGGCAGCGGGACGAGGACGACCTTGCCGCCCTTGCCTCGCACCCGTAGGACACGGTGGCCGTGCTCCTCGCCGAGGTCCGCGATGCTCGATCCGCAGGCTTCGAAGATCCGCAACCCGAGCAGGCCCAGGAGGGCGACCAGGGCGAAGTCGTTCGGGTTCGAAGACGTGCGGGCGGTGGTGATCAGGGCTTCGAACTGCAGGTGGCCCAGTCCGAGGGTCGGCGACTCGGCCGGCACAGCGGGTCGGCGGACGTAATCGGCCGGCGAATGTTCCAGGATGGCGTCGATGACGCAGACCCGGTAGGGGCCGACCACGACGGACAGCCGGCGGGACACGGTCGAGGGCTGGTGCCGGCGCACGTCTTGGAGCCAGCGCAAGTAGCGCTCGATGTCCACCCGTGCCGCGGCCAGCGGGTCAAGGTCGTGGTTGGTGCAGCAGCGGAGAAAGACGCGTAGGTCGGACTCGGCGTGGACGCGAGTCTGGCCACGATAACGGCCCAGGAAGGCCGACACCGCTGCGCGCAGAACGCGTTGATCGGCTGATACGGCACGGGGCGCGGAGACAGAAGAGATCACGGTGCGTCACCAGCGGTGATGAACGCCGGCCTGCCGGGAGCGGCAGATTCGGAAGGTCCCGTTGATCGCGCTACGCGGTCCCGCACGGCCGCCGTGTTTGGGAAGATCCTCGTCATGACCGTACTTCCCGCTCGACTGTCCATTGTCACGCTGGGCGCGCGCGACATGGTCAACCTTCGCCGGTTCTACCGGGCGCTCGGCTGGCCGGAACTGCCAGCCGGCGACGACACCTGGACCGGGTTCCTCCTCGGCGGCGTGCTGCTCGCGCTGTTCCCAATGGGCGACCTCACCGCCGAGGCCGCACCCGGCAGCGCGACACCCACCGGATGGGCCGGCGTCACCCTCGCCTGCACCGTCGACACCCGCGACGAGGTCGACCGGGCCTACTCTGCCGCCGTCTCTGCCGGCGCGACGCCGGTGGCCGGCGCGACCGACCGGCCATGGGGCGGGCGCTCCGCGTTCATCGCCGATCCAGAGGGCAACCGGTGGGAGATCACCTGGGGACCCGAGGCCACCTTCGACGAGCGTGGTGCCCTGCTCACCTGGGGCTGAGCCCGGACCGTGACGTGAAACCACCGATTCGCACGGTATCGCGTCCGGCCAGCGGCAGATGAGCGCGGCAGCGAGCGCGGTTTCGCGCTGAACGAGCGGTTAGATGCTGACGTCGGCTCGGCGTACGCCGGCGCGGCGGGCGACGCGGCCCATGATCTGTGCCATGCGGGAGGGCATCGATTCCGGTGCGGGAATGCGAACCGGGCGTACCCGCCCGTTGTGCAGTGCGCTAAATAGCCAGCCGCGGTCGGTGCGAACGGCTACCAGAGTCTGGCGGGAGAGGCGTCGTTTGGGCAGTTTCGACCGCCAGGGCATCAGGACCGATGCGGTGCCGTGGATGATTGCGACGTCCGGAGCGGGGTGCCTGATCGACTCGACCTCGCCGACGAGGGCGGAGCCGGCGAGTACGCCGCGGAAGAGCTGGTCGTGGGCGTGTTGCATGTCCGCGCGGCCGATCGCGCGGGTGCCGTCGTAGGAGACGTAGTCGCAGTCGTCGGTGAAGCAGGCTCCGTAGGCGGTGGCGTCGTTGTCGGTCCAGGCCTGCATGAGCCGGGCGAACAGGTTTCGGATCTGGCGGTCGTCGGTGGTCATCGTGAGCCCTACTCATGATATCGTTTCGATGGTCGGACACTACGATAGTAGAAGGTTTCGAATGTCGAAGGATGATGCGATCCGGGACGTGGCCATGCAGTTGCGGCTGCTGCAGCAGAGCTTCGACGCCTTCGACGAGGCGGTAGCCGGTCGGCTCGGGCTCAACCGCACCGACTTGCGCGCGCTGGACCTTGTCCTGGCCAGCAGCGGTCCACTCTCGGCCGGCGAACTCACCAACGCGCTCCGGCTCAGCCCAGCGGCGACAACCACCGTCATCGACCGGCTGGAGCAGGCCGACATGGTCAGCCGGACCCGTGACCTCCAGAATCGGCGGCGGGTCCTGATCACGCCCACCGACCGGGCGCGCGTTGTCGAGCAGGACATCTACCACCCGGTCGGCGTGGCCGGTGCCCGGGCTCTACGCAGGTACACGGCAGACCAGCTCGCGATGATCCTCAGCTTCCTGCAGGTCGCCCGTGCGGTGCAGGACGACCAGGCGGCACGCCTCGGCACCACGCACCCCACCGCCCAGCAACCGGCGACGGCAACCCCGCCCGCCACTCGATGACGGCTGCCGTCAGCAGCGGCCCGCACATCGGCATGAGCGGATGTGCGGCGACACGCATGGAGCCAGCCCGGTGCGCGACAACCCGTTCCCGCGTCGGCGCTCCACAGGCTCGACCGGGCCTGTACGAACCAACCCAAAACGCGGCCTGATCAGCGTGTTTACCGCCTTCACAGGCCGCGTCTGGGTACGCGTTTGAACCAGTGACCTCGTCCGTGTCAAAGAAGCAAGGACACCTCGGCGCCCAGTGGACAGCCTGCGTCCGAGGTCGTGATGAACGAATGCCCCTCCACAGGCAAACGCGGCGTCCCGTTCCCGCTCCGACGAGTTGAGCATGGTGGCCGGCGGGAGGTGCCGCCGGCCACCGTGCCGTTGGATTGTCAGTCCACCGTGGGCGGTGCCGTGCGGGCCGCTTCCTTCAGGGCCGCGGCGGCGCCGGAGTACGGGTTGTAGGTGTAGGAGCGGGAGACGCCGCCGGGAATGGTGAAGTACTCGGTGACCAGCTTCGCCGGGTCGCTCGCCAGTTCGCCCCGGCCAGGCAGGTCGTTGCCGTCGTCCCAGCCCCACGGCGCGTTGGCGGAGTTGGTCGAGCAGCCCCACGTGCCTGAGCCGCAGCCGCCGGTGGTGTCGCCCGCGAACGTGCCCAGGCTGGCGAACAGGCTCGCGTTGGCGCGCTGCGCCCACAGGCCGCCGGCGGCGAAGATGTCGACCAGCTTGTAGCGGACGTCGCGGTCGTTGCCGCTGCTCGGCGTCTCGGCCACCGTGGACGGGTAGTAGACCAGGCCGTCACCGTCGATGTTGTACTGCGGGTAGGCCTTCAGGCCGTGGCCCTTCGACTCCTGCGCCGTGACCGGGTGGGTGAACACGTCGTGCGGCGACGACTGGAGCTGCAGGGTGCCGTCGATCGTCTCGCGGCCGTTGGTCCAGGTGCTGCCCGCGGGCGTGTACGAGTAGAAGTCACTGTGCGCGACCGTCACCGCGCCGCGGAGGACGCCGTAGTCCGAGCCGTCGCGCTGGATCGCCAGCAGCACACCCTCGCCGTCGTTCTCGTGCTCCGTCTCGAAGAACGGGTGGTCGACCCAGTCGCGGGGGTGGAAGAAGAGGTAGGTGATGTACCAGTGCGTGCTGGTCTCGACGACCGAGTAGTAGGCGTGTGCGGCCATCGAGCCGGTGCCCGCGTTGTCCCAGTTGTTGCGGCCGTTGAGGTCGCCGTCGAAGTCGACCGCGGTGATGTAGTCGGACCGGCCGCCGAGCGCGTGTGTGCCGGTAGCGTCGACGTCCTGGTAGTGGATGGGTGCCCAGCGCAGGGCCAGCTCGGCCCGGCCGACCGCGGCGCTGGCCGGGGTCGGTGCCGGCGCCACCAGCAGGGCGGCCGCCAGCACGGCGACGCCCAGGAACCTGTTGATACGCATCTACGCTCCCGCGTCCGGAGTGGATGGACCACCGCTGGCCGGCGGTAGCCGGGCCAGCGGGGTCAGCCTGCGGTGCGCAGGTGTCCGTCCGGTCACAGAAACATAGATGAACGCCAACGTCTTGGTTGTGTGCCGCGGGCCCGGCTCGAAGCGGAGCGAGTTTGCGCGCGGGAGCGAGCGGTCGTGCCCACCGCGGACGTGCGTAAATCGGCCTTTGGCGGTTGATCTGGCGCCAAATTTCTCAGCGCTTGATCCGGCGCCTGAGCGAGCGGGCGCTGTCGTCGAGTTGCCGGCGGATGACCGACGGCGTGAAGCGGCGCAGCGGGCGGGCGGGTTCCGGGCGCGGCCGGGTGATCGCGGGCGAGACCGACTCGGTGTCCGGGTCCAGGTCGTTGATCATGCGGTCCAGGTGGCCGACGAGTGCGCCGTTGATCCGCCAGATCGCCGGCTCGGTCTTGGCGTCCTCCTGGAGCTGGAAGGTCGCCTCGTCGCGGAGGAAGCGGGCCCGGCGCAGGGCGTGCCGGAGCGGTTCCGGGCTCGGCGGGGCCGCCGTCACGTCGGAGGCGATCACGATGCCGAACGCGAAGACGGCGTCCGCGAGCGCGTCGAGCAGGCGGGACAGGCTCAACGTCACCCACTCGCCGGGCGGGTGCTGGCCGGCCTCGCCGGACCGGCGGTCGAGCAGGGCACGGGCCACCCCGCGCAGGGAGATCGAGCAGAACTCGAGCGCGGTGAGGCCGGGGCGCATGGTGACCGGGATGTGCGCGGTGCGCACGGCGCGCGGGTTGAGCCGCACGCTGTCCTCCGCCTGCGCCAGGGCGTCGCGGGCGGCGCTGATCTGCCCGTCCATGTTCCGGGCACGGCGCAGGCTCTCGGCGAACCGTTCCGGGGTCCAGTCGCCCTGCACCCAGCCCGCCATGTCGCGGAGTTGCTTGCCTATGTCCGCGGCGACGGTGCCGATCGCGTTGCCGGCCGGCTGCACGTAGACGCGCGGCAGCGCCACGCTCACCACCACAGCGACGGCGGCGCCGACGAGGGTCTCGTACACCCGTTCCATGCCGACGTCCGTGCTCCCCGCGACGGCGAGCACGAGCATCGCGGAGATCGGCACTTCCAGGGCGTGGTCGCCGAGGCGCAGCGCGTACGCGACGATCATCGACACCGCGATCGTGATGCCGAGGCTCCACCAGTGCAGGCCGAAAATGCTGGAGAGCAGGACCGCGACCAGGACGCCGGCGACCACGCTGCCGACCCGTTCCCAACCCGACCGGATGCTCTTGATCGGCGTGATCTGCACGACCAGGAGGGCGGTCAGGGCGGCCACGATCGGAGGTTCGGTGCCGGGCAACCCCTCGGAGAACACGAAGGCCAGGACGACCGCGAGCACGACCTTGATCGTCCGGAGGCCGGGCACGGGTTCCTGGCCACGCAGCCGGGCCCAGAACCGGCGCTTGCGGGACGCGGTGGGCGCGACGTCGGCAGGAACAGCGGGGGCGAGCAGATCGCCGGTGATGCGGACGCTCTCGTTGGCGATCCGGCGCGCCCTGGCGGTGGGTCGCGCGACCGCGCCCGACCGTCCGTGCCGCGAGCCCCTCGACATGCCCCTCCCGACCAGCCGTCACAACTGACCGAGTTTACCCGTTTGGCGAGTCTTGCCTGGCCAGACGGGGAATGCGGAGGCTACGCGCGACGTTGCGCAAACCATGAAGGTCCGTACCTCTTTGCGTTCCCTGCGCCGCAAGCCCGGCGCGAAGGTCGTCCGCCGCCGCAACCGGATCATGGTGCTGAACCGGAAGAACCCGCGCTGGAGCGGGCGACAGGGTTAGTACTTCCGGCCGACGAAGAACGTGCGCGGAGTGCGGTCCTCCGAGGTGACCTCGGTGACCGCCTCCGGCACGAAGCCCGTTTCCCGCAACAGTCTCTGCCAGGTGTCACGCGGATAGAGCCCGGTCACATGGGTCTCGTGGACCGCGGTCACCTGGCCGTTTTCGTCTTTCAGCAGGAACGCGTAGTCGGTCACCGTGGTGGTGTCTCCCGGGTCCGGGTCGTAGGTCCAGCTCAGGAACCTGACCCCACGCCCGTCGTCCCCGTCGACTCCGCCATGGTCGGCCTCGGGCGCGAAGATCTCGGTGGTCGCGTCGGGCACGAACACGGCATGGCCGTCGCTTTTCGTGTGTACGTAGGCGGTCTCGATCGCCCTTCGCAGGTCGGCCTCGGTGGTCATGTAGTCGATCGCGTCGTGGACGAACACGGCGTCGAACTGTTTTTTGAGCCGGATGGTCCGCATGTCCCCCTGGTGGTGGCTCAGCTCGGGGTTGATCTTGCGGGACTCGGCCAGCATCCCGGGCGCGAGGTCGACCAGCGTGAGATCAAAGAGCTTCTTCAGGTGTACGGCGTTGTGCCCGCCACCTGACCCGAGCTCGAGCACCGTGCGTGCTGGTTGAAGCAGTGACGCCGCGAAGGCGGCCTCCTCGACGTAGTCCTCGGCCGGCGAGATCAACGACCACCAGGGCGCGAGGTCGCCGTAGAAGCGATGGGCAGTCACCCTCTGATTGTCCGTACGCCGTCGCCTCATTTTCGATGTGCCGGGTTTGTCCGGTTGGTCGTTCCGACGCGCCGGGGGTACCCCGAGTTGGCAGTTGCTGGGAGGCTCGGCTAAAGTTCACATCCGTCGCCAGGAACAACAAGGCGACATGCGGACGTAGCGCAGTTGGTAGCGCATCACCTTGCCAAGGTGAGGGTCGCGGGTTCGAGTCCCGTCGTCCGCTCGGCACGTCGAGGGCTACCTCGGTGGAGTGGCCGAGAGGCGAGGCAACGGCCTGCAAAGCCGTCTACACGGGTTCAAATCCCGTCTCCACCTCGCTAGAAACATAGCCACGGGCGATTGGCGCAGTGGGAGCGCGCTTCCTTGACACGGAAGAGGTCACTGGTTCAAACCCAGTATCGCCCACCAGCTCAGAGGCCATGTCCCATCGATGGACATGGCCTCTTTCGCGTCCTGAGTAACTAACTGAGTGACTACGGTTCCTCGGCTGTGGCGTGCGCGAAGATCTTGTCCATGGTCGCGGCGCCGTGGAGCAGCACCGGGCGCAGCTCGTGCCGGTAGACCGCCTCCGTCACCCGTGTCCCGGCGTGGCCCACGAGCGGCGCGATCTCCTCGACGGTGACGCCAGCCTCCGACATGAGCGACACGAAGCTGTGCCGGAGTTCCCGTGGCGTCCAGTCCTTCGGGTTGAGGCCCGCCGCCTTGATCACGCGGCGGAACGCGCGCCGGACGTTCGCCGCGTCGAGCTGGGTCCCGACGGCGCTTGTGAATACGAGGTCGCTTTCGTGCCACTTCTTACCGGCGGCCTTCCGATCTTTGATTTGGCGGTCGCGTTGCCGGGTCAGGGCGACGACGCAACGCTTGGGGAGCGCCAGGGTGCGGCGCGACTTGCGGGTCTTCGTGTCGCCTCCCTCCCGGACCGAGCGCCAGACCATCACCGACGGCGGCACGGGCGGGACCTGCTCCGGTCTGCCGACCAGGTCGACGTGATCCCAGCGGAGTGGCCGGAGTTCTTCCGTGCGCGCACCGATCAGCATCGAGAGCACGATGTATGCCTCAAGTGCGGTTCCTTCCGCCGCGTCGAGCAGCGCGTGTGCCTCGACCAGGGTGAGCGACTTCGAGGGACGTCCTTCCTGGCCCTTCGGGATGGTGCAGAGTTCGACGACGTTGCGCTTCACCTTGTCGCGCGCCATCGCACGGCGGACGGCGCGGTTGAGCATGGAGTGGAGGATGCCGACGGTGCTGCTGCTGAGCGTCTTCGCGTTGGCGGCTAGCCACTTCTCGACGTCCGGGGCGCTCAGCTCGCGGAGCTTCCTCGCGCCGAGCTTCGGAACCACGTGGGTCGCGGCCAGCGTCTGGTACTTGTCGATGGTGGCTTGGGATCGATTGCTGAGTCCGTAGGCGAGCCAGTCGTTGACCGCGTTGGCAACGGTGTATCCGGTCGCTGCGATGGCCAGTCCGTCTTCGTGGTCGCGGATGACCTTCTTGAGCTTGGCCTTCGCCTCGGTCTTGGTCTTCCCGCTTCCCCGCCGGACGATCCGCTTGCCCGCGGGGGTGTAGCCGATGGTGACGGAGGCGATCCAGCGTTGCCGCTTCTTGTCCCAGTGCAGTCCGCCGTCGCCCCGGCCGCGTCGTTCGGTCATGCCGCTTTCCCTTCGCTGGCTTCGGATTCGAGGAGGGCGACGTATTCGGCGATGGCGCTTGCCGGGACGAGTCGCGTTCGTCCTTGGGTCACGGACCGGAGGCGACCGGCCCGGATCTGCTCATAGATGACGGAGCGGCTGAGGCTGAGTAGCCGCATGGCTTCGGGGATGCGGTACATCGCCTTCGGCTGGTCTCCGTCGCCCGGTATCAGACGCAGCGGTTGTGTCGCTTGTTCTTCCACGGGTCGCCTCCTCTCAGCGGTTGCCGTCGCGGTGGATGCGGCGTGCTTCGTTGATGAGGTGTGTGCCGTAGCGCAGCCGTAGCCCGGTGGCGTCGCAGCGTCGGCAGGTTCGGAAGGTGCGGCCGTAGCGGCGGCGGATGAGGCCGGTCCCGCCGCATGTGCGGCAGCGTCGGAACGGGGCGATCCAGCAGAGGGTGAGGTAGCAGACGGTGAGCAGTGGCAGGGCAGCGCAGCCGATGCTTCCTAGCAATGTCGAGTGGTCCATGACCTTCTCCGGCGGGTTTGAGGAGGGTGGGGGCACTGGCCGCTAGCGCGCTAGCGGCCAGCAGGAGGCCGGTTCGAGGTGCTAGCGGCGGTGCTAGGTCTTGCGCGGTCGGGGCGCTAGACCTAGCACCGCGCGGCGGCTATGCCGCGTCTTGCCGACGGTTGCGTTCGGTGATCGCGGCGATGAGGTGAGCGCGTTCGAAACCTCGCCGGTTGGCGCCCTTGCCGGTGGCCGCGTCGGTGCCCCAGACCTGGGTGACCCGCACACCGAACGGTTTGAGCGCGACGGTGACCCGTTCGCCGTCCCATCCGCCGTAGACGTCGGGGCGTAGCTCGGCCAGGCGGGCCGCTACGGTTTCGCACCACACCTTCGCGTCCCCGGTCGGCACGACGGCGGCGATGTCGTCGAGCAACGACACGGATGCCGCGATGGCCTTGAGGGTGCGGACGTCGCCGATGGCGTGACCAGTAAGCGTTCCCGCTTTCTGTCGCAGCGCTCTGGCACGTGCGACAACGGTTTCGGCCGCAGGTCCGTCCACATAGTAGGTCCGAGTGATCTGCGGGTCGTCGGATTCGCCTGCGAGGTAACCGATTCCGAGGTCGCGTCGGCTGAACATGGTTGCGCGGATGCCGTTGCGGTAGGCGCTGGTGCCGAGCACCATGTCGTTCTCCATCTGGCCCATGACTTTGAGGCAGAAGCGGAGCACGGCGTTCCCGGAAATCCCGGTCGGCAGCGACTTGGCGTCAGGACGTTGGGTGGCGAAGACGGCCATGATTCCCGCGGTGCGGGCCGCTCGTGCCCCCAGCAGGGCCGGGGCTGAAGGCCCACCGCCTTAGCGCAATCGCACGGCGGCACCCCACGGCAGTTTCAGCCCGGCGGCAGGCGCGAACAGATATAGACATGCCCCGGGCCACCCGATCAGGAGGAGGAACCGGGGATTCTTCGCGGGGTCGATAACCGGACCCCTCTGACGACCGCGACGACAAGCCAAGCGGGGCAAGCGAGGAAGGAGCAGGCGCTCGAGCTTCTGGGGTGGAGGGATGCCATCCCGTCCACCGCCGACCAGGCAGAGCCGAGCAGACCAGGACGAGGGCACCACGGGTCGTTCGTCCAATCTAGCGCTCCACCTTGGCGCCCGGGTGCTGGCCCGCTCCACGGAGTGTGGGTCGACGGCGGACGGGATGGCTTTAGCTGATAAGCACATCGACTATGGCGAACGCGGTCCCGCCGCCACCAAATCTTTACATTTCTGCAACTTGATATTGTCTATCGTGGCTGGGACGAGGTATGCACGCCCCGAACGCGAGGCTCGCCTACGCTCACGGCGTGGCCAAGGCATCAGGGCGCGACCAAGGTAGTTAACGCCTGCTAGCGATGACCCCCGTCGGCCACCATGCATGCGACCAGAACAGTCACCGGACCGACCCAGGCGCAGCTGATTTCGGTTCGCGCATGCGCATGACGGGAGCGCGCCCGAACCGAGCCGCAGACAATTCACTCCAAAGTGGTCAGCAGCTCTTCCTGGGACTTATGCGGAGAGCATGGCGACAAGCCGTACAGCTATATTGACTCATGCAACCAGAGCAGCAGGCTGAGCCAGCTCACCAGATGGGCCTGGCCGATGGCTTCAGGGCTTGGTGGGCAAAAGACCCCGAGCCGGGGCCGTTCGTTCGTGAAGGGCTCATCGTTCTGGATGCGAACGCGCTGCTCCATCTCTACCGCGTTACGCCCACGGCACGTGAACAGATACTAGCAACCCTTGCCGAGGTTCAAGAACGGCTTTGGATACCGCATCAGGCGGCCGTCGAGTTTCATCGGAATCGGGAAGACGCGGTACTGGGAAGGCTGTCCCAGTTCCGCGAAGTCCGGCAAGTCCTAAAAGACGCGACGCGAAAGGCGGCCGCCGAGGTTCGCAGGGCCGTGCTCCGCCTCAACGACCTACGCCAAGCAAATATGACTGATCGAACGTGGGACCCAAACGCGAACGGCTTGGATGAGGGCTCCATTGTCGCTCGGCTTGACGGCGTAATGGACAATGCCCTGGTCGAGCTATCCGTGCTTGAGGCAGAGCATGACCTAGGTCCCAAAGATCTACTAACGGGCGACCCGGTCCTCAAGCGCCTCGATAGTATTACGACGGGCCGCATCGGCGCGCCATACACCCATGCTAAGCACCGGCGTTTGGTCGAAGAGGCGACATCATATCGGTTCCCGAATCTAATCCCGCCCGGCTACAAGGACGCGGCACGGAAGCCGACCGCCTATAGAGCTGCGGGTGACTACGTTCTTTGGTGCCAAATCATGGACTATACGGCGGTACAGGCTCGCGGACGGATGATCGTCCTGGTTACAAACGATGTAAAGGAAGACTGGTGGGTGTTGGACAAGAACGGAAGAGCCGAGCGTGGCCGGCCAGAGCTGCGGCAGGAACTCTTTGAACATAGCCAGACGCCTATGCTGCAGATGACGCTCTCCGACTTCCTAGAAGCGGCTGCCGAGCAGTTCCCGGGGAGAGTATCCCCGGACACCGTTAATGAAGTACGCGAGTTCGAGATTTCAGCGCAGGCTCAGCAAGCGATGGACGATCTATTTTCCCCGCTCGAAGAGCATGAGGCGAGGGAAGACGAGAATGACGAGACTCCGAACCTCGCGAACCTCACGCCGGCGCAACTTGAGCACCTGGTGAAGCAGCTCCTTGAAGCGATGGGGCACACCGCAGTCGTTTCGGAGCCCGACGGAGATGTTGGGTTCGACATCCTTACAAGCACCGTGGATCCCGTAAGAGGTACAATCTATAATGTCGTAGAGGTAAAGCGCTACCGAAGCGTTGTAGGCGCTGACACGGTGCAACGCATCTATGGCGTAATGTTGCACGTAAACGCGCAATCTGCTGTGGTCATAACAACCAGTTGGTTCACTAACAACGCCAAGAGGTTCGCTGCAGGAAAACTGATCAGGCTAATTGATGGGCGCGAGCTTGCTGATCTGATCCACGAACACCTCGGTTTAGAGGTGACTATCTCATTTCGCCGGTGAGACCGTCGCATCCCAGCCGACAAGGGGTAGAGCCCGGCTCGTCTCGCTCGACGCTTAAGTCGGTGCGGCGGCGGGGCGCAAAGAGCGCGTTAGGTACCACACGATCACCTACTCGTGCGAGCGCTCGAAGGTTTCGCAGCCTCGCCGACGCCGGCGGTCTTCGTAGGGCACTCCAGTTCAGACGTGGCAGCAGGCGCCAGTTGCCGGGTACCGACCATCGGCTATGCGAATCGCTGCTCCAAGCCGCGACTACTGGGGCTCCGCTGGCGCAGCAGCCGTAGTCGACGATCCCTCGTCGGTAGCAAACGCGCTGATCATCACAAGGCTGGGTCTGCCGAAGACCTCACGGCGCCGACAGCAACGCGCGGCGGACAACTCTTACAGTGTCTTGAAGCTCTTGGGCACCGTGGGTCAACGCATCGCACTCGGCGCGTGCGGCCAGAGTCGCCGCTGGCACTCCAGTCTCCAATAGCATTGCGATACCAGTGACCAGAAAAACAGAGTTCGCAAGCCGACGTAGGTCGGATCCCGAGAACTGGCGTGACTTCCGACCCAAGTGGGTGAGTTCGTTGCGCACTCCCGCGACAACGAATGCCCATGCATCCACATCGCCGATCAGCAGTCGAGTGCACGGCTTAGTAGTAGAGGCTAGCTGCCGCATCCGCTTTCTAAGAGGCGGCTCGTTTGAATATGCAATCTTGTCGTGCATCCATTCTCGGTGCTTATCGGGGACGCCGGACATGCACCCATTTATGACCTCTAGGAACTCCTCTTCCGGCATGTACTGAGAATCAGAACATATCCGATGAAACGCTTCGGAGGCAAAGGTAACATTCAAATATCGGTTCTCGGCATATATCTGTCTGGCGAAACGCACGCTCATCAACGAGTCGAGCGCCCTCTGGAACGGCCGCGAGCCATCGAGCCATCTCGCGACGGCATTCACCCCACCAAATCCAGAATAGGGGAGGAGCATACGAAACTCGTGTTGCTCGCGTCTTCGCGAAGGCTCATCATACCGGATGAGTGGTACCCGAAGCTCGATAGGTTGATCAACGCCCATGTCAGTTCCGGCCAGCGAGATAGCGCGCACATCGGGCCGCGTAAAGATAAGCCCGTCAAGCATCGTGGACTTGTCGAGACAAAGCGATATCAAGCTTTGGACTCTGCCAACGTCTTTGCGAATCACTTCGAAGGGCTGCAAATCATCATACGTGATGGTGATCGCCGGCTCAGTTCTCCATACCAATGACTGTTGGTCGTCCGTCGTGCGCTGCCACTGAAGAATCATCTCAACGGTGCCGCGAGAAAAGTGCGCTGTCTCGACTTCTGGCGGAGTGAACGTAATGGTGTAGATCGGTTCGCCTTGCTTGCGATCGTTGGCCCACTCTTCCGAAGTGCTTCGATCATTCACCCACGATCTAAGACCACTTACGCGAAAGGTTGCGGACTGGAAAGCGAGTGCCTCGCCGGCCGCGAACTGGTGACCGACAAGGAGCCTATTTGCGTGAAAGTTGCTTGTCGCCACCCCGGATCCGAATGTTGAGCCTGCAGTAAACGCGTCATCAAGGGTCACTTGCTTCGTGCCTACCCAGCCAACAATTCTCAAATCTCGGGCGACTTCGTGCACCGGAAGTGCATTGAACGTCCCGACAAGCGAAAGGCGAATGCCTCCTTCGGAGCCACCTGGATTAAAGATCAGCCGGCCTGAAAGAGCATCGTCCGGAAATCCTGCAAGCCAGAACATTCCCATCTGATCGAGTGGTTCCATGGATCAGCCCCCCAAAACCATCGGCCTTCCAATTTGAGTTGGCGCGGACTGTACATGTCAAGTGCGTGGTCGGCAACGGGTTTGCGACCCCACAAGAGTCGTCGCATGCGTGAAGGATGTCTTGCATCCGCGGCTAGAGCAGGACCTCATGTGAATTCAACTCGCCACCTTCGGGCCTTGTAAGCTTCCAATTTATGTTCGCAAGGCTGACGAGATCGATGCTTGCTGCGCGTGTGTCCAGTACGCATTCCCCCGACACTGCGGCCTGACCATGAGGCACGTCGTTCACGCCCTTGTTGATGAAGTAGAAGGCCGAGAACGAAACTGCGAACCTATGGGGAATGTCCGAGCGGAAGTAGTCAGGCACAACCCCTCGAAGGCTTACGGTCGGCATGAGGTCGTTGAAGATCGGACTTCGGCCGAATGCAGTTAACGCTCGATCGGCGATTAGATCCGATACCTTTTCTGTCGACACCTGCTTGCGATCGACTGACGCGGCCGGGGAAAAGGCGTGCATAGCGCTTTCCAGGGACGGGAACACCTTTAATCTCTGGGCCACAACCGCAGCTTCGTTCGCAAGATTTGCAGCTAGTCCTCTTGCCGGGGTTCTTTCCGAATAGAATGCTTTGTCTGCCGTGACCAAGAATACTGGCAGCTCGTCAGCTAAGGCCACGCAGGCCTCCCACAGCAGTGAGTCCTTCATCTGCTGATTCTTGTGCCCGTTCGGCGGGGTCTCGCTATTGACGCGCAAAAGGGCCCTGCGAACCTGGTCGATCGTCATTGCTGGGTAGTCAACTTGCCCTGCCACCTCATGCAGTTGGTGACGTATAGCGACTTCAAGTGCAACCTCTGTAAGCGCAAAGGGCCCAACTGCCAGAGGGTTGTCCGCTAGAAGGTTTATCTCGGCGGCGATGTTTTCAAGTCTCCCAAGTAACTCGGCTGCTACTTCGGCTCGGTGCTTATTCAGTTCCTGATCGAGAACTTCAGGTATTGCTAGCCGCAATGATCCATCGCGCTTGAGTTCAGAAAGGAACGCTCGGCCGATGGGTGTCGCAAGCCACTTCAGCCGGATCCATTCATTGCAATCGAGAACGACGAACGCCGTTGTTTGGCCGCGCACCGTTCGGACACCTGAGCCCTGCGCTCCATCCATGGTGGACCATCCTACCTGTGCCGCGCCCACGACAATGCCAGCACGGAGCGCCTTGGCCGGCGCAGGTACGATGCAGTTTGCGTGATTGACTGGGCGGGAGGATCTGTGGCAAGTCGCAAGTTCTTTACCGAGTTGGGCATAAATGTCACAGTTCTGGCGCAATACTTGGGCCGCCAACGCGAGCTACAAACTGTCGCCAGGTCCCTGATCCGTGCAACTTATACATCGTTACGCACCGTCCAAGGGTGAGCATCGATCCCTCTAGCATCCATCTGATAGATGGATGGTTCACCGGAATTTTGCGAATCGCCAGGCAGGACGAGTTCGACGAGGTTCCTTTCTCAATGTCAACGAGGAGCCTTGGAAGGGGTCCTTTCACCTACGAGTCCGACTGGCCGCACGAGGAGTTCTCGATTCTCGACGGCGACGGCGTTGCCTGCGGTGGAGTTGTCGCGCTCGCCGCTCCGCAATTCGGCATGATCCCGGCACGCCGTATCCCTCATGAGGTTTTATACGTGGGACAGGCGTTCGGCAAGAAGGGGGAGCGCACAGCCTTTGACCGGCTGCGCAGCCATTCGACTTTGCAGAAGATTTACGCCGAGAAGTCCCCGGACAAAGAGATATGGCTGCACCTGTGCAAGGTAAGCGATATAAATCTTATGATGGAGTTCAACCCGCAGATCCCAACCCAGACGACCGACGAGGAAGATGAAGAACACCGAAATAGGGCTCTTCGACGTATCCACTCCGCCGGTTTCGCTCAGCAGGAAGCGATCGCCATTGGCGAGGCTGGCCTCATTCGTTACTTTCAACCAAAGTATAACGAGAAGCTTCGCAACAACTACCCCGACCCTAAACACGTGCACATTAGTACGTGTTACGACCTCGATCTAGCCACCATAGTAGTCGAACTGCAGGGCCAGGAGACTCGGAGTTTCTTCTATAGTCCCGTCGCAGAGAAGCCCGGTGCTCTGCACATTTGCCGTTACCCACTTTACGAGACCGCCGGATTCATCGTCGACTGGCACGGTAGCCGACCAGGACAGGCTGTCGAAACCGAAGCGAGCGAACCAAACGTTCATGGGTGTGCAGGATCGGCGAAGGCTTGAGGGAACGCAGCGTCGACCGACCCTTGCCGAGTTCGCCCATCTCTTATCAATACGCGAAGCCGGGTCGGCGCCGCCCGATGGGCCGCCGGCCCGACACGCGCCAGACCCGCATGCGGAGCTGGCCGCTCAGAGAAGGCGGTTGTACGAGAGACCGATCGTTCGAGTTTGCTCCCTGGGACGGCCGTCCCGCCATCGAATCCGCGCGGTCCTTGCAGCTCGGGTCGCCATCGAGCGGTTGAGGGTCAAGTACATGGATTGGCCGCCGTGCAGGACGTCAACGGGCATCTTCGGCCATAGGGCAGACACCGATGAGTCGGCTGTTTGCAGCGATCGTCCGTCCTCATCGAAGAGTTCAACCTCGACATGGCGCATCCGGGCCGGCCCATAGTTGGTCAGGACCACCCGAACTTCTTCGTGCCATCCATTTCGATTCTGGTAGTTGAAGAGGTCAAGCTGCGCCGATGGGCTCGCCCGTCTCTCCTTCCATAGGACGCGGATGACGCTGAACCAGAGGTTGCCCACACCGATCGCCAGGGCAACCCACGCAGCTAACGCGCTCCAGTCCTGAGCCTTCACGGCGAGAGCGTAGGGCAGGCGTACGACAACTCCAAGCAGCTTCACGTCGGTTAGCGGCCAAGACGCGACCTCCCCTCCTCCTCACGATCGTCGAGCCGCGCCGACCAACCTCAAGGGCGCCTTGCGCCGCTACGCGATGGGTCCTGCCGGTTCAAGCTGAGCCGCTGGGCTTCCCCGATCAGGGGACCGGCGGAGTTAGTTTGCTGTCCGTCGCCTGCGGGTCTAACTGAGTGACAACCGGGCCGGACGCGGAAGGACGACTGGGCACGTCGGTGGACTCCCCCGCAGGTCAAGGCTACGAAGCCGCAGCGGATCACGCCTCAGGCCATCCTTGACACGGAAGAGGTCACTGGTTCAAACCCAGTATCGCCCACCATGGTTGGCAGTGTGCGAACCATCTGGTTTGTGTCGCTGTCGGTAAGGGCTGGTCCTTCCAGGGCCAGCCCTTCGTCGTTCCCTGCGAGGGGCAGCTTGAAGATCGGTTTAACCCGTGTCGTCGGCGGTGACGGTGATCTCGTGGATGAGGGCTTCGAACATGGCCTTGCGGGCGTTCGGTGGCCCGTCCGTAAGTACGATGGATTCCGTTGCCGCGCAGCGTCTCGGCGAGGATTTGGACGCGTTCGTCGCGGAGGTGTTCGCGTCGTTGACGCGTTCGGGCTGGCAGGAGCGGGCTGGTCACTACCTGCGTGGCCTGATGCTCGACGGGCGTCGTAAGTCGATCCAGCCGATGGCGGCCCGGCTGGCTGGGCCGCATGAGCAGGCGTTGAATCACTTCGTCACGAACAGTCCGTGGGCTGCTGCCGCGGTCCGTGAACGTCTCGCGGCACTACTTAGCCCCGCCGAAGCCGGCGGCTGCCGCGATGCTCGACCGATGGCTCGGCCAGCATCGCGGCAGCGGTCGCGTTACCGGGTCTCTACGCGGATCGTCGCCGCGGCGGACTGGTCGAAGTAGCGGTAGATGTCGGGGAGCGGGCTGAAGTAGACACTGCCTTGACGCATGCAGTCGTCGGTGCCGCGGGCGGTGGTGGCGGAGACGAGGCCGTACGCCCAGCGCGCATCGCCCACCTTCAGGTACGCCGAGCCGCCACTGTCCCCACCGCACATGTCGACGCCCGACACGGCGGGCATCGTGCGGTAGAGGCTGGAAATCAGAATGACGACTCCGCAGTTGTCCCCGCCCGGCGGGTTGGCCGGGTAGGACCGGGAGTTGAAGCAGACCGGGTCGTTGATCTCGATCTGGCTCCGGTTGGTGATGGCGGCGTCGACATCGACGGTGCTCGAGGAGGTGCTGTACATGTAGCCGCCACCGGCCTGCAGCCAGTACGCGTTCGCGATGCGGATCCGCGCCACGTCAACCGCGTCGGTGTTGTTGTTGCGAACGTCGCGGACCTGTCCGATCTGCTGTTCGCCGTGGCCCCAGAGCTGGTTGAGCGAAGCGCAATGGCCGGCGGTCAATGCCCACCGCGTTGAGTCGGACGCGCGAACCGTGAACCCGAGCGAACAGTAGTTGTTCGCCCGACCGGTGGCGGTGTTCCATGGGCCGACATTGATTCCACCCCGCAGCGGCTGGCCACAGTTGTAGCGGTCGTGGCAGACGGCCGGAACGACGGTCTCCGTGGGAGCCTTCGCCGCCCGGAGCTCGACATGGTCCGGGAGGTCAGCGGCCGCCAGCGAGCGGGCGGCGGTCGCGTCGACTTCGGCGACCACCCGATTCGCCTGGACATCGACATGCACCAGGCCGGTCGGGCTGCCGGTGCGTGACCCGAGCCGTGCCTGCAGGGCCTGCCGCGTCGCGTCGAGTTCGGTGAGGGCATGGCGGACGACGTCGACGGCGGCCCGCTGCCCGATCGCGGCTGCCTGCTCGGCGACCGCGGGACTCGCGTCATCCTTGGTGACCTGGATGTGCCACACATCGGCGCCGAAGTCGTACCAGGTGCCGGCGTAGGTTCCGGACAACTGCTCCTGCCACTTGGCGGCCAGCGACTTGCGGCCGGCCAGCCGGTCCAGCCGCTCGCGCACCTGAGCGGCGGTGAGGTGGGGATAGGCCTTGAGGTAGTCGCGTACCAGCGCGTCCGGCCATCGGTCCGCCGCGGCGGCCGGCGCCGGCTCCGGCGTGACTGCCAACGCGATCGCCTGACCTGGCAGTGCCAGCAACAATCCGACCGTCAGGCAAGCTCCGAGAAGAGAACTCCGTGCTCGTTTCACCATTCCTCCTGCCATGTTGAGGGGTCCTAAGTGGATTCGCGAGCGCTCAGCCGAGGACGCCGCCGATGGAGGTCCAGCCGCTCCACGTGCCGTTCCACGTTTTCTGGTAGACGATGCCGCTGGGGCTGCGC
>NZ_BONC01000103.1 GCF_016862515.1 Asanoa iriomotensis
AGTACGACTCGACCCAGAAAATATTCAGCGCGCCGACGCAGCAGAGGACCGAGGACTACATCACTGGCCGCTTTGGCTGATCATCTCGTCGCCGTGTACGAACGCGCGGCGCGGGTCCTGCACCGAGGCGAGGGAGACGATGTCGCGGCCGAACACCGCGGCCGTCAGCCAGACCGCCAGCACGCGGACCTTCCGCTCCCAGCTCGGCACCGCCAGCACGTGGTAGCCGCGGTGCATCAGCCACGCGGGCAGGCCCTTGATGACGATGCGCTTGTACTGGAAGATGCCCCGGCCGAGGCCGAGCGTGGCGACCGTGCCCAGGCTGGCGTGCTTGTACCGCCTGACCTTCCCGCCGCGGATGCTGGCCACGATGTTCTGGGCGAGCAGCTTGCCCTGGCGCACGGCGTGCTGGGCGTTCGGCACGGTCGCGGTGCCCGGCACCGCGAGGTCGGGGACCGCCGCGTCGTCGCCCGCGCCCCAGGCGTCGGGCACCGGCTCAGCGTCGGTGCCGACCCGCAGGTCGGCCCGCACCATGAGCCGGCCCCGCGCGTCGATCGGCAGGTCGGTCATGCTGCGCACCATCGGGTTGGCGGCGTTGCCGACGGTCCACACGATCAGGTCGGAGTCGAACTCCTCGCCGTTGGAGAGCACCACGTGCCCGTCAGCCGCCGAGACGAGCTGGGCGTTGAGGTGCACGTGCCCGCCGCGTTCCTCCAGCGACCGCACCACCCACCGGCCGGGCTCGTCGGTGACCTCCGGCAGGATCCGGTCGCGCGCCTCCACCAGGTGGAAACCCAGTTCGGACCGGTCGATCTCCGGGTACGACCTCGTCAGTGCGGTCGCCAGCGACAGCAGCTCGCCGAAGCCCTCGACGCCCGAGAACCCGCCGCCCACGAACGTCACGGTGAGCAGCCGCCGGCGCAGGGGACCCGGCTCCATCGCCGAGGCGCGGTCGAAGTTGGTCAGGAGCCGGTCACGGATGGCCACGGCCTCCTCGACGTGCTTCATCCCGATCGCCTGGTCGGCCACGCCCGGGATCGACAGCTTCCGGGTCACGGCGCCGGCGGTGATGGCGATCACGTCGTACGCGATGGTGAACTCCGGCCCGTCGGTGGGCCGGACGATCGCCGTCTTGTGCGCGTGGTCGACGCGGATCACGGTGCCGGAGACGAGCTTGGTGCGGCGCAGGTGCCGGCGCTGCGAGACGGCGGCGTGCCGCGCCTCGACCGACCCGGCCAGCACCTCGGGCAGAAACGGCTGATAGGTCATGTAGGGCCGGGGGTCGACGACGACGACCTGAGCCTCGCCGCGCCGGAGCTTCTTCTCCAGCTTCCAGGCGGTGTAGAAACCGGCATAACCACCACCGACCACCAGAATCGTACGCACGCGTGCCCCTTCTCGTCGTCGAAGTCACCAGTATCGACCGGGTAGCGCGCCGATCTGTGACGGCAGCGGATGCGAGGTCTCACACATGCTCACGGCCAACGCCAACGCGGTCAATGAGCCGTTGGTCTTCACCGAACGCGATGTGCCCTCACCGGGCCTGGGCGAGGTGCTGGTCAAGCTCATCGCCTGCGGTGTCTGCTACACCGACCTGGACGTGCTGCAGGGCCACTGGCCCGACGCCCGGTTCCCGGTCGTGCCAGGCCACGAGATCACCGGCGTGGTCGCCGCCGCCGGTCCGGGCGTCACGTTCCCCGAGGTGGGCACGACCGTGGGCGCGCAGATCCTCGGCGACTCCGACCGGCACTGCGACTACTGCGTGCGCGGGGAGCAGATCCTCTGCCCGCACAAGCGCTTCACCGGCATCGACTTCGACGGCGGCTACGAGGAGTACGCCGTGCTCAAGGCCGACTTCGTCACCCCGCTGCCGGCCGGGCTCGACCCGGTGGCGGCGGCGCCGCTGATGTGCGCGGGCCTGACCGCCTTCAACGCCCTGGGACAGGCCGGGATCAGGCCCACGTCGCGGGTGGCGGTCGTGGGCGCGAGCGGCACGCTCGGCACTCTGGCGGTCCGGTACGCGGTCGCGATGGGCGCCCGCGTGGCCGCCGTCGGCCGCTCCGACCGCGGCAAGGCGGCCGCCCACGATCTGGGCGCCGAACTGTTCGTGGCCACCGCCGACCAGGACCCGGGCGATGCCCTGACGTCGTGGGGCGGCGGAGCGGACATCATCCTCAACGCCGCGCCGTCCTCCTCGGCCGCCGCGGCGGCGTACCCGGGGCTGGCCCCCGACGGCACGCTGGTGCTCTGCGGCTACGGCCCGGAAGCGCTGACCCTGCCCACGGGGGCGCTGCCGCTGCGCCGCCCGCACGTCATGTTCAACCCGTCGGGCTCGCCACACAACGCCCGCGAGACCCTGGCGTTCTCGGCGGCGCACGACATCGTGCCGGACTACCTCCCGATCGCCCTGCGCGACGTCAACGCGACCCTCGACACGATGGCCAAGGACCACCCGGCCAAGCGCTCGATCATCCGGTTCTGACCTCAGCTCGTGCCCGGCCGCACGAGGCCGCTCTCGTAGGCGAACACCGCCGCCTGGACGCGGTCGCGGAGGTCGAGCTTCGTCAGGATGGCCGAGACGTGCGTCTTGACGGTGCCCAGGCTCAGGAACAGGGCCTCGGCGATCTCGTTGTTGGAGCGGCCGCGGGCGACCAGCGTCAGCACCTCGGCCTCGCGCGCGGAGAGTTGGCCCAGCGCGGTCTTCAAAGCCAGCGGGGCGGCCTGGCCGGCGAAGCGGTCGAGCATCCGCCGGGTCACCGGCGGCGCGAGCATCGCGTCGCCGCGCGCCACCGCCCGGATGCCGTCGGCGATCTCGCTCGGTCGCATGCTCTTGAGCATGAAGCCGCTCGCACCCGCCTGGACCGCGGCGTAGACGTGCTCGTCCAGGTCGAAGGTGGTCAGCATGACGACCCGCGCCGGGTTGCCGCCGGCCACGATCCGCCGCGTCGCCTCGATGCCGTCCATACCCTCCATCCGGACGTCCATCAGCACCACGTCCGGGCGTTTCGCCTCCGTCACCGCGACCGCTTCGAAGCCGTCGGCGGCCTCGCCGACCACCTCCAGGTCGTCGCGGGCGTCGATGATCATGACGAAGCCTTCGCGTACGGCGTGCTGGTCGTCGACCACGACCACCCTGATCGTCACGCCGCCGCCTGCTGCCGCAACGGGAGCCGCGCCGACACCTGGAAGCCGCCGGTGGCCAGCGGCCCCGCGTCGAGCGTGCCGCCCAGCAGGCGCGCCCGCTCCCGCATGCCGGTCAGGCCGTGCCCGCCGCCGCGCCGCGGCACCGCGGCCGCCGGGTCGCCGTCGTCGACGATGTCGAGCCGCAGCTCGCCGTCGACGAAGCGCAGCCGCACGTCGGCCCGCTTGGCCCGCCCGTGCCGCAGGCTGTTGGTCAGGGACTCCTGCACGATCCGGTACGCGGAGAGCGCGACGTCGGGCGGCACCGGCCGCTCGTCGCCGGCCCGGTCGAGCGCGACCACGAGCCCGGTCGCGCCCAGCGACCGGGCGAGCGCGTCGAGCTGGTCGAGGCCCGGCTGCGGCGTGCGCGGCTCGTCGCCGGCGTCGTCCAGGCGCATCGTGCGCAGCATCGCGCGGAGCTCGTCCAGCGCCGTCCGGCCGGCCTCCTGGATCGTGTCCAGGGCCGCGCGGGCCTTGTCGGGCCGGGCGTCGAAGACGTCGGCGGCCGCCCCGGCCTGCACGACCATCACCGACACCGTGTGGGCGACGACGTCGTGCAGTTCCCGCGCGATGCGGGACCGCTCGGCGTCGATGATCCGCTGCCGCTCCTCCTGGCGCCGGGTCCACCGGGTCCGGCCCAGCTCACCCCACGCCCAGCTGAAGCCGAACGCGAAGACCGCCAGCAGCAGGTCCCGGTAGCCGCCGGTGACCAGGGTCCAGGGCGCGGCGACCACGCCGACCGCCAGCGCCCAGATCGACACCCGCGGCGGGCGGATCCAGGCGAAGTAGGCCAGCGGCGCCGCCGCGAGCCCCAGCCACCCGACGTGCGGCGCGATCGCCTGGATGCCGGCGCCGGCGGTCAGCGCGGTGATCATCGCGAGCTCCGGCCGCCGCTGGATCCAGAGGATCGTGCTGGCCTGCACCAGGGCGAGCACCAGCGCCGCGACCAGCGACGCCGTGGACCGCGGTCCGTCGTCCGTGACGAGGATCAGCGTGACCAGGATGGCCGCCATCGCGAACGAGATGGCGGCGTCGAACCAGGGGCGGCGCGGCGGGCAGTCGGTGGACATGCCATGAAACGTACGTCCTGGGCGGGTGGGCGGTCATCGGTCGCGAGACCGGCTCCGTGCGGCGCGGGATCGGTCGCGCGACCGAGTCCGGGACCGATCTCCGGCCAGATGTGGGACGAGGCGCCGCCGGCGGAGGGTGAACGCCATCGGATCCACCACCGCAGAAGGAGCTACCGCCATGACGACCACGACCGCCACGGGCACCGACTGGCGCGCCGTCCGCCGTTACCGCCTCGCGGCCATCTTCGGCACGGTCGCGGCCAACATCGTGGTCTGGGCGATCGCCGTGCCCGTGCTCGGCGCCGACCTGTCCGTCCGCACGGGCGATCGCACCACGGAGGTGAGCCCGACGGCCGTCTCCGTCGTCACGCTGCTGGCCGGCCTGCTGGGCTGGACGCTGCTCGGCCTGCTGCGCCGCACCCGCCGACCCGGCCGCACCTGGACGGTGATCGCCTGCGTGGTCCTGCTGATCTCGCTGCTCGGCCCGCTCTCCGCGGTCACCGCCGGCGGGGTGGCGACGCTGCTGACCATGCACCTGGTGGCCGGCGCCGGCCTGATACCGGCCCTGGCCCGCACCGCGCGTCGCTGACCAGCGAAGGAACGGACCGTTATTAACGCTATGCGTTAATAACGGTCCGTTCCTTGCCTCGGCGAGGGCGTCGAGCTTCTGGTGCAGGATGTTCTGCTGCGTCGTGCCCGGCACCGTCGGGTTGGCGCCGGAGGTCATCGCGGCGACGCGGCTGAACAGCATCTGCATGCCACCGTCGCCGAGAATCGCCGTCGCCGGTGTAGGCGCGCCAGGTGCCGAGCCCCCAGCTGCGCGAGGTGATCCGGCGGTTCCAGATCACGTACTGGATGGACTCGTGGCGCAGCGGCGCGGCGACGCACGTGTTGACGTCGACCCCCGGCCCGGCGTCCATGTCCCAGGCGTCGACCCAGCCGTCGGGGTCCGGGTTGTGGTCGGAGCCCGTCTGCTGGTGCGCCGCGTCGCCGATGGTGCCGTCGCTGGTCTTGTCGCGCTTTGGACAGTCGCCCGAAGGATCGTTCATCTGGTGCCGTCTACATTGGCCCGATGGTCTTGATCGAGCTCGACCGTCCCGCGCCCGAGGAGCGCCAGCGGCCCGTCGGGCGACCGGCGCGGAAGGTCGTCGCCCTGGGGGTGCTCGCGGCGCTGGCCGTCCAACCCGGCGAACGGCTCGAACCGGCCGCGCCGCGACCCGCCCCCGAATGCACAGTGCTCCAGGCCGACGGGCCCACGAGCATGTTCGCCATGATCTGCCGGGACTGAGCGCTCAGCGGCTCGACTCCACCAGGCGGGCCAGGTTGGCCAGGGCCATCCGGGTGCCGAGCTCGTTGTCGGCCGTGGACACGCCGTCGGGCAGGCCGTCGAACAGCACCAGGACGTCGGTGCCGCCCTCGACCTCGGTCAGGACGGTGGTCATCGTCATCGTCCCGTGCACGTCGGGGGAGTCGGTCTCGAACTCGATCACCTCGACCACCTCCTCGCCGGGCACCAGCCGGGCGAAGTGTCCGTGATAGGTGTCGGTGTTCGACTCGGTCTTGCCCGCCCGCGTCGGGTCCGCGTACGTCAGCGAGACCCGGAACCTGCCGCCCTCGCGGGCCTCGAACTCGTGCACCTCGGCGGTCATCCCGTCCGGAGCGCGCCAGCGGGCGATCGCCGCGGGGTCGACGAGGGCCCGGTAGACGGCGGCCGGCGGTGCGTCGATGTGGTGCAGTACCCGCGTGGATGCCATGGCTCCCCAGGTTAGTTCACGCCGAGCGGCCGTTCGCGGCCCTGCGGGTAAACCGGATCGGTGGGTGGCGCGTCAGTCCCGCATGAAGCGTTCCTTTGTCCCGCTGCTGGCCCTGCTGGCCGCTCTCGGTGTCGGCGCGTGCGAGCGCGGCGCCACCGGAGGCACGCCGGCCGCGCCCCGCGCACCGGCCACCACGGCATCCGAAATGCCCGACTCTCCCGACCCCGTGGCGCCGCCGGCGGCCACCGACGAGCCGCAGCAGCCGCCCGCACAGCCGGCCGCGGCCACCCCGGCCCGCCCCTACCGCGTCACGTACGGATGGGCCGTCCCGTCCCGGCCGGCCCGGGTGCCGCACCGCGTCGTGCTCCGGGACCCGCCGGCCCCGCCGCTGCCGTTCCTGGTGCGGGTGCAGGTCGGCGACCACCCCGGCGAGAACCCGGCGTACACCCGGATCACGTTCGCCTTCGACAGCGCCTGGCCGACGTACGAGATCGCGTACCAGCGCGACCTGACCCAGGACGGCAGCGGCAACCCGGTGCCGTTGCCGGGCAACAGCGTCCTGCGGATCACGTTCACCGACGCACAGGGGCACGACGAGCAGGGACACCAGACCCAGCGCCCGGGTACGAACCTCGGCTACCCGACCCTGAAGGGCTACGGCTTCGGCGGCGACTTCGAGGGTCACGTCACCTACGGCCTGGGCATCCAGGTCAAACCGAACAGCGACCAGGCCCTCCCGATCCGGGTCGGCGAGTTGGTCCGCGCCGACGGCACGTACGTGGTCGCGGTCGACGTCCGCCGCTCTTGACCCTCGACCAGGTCGAGGCCACAGACTCGGGCACCATGCTGACCTTGACCGACCTGCAGGCGGCGATACGGGCGAGCTGGGCGCACGACACCTGCTCGCCCGACGACCAGGCCCGCACGCCCTGGACCGCCGAGAACCCGGCCTGGGGCCACTGCGACATCACCGCCCTGCTGCTCAACGACCTCGTCGGCGGCGACCTGGTGCTGGGCGAGGTGCACCTCGGCCCGGACCGGCACGGCTACCACTGGTGGAACCGCCTGCCGGGCGGCATCGAGATCGACCTGACCCGCGACCAGTTCCGGCTCGGCCAGACGATCACGGCTGCCCGCGTGGTGCGGCGCCCGCCGGGCGCACCGAAGCGCCGCGGGGCCGAGTACGAACTGTTCCGGCAACGGGTCCAGGGCAGGATGGTGGAGTGGCAGACGTCATCGTCATCGGCGCGGGAATCATCGGCCTGACGGCCGCGCTCGCCCTGCAGGCCCGGGGAGCCCAGGTCACGATCGTCGCGGCCGAGGAGCCGCAGGACACGGTGTCGGCGGTCGCCGCGGCGGTCTGGTACCCGACGAAGGTCGACGCGGACCCGCGAGTCCTGCGCTGGGGCCGACGGACCTTCGACGTCTTCACCGCCGAAGCCGCGACCGGCGCCCCCGGCGTCACCATGCGACCGACCCGCATGATCATCCGCGGTCCCGTCGACGCGCCACCGTGGTGGGCGCCGGCGGTCCCGGACTTCACCGCGGTCGCGGGCGAGTGGCGCTTCACGGTCCCGGCCGTGGAGATGGTGCCCTACCTGGCGCACCTGCTCGACCGCTTCCGAGCCGCCGGCGGCACCTTCCACAAGCGGCGGATCGAGAGCTTCGACGACCTCGACGCGCCACTGATCGTCAACGCCACGGGTCTCGGCGCCGCGCGGCTCACGGGGGACGAGCGTTTGCAGCCGATCCGCGGCCAGGTCGTGATCGTCGACAACCCGGGCCTGACGACGTCGATCCGCGACGAGGACCACCCGCTGGGCCCGGTCTACATCCACCCGCGCAGCCAGGACGTGGTGCTCGGTGGCACGTTCGAGGTCGGCGACGCGGACCTCACAGTCCGGCTGGCCACGGCGGAGGCGATCATCGACCGCACGAGCCGGGTCGAGCCGCGCCTGGCGGGCGCGAGCGTCCGGAAACACCTGGTCGGCCTGCGCCCGGCCCGCCGCGGCGGCCCGCGGGTTGAGCGCCAGGACCGGATCATCCACGCGTACGGCCACAGCGGCGCCGGGATGACGCTCTGCTGGGGCACCGCGGCGGAGGTCGCCGATCAGGCCTGACCGCGGATGATCGCGACCGCGACCCGGGCCAGTTCGTTCAGGTCCGGCTCGAAGCCCGCGGCGATTTCCTGGTGCAGCCCCGCCCGCGTCTCCTCGAGCAGCCGGCGACAGACCACGTCGAACGGCTCGCCCCGGTAGGACGCGCGTACCCGATCGGTCGCCGCCTGCAGGGCCGACGTCAACTGCTCCTCCAACGGACCCTGCAACTTGCGCTGCACGGGATCGCGTGGGTCCGGTTCGAGCGTGACGTGCGGGTCGGCCATGTGGTTAGTCCTGCCCATCGCCGCCGGCCGTCAAACGCTGATCGACTCCACCCGCACGAGGTAGGACGGCTCCTCGGCCGGCTCCTCCCGGTAGCTGATCGACCGGATCTGCCGTTCGTCGGCGAACAGCGTCACGTCGGCCAGCACACCCAGATGGGTGCCGGTCAGCCGGCCGCGTTTGTCGCTGAGCACGTCGGCCACCCCGGCCAGGAACCGTGGCGCCGACCCGACGTGCTGCGCCGGGCCGCGGACCACGACGTCCAGCGCGACCGGCGACCGCAGCGGGGTCCAGCCGCTGCGTTGTGCCGCGGCCAGCGCGGCCAGCAACAGGGCTCGCACGCGTTCGGCCTGGCGGTGGCCGGCGGACAGGATCGACAGGGTCTCCGTCTTCTGTGGCGGGAGACCGGCCACCTCGAACGAGACGGACAAAGTGGTGTCCTGCACGGCGGACCTCCGCGGGTCGGGCGGGGGCGACGGTCGCTACGTATAGCGACCGTACCGTGTCCCGTCGCTGTCCACGAGGTGTACAAGCGGTCCACGTTTGTTTTCCGCACGTGGTGGGCATGGACCGAGATCGGCTATCCGCAACGACGCGGGAACGGAGGTCGGATATGGCCGAACGATCTCGAGGACCGGGACGGAGACGGATCGCGGCGCTCGCGGCGGTCGCGCTGCTGGCGCCTTCGGCGGCGGCCTGCGGCAGCGACGACGGCGGCGTACCGGTGATCAACGTCTACTACTCCACCGAGCAGAGCTTCCAGAAGCTCGTCGACGAGTGCAACCAGCAGGCGCAGGGCCGCTACCGGATGGTCTACCAGGTGCTGCCGCGGGCCGCCGACGAGCAGCGGGTGCAGATGGTGCGCCGGCTCGCCGCGCAGGACAGCGGCATGGACGTGCTCGGGCTCGACGTCACCTGGACGGCCGAGTTCGCGAGCGCGAAGTGGATCCGCGAGTGGACCGGCCAGAACAAGGAGGAGGCCTCCCGCGGCACCCTCGAGCAGCCGCTGGCGTCGGCCACCTACGAGGACAAGCTCTACGCGGCGCCGAAGAACACCAACACGCAGTTGCTCTGGTACCGCACCGACCTCGTGCCGAACCCGCCGAAGACCTGGGACGAGATGATCAAGATGTCCCAGGACCTGAAGAGCCAGGGCAAGCCCTACGAGATCGACACCATGGGCGCCCAGTACGAGGGCCTGGTGGTGCTCTACAACAACATGGTCGCCAGCTCCGGCGGCAAGATCCTCAACGACGACGGCACGAAGGCCGAGTTCGACCAGGGTGCCGTCGACGCGCTCGGCACGCTGCAGAAGTTCGCGTCGGCCGGTGTCACCAACCCGTCGTTCACGAACACCCAGGAGGACGCGGCCCGGCTGCAGTTCCAGGGCGGCAGCGGCGCGTTCCAGCTCAACTACCCGTTCGTCTGGCCGGCCCTGCAGGAGGGCGCACCCGACCTCAAGGACAAGGTCAAGTGGGCGCGCTACCCCGGCATCGACGCCAACACGCCGAGCAAGGTGACGATCGGCGGCTTCAACCTCGCGGTCTCCGCGTACTCGAAGCACCCGGACGAGGCGTTCCAGGCGGCGCTGTGCCTGCGCTCGCCGGAGCACCAGTTGTTCTCCGCGGTCAACGACGGCGTGCCGCCGACGATCGAGTCGCTCTACGACGACCCGCAGTTGGACGAGGCGTACCCGTTCAAGGCCGACATCCTGGCCCAGATCAAGGACGGCGCCAACCGCCCCGTGACGCCCGCCTATCAGAACCTGTCCACGGTGCTCTCGGCGACGCTGTCGCCGCCGGCCGACATCAGGCCGGAACAGGACGCCGACGCGCTGCGCGGCTCGATCCAGGACGCGCTCGAGTCGAAGGGAGTCCTGCCGTGACCGCGGAGACTGCCACCGAGAAACCCACCACGCATTCGGTACGCGCGCAGCGCAAGGCGAAGGCCCGGATCAGCGAGGGCAAGCGGCAGGAACGCAAGCTCGGCTGGCTGCTCTGCGCACCGGCGGCGTTCGTGATGATCGCGGTCACCGCGTACCCGATCCTGTACTCGGTCTGGCTCTCGTTCCAACGCTTCGACCTGAAGTTCCCGGACCAGCGCGAGTTCATCGGGCTGGGCAACTACGCGACCGTGCTGACCAACGAATACTGGTGGACCGCGTTCGGCATCACCACGCTGATCACGGTCGTCACGGTCGCGGTGGAGCTCGTGCTCGGCATGGCGCTGGCCTGGATCATGTTCCGCACGCTGGTCGGGCGCGGCCTGGTCCGCACCGCGGCGCTGATCCCCTACGGCATCGTCACGGTGGTCGCGGCGTTCTCGTGGAAGTTCGCCTGGACACCGGACACCGGCTACCTCGGCAACCTGTTCGGTGAGGGCGCGCCGCTGACCGAGCGGGCCAGCTCGCTGGCGATCATCATGCTGGCCGAGATCTGGAAGACGACGCCCTTCATGGCGCTGCTGCTGATGGCCGGCCTCGCGCTGGTGCCCGAGGACCTGCTCAAGGCGGCGTCGATGGACGGTGCCACCGGCTGGCAGCGGTTCACCAAGGTGATGCTGCCGGTGATGAAGCCGGCGATCCTGGTGGCCCTGCTGTTCCGTACCCTCGACGCCTTCCGGGTCTTCGACAACATCTACGTGCTGACCGGCGGGGCCAACAACACGTCGTCGGTCTCGATGCTCGCCTACAACAACCTGATCCGCGGGCTCAACCTCGGCATCGGGTCGACCATGTCGGTGCTGATCTTCATCGCGGTCGCCATCATCGCGTTCATCTTCGTGAAGCTCTTCGGCACCGCCGCACCCGGCAGCGACGAGGGAGGCCGGCGATGACAGGGGCAAAGTGGCGGTGGGGTTTCCTCGACCTCGTCGTGATCGTGTTCGCGCTGATCCCGGTGCTGTGGATCGCGTCGCTGTCGTTCAAGACCCCGGCGACGATCACCGACGGCGACTTCATCCCTCGGGAGTGGACACTCGAGAACTACCGGAACATCTTCAACACCGACCAGTTCGTACGGGCGTTGGTCAACTCGATCGGCATCGGGCTGATCTCGACGCTGGTCGCGGTGGTGCTGGGCACGATGGCCGCGTACGCGATCGCCCGGTTGGATTTTCCCGGCAAGAAGCTGCTGATCGGCATCTCGCTGCTGATCGCGATGTTTCCGCAGGTGTCGCTGGTCTCGCCGTTGTTCGAGATCGAGCGTTCGATCGGGTTGTTCGACACGTGGCCCGGGCTGATCCTGCCCTACATCACGTTCGGCCTGCCGCTCGCGATCTACACGCTGTCCGCGTTCTTCCGGCAGATCCCGTGGGACCTGGAGAAGGCGGCCAAGATGGACGGTGCGACCCAGGGCGAGGCGTTCCGCCGGGTGATCGCGCCACTGGCGGCGCCGGGCGTGTTCACGACCGCGATCCTCGTCTTCATCTTCTGCTGGAACGACTTCCTATTCGCGATCTCGCTGACCTCGACCGAGCGGTCCCGGACGGTCCCAGCGGCGCTGTCGTTCTTCCAGGGCGCGTCCCAGTTCGAGGACCCGACCGGCGCGATCTCCGCCGCCGCGGTCATCATCACCATCCCGATCATTCTGTTCGTGCTGTTCTTCCAGCGTCGCATCGTCTCGGGCCTGACCTCCGGCGCCGTGAAGGGTTAGGGGCTTTCCACATGGCTGACATCGTTCTGGACAAGGTGACCAAGGCGTTCCCCGACGGCACGCTCGCGGTGCAGGAGTTCAACCTGGAGATCGCCGACGGGGAGTTCGTGATCCTGGTCGGCCCGTCGGGATGCGGGAAGTCGACGACGCTCAACATGATCGCCGGGCTGGAGGACATCAGCTCGGGGGAGCTGCGGATCGACGGCCAGCGGGTCAACGACAAGGCGCCACGGGACCGGGACATCGCGATGGTGTTCCAGTCGTACGCGCTGTATCCCAACATGACCGTCCGGGAGAACATGGCGTTCCCGCTCAAGCTGGCCAAGCTGTCGCGCGAAGAGATCGACCGGAAGGTCGACGAGGCGGCCAAGGTGCTGGAGCTGACCGCGCTGCTCGACCGCAAGCCGGCCAACCTCTCGGGCGGCCAGCGGCAGCGGGTGGCGATGGGCCGGGCGATCGTCCGCTCGCCGAAGGCCTTCCTGATGGACGAGCCACTGTCCAACCTGGACGCCAAGCTGCGGGTGCAGATGCGCACGGTGGTGTCGCGGCTGCAGAAGCGGCTCGGCACGACGACGGTCTACGTGACGCACGACCAGACCGAGGCGATGACCCTCGGCGACCGGGTCGTGATCATGCGAGCCGGTGCCATCCAGCAGGTGGGTGAGCCCCAGGAGCTGTACGACCACCCCAACAACCTGTTCGTGGCCGGTTTCATCGGCTCGCCGTCGATGAACTTCCTGCCGGCCACCGTCTCCGACGGCTCCCTGCACACCTCCCTCGGCGACTTCCCGCTGGGCGAGCGGCTGCGTTCGCGGCTCGCGGACGTGTCCGGCGACCTGATCGTCGGCATCCGGCCCGAGCACTTCGAGGACGCGTCACTGATCGAGGACTCGATCCGCCAGCGGGGCGCGGAGTTCGAGGCGACGGCGGACCTGGTGGAGTCGATGGGCTCCGACAAGTACGTCTACTTCACGGTCGAGGGCGAGAAGGCGAGCGCGGCCGAGCTGGAGGAACTGGCCGCCGACGCGGGCAGCGGCGACCTGCCGTCCAGCGGCTCCAACCTGGTGTGCCGCTTCTCGGCGGAGTCCCGGGTCAAGGAGGGCGATACGGCCCGCATCTGGGTCAACCTGGACAAGATCCACCTCTTCGACCCGTCCAACGGCCGCAACGTGACCCTGCACGAGGGCAGGTCGTCTGGGGTGTCCGCCTAGACGTGCCCCGCCGCCGCCCGCGCCCCTGTGCCGAGGGCGCGGGCGGCGGTGTGCTCAGGGTGCCGCGGGATACAGGACTGCTCCCACGCCGGGGATCGCGTTCCGGCGCGCCTGCGCGATCAACGCGTGGGCCGCGGCGGTTCCGTTCTCGCCGGTGCGTGACATCCGGGCCGCGATGAGGCCGGCGACCATCGGTGCGGCGAATGACGTGCCGCTCCAGGTCGCCATGCCGTCGAAGGTCCGCCTGCCGCCCTGCATCGGCGGCTCCTGATAGGTGTACGAGCCGCTCGGGTAGGCGTTGGTCAGCTTCTCGCCCGGCGCGTAGACGTCCACCCAGGCCCCGAAGTTGCTGAAGGCCGCGCGCTTTCGCCAGTCGGCCGAGAGCGCGCCGACGCCGAGGGCCCACCGGCTCGCGGCGGGCCAGAAGGGATACCGTTCGCCGTCGTTGCCCGCGGCCGCGACGATCACCAGACCCTTGTGTCGATGGAGGACGTCCCGGTGGAAGGCGTCGAGGATCGTCAGGCCCTCCGCGCTCGACAGCGTGCCGGCCGACAGGTTGATGATGTCTGGCGTGTCCTCCTCGATGTATCGCTGGAGTGCCGCCACCAGGTCCATCTCGAACGCGGTGCCGGACGGGGCCGCGTCGCCGCGGTCGTAGATCCGGGCCGGTAGGCCCGCGCGGACGATTACCTCCGCCGCGGGCGCCATGGTGCGCACGACGCCCGCGATGAAGGTGCCGTGCCCGGCGTACCGGGCGAGGTCGTTGCCGACGATGCCGTCGTCGTTGTCGCCGCGAACACCTTTAAGCCAGGGAAGCGCGGCCGCCCGTTGGTCGAATCCGGTGTCGACCACCAGGACCCGGATCCCCCTCCCGGCGAGGCTGTCGGCCGAGACCGCCGGGTCCGGCGGTGTTCCGGCGGGTGCGTACGCGGGCTCGTCGGCCGGGCACGGGCTGGTGTGGCCGGCGATGTGCACGAGGTATTCGCCGCTGGCGGCCCCGACCGGCTCGCCGGCGAAGGCCACGGGGCGCCTCCTGCCGCTCGCCTCCTCGGGCGGCAAGCCGTCGCGGATGACCCGCACCGCCTGGTGCACGAAGACTCCGGGCACGAGCTTCAACCAGCGGATGCCCAAGGCGAGATCGCCGTCGAGACGTTCGCCGGGCTGCCGCTCCCATGGCCCGGGGGTTGGTCGGTGCGTCACGACCGGTGGAGGCCCGTCTGCAGGCGGATCCTCGTCGGTGCGCGGGTCCTCGTCCGTGCGTGGATCCTCTGCCGTGGGTCGTTCCTCTGCGGTGGGTGGTTCCTCGGCCGTGGGTGGTTCCTCGGCCGTCAGGTTGCGCGGGTCCGGCGGTGCGTACATGCCGGCCGCCGCCAGCAGCCCTCGGGCGCGCTCGGCGATCTCGTCCGGGACGACGACGAACCCTCTCCGGACGAAATAGCGGACACCGTTCGTCTCCCAGTCGGGGTTGCCTGGCTCGACGAAATCGCCACAGTCTTCGAGGATCGCCGCGACCTGGGCCTCTTCGGACGTTCGCGCCTCTGCGAGCGTCGGCCAACGCTCGCGTTCCTCATTGGTCGGCCAGCCACGGCCGCGGTCGGATTCCGAGTTGTCCACGTTAATCTCCTTGGCTTGGGGGAGCCGGTTTCTCCACACTGAGCGAGTGAGCGATGGCGACGAGTTGCTGCGCCTGGTGTTCTCACGTCCCGTCGAGGCCCTCGCGGAAGCCGAGCGCCTGATCGCCGGCGACGTGCCGGCCGCGCTGGCGTCCGTCGCGCATCAGGTGCGGGCCATGGTCGTCCGCGAGGACGGCCGGTTCGCCGAGGCCATCAAGGACCTCCGGCTGGCCGTGCGACTGGCCCGGGTGTCGGGCGACCGCGAGCGGATCGTCGACGTGCAGGCCACGCTCGGCCTGACGCTCGCCCGGGGCGGGCGCACCGCGGCCGGGCTCGCCGCGCTCGACGCCGCGGTCGCCGCCAGCACCGGGCGGCTCGCCGGCCGGGTGCTGATGCGCCGCGCGCACCACCTGGCGACGATGGGACGCCGGTCGGAAGCGCTGGCCGACCTCAACCGCGCGATCCCCGTGCTCCGCCGCGCCGGCGACGTGGTCTGGGAGGCCCGGGCCCGCAGCTGCCGGTTCGAGGTGCGGGTGGCGTTCGGTCAGGTCCGGCTGGCCGCCCGTGACCTCGACCTCGCCGCGCGCCTGTTCGCGCAGGCGGGGCAGGAGCTCGAGCTCGCGACGATCGTCCACAACAGAGCAGATCTGGCGTTCGCCGGCGGCGACCTTCCGGCCGCCCTGGCGCAGCTCGACGAGGCGGAGAGCGCCTACGCGCGGCTGGGCTCGTACATCCCGGACCTGGTCTTCGATCGTTGCAAGGTGCTGCTCGTCGCGGGCCTGGCCCACGAGGCGCTCGCGGCCGCGGACGCCGGGATCGCGCGGTTGGAAGGTCGCACCTCCGACAAGGCGGAGCTGTTCTTCGCCGCGGCGCGCGCCGCGCAGGCTGCCGGCCGCCCCGCGGACGCGGTGGAGCGGGCCCGGTCGGCCCGCGACCTGTTCGACGCCCAACGGCGGCCGTGGTGGAGCGCCCGCGCCGCGTTCGTCCTGGTGCAGTCGCGGTACGACGCCGGGCGGCAGGACCGCCGGACCCAGGCGATGGCCGCCCGGATCGCGGACAGGCTGGACGCGCTCCATGCCGAGGAGGCCGCCGCGGCCCACCTGTTGGCCGGGCGGTTGGCCGCCGCGCACGGTCAGCTCGCGGCGGCGGACCGGCACCTCGCCCGCGCGGCCCGGTTGGGGCGGCGCGGCCCGGCGTTCGGACACGCCGCCGGCTGGCTCGCCACCGCCCTGCGCGCGGACACCCGGGGCGCGACAGCAGCGGCGCTGACCGCCTGCCGGCGCGGGCTGACCGCGGCGGCCGACCACCAGCACCGCCTCGGCGCCGTCGAACTGCGCATCCACGCGGCCGCCTACGGCACCGAGCTGGCCGCCATCGGTCAGCGCCACGCCGTGCGCCGCGACGACGCCCGGATGCTGCTGCGCTGGAGCGAGCGCTGGCGTGCCGGCGCGCTGGCTCCCGCGCCGATGCGGCCGGCGGACGACCTCGCGCTGGCCGGCGATCTCGGTGCACTGCGGCGGGTGATGACGCGGATCGACGCGGCCCGGGCGGCCGGCTCGCCGACGAGCCAGCTCGAACACGACCGGCGCCGGCTGGAATCGGTGATCAGGTCGCGCACGCGGCGGGCGGGCACCGACGCCGCCTCCGCTCCCGATCAGCCCGACGACGTGCTGGGCCGGCTCGACGACCACCTCCTGGTCGAGCTGGTCGCCCTCGACGGCGTGCTGCACGCGGTCACCGCACGGCGCGGCCGGATCCGCCTGCACGTCGTCGGGCCGGTGGCGGCCGCCGTCCGCGAGGTCGAGCTGGCCCGGTTCATGCTGCGCCGCCTGGTCCGCGGCAACCCGCCGGCCGGCGCGCTGGCCCGGGTCGAGCAGGCCGGGCGGCTCCTCCAGGCGGCCCTGCTCGGCCCGGCGGTGTCCGATCTGGACGGACGACCCGTCGTCATCGCACCGCCGGGCTCGCTGCACGCGGTGCCGTGGGCGATGCTGCCCGCCCTGCGCGGCGTCCCGTGGTCGGTCACCCCGTCGGCCGCGGTCTGGCTGCGGGCCCGGCAGCGACCACCCGCCGCCGACCGGGGCGTCGTGATCGTGGTGGGTCCGGGCCTGACCGGCGCGGAGGCCGAGGCCAAGGAGATCGCCGACGGCTACGGCCGGCCCATCGTGCTCGCCGACGGCGGTGCCACGTCGACCCGGGTCCTCGCCGCCCTGGACGGTGCCCGCACCGCGCACGTCGCGGCGCACGGCGTCTTCCGGGCCGACAACCCGCTGTTCTCGTCGCTGCGCTTGGCCGACGGGCCGCTCACCGTCTACGACCTCGGCCGGATGCGGCGCGCGCCGCGCCACCTGATCCTGTCGAGCTGCGAGTCGGGCATGGCCGCGCCGATGGCCGGCGACGAGCTGCTCGGCATGATCAGTGTGCTCGTGCCGCTCGGCACCGCCAGCCTGCTGGCCAGCGTCGTGCCGGTGAACGACGCCCGCACCACGCCCCTGATGGTCGACGTCCACGCCGGCCTGCGCGCCGGTCAGGGCTTCGGCGCCGCCCTCGCCGGCGCGCGCGGCCGCGCCGACGCCGATCCGGTAGCGGTCGCCACCGCCCTCGCCTTCGTCGCGCTCGGCCACTGAGCGGCTCATATCGTCACCCAGGTGGTGGTCACCCGCGTGCCGTCGGACGACCGGCAGCGCAGGCGGATCGGGCCGTGCGCGACGCCGACGACCACGAACCGGCCGAGCGGGTCAACGTCGACGCGGTGGCGCTCACCGGCCTGCTCCAGGAAGCAGTCGCCGCTCGACGTGCCGGACAGCAGCCCGAGCAGCCGGAGCCGGCCCTGCTCCTCGCGGACCTCGAGGTCCACCTGAATGCCGCCGCCCTCGAAGGACAGCAGCCAGTGGCCCTGCGCCGGGTCCGGTTCCGCGCGGACGGTCTCGTACGCCGTCTCGTTTCGCGAGTCGGCGACGAGCACGGCGATCGCCGCGTCGAGGTCCCGGGTGAGGAACGCCGCGCGGGCGGCGACCAGCACGTCGTCGGGTGTGCCGTCCACGTCGGCCGCGATCCGCCGGTACGCGGACAGGAGCTCTTCGTCGTGCCATTCGTCCTTCATGGTCGAATCACTCCTTGGCCAGCGTCGTCGGGCCTACGTTGTCCGGCCGCCGTGCGGGCCTTCGTCTGCTCGAAGAGGTTCCCGTCGAGCCGGTCGCGCAGGCAGGCGAGGCACCGCTGCCGGGTCGGCCCGATGCTGCCGACGGGCATGTCCAGCGCGGCGGAGACCTCCGCGTAGCTGGGTGCCGGGTCGGCCATCAACACGCGCAACAGCCGCTGGCAGTCCGGCCGGATCCCAGCGAAGGCCCGCCACAGCGCCGCGTCCCGCTCGTCGCGCAACAGCCGGTCGTCCAAGGGGTCGGTGACGGCGCCAACCGCCTCCCACCCCTCCTCCGGCTCCCCGGTGTCGACCCGGCCCGTGCGGCGCCGGATGTTGTGGCACTCGCGGCGGACGACCGTCGCGAGCCAGCTACCCAACCGTTCCGGGTCCCGGATGTCGTCGATCTTCTCCACCAGCCGCAGCCACGCCGTCTGCACGGCGTCGGCCGCGTCGGCGTCGCCCATGCCCAGACCTCGGGCAACGGACCAGAGGAGGTTCGTGTACCGCCCCGTCAACGCGTCCCACGCGTCCGCGTCGCCGGAGCGGACCCGGCGTACCAGTTCTGCGAGATCCAGCTCTGCCATCGGCTGCTCCTGACCGCTGTCTGGAATCGTGGCGCACCTGCCGCCGCACATCTGTCGGCTAGACGGCGCAACGCCCGCACCTGATACACCGGACCGCACCGGGCGGGTCAGGGAACAACCGTGAAGAGGTGGCTCGTGGTGGACGAGAAGTCGGTGTGAATCCCCGCCTGTGCCTTGTAGGTGGCCACGGCCTCGAGCACGTCACCCTCGTCGGCGGTCCAGCCGGGGTCGATGTCGACCTTGAGGTCCTCGGTCAACGGCGCGCTCTGCGGCACCAGCGTCCGCGCGACGGTCCGGTTGGTGACGACCGCCATCTTGCTGTGGTTGATCACCGTGACCGTCAACCGGTCGCCGTCGACGAACTCCCGCAGGTTCTTGCCGATCTCGACGGAGGCGATGACGTCGAACGCCTTGCCGAGCGAAACCATCTCGGCGAAGTTCTTCGTGCCGTCGTCGGCGGGGTAGAGCTGCTTGATCGCTGCGTCCCAGTTGTTGTTGGGCATGTCTTACCTTCCGCGTCGTGTGCCGATCTGACGGGCGACCGCCCATCCGCAAACGAGACGGCCCTGCGCCCGCGGCTGATACACGCGCATGCTGTGCCTCATCATGACCAAGATGCGCAGAGCCGTCGCTGTCGACCACGCCGGATGCCATTTCCGTGGTCGCTCAAGATGAGCGCGGTGCTGGCGGAGCAGAGCGCGGCGCTGAACAAGGGTGACCAGGCCGGGTTCCTCGCGCCGGCGGCCGGCAACGCCGAGGTCGAAGCGGCGCTGAAACGGCGGTTCACCGGTCTACGGGCCCTCGGGGTGGCAGACGTCCAGCAGGTGGTCAACACCGGCCCCGACCGGGTCGGTGAGTCCCTGCGGTGGAACACGCAGATCCGCTTCGACTACTGCCTGGGTGGCACTGGTTGCGATGTCGACGGCCCGGTGATGGACACCGCCTGGGAGGAGACCGCGGACGGCGTCAAGCTGGTCGACATCGACCCGACGTTGTACGGGCCGCGACCCTGGGAGGCCGACGACCTGGTCGTGCGCAAGCTACTCGGGTTACGCGTTGGCGTGGCAGGCCGAGGGCACCGACCTCGTGGTGCGGCTCGACGCCTACCCGATCGACCGGACCGGCACGCTGCTGCGCCACGAGATGACCCACCTCGCGACGCTCGGCCACGCGCCGATCAGCGGCGGCGACGGCGCCGGCTGGTGGCTGAGCGAGGGCATCGCATCGGTCGCCGGGGCGAACGGTGCGAGTGTGCGCGACTACCCGGCCCGCGACACGGCGACGACGCCGACGGTGAGATCAGTGCCAAGTACGGCCTCAGCTACTACGCCAGCCGGTGCATCGACGAGAAGTACGGCCGCAAGAAGCTACCAGCCCTGGTCGACGCAGTGCTCCGCAACGGCGAGGACGCCGCGGCCGCGTCGCAGCGGATCCTCGGCGCCAAGTGGACGGCCGTCGAGTCGGCCTGCCTCAGCTACTCCCGCAAGGCCGCCGGGCTGTAGTAGGAGTGGACCGCGGGCTGGCCCGTGTAGTTGGGGCCGGCGCGGTCGTCGGCGCCGAGGAACGTGTACGGCAGCGTCAGCTCGCCCCGCCCGACGCGGGTGATCCTGCGCCGCCGGCCGTCATAGGTGAAACCCGCGTCGGTCAGGCGCGCGGTCAGGGTGCGGCCCAGCGGCCGCCCGTCGGCCCGGCGGATGCTGGTCAGGTCGAGGTCGGCCACCAGCAGGCCGGTGGCGGTCAGCCAGCTCGCCGCCCGGGCCAGCACGCCCAGCTTGTCGCCCACGTAGTGCAGCCCGTGCACCACGGTGATCAGGTCGAAGCGGCGCTCCGGCTGCCAGGCGGCAGCGGCGGCGCAGATCAGCGTCACGGTCGACCCGGGCGGCACCGGGTCG
>NZ_BONC01000104.1 GCF_016862515.1 Asanoa iriomotensis
GGCAGGACAGTCCCTAGGCGAACGTTCGCTCGCAGCTCGGCATCGGGTGGAGCACGACCCGCGACGGCATTCGGCGCGGTAGTTGCCACGTCGCCCAGGTGCCGTCGACGATCGCGTGTGCGGTGCGGCCGGGGCTCAGGCGCGACAGGAAGTCGCGGGGGAGTGCCGCCGACGGGCCGCCGGTGACGATCGTGAAGGCGACGCGCAGCCGGCCCGCGCTGCCGGCGACCGACGACACCAGGTCCGCTGCCGGCGCCACGCCGCAGAGCCGTGCGCGGCCGATCCAGTGCAGGTCCGCGCGGTGGGTCGCGGCCGTTCGAGCGACCACCGGGTAGGCCGTCGTGATCCAGCGGGCGACCGCGCCCGCGCACATCGGGCAGGCGCGCTCGGCCGGGTCCCTGGCCACCGCGCCCCAGGCCGTCAGCAGGCGGGTCACCCGGACGGGGGCCAGCGTCAGGCCTGTCAGCGCCGCGGTCAGGGCCGTGACCGAGCGCCGGGTCCACAGGTCACCCGGCAGGTCGAAGTCCGCGGGGAAGCGCCCGCGGATCGCGTCGATCAGGGCCATCTCCTGTGTGCGGGTGAGCCCCACCGGCCGGCCCGTGCGGGGGCCGGCGGCCAGGGCGCCGTCGCCGCCGATGCGTTCGCGGCGGCACCAGCTCAGCGCCGAGCCGCGCGGATCTAGGAGCGCCCCCATGTCAGGTCAACGACGACCACGCACAAGAGGTAGCGCAAGGTAGTCAGAAAACTACGCTAAGCACCGATCTTGGTGATGATCTGCTGGATGAACTCCAGTTCCGAGCGTTGGTTCTTGGCCATGGACTGCGCCAGCCAGACCACGTCGGGCTCGGAGGTCTCGGCGAGCACGCCGTCGACCATGTGGATGCCGCCCAGGTGGTGCTGCTGCATCAGGCGCAGGAAGAGCCGGTCGAACTCGCCGCCCGTCGCGTTGCGCAGCGCGGTCATGTCGGCGGCGCTGGCCATGCCCGGCATGAGGCCGTTCTGCATGAGGCTCGCGCCGTCCGTCATCCAGGACATCGGCGGTTCGTGGCCGGTGGGCTGGAGGCCCCACGACCGCAGCCAGGTCTGCATCATGCCGATCTGGGCCTGCTGCGCCTGCGCGATCTCGCCGGCCAGCAGGCGCAGGTCTGGCTGCTGGCTCTTGTCGAGCGCGAGCATCGCCATCTCGACGGCCTGGGCGTGGTGGGACGACATGTCGCGGGCGAAGCCCGCCTCCACCGAGCCCTCGCCGGGGTGGTTGCGCGCGTGCGCGAACCACCCCGCGCCGAAGGCGACGACCAGCGCCAGCGCGACCGCCATGGCGGCAGCCGTGACGGTCAGCGGGCGCCAGCGCCGCGGTGGCGGAGCTTCAACGGAAACGTCGTCCACCGCGGCGTCGTACGTCGTGCTCATTGATCACTGCCCTTGCTGCTGGAGCTCCCGGGGAGTGGTGCCCGTCGCGGTCACGCCGCCCGAGCAGCCGACGCCAGGCTCCTGCGAGGCGTTGACGCGCAGCGCGCGGATGAACTCGTCGATCCGCGAGTCGCCGGCGTTGTCGACCTTGAGCTGGTAGCCCCAGGCCTGCAGCGAGATCGCCTTGTCGAGCCCCGGGAAGGGGCTCATCATCGTGTATTCCTGACCCTGGATCTTGGACGCGAGCGTGTCCACCTGGTCCTTGGGCAGGTCAGGCCGGTAGGTGACCCAGACCGCACCGTGCTCGAGGCTGTGCACGGCGTTCTCGTTGGCGATCTGCGCGTCGTAGACGTCGCCCATGCAGTTCTGCCAGCTCACGTTGTGGTCGCCGGCGACCGGGGGCAGCTGCGCGTACTGGATCGAGCCGCTCTTGTGCGACCGCGTGTCGACCAGCGTGGGGTCGGTCTTGCGGAAGTCGGAGATCCCGGAGATGCCCTCGGCCTTTTCCTGCCAGGTCTGCGGGCCGACCGTGACGGCGTAGACGCCGTAGCCGATGATCGCCGCGGCGATCACGCCGACCGCGGTGAACAGCGCGATCGGGCCCCAGCTGCGGCCCTGGCTGACCTTGACCGGGGTGACCGGCTTGCGGGGGCGGCCACCGCCCCCGGGCTTGCCACCCTTGTTGACCGGGCGGCCGCCGGAACCACCGGAACCGCGGGTGCCGCCGCGGGCGGCTGGTGGGCGGCCCGCGCCGGCCGTGGCCTTCTTGGCGGCGGGCGGCGCTGTCTGACGGCTCGAGTCGCCGGCCGGAGTGCTGATGCTCATGGTGCCTCGTCAGTTCGGTCGGTGATGGGGGGATGCATCATCGGGCGCGCAGGGTCGCCACCGAGTGACAGAGTCTACCCCCGCTAGCATGGATCAGTGACTCCCGCCAAGCTCGCCGAGGTCGTGCTCGCCGCCGCACGCGCTGTCTTCACCGCACGCGGCCTTGATTCGTCAATGCTGCCCATCAGCACGGCGGTCGAGCGACCCCGCAACCCCGAGCACGGCGACTACGCCTCCACGCTGGCACTACAGCTGGCCAAGAAGAGCGGCGTGCCGCCGCGCGAGCTGGCCGCGGAGCTCGCCGACCAGCTCGGCCGGACGCCAGGCATCAAATCGGTAGAGATCGCCGGGCCGGGCTTCCTCAACATCCGGCTCGACGCCGCCGCCGCTGGTCAGCTCGCCCGCGTGGTGGTCGAGGCTGGCGAGGCCTATGGGCACAGCGAGCGCTTCGCCGGCCAGCGGGTCAACCTCGAGTTCGTCTCGGCCAACCCGACCGGCCCGGTGCACATCGGCGGTGTCCGCTGGGCGGCCGTCGGCGACGCGCTGAGCCGACTCCTGCGGGCGGCCGGCGCCGGCGTCACCACCGAGTACTACTTCAACGACGCCGGCTCCCAGATCGACCGGTTCGCCCGGTCGCTGCGCGCCGCCGCCCTGGGCGAGCCGGCGCCCGAGGACGGCTACCGGGGCGCCTACATCGGCGAGATCGCGAACATGGTCCTCAAGGACCACGCGGACGCCGCGAACGCGCCCGAGCCGGAGAGCCTGGAGATCTTCCGGGTCGCCGGCGTCAACATCATGTTCGACGAGATCAAGTCGTCGCTGGCCGACTTCGGCGTGCACTTCGACGTCTACTTCAACGAGAAGCAACTGCACGACGAGGGCGAGCTCGACCTCGCGCTGGAGCGGCTGCGCGCCGAGGGCCACATCTTCGAGGCGGACGGCGCGGTCTGGCTGCGCACCACCGACTTCGGCGACGACAAGGACCGCGTGCTGCGCAAGTCCGACGGCGACTGGACCTACTTCGCCGGCGACTGCGCCTACTACCTCGACAAGCGCGAGCGCGGCTTCGACCGGGTCGTCATCATGCTCGGCGCCGACCACCACGGCTACGTCGGCCGGATGCGGGCGATGTCGGCGTGCTTCGGCGACGACCCCGACACCAACCTGGAAATCCTCATCGGTCAGCTGGTCAACCTCGTGGAGAACGGGGAGGCGCTGCGGATGTCCAAGCGCGCCGGCACCACGCTGACCCTGGAGGACCTGGTCGACAGGATCGGCGTCGACGCCGCCCGGTACGCGCTGGCGCGCTTCTCCACCGACTCCCCGATCGACATCGACGTCGACCTGTGGACGCGGTCCACCCGGGACAACCCGGTCTACTACGTGCAATATGTGGCCGCCCGCACCGCGAGCGTCGGCCGCAACGCCGCCGAGGTCGGGCTGACCCGCGGCACGGCCGACGGCTTCCACCCCGAGCTGCTCGACCACGAGAAGGAGCTCGAGCTGCTCAAGTCGCTGGGCGACTACCCGGCCGTGGTCACCGCCGCGGCCGAGCTGCGCGAGCCCCACCGGGTGGCGCGCTACCTAGAGGACCTGGCCGGTGCCTACCACCGGTTCTACGACAACTGCCGGATCCTGCCCCGGGGCGACGAGGAGATCACCGACACGCACCGCGCGCGCCTGTGGCTCAACGACGCCACCCGCACTGTGATCGCCAACGGGTTGGGGCTGCTCGGCGTCACCGCACCTGAACGGATGTAACAAGGAACATGAGGGCGCACGAAGCCGGCGCGCTGCACGGCGAGCTCGGCAACCGGGGGCCCGCCTGGCTGCGTACCCCCGACGATGTCAACGCACTGGTGCCAGAGCTCTGGCCGAGCGGCGTGACCCGCGACGGCGCCGGTGTGCTGACCGTCGGCGGGCTCGGCGTCCAGGACATCCAGGCGGAGCACGGCACACCCGCGTACGTGCTCGACGAGGACGACCTGCGGGCCCGGGCCCGCGCGTTCAAGGCCGCGTTCGCCGGGCACGACGTCTACTACGCCGGCAAGGCGTTCCTCTGCCGGGCCGTGGTGCGGGCGATCGCGGAGGAGGGCCTGTTCCTCGACGTCTGCACCGGCGGCGAGCTGGCCACCGCGCTGGCGGCCGGCATGCCGCCCCAGCGGATCGGCTTCCACGGCAACAACAAGTCGGTCTCCGAGCTGGAGCGGGCGCTCGACGCGGGCGTGGGCCGGATCATCGTCGACTCGTTCGACGAGATCGACCGGCTGACCGCGCTCGCGCAAGACAGGAACATCAGGCAACCCGTTCTGGTACGCGTCACCGTCGGCGTCGAGGCGCACACCCACGAGTTCATCGCGACCGCGCACGAGGACCAGAAGTTCGGCTTCTCGGTCGGCGGGGGAGCGGCGTTCAAGGCCGTCGCCAAGATCCTCGACGACGACGTGCTGGACCTGCGCGGCCTGCACTCGCACATCGGCTCGCAGATCTTCGACGCCAGCGGGTTCGAGGTCGCCGCCCGGCGCGTGCTCGCGCTGCAGGCCCAGGTGCGCGACGCGCGGGGTGTCGAGCTGCCCGAGATCGACCTCGGTGGCGGGTTCGGCATCGCCTACACGACCCAGGACGACCCGGCCGCACCGGCCGATCTCGCCGAGCGCATGATCAAGATCGTCGACGACGAGTGCGCGGCGCTCGGCCTGGCCACGCCCAAGCTCTCCGTCGAGCCCGGCCGGGCCATCGTCGGTCCGGCGATGTTCACGCTGTACGAGGTCGGCACCGTCAAGGACGTCGACGGCCTCCGGACGTACGTCAGCGTCGACGGCGGGATGAGCGACAACATCCGTACCGCGTTGTACGGCGCTTCCTACTCGGCGACGATCGCCGGCCGGGCCTCCACCGCCGACCCGATCCTTGCCCGGGTGGTGGGAAAACATTGTGAGTCCGGGGACATCGTTGTTAAGGATGAATTCCTGCCCGCTGACGTGCAGCCCGGAGATCTTCTCGCTGTCCCCGGCACCGGCGCCTACTGCCGGAGCATGGCCAGCAACTACAACCACGTGCCCCGGCCACCGGTGGTCGCCGTCCGCGGTGGGACGGCACGGGTGATCGTCCGGCGCGAGACCGAAGAAGACCTCCTCGCATTGGATGTGGGATGAGTAAGAGCGTGCGCCTGGCCCTGCTGGGCTGCGGAACCGTGGGCACCGAGGTCGTCCGCCTGCTGCACGAGCAGGCCGCCGACCTGACCGCACGGGTCGGCGCGCCGCTCGAGATCGTCGGCATCGCGGTCCGGCGCCCCGGGCGTGACCGCGGCGACCTGCCGGTCGACCCGGGCCTGTTCACCACCGACGCGCTCGGCCTGGTCAAGCGCGAGGACGTCGACGTCGTGGTCGAGGTGGTCGGCGGCATCGAGCCGGCGCGCACCTGGCTGGTCGAGGCGCTGCGGGCCGGCAAGAGCGTGGTCACCGCCAACAAGGCCCTGCTCGCCGAGGACGGCGGCACCCTGCACGACGCGGCCACCGAGGGCGGCGCCGACCTCTACTACGAGGCGGCCGTCGCGGGCGCGATCCCGCTGCTGCGGCCCCTGCGCGAGTCGCTGCAGGGCGACACGATCAACCGGGTCACCGGCATCGTCAACGGCACCACCAACTTCATCCTCTCGGCGATGGACGCCACCGGCGCCGGCTTCGAGGAGGCGCTGGAGGAGGCGACCGCGCTCGGCTACGCCGAGGCCGACCCGACCGCCGACGTCGAGGGCTTCGACGCGGCGGCCAAGGCGTCGATCCTGGCGTCGCTGGCCTTCCACACCCGGGTCGGAGCGGCCGACGTCTACCGCGAGGGCATCACCGCGGTGACCGCCCGGGACGTGGCCAGCGCCAAGCAGATGGGCTGCACGATCAAGCTGCTCTGCATCGCCACCCGCGCGCTCGACAGCGACGGCCGGCCGTCGGTCAGCGTCCGGGTGCACCCGGCGATGATCCCCAGCAGCCACCCGCTGGCCAGCGTCGGCGACGCGTTCAACGCGGTGTTCGTCGAGGCCGAGGCGGCGGGCCAGCTCATGTTCTACGGCCGGGGCGCGGGCGGCGCGCCGACCGCGAGCGCGGTGCTGGGCGACATCGTCGCGGTGGCCCGCAACCACCTCGCGGGCACGCGGGCGGCGAGCGAGTCCGCGTACGCGGCCCTGCCGATCCGCCCGATGGGCGAGGCCGTCACCCGCTACCACGTGAGCCTCGACGTCGCCGACCGCGCGGGCGTGCTGGCCACGGTCGCCGGCATCTTCGCCAAGCACGACGTCTCGATCGCCACGGTCCGCCAGTCGGGCCGAGGCGACGACGCGGTCCTGGTGATCGTCACCCACGGCGCCCCCGACGCGGCCCTGGCCGCGACGGTGGAGGAGCTGCGGGGCCTCGACACCGTCCGCGCCATCGCCAGCGTCCTCCGCGTCGAGGGCGGCGCTTAGGAGATCAGCAGCCGGGCGTAGTTGGCCATCGAGCGCTGGTAGCGCGGCAGGTGCGGGGCCAGGGCGGCCACCGCGACCGAGACGGCCTCCCGCTCGCGGCCGACGTCGACCAGCGCCAGCGCGAGCGTCGCGGCCACCGCGTCGTCGAGTTCGTCGCTGCCCGCGGCCCGCTCGGCGGTCAGCAGCGCCACGCTCTCCTGCGCCCGGCCGATGTTCCGCAGTGAGCTGGACATCTGGATCACCGCCCGGCGGCGCCGGATTCCGGTGAGCCCGACCTCGAGCGCCCGCCGGTAGAGCGGGACGGCCTTGTCGGAATGCCCGGTCGAATCCCAGGCGCAGGCCCGCTCGAACAGCCCGACGGCGCTGTCGGCCGGCAGCTCGGCCGCGAGGTCGCCGATCAGGCGCACGAACTCGTCCGGGGCGTGGTCGTCCAGCGCGGCCCAGGCCCGCGCGACCCGACTCTCCCAGTCGGCGGTGATCTCGGTCATCTCAGGTCTCCGTCTCCAGCGGCTCGCAAAGGTCGGCCCATCCTGGGCGGACGGCTACACTCGCCACCAGTGATTCGGCCACCGCCGAACCTTCCTGAGGAGAGCATTGGCGGCCACCCTGCGGTTCACCGCCGCCGACCTGCTGCGCTGCCGCTTCGCGATCTCGCCCGCGTTCGAGACGCTGTCGGCGATCCGGCTCACGCTGCCGGCCGAGTCGCCGGGACCGCACGCGCGCTGGCTGGCCGATCGACCCGCCGGGCGAGACCTGCGCCCGATCACGCTGCTGCAGCCCCGGCGCGGCTACACCCCGGACTTCCTGTCGCCGCCGCCGGCCGGCCCGCAGGCCACCTTCGACGACGACCTGGCCCGGATCGCCGCCACGCCGCCCGACCGGGTGGCGGCGGAGATCGAGCGCTCGCTGGCGGACACACCGGGCGCGGCCGACAGCGAGGTCGGCCGGCGCCTCCGCGGCGATCCGGCGACGGTCCTCGCGACGCTCACCGACCTGATCCGCGCCGCCTGGCACGACCTCGTCGAGCCCGGCTGGCCACGGGTCCGGGCCCTGCTCGACGCCGACGTCAGCTTCCAGACCCGGCGGCTCGCCGACGGTGGCCTGGACCGGCTCTTCGCCGAACTGCACCCGACCCTGCGGTGGCACGACAACACCCTCACGCGGGCGCGCGGCGACGACGACCACCGCGACCTCGCCGGCGCCGGACTCGTGCTGATGCCGAGCGCGTTCAAGTGGGACCAGGTCGTCGTCGTGCTCGACGAGCCGTGGCAGCCGACCGTGATCTACCCGGCCCGCGGCACGGGAAGCCTCTGGCACCAGCCGCGTGGCACACCGGACGCCGCGCTCGGGCGCCTCATCGGACGTACCCGAGCGGCGCTGTTGATCGGTTTGAGCGAGCCCGCCACCACGAGCACGCTCGCGCACCGGCACGCGCTGGCACCGGCCACCGTCTCGGAGCACCTGAGCGTCCTGCGGGAGGCGGGGCTCGTGGTCGGCGAGCGTCACCGGCACGAGATCCGCTACCGGCGCACCGCGCTCGGGAGTGGGGTGGTCAACCGTCCCGAGCGGTGGAAACAGCGAACCGGCCGGTGAAGATCACTTAGCGTGCGCCTACGCTGGCGGTGACGCTTCCTTCACGAGGAGAACGCCATGTGGCGCGGACTGATCGACGCCTACCGCGACCGGCTGCCGGTCACCGACGACACTCCGGTGGTCACGCTCCACGAAGGCAACACGCCCCTGCTGCCCGCGCCGGTGCTCTCCTCGCGCACGGGCGCCGAGGTGTTCCTCAAGGTCGAGGGCGCCAACCCGACCGGGTCCTTCAAGGACCGCGGCATGACCGTCGCCGTGTCCAAGGCCGTCGAGGCCGGCAACAAGGCGATCATCTGCGCCTCGACGGGCAACACCAGCGCCTCCGCCGCCGCGTACGCCGCACGCGCCGGGCTGACCTGCGCGGTGCTCGTGCCGCAGGGCAAGATCGCCCTCGGCAAGCTGGCCCAGGCCCTGGTGCACGGCGCCAAGCTGCTCCAGGTCGCCGGCAACTTCGACGACTGCCTCGGGCTCGCCTCGAAGCTGGCGGTCGAATACCCGGTCGCGCTGGTCAACTCCGTCAACGTCGACCGCCTGCACGGGCAGAAGACGGCGGCCTTCGAGATCGTCGACGCGCTCGGCGACGCGCCGCACATCCACTGCCTCCCGGTCGGCAACGCCGGCAACATCGCCGCCTACTGGATGGGCTACCAGGAGGACGCGCAGGCCGGTCGGGCCACCCGCGCACCCAGGATGTTCGGTTTCCAGGCCTCCGGTGCCGCGCCGATCGTGACCGGCAGCGTGGTCCGCGAGCCCTCGACGATCGCCACCGCGATCCGCATCGGCAACCCGGCGAGCTGGACCAAGGCCGTCGACGCCCGCGAGCAGTCCGGCGGTCTGATCAACGCGGTGACCGACCGGGAGATCCTGGCCGCCTACCGGATGCTGGCCCGCGAGGTCGGCGTGTTCGTCGAGTTGGGCAGCGCGGCCAGCGTCGCGGGTCTGCTGCAGAGCGCCGACGCCGGGCTCATTCCGCGCGACGCGACGGTGGTCTGCACGGTCACCGGGCACGGGCTCAAGGACCCGGAGTGGGCGATCTCGACGGCTCCGTCACCGACGACGATCCGCAACGACGTGCTGATCGCGGCCCGCGCGCTCGACCTCGCGTAAGCCGGACGTTAACAACGGACCGTTCCTCTGCGGAAAGCGTTAATAAGGGACCGTTCCTTCGCACCCCGCGCGGAACGGGGACAAGCGGCTAGGCCAAAATCGTCCGCATGTCGCTACTCGCCCGGCTCAGTCTTGCCAACCGGGGCCTCGTCGCGCTGATCGCGGTGGTCATCACCCTGTTCGGCGTTTTCACCCTGCCCCAGCTGAAGCAACAGCTCCTGCCGTCGTTGGAGTTCCCGGGCGCGTTCATCATCGCGACCTACCCCGGCGCCTCGCCCGAGGTGGTCGAGCAACAGGTCACCGAGCCGCTGGAGAACAGCATCCAGGGCATCGACGGGCTGTCGAAGGTCAACTCGACCAGCCGCGAGGGTTCGGCGACCGTCCAGGTCGAGTACGAGTTCGGCACCGACCTCGACAGTGCCGTCAACCAGATGCAGACGGCGATCAACCGGATCCGCCCGCAGCTGCCCGACAACGTCGACCCGACGGTGTTCGCCGGCAGCACCGACGACCTGCCGGTGCTCGTGCTCGCCGCGACCATCCGCGACGACGAGCGCGCGCTGGCCGACCGGCTGCGCACCCAGGTGCTGCCCGAGTTGGAGAGCGTCGACGGGGTCCGCACGGTCAACGTCTCCGGCGCCCGCGAGCAGATCGTCAAGATCACGCCGAACCCGGCGAAGCTGGCCGCGGCCAGGGTGAGCCCGGTCGCGATCCCCACGGCCCTGCAGGCCAACGGCGTGACCATCCCCGCCGGCTCGATCAGCGACGGCGACAAGACGTACTCGGTGCAGACCGGCGGCCAGATCGACTCGCTGGACGCCCTCAAGGACCTCTACCTGCCGGCCACCTCGCCCAGCCCGCCGGCCCGGCTCGGCGACGTCGCCGACGTGGCGCAGGACCTCGCGCCCGCCACCTCGTTCACCCGCACCAACGGCACGGCCAGCCTCGGCATCGAGATCTTCGGCTCGCCGGACAGCAACGCCGTGGAGATCTCGCACGCGGTCCGCGACCAGCTCGGCGACCTCGGCACGACGGTCAACTCCGAGCTGAGCGTGGTCTTCGACCAGGCGCCGTTCGTCGAGTCCTCGATCGACAGCCTGACCACCGAAGGCCTGCTGGGCCTCGTGATGGCCGTGATCGTGATCCTGGTCTTCCTGCTCTCGGTGCGGTCCACGCTGGTCACCGCGGTCTCGATCCCGCTGTCCGTGCTGGTCGCGCTGATCGTGCTCTACCTCGGCGACTACTCGCTCAACCTGCTCACGCTCGGCGCGCTGACCATCGCGGTGGGCCGGGTGGTCGACGACTCGATCGTCGTCCTGGAGAACATCAAACGACATCTCGGGTACGGCGAGGCCAAACGCACCGCGATCCTCCTCGGCGTCCGTGAGGTGGCCGGTGCGGTGACCGCGTCGACGCTGACCACGGTCGCCGTGTTCGCGCCGATCGCGCTGGTCGGCGGCTTCGTCGGGCAGCTCTTCGCACCGTTCGCGATCACCGTCACCGTCGCGCTGCTGGCCTCGCTGCTCGTCTCGCTCACCGTCGTGCCGGTGCTCGCGTACTGGTTCCTGCGCCCGGCCGGCGCGGGCGCCGACGACGAGCGGGTGCGCGCGCAGGCCGAGGCCAAGGAGCGCGACAACCCGTTGCAGCGGGCGTACGTGCCGGTGGTGCGGTTCGCCACCGCGCGCCGCTGGGCCACGGTCGCCATCGGCCTCGTGGTGCTGATCGGCACGTTCGCGCTCGGCACCCGGCTGGAGACCAACTTCCTCGACGACAGCGGCGGCAACACCCTGTCGATGAGCGAGGAGCTGCCGATCGGCAGCGGCCTGGCGCAGACCGACGAGGCCGCCAAGCGGGTCGAGTCGATCCTGGCCCGCACCGACGGTGTCGAGTCCTACCAGGTCACCGCCGGCGGCTCCGGGCTGCCGTGGGAAGGCGCGGCGGGCGGCCGCACGGCCACCTACTCGCTGACCCTGCGCGAGGGTGTCGAGTCCAAGGACGTCGAGGCGAAGCTCCGCGACGAGGTCGGCAAGCTGTCCGACGCCGGCGAGTTCACCTTCGGCGGCGGCAACTCCGCGCAGGCCGACCAGCTCGCGGTCGTGGTCCGCGCGTCCGACCAGGACGCGCTCGCCGCAGGGGCCGAGCAGGTGCGGGCCGCGCTGGCCGACACGCCGGGCGTGGTCGACGTGCAGAGCGGGCTCTCCGAGAGCTCGACCCGGTTCGACATCAAGCTCCAGCGTTCGCTGGCCACCACCTTCGGGCTGACCGACGCGTCGCTCGGCCAGTTCGTCTCCGCCGCGATGCGCGGCGCACCGGCCGGCCAGATCAGCGTCGACGGCGAGCGCGTCGACGTGGTCGTGCAGAGCGGCGTCGCGCCGACCACCGTCGACCAGATCCGCGCGCTGACGGTCGGCGTGCAGCGCAACGGCCGGCCGCTGACCCTCGGCCAGGTGGCCACGGTGGAGAGCGTCGACGGGCCGGTGGCGATCGACCGGATCGACGGCGAGCGCAGCGTCACCATCACCGGCACCGCGACCGGCTCCAACCTGGGCAAGACGACCACGGAGCTGACCAAGCGGCTCGACGGTCTGACCCTGGCGGGCGGCGCGACGTGGGAGATCGGCGGCGTCAGCGCCGACCAGGCGGACGCCTTCGGTGACCTGATCACCGCGGTGCTGGCAGCCATCGCGATCGTCTTCGTGATCATGGTGGCCACCTTCCGCAGCCTCGTGCAGCCGCTGATCCTGCTCGTGTCGGTGCCGTTCGCGGCTACCGGCGCGATCGGCCTGCTGCTGCTGACCGGCACCCCGCTGGGCGTGCCGGCCCTGATCGGCATGCTGATGCTCGTCGGCATCGTGGTCACCAACGCGATCGTGCTGATGGACCTGATCAACCAGTACCGGGACCAGGGCATGAGCGTGCGGGACGCGGTGATCGAGGGCGGCCGGCGCCGGCTGCGGCCGATTCTGATGACCGCGGTGGCGACGATCTTCGCGCTGCTGCCGATGGCGCTGGGCCTCACCGGCGAGGGCGGCTTCATCTCGCAGCCGCTGGCCATCGTCGTGATCGGCGGTCTGGTCACCTCGACCCTGCTGACGCTGGTGCTGGTGCCGACGCTCTACACGATGGTCGAGGGCACCAAGGAGCGGTTCCGGCTGCGCCGGGCCGGTGCGGCCGGCACCGGGCCGGACCCGTCGACCAACGGGCACGGGCGGAAGAACTTCGACGATGTGGCGCCCAACCAGGTCGCCACGCCGGCCGGCTCGCCGTTGCAGCGCACCGCGGACCCGGACCCGAGCCGGCCGTCCGCGGCCCTGTTCGAGGGCACCGACCAGTTCGAGGTGCTCCGCCTGCCGCGCAACCGGCCGCGGCCGCCGAGCGAGGACTGAGGACGGTGCGGGAGCGGGGGTAACTTCTCGGAGTGCCCCCGCTCCTTTCGCTTCTGGTCCGCAACCCCGACTTCCGCCGACTGTTCGTCGCGGAACTCGTCGTCTTCGGCGCCGACTGGTTCGTCATGGTGCCGCTGTTGGTGCTCCTGCCGGAGCTGACCGGCAGCGGGACCTGGGGCGCCTTCGTGCTGGCCGCCGACACCGGGAGCACCGCGCTGGTGCTGCCGTACGCCGGGACGATCGCGGACCGGCTCGACCGCAAGCGGGTCATGGTCTCCGCCAACCTGGCGTGCCTCGCGGTGCTCCTGCTCCTCCTGCTGGTGCGCACCCCGGGCACGGCCTGGCTGGCCATCGCCGTGGTCGGCGGGATGGCGGTGGCCAAGGGCTTCTACTCGCCGGCCGCGTCGGCCGCGCTGCCCAATGTGGTCAGAACCGAGGACCTGGGCCTGGCCACCACCCTCGCCGGCTCGGCGTGGGGCACGATGGCCGTCCTCGGCGCCTCGCTCGGCGGCATCCTCACCGCGGTGCTCAGCCCGTACGCCTGCTTCTGGATCGCCGCGGTGACGCTGGTCGGCGCGGCGGTGCTGGCCGCCCGGATCCGGGTGCCGCTGCAGGCGCCGCGGGACGCCGCCGAGCCGCCGGCGCGGGCGCTCGCCGCGATCGGTGAGGCGCTGCGCTACATCGCCGCCCGCCCGACCGTGCGGGCGCTGGTCACCGTGAAGTCGGCGGTCGGCCTCGGCAACGGGGTGCTCACGGTGTTCCCGCTGCTCGCCGGCGTCTACGGTGCCGGGCCGATCGGCGCCGGGCTGCTGTTCGCGCTGCGCGGGCTGGGCGCGCTGGTCGGGCCGTTCGCGCTGCGGCCGTTGCTGACCCGACGCGCGCTGCTGCTGCCGGGGCTCGCGCTGTCGATGTCGACCTACGGGCTCGCGTACCTCGGTGTCTCGGTCCTGACCTGGTTCCCGCTCGTGCTCGTGCTGGTCTTCCTGGCCCACTTCGCCGCCGGCAGCAACTGGACGATGTCCAACTACGCCCTGCAGACCGAGGTGCCGGACCGGTTGCGGGGCCGGGTGTTCGCCACGGACCTGATGCTGGCCACGCTGGCGGTCTCGGTCAGCCAACTCGGCGTGGCGACGGTGGTGGACAGCCTCGACGAGCGGGTGATCCTCGCCGGCTGCGGTGCGGTGACCCTCGTCTACGCGGTCGGCTGGTGGCTGGCCACCCGGCGGCTTTCGCTGACGAGCGCTCCCGCGGTATCGTAGTGATATCACTCTGATACTACCTAGGAGGGTATCGATGGAGAAGCGAGCCTTCCGGCTGCCCGGCTTTCTCGCGTTGCTGCTGGTGCTCGTGCTGGCAGCGGTGGCGGTGGTGATCGGCGTCGCGGTGCCGAGTCCGGCGACCGTCGCGGTGGCGATCGTGCTCGGCGTCGTCGTGGTCCTCGGCGTGACCGGGTTCGTCGTGGTCAACCCCAACGACGCGCAGGTCGTGCAGTTCTTCGGTCGTTACGTCGGCTCGGTCCGCGACGCCGGGTTCTTCTGGACCTGGCCGCTGACGACCCGGCGCCGGATCACGCTGCGGGTGCGCAACTTCGAGACGCAGAAGCTCAAGGTGTCCGACGCCGACGGCAACCCCGTCGAGATCGGCGCGGTGGTGGTGTGGCGCGTGGTCGACTCGGCCAACGCCGCGTTCGGCGTCGACGACTACGTGCGCTACGTGGCGGTGCAGGCCGAGGCCGCCGTCCGGCACATGGCCACCACCTATCCCTACGAGGCGCACGAGCGCGGCGCGACCAGCCTGCGCGACGCCACTGTGGTCAGTGAGCAGCTCACCGCCGAGCTGGCCGAGCGGTTCGCGCTCGCGGGTGTCGAGGTGCTCGAGTCGCGGGTGACCCACCTGGCCTACGCGCCGGAGATCGCCCAGGCCATGCTCGCGCGGCAGCAAGCAGCCGCCATCGTGGCCGCCCGTTACAAGATCGTCGAGGGTGCGGTCGGCATGGTGTCCGGCGCGCTCGAGAAGCTCAGCGAGCAGCACGTCGTCGAGCTCGACGAGGAGCGCAAGGCGCAGATGGTCTCCAACCTGCTGGTGGTGCTCTGCGGCGACCGGGCCGTCTCACCGGTGGTCAACGCGGGCACGCTGTACTGACGACAGGGCGGATTTCGGCATGGCCGAGCGCAAGAAGCTGTTGCTGCGGCTGGATCCACAGGTCTACGACGCGCTGGCCCGGTGGGCGGCGGACGACCTGCGCAGCGTCAACGCGCAGATCGAGTACGCGCTGCGCCAGGCCCTGCGCGCGGCCGGCCGCCCGGTCCGCGCGCCGGCGGAGGCGGAGGCAGATGCCCACTCCGCGGACGACTCCTGAACCCGCCGGATCTTGTCGGTGGCGCGTTCTAGAGTGCGGGGCATGGGTGTGACCTTCGTCGACGGCGCCAGACGGGTCCGGGTGCCGGCGACCAGCGCCAACCTCGGTCCCGGGTTCGACGCGCTCGGGCTGGCCCTCGGCCTGCACGACGACGTCGCCGCGTGGGTCACCGACCGCGGCTGGCACGTCGACGTGGCCGGCGAGGGGGCCGGCGAGCTGCCGACCGGCGCCGACCACCTGATCGCGCGCGCGATGGCGGCGACCTTCGAGCGGCTCGGCGGCCAGCCGCCGGGCGTGGCGATCGAGTGCGTCAACCGCATCCCGCAGGCGCGCGGGCTCGGCTCGTCGTCGGCGGCGATCGTGGCCGGAGTGCAACTCGCCCGCGCACTGGTCCGCGACGGCACCACACTGCTCGACGACGCCGGAGCGCTGGCGCTGGCCGCGCAGCTGGAGGGCCATCCCGACAACGTCGCGCCGTGCCTGCTCGGCGGGTTCGTGATCGCCTGGTCCGCCGAGGACGCATTTCACGCGGTGCGGCTGGCCCCCGACGAACGGATCCGGCCGACCGTGTTCATCCCGTCCGACCGCGGGCTGACCGCGCACGCGCGGGCGGCGTTGCCGGCGACGGTGCCGCACCACGACGCGGCCTTCACGGCGGGTCGGGCGGCGCTGCTCGTGCACGCCCTCACCGAGGCCCCTGACCTGCTGTTCCCGGCCACCGCCGACCGGCTCCACCAGGGCTACCGGGCGCCGGGCATGCCGGCCACCGCGGCGCTCGTCGATGAGCTGCGCGGCCGGGGAGTGGCGGCCGTGGTCAGCGGTGCCGGCCCGACCGTGCTGGCGCTTTCCAGCCCCCCGCACGACCTCGACCTGGGAATAGATTGGCGTGTGGTCGAGTTGGCGATAGACGTAGCCGGCGCCAGGATTGGTTCAGGTAGACTCGGACACGCCGAGCGGGCCCCTGTTGCCGCAGGTCGGAAGAGTTGATTACGCTCTAGACCTAGCACAGCCGCGAAGCATGCGATCTGCGGGGCGGCGCATCCCCGAAGCTATCGACGGTCAGTCCGTCAATTTCCTGCCTCGGCTTACGCCGCACCACATGCCACCGCGATGAGTTGGCGTGCTAAGCCCGTCCACGCGTCAAGCGAGGCGGGTGCACCGAGGCCGCCCGGCCACCTGATCTACCCAAACCCGGGCAGCCCCGGCCTATCGAGGGAAGGAATCCATTGAGCGACACCACCGACGTGACGTCGGATGTCACCAACGTCGCTGACGACGCCACGACCACCGGCACCCGACGCCGGCGCGGCAGCGGGCTGTCCGCGATGCTCCTGCCGGAGCTGCAGAGCCTGGCCGCGTCCCTCGGGATCTCCGGCACCGCCCGGATGCGCAAGGGTGAGCTGATCACCGCGATCTCCGAGCGTCAGAACGGCGCCGCCGCCGGCACGCCGCGGCCGCGGTCGGAGTCCGCCTCCGCCGCCGACACCGCACCGGCGACCGCCGCCGGCGAGACCGCTCCGACCGGTGCGGCCACGTCATCGGGTTCCGCCGCCTCGGGCGCGCAGTCCGCGGTGGCGACCATCGAGGCGCCGGCCGTGGCCGCCGAGGGCGGTCGTTCGCGGCGCAGCCGGGCGACGGCCACCGCTTCCGCGACGGTCGAGCCGCGGGTCGACGAGCGTGAAGAGCGCGACGACTCCCGGGGCGACCGTGACTCGCGGGGCGAGCGTGACTCGCGCGGTGAGCGGGAGAGCCGTGACCGTGGCGACCGCCACGAGCGCGGCGAGCGCACCGACGAGCGGTCGGGCCGCAACGACCGCGGTGACCGCGGTGAGCGGGGAGACCGCGGCGACCGGGGTGACCGCAACGAGCGCGGCCAGCGTGACAACCGCCGGGGCGACGGCCAGGGTGACGGCCGCCGCGACGGCCAGTCCGCGGGCCAGCGCGACGGGCGTGACGTCGACACCGACGACGACGACGGCGAGGGCGGCGGCCGGCGGAGCCGGCGCAGCCGGTTCCGTGACCGCCGGCGGGGCCGCGGTGAGCGTGGCGAGGGCGGCGAGAGCCGTGAGGGCCGCGAGAGCCGTGACCCGCAGGTCACCGACGACGACGTCCTCGTGCCCGTCGCCGGCATCGTCGACGTGCTCGACAACTACGCGTTCGTCCGCACCACGGGCTACCTGTCCGGCCCCAACGACGTCTACGTCTCCATGTCCCAGGTCAAGAAATACGGCCTGCGGCGCGGCGACGCCGTCACCGGTGCCGTCCGCCAGGCCCGCGAGGGCGAGCAGCGGCGCGACAAGTACAACCCGCTGGTCCGGCTCGACACGGTCAACGGCATGGACCCGGAGGAGGCCAAGCGCCGCCCCGAGTTCTACAAGCTGACCCCGCTCTACCCGCAGGAGCGCCTGCGGCTGGAGACCGAGCCGCACATCCTGACCACCCGGGTCATCGACCTGATCATGCCGATCGGCAAGGGGCAGCGCGCGCTGATCGTGTCGCCGCCCAAGGCCGGCAAGACGATGATCCAGCAGGCGATCGCCAACGCGATCACCCGCAACCACCCCGAGGTCCACCTCATGGTCGTGCTCATCGACGAGCGCCCCGAAGAGGTCACCGACATGCAGCGCTCGGTCAAGGGCGAGGTCATCTCGTCCACGTTCGACCGGCCGCCGCAGGACCACACCACGGTCGCCGAGCTCGCCATCGAGCGGGCCAAGCGGCTGGTCGAGCTCGGCCACGACGTGGTCGTGCTGCTCGACTCGATCACCCGCCTCGGTCGCGCCTACAACCTGGCGGCCCCGGCGAGCGGCCGGATCCTCTCCGGCGGCATCGACTCCACGGCACTTTATCCGCCGAAGCGCTTCCTCGGCGCGGCCCGCAACATCGAAAACGGCGGGTCGCTGACCATCATCGCCAACGCGCTGGTGGAGACCGGTTCCATGATGGACACGGTCATCTTCGAGGAGTTCAAGGGCACGGGCAACGCCGAGCTCAAGCTGGACCGGAAGATCGCCGACAAGCGGGTGTTCCCCGCGATCGACATCCACCCGTCCAGCACGCGCAAGGAGGAGATCCTGCTCGCGCCGGAGGAGCTGGCGATCACGCACAAGCTCCGCAAGGTGCTGCACTCGCTCGAGTCGCAGGCGGCGATCGACCTCCTGCTGGACCGGCTCAAGCAGTCCCGCACCAACATCGAGTTCCTGCGCACGATCGCCAAGTCGACGCCGGGAGAGTGACACCGGTCGCGACCGCGACAACCTGAAACCGGCCCTACCTTCCCAGGTAGGGCCGGTTTCATGTTTTCGCAGGCCGGTGCGTGTCTCACGCGTGCACCAGACGATCGCACAAGGTGTCCGATCTGCGTATGACCCCAGGTGAAACTCTGCTCACACTGCGCTCCGGGAGCTGCCCCCCGACTGCGGCGGCATCACCGTGCGCGGTGGGACATGAGTGACGACGTCATCAATCTGGGAGGCGCGATGACGACACCTGGTTACCGTGATATGCCCCCCGAGACGTGGGACCCGGACGCCTCGGTCGACTTCGCCGAGGCGGAGGAGTTCCTGCGGATGTGCTACGGCGACAACAGCAAGCTGGGCTCGGTGGAGCCCCGGCTGGCCGTGGTCCGGGCACAGATCGCCGCGACCGGCACCTACGTGCACACCCCTGACGAGCTCGCCTACGGCGCCCGGGTCGCGTGGCGCAACTCGAGCCGCTGCATCGGCCGGCTCTACTGGCGCAGCCTGGTGGTGCTCGACCGGCGCCGGGCGCGCACACCCGAGGAGATCTTCGCCCTGATCGTGCGGCACCTGTGCATGGCCGGCGGCACCGCGGCGGCCAACCGGGAGCCCGGCGCCATCCGTCCGGTGATCTCGGTGTTCCCGCAGGCGCAGCCCGGCCGCCCGTATGCGCGGATCTGGAACGAGCAACTCATCCGCTATGCGGGCTACCGCGACGTGAACGGCGGCGTGACCGGTGACCCGCGGGCGGTGCGGTTCACCGAGTCGATGCGCGACCTGGGCTGGCGGGGCAAGGGCGACGCGTTCGACGTGCTGCCGGTCGCGATCGAGACCCCGGCGCACGGTGTCCGCCTGTTCGAGCTGCCGGAACGCGCGGTGCTGGAGGTGCCGCTGGTGCACCCGGAATACGCGTGGTTCGCGGAGCTGGGCCTGCGCTGGCACGCGGTGCCGGCGATCTCCAACATGCGGCTGACGATCGGCGGGGTGCACTACCCGCTGGCGCCGTTCAACGGCTGGTACATGGGCACCGAGATCGGCGCCCGCAACCTGGCCGACCCGGACCGCTACAACATGGTGCCGGTGGTGGCCAAGATGATGGGCCTCGACACGTCCAAGCCGCGGACCCTCTGGCGCGACCGCGCGCTGGTCGAGCTCAACCGCGCGGTGCTCTGGTCGTTCGAGCGGGTCGGCGTGAAGATCACCGACCACCACACCGAGTCCGACCGCTTCCTGGCGCACATCGGCAACGAGGCCAAGGCGGGCCGCGAGGTGCCGGCGGACTGGAGCTGGATCGTGCCCCCGATGTCCGGCGGTGCGACCGGGGTGTTCCACCGCTACTACCGCGAGTCCGACGAGCGCCCGAACTTCTACCTGGACGCGGACGCCCGGGCCCTGGCCATCCACGGCCACCGCGCCCACGTGGCGCACCCGGAGGAGACGGCACCGGCAGCACCCCCGGAGCAGCAGCGCCGCATCCCGACCCAGCCGATCCCGCCGGCGGCACCGTCCCGCATGCTCCCGTCCCCGACCCTGCGCCCAGCCTGCCCGGTGCGGCACTAGATCGCAGAGGAGGCAACGGCGGACCCGGCAGCGCA